>JAGATQ010000017.1 GCA_017621205.1 Lachnospira sp.
CTCTACTTCCTCGATTGCCTTTTCGATTACGCTGATAAGGAATTCTTTCTGTTTGCATCCTTTCCATGCTACTACGTTCTTGAGCCTTGTAAATAACTGCTCGCTTACCTGTACTGCGATTGTTCTTGCTTCCATACGATTCACTCCTTTTTCCATAAAATGTTCTTCGATGACCTGCTGGATAAACTGTTGTGTGCTGATTTCCCTCTGCTCAATTTCAGCTCTTACCTTGAGGTGCAGTTCTACGGGAATCTTTCCGCATAGGTTTTTCATTTCCATTGTACCAGCTCCTTCCTTTGTTTTGTTACAACCACAATACCCGAAACATATAGATATATCCATTCACAATAACCAACAAATATATTTTGCAAACGTATGCAATAGCAACAATAATAGTTTTGTCTAATTTACCTTCCAAACAAAAAAAAGGCAACATTTACTTTTCCACAAAATAAGCGTTGCCCAATATCCTTTTATCATCCTTGTCATAGTATTCCATTATCTTCTTTCAAGTATAAATTCACCAGAATCGTTACGTCTCTCCCCTTTTTGTTTTGTCAAATATAAAAGACATACCTCATCACCTCATGTAGTCCTGTTGCCTCCAGTTCCTTATCTGGTATCTTGATTACCCCATCCTTTCTCAGTTTTGTTTCAATTTCTACTAAATGCATCATTGTCTCCTTTCCCGCCTTAAGCAATTTTAATTATATCAAAAAAAGCAGATGTCCATCATCCTGACCAACTTCTGCTTTCCTCTGACCAACTTTCTTTACCATATAAAAATCATGCAAACTTCGCTTCCAAAGTTGGTCAAAAAAATTTTGACCAACTTGCCTGACCAACTTTTGACCAACTTTGGTGCAAAAACTTACGATATTTTGCACCAAGTTATGATACCCTATAAATCGCAGAAAACGCTGGAAACATGCGTGTTCCCAGCGTTTTATAGGGTTCTTTATAATCAGACGATTTATTTCATCTGCGCTGCAACCTCAGCTGCAAAATCCTCTTCCTTCTTCTCAAGACCTTCGCCTGTCTCAAAACGGATAAATTTCTTAACAGCAAGCTTACATCCCTCAGCCTTAGCAACCTCTTCGATATACTTAGCAACGGTCTGCTTACCATCCTCAGCCTTAACATAAACCTGATCTAACAGGCAGATTTCTTTTAACTCTTTGTTGATACGACCCATAACCATACCATTGATAATCTTATCATTGGCATCCGGCTTCTCGTTCTTTGCTTCCTGAGTTAAAATCTCCTTCTCTTTCTCGATGTAATCCTGGTCTACCTCATCCTTGCTTGTGTACTGAGGCTTCATTGCAGCAGCCTGCATAGCAACATTCTTCAATGCCTCCTTCACAGCATCACTAGAAGAATCTGTATCAGCCTCAACCAATACACCAATCTTACCACCTGCATGGATATAGGAAACAACCATACCATCCGTAACTACCTTCTCAAAACGGCGAATGCTTAACTTCTCACCGATAGTAGCAGTCATGTTCGCTAACTCCTCTGCAATTGTAACAGACGCGTCTGCCTCAGAAGGACACTCCATAAATGAATCAATGTCAGCTACATCGCTTGCCAATACCTGATTCGCAACAGAAGTAACATAGGTCTGGAACTTCTCGTTCTTTGCAACGAAATCTGTCTCAGAATTCACCTCTACCATAGCAGCCTTCTTACCATCCTCGGAAACAACAGTGGTAACTACACCCTCTGCTGCAATTCTGCTCTGCTTCTTAGCAGCTTTAGCAAGACCGTTCTCTCTTAACCACTCTACTGCCTTATCCATATCTCCATCGGTTTCGGTCAATGCCTTTTTACAGTCCATCATACCTGCACCGGTCATCTCTCTTAATTCCTTAACTTCCTTTGCTGAAATAGCCATAATTAAAAACCTCCGTCTATCTTCTATGATTATGCTTCTTCTTCCTCTTCGCTCTCTAAATCCCCGGCATCAGCACCCTGATTAGCCTCGATAACAGCATCTGCCATCTTGGAAACGATTAACTTAACGGCACGAATCGCATCATCATTACCTGGAATAACATAATCTAACTCTTCCGGATCACAGTTGGTATCTGCAATACCTACTAAAGTAATACCTAAAGCCTGTGCCTCCTGAATACAAATACGCTCCTTGCGTGGGTCAACAACGAAAATCATATCCGGAATTTCCTTCATATCTTTGATACCACCAAGATTCTTCTGCAGCTTATCCATCTCCTTACGGATTTCAATAACCTCTTTCTTTGGCAGTACATCAAAGGTTCCATCCTCTTCCATCGCCTCGTACTTCTTTAATGTTGCAATACGGGTCTGGATGGTCTTGAAGTTCGTCAGCATACCACCTAACCATCTCTGGTTTACATAGTACATGCCACAACGCTCTGCCTCAGACTTAATAGAATCCTGTGCCTGCTTCTTGGTACCTACAAAAAGCACCTTACCACCCTCTGCTACACAATTCTTAACTGCGTTATAGGCCTCATCCACCTTACCAACAGACTTCTGTAAGTCGATAATGTAGATACCATTACGCTCTGTGTAAATGTACGGAGCCATTTTAGGATTCCATCTCTTTGTCAGATGTCCAAAATGTACACCAGCCTCAAGTAACTGTTTCATTGAAATAACGCTCATTTAAAATACCTCCTTGGTTATAAGCTTCCATATCCGTCCACCGGGCAACCTTATGGCACCAACCCGGCAATAAAAGATATGTGTATATTTTTTACCTATGGTAGTATAGCACAAACAAAAAAAGGATGCAAGAAAAAGTTCTCTACATCCCTTAATATATTCTACCTTCCAGTTATTTTTCTTGCAATGGAATCATAATCCTCACCCGGTGTCAGCTTATAGGTTCCCACCACCAGACGACCGGCATAACCATTGTCATTGAGATACTTGTTAAAGCTTGCGGCATCATCTATCACACCAAGACTAACCAAGGTTTCCGATACCAGCTCAGAGTACATGCCTCTGGATATGGTAATTGACACCGTCTTAGGTGTTTTTTTCTTCGGTGCTTCCGTTGTAGCTGCCTCTTCCGTCTTCTCCTGCGTCGTCGCTTCCTCGGTCGTTACCGCTTGTGTTGTCTGCCCCTCTGTACTTGCTGCCTTTGTAGTATCTGCTTCACTCGACGATTCCTCTGTTGACGTCTGTGCCTCACTGCTCTCTTCTTTGGTAGTATCCTCCTTCTTAGATAACAGCTTATCTAATTCATCATCCGAATCTCCAGCATCTACCATGCCAAGCTCCTTTGCCCGTTCAATCACCATCTCATCGGTCATGGAGGAATCAGAAGAACGAAATGCCACAGAAAGAATCAAGGCACTAAATATAATACCAATTCCAAGTCCTCGTAAAAAATATGTTATCTTCATTTCTTATTCTCCTTGAAATAAATCTACCACTAACTGTACTTCACCCACACCTAAATCAAGCTCTCTTGCAATCTCCAATGGTTCCTTACCATCCTTTACCATATCAAGAATCAAGCGGTTTCTCTCCTGTACATCGGCAACCCCCTCCATATCTTCATCCGGTGCATCATTTCCCTCCAGTTGCTTTACCTGCTCCACCAGATATTCCTGAATCTGGCTTTGCGTGCTTCTATCCTTTAAAACCTCCTCAGCCTTCCCTTTATCCTCCTCTGGAAGCACCCGCATCACATCCTTTTGCATAGCAAAAAGCTTCTCGGCAGAATTACTAACATATTGCTTCAGGTTCTCTGATTTATCCTCAAGCATATCATATAAAAAAACACATTCCTTATGGTTCTTTTTGATGTCCTCAAGCACCTGCTCTGCCAGCTCTGAAATCTCCATCATTTTCTGGGAAGAAACGGAGGATAGCTGCTGGTTTGTATCCGTAATCAACTGGTCACTATATTCTTTTACAACAACCCTTATGCTTTCCTGAAGCTTGGCAAGCTCCTGCTCATCCAACTCATAATCATTTAACATAACAACCTGTTTTTTATGCAAAGTTTCATCTTTATCAAAAAAAATAAAGCTTGCAATAATCAGACATATTCCAATTATCGTTAAGAAAAAAACTACCGGACTCATTTCTCTTCTCCTTTTATTCACTGTGCTTTTAATTATTACCCCTAAAGCTTAATATCAATCTCAACCACATGCTTTCTCTTTTCTTTCTTCCCATGCTTTACGTTCGTATCCTCATCTTCCTCAGCATTCTCCTGCCCTTTGGCAGATTTACGCTTCTTGCCACCATTGCCGGAATATTCATTATTCCCTTTTTCCTTGGCATCATAACGATATTCTGCAAAATCTGCAGTATCCTTCTGGATAACCGTTTCATGCTTTACCTGTGCCTGCTTCTCATTCGCATTAGCAAACTGCATGTGTTCTGTATTCGCACGGGTATTTTCCTGATTCTGCACCTGTGCCATATCATTGGTCATAGGAACTGTCATTTGTAGTGTTAACGGAGAAACTGCCATACACTCCACCTCCCTAACAAACTAATATGCCTGCACTCTGATATCCGCACCATCCCGAACCAAACGGCAATATTTGGTACTGGTACGGACATGGTATTGTACATCCGCAATTATAACCTCAACACCGGGATAAAGCACCGATTGTACCCGGATTAAGCCATTAGAATTCGCTGAAATCTGCTCCTGCAATACCTCAAGCTCCTCCTGTGACTCCTTGAATTCATTGGTTGCCTCTGTCACAGCAATCTGAGCCTGCTTTAAATTCTGAAGCTTCTCCGGCTTTAGCTTATCTCCATTGGCAAGGCGCTTACTGTACATATCAACAACCTTCTGGTTCGTATCAATATCACGCTGCAGCTCCGGCAGACGCTTCGCCAGCATATGACATTTTTCCACTGTCTCCGGGTCAGCACCAACCTCCAGCTTTGTCACAGTTCCCATATCCGAGCCACCGGTCTTTAAATCAATCATAGAACGTGAACACACTCTTCCCCCGGTAACCAAGCCCTTCTTGCCGGAAACCATCACATCCCCCTGTGCAAATGCCTCACTATGCATAATCGCCTCCGTAATAATAGAACCCTTTGTTTTCACCACACTATTTTCAATAAACTTTGCACATAGGTTGTCTTCACATTCCACATATCCCTTGCTCATGCCCTGAATACCCCGTTGAATAACAACCTTACCCCCTGCATAAATAGAAGCACCTTCTACAACGCCTTTAACATTTACATCTCCTGTCGCCCGTATCGTAAAACCGGTACGCACATTGCCCTTAACGTCTACATTCCCCTCATATTCAATATCTCCGGTAGAGGAATCCACATCTCCCAACACCTCAAAGGTATCCGAAACAAATATCTTATCCCCTTCCAGACGCACATGTCCATCAATCTCGGAAAAAATCTGTGTTCTATCCTCTGATTCCCGAATGTTCTTACCATATTTCAAGGTTTCCTTTTTGACCTTTCTCGGTGCAAGGCTGCTACCATACACATCCTCCCCCGAATCTCCCGCATCTTCTAAATGAAGTGTAGCAAGCAAGTCATCTTTAGAAACATGATTAATTGCATCCAACTGATGAAAATCCACACTACCATCCTCAAGCAATGCCGGCTTCGCCTTACGCTCTACATCAAAATGATATTCAATCCAAGCATCCTCACCATGTCTACATGGGGTTCCTTTAGCAATCTGATAACTTTTACAATACTGCCTTTTATGTAGGAAACTACGAATCGTATTCTCATCAATACCGGAAATAATCTGTCTCTGCTTCAGCAAACGGATAATAGAAGCAGTATCTAGCAGACTTCCTCCCTTGGATGCAGGATAAAAACGAGCTACCACACGCAGCCGGTCTTCTGATACCTGAAACATCATCTTCTCATCCGTCGGCAATATCTCGTTTTGTGCAACTGGGACAAGAACAACATCCTCATTTAGACCCTCAATCGCCTGATTCAGCTTATTAATATCAAAATCAAATATATTCTCACTTTCCAGATAGCCCGCAAGCTCCTTGATATTAATTGGGGTACCACCATTCCTTGGCGGGAAAAGCTTAATATATGTTCTTCCATCCTTCACTTCCAATTGAAAAAAACCATTTTTATATCCCATAACTCTAATATATCCTTCATTCTCAATATAAACCGCCTTCAGGACTCCTCCCACTTCGTGGGTCCTTCCTCAAGGCAAACCTTAGGTCAATTATCCCATAAATAATTCCATCTGCCCACCCATACGGCTCTTCATCTTCTGTAACGCCTTAGTATGCAACTGTGAAACTCTGGACTCTGATACCTCCAGCACCTGACTAATCTCTTTTAATGTCAGCTCCTCATAATAATATAACTCAATGACTCGACGCTCTTTTTCTGTAAGCTGTGTCAGAGCCTCTGCAAGCACCCGTTTCAGATCCTGCTCCTCCATAGCAAGCTCCGGCTGTTCTGCTACGGCCCTTCGTGTACCTGATGCCTTAACCTCCGAGCCCTGCTCTAAATAATCCTCCAAAGAGGAAATTCCTGTTACTTTAAACTGTCCCTGCCATGTATAATATTCCTCTACAGAAATCTCAAGTGCCTCGGCAATCTCTTCTTCTGTCGCAGCTCGCCCAAGCTTACTATCCAAATCCATGGTTACCTGTTCCATCCGCTTCTGCTTTTGTCTAAGCGACCTTGGAATCCAGTCCATTTTACGAATCTGGTCTAAAATAGCTCCACGAATCCTTAAGCTAGCATAGGTTTCAAATTTAATTCCCTTATTATAATCAAATTTATCAATGGCATCAATCAAGCCAAATACTCCATAACCAACTAAATCATCAAATTCCACTGTATAACCAAGATACATACTCAAGCGTCCGGCTACCAGCTTGACAAGCGGGGCATATTCTATTATTAACTGTTCTCTTACAGCAGCTGTGCGTTTCGTACTATATTGCTGCCAGAGTTTATCCTTTTCCTTCTCGTTCATAAACCCCTCCCATTTGCCATCTTATTATGTCAGATACATATTATTCCTGTTCTGCCTGCTCTGCCTCTTCTTCTAAATCTTCTTCAGACTCTTCACCTTCTAAAGAAGCTTCTTCCTTCTCCTTCTGTGCCTTTTTCTGTCTCTCTACTGCATCTAACTCTGCCTGTATAATAATCTTACGCATCATATTCTGTGCAACTGTGCCAACTGCAAAAAACAACAGAATTGTAATTAACAACCGCCATACCGCACTATTTAATGGAATACCGGTACTTATATTAAATATACAGACAATCAGCGTTGGAACCAACACAATTAAGGGTCTTAAATATTTTAACTTACCCTTTGCCGGATCTGTTACCCATTGTGAATAATCTTCCATCTAATCCTCCTGCTAAATTGATTTTACTCCCTTGCCTACTGCTCTAATCTCTAACAAACCAGTCTGTGGAAAAAACTCAACGGTGCGTCCATAGTCTAAACCTGTATCCTCCGCTACCAGCTTAATATGATACTCCATTAGCTTTTTCTTAACCGCCTGCACATTGCGGTCTCCAATTCCTGATATATCAGAGCTGCCAGAAAAGTTGAACATCCTTGCCCCGCCAGCCAGCTTCGCAACCAGATTCTCCTTTCTAACACCTTTTTTTGCCAAGAGCTTCAGCAAATCCTCCAGCCCGGTATCAGCAAACTTTGCCCGGTTAGCATGATTCCGTATCAAATTACTATCCGGAAGCATAGCGTGCAGCATTCCTGCAATTCCTGTTGTTTTATCATATAATACAACACCAACGCAAGAACCTAATCCTAATGTAATTATTGAGTCGGGAGCTTGGCACACATTATAGTCTGCCATCCCAACCTTTACTCTTTCTCCCATATGTCAACACCTACAATTAACACCTATAAACCAAACTT
The DNA here is from genome assembly GCA_017621205.1 of Lachnospira sp. GTDB lineage: Bacteria > Bacillota > Clostridia > Lachnospirales > Lachnospiraceae > NC2004. Next base: position 7,883 of record JAGATQ010000017.1, read on the forward strand.
TTCCATAATCTTATTATATGATTCCATATCCGGCATCAAAAGATAGTATCCATTGATATCCTGCTTCGTCTCATCAAATGCCGAATCAATCATCAATGCTTTGTCGCCCATCTTACCAAACTCTATCGCTGGAACACTTAGTATCGCCCCTGCCATATCATGGCATACCTCAGGGACAGAAGTACGAATCTGCAATCCTGTCATCGTTGAAATAGCTGTCAGATATGCACCGGTAATCACATTCCCAATCTCCTTTAAAACAGAAAAATCCATATGTGAAAAGGTCGTCTCATTCGATTCCTTCATCAGAATCTGATTCGCTAATCGTCTGGCAGAGCCTTCATCCATTGCAAACATCATCATTCCATTTACATCTCCGCTAAGCGTAATTAGTATTCCTACAATAGGATTCTCCGGTCCATTCATCACATCAGCAATCTTATCTATATCCATCAGTCCTACTTTGGGTGCTGCCATACCAATTAATCGGCTCCCAAGCATTTCAGACAAAGCAGTCACTGCATTGCCTACCCCAATATTCCCAATCTCCCTAAGTACATCATATTGTCCATCCGTTATTTCTTCCAAGCTGTTAATTGGCATAATGCTCACCTCAAATCTACACTATTCCTCTTCGGAAATCACTGCATTAATATCCAATAAAGATATTAATTCACCATCATGCTTACCAATGCCCGATAAATAGGTATTGTTATCCTCCTGCTTTTTGTCATAAGTAATCTTATCTACCTCGCTCTCCGATAAGGTTACAACCTCCTTAACCTCATCCACCTGAACGCCAATTAATGCCTGCTGATCTGTCTTTAAAATAATAATACGTGTTTTACCAGTTATCACATCATCATCCAGACAAAACTTCTTTCGCATACTCATAACAGGAATCACCTCACCACGAAGGTTAATTACTCCCTCAAAGTAATCCTGTGCCTTAGGCACACGGGTAATTCTCTGCATTCGGACAATGTTATCTACATATCCAATATCAATTCCATACTGCTCATTATCAATCTTAACAACAATATATTGCTTGGTATCCGCTACTACTGCTTCACTACTGTCCATCATATCTCTTCACCCCCTGCTCTAAACCAATGCATTGGCATCTAAAATTAACGCAATCTCTCCATCACCAAGGATGGTTGCACCACTAATCATCTTTTCAACATGTATGTATTTGCCCAATGGCTTAATAACAATCTCCTGCTGACCAATAAGATTATCTACCACCAGTCCGGCAAGCTTATCACCCTTGGTAACAATAACAACCGTAAGGCTCTCCGGTTCTTCCTCTCTTGGCGGGCAATCCAGCAGACCATACAGCCGTACCAGAGGAATCACACTTCCCCGAAGATGAATTACTTCCTTATTCTGTACATACTTAATATCCTCTATCGGAACATCCTCAATAGTCTGAATCGAGCCAAGAGGAATCGCATACTTCTCCTCTCCCAGCTCAATCATCAACGCCTGAATAATCGCAAGCGTCAACGGTAAACGAATCGTGAAAGTAGAGCCTTCATTCTTCTTGGTACGAACTTCAATATCACCACCAAGACCCTCAATCTTACTCTTCACAACATCAAGACCAACACCCCGGCCGGATACATCCGTAATCTTGTCTGCAGTAGAAAAGCTTGGCATAAATAAGAAATCTACAATCTCCTTATCCTCCATCGTCTGTGCCTGCTCCGGTGCTACAATTCCACGCTCAATCGCCTTATCACGAACCTTATCCACATTGATTCCACTACCATCATCCTGCACCTCAATCACAACATTGTTACCATCCTGATATGCATTCAGCCAGATGGAACCCTTCTCCGGCTTACCAAGGGCAATACGCTGTTCGGTACTCTCAAGACCATGGTCGGCAGAATTACGAAGCAGATGCATCAATGGGTCACCAATCTCATCAATAACCGTACGGTCAAGCTCTGTATCTTCACCAGACATAAATAAATCCATCTGCTTTCCAAGCTTCTTACTCAAATCCCGAATCATTCGTGGGAAACGATTGACAACACTTTCGATTGGCATCATACGAACCTTCATAACCGATTCATGCAGATTCGTTGTAATACGCTCCAAATATTCAATCTGCTCTGTAAAATTCTGAGAACTCAGACTTGCATCATGTTCACTCGCTGAAACCAAACCATTTTTGGCAATAATCAACTCACTCACCTGATTCATCAGCTCATCCAGCTTCTCCAAATCTACACGAACAGAACGGTTAATAACCGGCTTACTTCCGGCAGCCTTAGCAGGAGCCTTCTTCTGCTCCGCAGCCTTTGCCGCCTGAGAAGCAGTTGCATTTGACTCCTCCTTAGTGTCTGACTTCGTCGTCTCTTCCTCCTTAGAAGCAGACGCCTCAAAAATGGAAGTATCTAGCTTCTCCATATAAACAGCATCCACCTCAGATACGGACAATATTGCCTCCCGAACCTTTTCTTCATTCTGCTCTGTAATCACACAAATACTGAAATCCAAATCAAACTTCTCATCCTCAATATCCTGAACAGACGGCGTAGATTTCACTATCTCGCCAAGATTCTCCAGCTCCTTAAATACCAGAAAAGCTCTTGCAGCCTTTAATAAACAGTTCTCCTGAACATATACTGTAGCAGCAAAGACATTCTTATTCTCCTCACCAGCTTCTATGATGGCATGTCTTTCAAACTCTGCAAATTTAAAATTCTTATACTTGCGTTTCTCCTGATCATCCTCTGATTCATTCTTATCCTCAGCAGACTCTTGTCCAGCAGCCGGCTTAGCTGTCTCTTCCTCAGGCGAAGCACCACCATCCAATGTCTTTTTGAGCAGATTAACAATCTCTTCATTATCCTCCGTACCCTCATCCGCAGAATTCATAATATTGTCAAGATATGCCTCTAGTGCATCCAGACAACGGAATAATACATCTACTAAATCCGCAGTCACTTTAATATTATCACTTCTAACCTCCGAGAACACATCCTCCATTACATGGGTTAATTTCTGCATACGCTTATATCCCATTGTACCTGCCATTCCCTTCATGGAATGGGCGGCACGGAAAATCTCATTAATCGTATCCTTGTTCTCCGGCTCCTTCTCAAGCACCATCAAATTGTCGCTCAAGCTTTGCAAATGTTCCTTTGTTTCATCAATAAAAATTTCAAGATACTGACTTACGTCCATGCTATCGCACCCCCATCTTTTTTGTGATTTCATCGGCAATCCTGTTCAGTGGCAAAGAAATATCGGATAATCCCGCCTCCTTTACCATCCTAGGCATGCCATAAATAATACTGGTTTCCTTATCCTGTGCAATGGTATAAATATTCTTCACTTTTTTTAAATTGCGGATTCCAACAGTTCCATCTGCTCCCATTCCGGTCATTACAACCGCAACAAGAGATTCAAAGTTAGTGTCAATCAACGACTCATATGTATAATTGGCACAGGGCCGTACTCCTTCCCGTGGTGGTTCCTCTGTCAGCGAAAGAAGCACATTCCCCTTGCTTTCTATTACCTTAAGATGTAAACCACCTTTAGCAATATAGACCTGACTATTCTGTAGTAACTCTCCCTCCTCCGCTTCCTTAACTGCAATTTCACTCAAACTATCTAACCGCTCTGCTAACGACCTTGTAAAGCCGGAAGGCATATGCTGAACCACAATCACTGCAGCGTCTAGATTCTTAGGCAACTTTGGAATCACTTGTTGTAAGGACTTTGGTCCTCCTGTGGAAGAAGCAATTACAACCAAATTTTTGATTACTCTATTCTTTGGCATAGCATTCCTCCTCATATTTAATTTACCGTATTATAACACATTCTACTCAACACATAAGTGTATAGTAACATCTCATTCCAGTTTAACAAAAAAAATCTGTAAATGCAACATTTACAGATTTTTTCTAACTATTATTCTTATTTAAACATATGGGAGCCAATCTTTAATCTACAGCCAGAAACATAGCGGCTAAAGAAATGATATCCCTTCATATTTTTTTCTTTTCCCTTTACCTTAACTGTCTTAACACCTGACAATGCCTCTTTGGCTGCCTTTAAACAATCACGATAGTATTTCTTTGATTTAAAACCATTCTTATCATAGGTCTTTAATGCCTTATTTAATGCACCGTTTCTTGCAGGAGTAAACTGATAGCTCTGATACAGTACCCCCTTAATTGTATTAGGGAATTTCTTGGATTCCATACGGTTCTTTACTACAATACCAACCGCCAGCTTACCAGCATAGGATTGATTGCCCGCCTCACAGAAAATAATTGCTGCCATATAACGAAGCTCCTTCTTGGAGTACGCTGGCTTTTCTGCTCCAGCCTTTTTTTTCTTCTTAGAAGTCTTTTTTGCTGCCTTCTTTGATTTCGTATCAGAATCCGCATTAGCGGAGGCATCTGCCTTATTGTTTTCTTCCGTAGAAGCATTCGCCTGTGTTTGCTCAGTCTTAGCAGCATCTGTTGTGGTTATTGTTGTTTCCTCTGCTTTTGCAGGATTATAACAATTAATAAACAGAATTGCTATCATCGTAAACATTGCTATAGTCTTCTTGGTTTTCATAATTAATCTCCTTACATAATTATTAAATTTCTGTTCCAACATGTGTAACATTAATTTAACATTTATGTAACAATTATAACAATTTTTTAAACATTGTCAAGAAATTATTAAAAAAATTTTCATGAAATCTTTGGAAACGCCCTTTATTACTGTGTTTTTTCAAAGAAAAAAATTTTATTTTTTCTTATGCAACCAGACAAGCCATACTGCATAATATAGCAGTGTAAAACAAATCTTTAGGAGGCTCGTATGAGTGATTTAGCTGCAACACATTGTGGTTCTGGATGTGAAGGAGGATTTTTTGGAGGTAATAACATTTGGTGGATTATTATTCTCTTCTGCTGCTGTGGTAATAGCTGTGGATCAGATAGCTGCGGTGGCGGCGGATGCTGTGACATCATCCTTCCATTATTGTTAATCTCCTGCTGCTGTGGTAACGGCGGTGGCTTTGGCGGTGGATGCTGCTAATCCTGATTTACCAATATTCAGACAGGAAACTAAGAGGGTCGGAATTATCCGACCCTCTTTTCTATGAGCGAATAAACAGTAACAATAACAACCAACAAAGTATCCCCTGTTTTTTATTCCTGTTTTTTACCTTCTCTTGAAAAAACATATTTGTCACCGGCTCATCCTGCTCCAGTGTAAATATTGGTTCCTCTGCAACGCCTTCATCCAGTACCGGTTCTGTCATATCCTCATTTGTCTCCATCTCCTGATGAATAACATTATCCCTCTGTAAGCTTGAACGGATTGCCGCCTGAACATCCTGTTCTCTCTGTCTCATACAGTTGGGGTCCATCTCATAAAGTGTATTTTCCTCAAAAACTAAATTAGGATTTTTCATATAATCCATCCGTTGAAACAGCATTTGTTCATTCACAGTGCTGCCTCCTTTTATATTGATTTCTTTCTATATATATGCAGAAACAGAAAAAATATTTAAAAAAGGTTCTATTTTTCATTTTTTTTCATATATATATATTGATATTAGGGTCAGAAATATTTTGTCCCAGGGATATAATTATATGGAGGTCCGGCAATTGAACGAAACTCAAAAACCCATTGAACAATTTTTCCATCATTATGATGCCAATATGGATATGCTCTATGAAGCAGTGCCGTATGTTCATCTCAATATGAAGAAACCTCTTGCAATTTATATAAAAATGCAGGAAATGATGCAGATAATGAAAGGTTTTGATGACTCCGATACGCTGTCTGCCTGCGGTCTGGAGGAAGAAAACCACAACATAGAGGATATGCTATATGCAATGCGTGCCAAAGCACACGGCAGACCTGCAAATCAATTGGATATGATACTAAATGTAATTCAGGCAGGGAAAGTATACCACGCCTTTCAGGAAGTCAGTAAAGCGCAAAGTACTACTTCTTCCCCTAACGATGGCAAGGATGCCCCTTCTGGTCAGGAAAATGGAAACAACGATCTGTTAGCCAAACTCCTTCCGATGCTGTTGTCCAGTCAGAACGCAACTGGCTCTAACGCTGATATGTCAGCACTCATTCAAAATATTATGAAGGGAGACGCCTATGAATCCAAACTGGCTCAATGACCAAAGACTTAATCAGATTGGGTGGGATAAAAGAACCTTCCTGATGAATTGGGTAAAAGAACATAGCGGATTAGGGCAAAATGAAATGCTCTCCTCTATGATGGCACTCAGCAGCTCATTACAACAAAAAAATCTAAATTTTAGCAAAGAAGAAAGTGCTATATTAAACCAGATTTTATTAGATGCAATGTCTCCCGCCGAAAAGCAACGCTTAGAATTATTGCAAACCCTTTTGAAAAAACAATAAAAAACAGGGATATTAGATATTAATCTAATATCCCTGTTTTTATGAAAAAATGTTATCAAAACTCTTACTTACTGCTTCGTTTCTTGCGCTCTTCTGTAAAAATAAAAGAAACAATCTGATCACTTTCTGCCTCTGACAGCTTATAAAATTTAATCCGGCACTCATGCAGGCGAACACTGTTCGGTTTGTTTTTACAATCAATTACTCTGCCATATATATAAAACTCTTTATAATTCCCATGCACCTCCAAAACCAGCTTACACTGAATATAAGAGCCATTCTCTAACGCTCCTGAAATTACAAAACGAAGCCCGCCTCCACTAATATCCAAAACGACTCCATCCTGCCATTGCATATCCCTAAGCTGTTCTCTGGCAATTGTCTCATCCTTCTCAGCAATCCGATACTTCATTGGCAAAGTACAGTCCAATCGAAAAAACTCTCTTCTCTGTACCTTCTTTAAAGTGGTACGAACCTCCAGTATAATTACAGGGATGTTCCCCTCCCGTCCTCGTTCTATTACAATAAAATCACCTCTAAACAACCCATTCCCGGTATAGAACTCACAGCGATACCGCTTCCCCATGCTCAAGGGAATCATCTTAGTCCCCTGCGTCGGCATCGTAATGACAAGCTGCGTACTGTTAATCTTATCCATCACCTGGCTATAATATGCCTTTTTCTGCTCGCCATCGCTGTTCACAAAAATTTCAAAGATATCAATCTTATCTCCAATCGAAAGCATATCCAGCACACAATTCACCACCAATCTTTTTTATAAACATATCAAATTCTTCCAGTCTCTGTCAAGTAATAATATCTATAGATATTTGCAAAACTACCCACTGCCAATATGATAGTCGTCATTCTACCCAAATCTGTTTTTGTTGTCTTTGCTATGCAAAGTACTAAGACACTCATTTGTATATAATTATGCTCTTTTTACATGCAGCAAATTCAAAAACATACCTACAAATCCCGGTTTCATAGAACCTTCCACCTCTAAAAGCTGCTCCGCAATATAGCGGATAGACTTTGTAGAAATCGTATTCGGATAGGAAATAGAAACCGGCTGCTGCTGAAGTACCGCCTTTGTTGCATTGGAATCCTGAGGAATATAGCCCATATAGTGAAGGGGAATATTCAAAAATTGAGATGCAACAATACTGATATTCTGAAACAACGTCTGTCCTTCCTTTTCATTTGCTACGCGGTTCGACACCACATGCAGCGTCTTATCGCTGGTAGAAAAATCCTTCCGTCGGTTAAGGGTTTTCAGCAAGGCATAGGCATCCATTGTTGAAGTCGGCTCTGGCGTCAATACCAAAAGCACCTCTGGGCTGCAGAGTACAAATTCCTGTACCACATCAGATATCCCCGCTCCGGTATCAATAATAATGACATCTGCATAAGCATCCAGCTTAGCAACCTTAGATACAAATATCTGCACATCCGAACGCTCTAAATTCACAAGCTCACTTACTCCGGAGCCACCAGAAATAAAGCCAATTCCCTCCGGCCCCTGCGTAATCACATCAGAAATACTGCAATCCTTATAGATTAAATCCGAAATATTGGACTTCGGATGTACTCCTAACATCACTTCAATGTTCGCAAGACCAAAATCAGCATCAATAATAACTGTTTTCTTTCCCATTTTCTGTAGCTGCAATGCCAGATTTACAGAAAGGCTGGTTTTACCCACACCACCTTTACCACTTGTTACCGTAATTACACGGGCATTCGTCTCCATTGGCTTTACTGGCATTCTCTCAGTCTCTTTTATTCGGTTTCTTAACCGTTCTGCCTGATCCATCACTCACAACCCCCTAACAACTGTTTGGCGATTGCCTGTGCATTCAGCATTCCCAAATCATCCGGTACCACTTGCCCACAGGTTACATAGGACAGAGGAGCTCCCGTGTCCAAACGGATATTTAATATATTTCCATAACAGCTTGTCTCATCCAGCTTGGTAAAGACAATTCTAAAATCTACCATATCCTTATAAGTTGCAACAATCTGCTTCAAATCCTTGTATTTGGTAGTTGCACTTAATACCAGATATACCTCTCTCAAAGCTTCGTCTGTACTATTTAACAGTTCTGCGAGCTCATCCACCTGTTTCTTATTCTTTGGCGAGCGTCCTGCCGTATCTACCAATACCAAATCATAATCCTCGTAATCCTCCAATGCCTTTTTCATCTCCTCAGAGGAATAAACAACACGGATAGGCAAAGACAAAATATTGGCATAGGTCTTTAACTGCTCGACCGCAGCAATACGATAAGTATCAGACGTAATTAACGCCACTTTCGCCTTCTTTTCCAGCTTAAATAATGAAGCAATCTTAGCAATCGTCGTTGTCTTACCTACACCAGTAGAACCGACAAAGAAACAAACCCGTGGTTTATTCTTTTCATTCAAACGAATGACCTGTGGCTGCCCAAGCTTTAGTACAATCCTTTGGTAGACATTGGCTAAAATAGCATCCAGCGCCTCTTCCTTATCTGGTAAATCCTTCACCTCTTCCACCAGCATATGGGCATAGCTCTCTTCCACCTCATTGCTAAGGAACTGGTTATATAAAAGCCCTCTGATTTTGGCATTTCGGCTCTCTGTCTCCTCTTGCTTCTCTTGCTCTTCCTTATTATCAGTATCCTTCGGCTGTTCCTTTTCCTTATTTTCCACAACCATCTGCTTTTCAATCATATCTGCCAGATTATCAAGCTTCGCCTCAATGGCAGAAGAACGCTTCTGTCGCCCATCCTTTAAGCTCTCAGAATCACTGACAGACTCCTGTTTTTGTCTGCGGATTGCCTCCTCAATTGCTTTTGCAGCCTTCTGTGCCTTTTCGTTACTAACAGCATCCATCTTAGGCTTAACAGGCTCTGCTGATGGCTTATCATCGGTAGCTGCCGTCACCTCTACAACAGGCTTACGAAACAAACGGAATATTCCTTTCGGTCTGGTGGTCTTAATATTCATAATAATTGCACCGCCACCCAGTTCATCCTTTGCCTTTAAAATCGCATCATTTTCTGTTTCTGCCTCATATTTTTTAATTATCATCTAAACTCACCATCCCTATGGACTGTAATTCTACATCAGAATCTATCTCATTATATGATATTACAATCAAATCTTCAAAATAATCCTGCGTCATTTTTTTATAATACATTCGTACAATAGGAGAAGTAATAATAATCGGATTGCATCCACTCTCCTCCAACCTCTGGACCATTGACTCTGTCACATTCAATATCTGTTGTGTTATATTCGGGTCCAAAGTGAGATATGCACCCTGTTCCGTCTGCTTTACAGAACCCATAATCTCCTTTTCAATCTGTGGATCCAGTGTCACAACCCGTGTCGTCTCATTCGACGCAAAATACTTATTGGATATTGCACGTTTCAGGCTCTGCCTTGCATACTCTGTCAGTACATCCGTATCTCTTGTGGTCGCCGCATAATCTGCCAGTGTCTCAAATATCGTAATTAAGTCACGGATAGAAATACCTTCCCGCAGCAGATTCTGTAATACCTTCTGGATATCACCCACGCCAAGAAGCTTCGGTACAAGCTCCTCAATCAAGGTAGCATTATTATCCCTGATATTATTAATGAGATTCTGTACATCCTCTCTTGTAAGAAGCTCATCAATATGCCTGCGGACAACCTCTGTCAAATGCGTAGCAATAATGGAAGGTGGGTCTACCACGGTATAACCAACTGATTCTGCACGCTCCCGCTGAGCTTCTGTAATCCAGATAGCAGGCAGATGGAAGGATGGCTCAAAGGTAGGAATACCCGTAATCTCCTCCTCTACAAAGCCCGGATTCATTGCCATATAATGGTCAAACAGTATCTCGCCCTCACTGACCTGAATTCCTTTTATCTTAATAATATACTGGTTGGGATTCAACTGTATATTATCCCGCAAACGGATAATCGGCACTACCGCACCAAGCTCCAATGCAATCTGGCGGCGAATCATAACGACTCGGTCAAGCAAATCACCACCTTGATTCACATCTGCCAGAGGAATGATACCATAACCAAACTCCAGCTCAATTGGATCGACAGCAAGCAACGAGCTGACATTCTCGTGACGGCGGATTTCATCAGCCTCCTGCTCTTCCTCCTGTGCCTCTTCTTCAATTTCCCGAACTTCCTTCTTCGTATTCATCCGGACACCCATAATAACAAGGAGTAATCCCAGACCACAGAATATCAGCTTATTTAATGGAGTCACAAGACCAAGCATGGTTAAGGTTGCTCCTACAATCTGTAATACGATAGGATTCTTGAAGAGCTGTCCCACAACCAGGGAACCAATATCCTCTTCCTTCGCCGCCTTTGTTACAATAATACCAGTAGAAAGAGAAATCAACAGGGATGGAATCTGACTCACCAGACCATCACCAATTGTTAAAATAGTATAGCGGCTAAATGCCTCATTCAATTCCATTCCCTGACGCATTACACCCATAATAATACCACCCACAAGGTTAATACCAGTGATGATAAGACCCGCAGTCGCATCTCCCTTTACATATTTCGTAGCACCATCCATAGAACCAAAGAAGGCAGATTCCAATTGCAGCTTCTCCCTTCGTGCCTGTGCCTCCTTGTCCGTAATGGCTCCCGTATTCAAATCTGCATCAATCGCCATCTGTTTACCCGGCATTGCGTCCAGAGTAAAACGTGCCGTAACCTCGGAAACACGCTCAGAACCCTTGTTAATAATAATCATCTGAACAATTAGAAGAATAATAAAAACGATAAAACCAATCACAACATCGTTACCACCAACAAAGCTACCAAAAGTAGTAACGACATTACCCGGTTCTCCGGTGGCAAGAATCAGACGGGTAGAAGTTACGTTAAGAGCTACCCGGAACAGGGTAGTAAATAACAGAATCGTTGGAAAGGAGGACAACTCCAAGGTCTCCTCTGCAAACATAGCAGTAAACATTATAATGAATGCAACCATAATATTACAGGCAATCATAATATCCAGCAAAAGGTTTGGAATAGGTACAATCAAAAAAACCAATGCTGCCAATACATAACCTGCAATTGCATAACTCATATTAAACTTCATCTGCCTTGTTCTCCTTTCCTATAAATTATAATTTAGGTGTAATCTTATCTTACGAAACTCATGACGCGGGATTCTTCAAACGGTACACATAAGCAAGTACCTCTGCCACTGCCTGATAAAGCTCTGGTGGAATCTCCTGGTCAATCTCCACATTGTTATAAAGCATGCGGGCTAAAGCACGGTTCTCCACAATCTCAACACCACTCTCCTTCGCCTTGTCCTTAATCTTAGCGGCAAGGTAATCTGTTCCCTTTGCAACTACAACCGGAGCACTCTGCAATTCCTTCTTATACTGAATCGCTACAGCATAGTGGGTCGGATTGGTAATTACCACATCCGCCTGCGGAACAGAACCCATCATACGACGCATGGAAACCTCTCTCTGCTTCTGTTTAATCTTACCCTTAATCTGTGGATCTCCCTCAGAATTCTTAAACTCATCCTTAACATCCTGCTTGGACATCATCATATCCTGTGTATTCTTCCATTTCTGGAATGCATAATCCAGCAATCCAATAATAATCATCAAAACAGCAATTTTAATTCCGAGTCCAATCACCACATCCCCAACCAAAGCAAGGACCTGTCCAATATCCATATCCAACATATTAAAAAGTAGATACCATTTATCCTTAATCGTCGTATATACTAAGATAATAATAATAATAACTGTTGCAATGGAAACTCCCGTCTTAACCAAAGTCCGCAATGAAAACAAGCGTTTTATTCCACTGATAGGATTGATCTTACTCAGCTTAGGCTTCATCGGCTTTGTTGTTACCTTCCATGAAAACTGCAACCGGTTAGAAAGGAACGCAATAGCAACACCAACCAACAATATCGGCCAGATAATCTTTCCAATATGTAACACTGCTTCAAACATCCAATTATATATTTCTAAGCTATTCAGTTCATTATCCACACACCCTGGAATCTTATTGTAATACTCAGAAAAAGTATCTGACATATTATTGCCCATCATTCCGATACTAATCTTCATTAAAAGGAAAAACACCAAAAGGGAAATTGCATTCGTCAAATCCTGACTTTTCGGCACTTGTCCTTCTTCACGAGTATCCTTAATTTTCTTTGCCGTAGGCTTCTCTGTCTTCTGTCCCGTAGGACCATCCTTCGCAAACAACTGTAAATCAAGAGGTATCGGCAGCGAATCCACAGAACAAGTGAGATAATCGTAGGAGCCAAAAGAAGACACTCTTTTAGTTCTATATATCCATACTAATATATTCATTCTATTCTCTGCCTCCCTTCCCAAAGTATCAAATCCGTTTTAAGGCGTCATCACCTTAATCACCTGATTAATCATATCCTGCATACCAGTATAAACAAAATCAGTTATCAAAGGAATACAAACTATGGTGACAAGCAATACTCCCAATCCAAACACTACCTTAAGCTGCATACCTACAACAAACATATTCATCTGCGGTGCAGACTTTGCTAGTATGCCAAGAATAATATTAAGAAGCAACATGGCAGCAAATACCGGTAAAATAATCCGGAATCCAATTGCAAAATATTCTGTTGCAAACATCAATATCGAATCATACAAATAATCTCCGTGAAGCGCCTCCATCCCAAGTGGAATCAAGGAAAACGTATCCATCGTCGCTGTAATAAGGTAATAATGCATATTGGAAAGCAGCATAACCAGCATAACCAGATAGGTATAAAAGCTTCCAAATGCCGAACTATCCTGATTCGTAAGTGGATCAAACAGCTGCATCATAGAAAATCCTAAATCAATATCAATAATATGTCCTGCAAAAGCAAGAGAAAGCATAGCAATGTTGGCAGCTAATCCAATAAACAGCCCAGCAAATACTTCCTTCGCCACTAAAACAGCATAACCGATTATGGTAGAATATTCAATATCATAATAATCCATATTTAATGCAACAATAATGCTCAAAAATATAGAAAATCCAATACGCACCTGCCTTGGTACGCCTCTCATGCTAAAAAAAGGTGCTGACACCATCAATGCAGATACACGGGCCAATATCAAAAGAAAAAATTCTACATTATGAATTGAAAATGACGCCGTAATCATAACTACAACCTGCCTTAATGGGAAAACACCTTATCCTTCATTCTGAATAATTGCAAACTTCCCTGTCAGCCTATATAAGTACTAAAACTGTTAAACAATTCTGTCACATATTCTGATAGGGTATTTAACATCCAGTTACCACATATTAATATAATTGCCATAATAGCAAGAAATTTAGGCACAAACATTAATGTCTGCTCCTGAATGGAAGTAATTGTCTGAAAAACACTGACAATCAAACCAATTACAATTGACACCAGAAGCATTGGGGCAGAGACCTTAATAATCGTCCATATTGCCATTCTTGCAATATCAATCACCTGTTCCGCAGACATCTCTTCACTCTCCTGTTCCTAATAAAACATAACAAAATAACTATTTCCTAATCTGGCGTATCCACCAAGGAAGTCAAAAAACAGCCTTCGAAACAACTTCGTGTCACCAACTCTACAAGTGAAAAGTCTGCACCAGATTACCAATTACCAGACTCCACCCATCTGCCAGGATAAATAGAAGAATCTTAAACGGGGCAGAGATGGTAGTAGGTGGAAGCATCATCATACCCATTGACATCAATGTAGATGCCACAACCATATCTATAACAATAAAAGGAATATATACCAAAAATCCAATGATAAAAGCGGCACGAAGCTCGCTCATAATAAATGCTGGTATTATGGTTGTTGTCGGAATCTCATCATAAGACTCCGTCACCTCAGCACCAGAAATTTCAATCATCAGCTTTAAATCCTTTTTATTCATATTGTCTAACATAAATGTCCGCAACGGTTTTACTCCTGCCTCCAATGCCTCCTTCGAGGTTATCGTCTCTTCCTGCATAGGTACAATCGCATCATTATATACCTGTGAAAAAACGGGAGACATAATAAAGATTGTTAAAAAAAGGGCTAGACCAACTAAAACCTGATTCGGTGGAGCTGTCGCCGTACCCAAGGCTTGTCTTACAAAATGTAACACAATTATAATACGGGTAAACGAAGTCAGCATGATTAGAATGGAAGGAGCTAACGATAATACAGTAAGTAAAAGAACAATCTGCAGCGTACCAGATAAGGTTCCTGTATCTGCCGTCGTATCCAAATCAATATCAAAGGAAAAGGGTGTTGTATCCCGTTCCTCTTCTGCCGTTGGATCATTATTATCATTCGCTTCCTGTCCCGGATTGGCATCCATACCCGTTGCTCCTGTACGAAGACTTCCAATACATATGATACTGCCAACCAATGTTACCATCAGACACAAAATTTTTAATATGGTAAGGATTTTATGCTTTTTTATGGAACTATTCTTCATAGCCATCTTTGTCACTTTCTTTCTCCATATCGTTTTCCTCTGGCTTCCCACTTCCATTTTCTGTTCTGGTAAACATGGACAAAACATCTTGGAAACCTGTATGCTTTAACGAATCTGGATTATCAGCTTCCTCTATTAGCTGTGAACCATCAAGTTCCGTTAAAAAATGAATCTCATCCTTTCCAATGCCAATTACAATAAATTTATCCGCTATCTTAATAATCTGGATAAATTTATTATTCTGGACACGCATTGTCTCCACCACAGTCATATTACGGTTCTTCATAGAACCACTTTGAAAACGGGCAGCAATTTTAGAAGACCAATATGCCAGGAACAAAATACCAATAAATATTAGTAACAGTACAATGAGTTCACCAATGCCCTTTAAAACACCTAGTGCACCAGTTGCCATAAGAAACATCTAGCTCACCGCTTTTTTCACTGCTTCCAGCACACGGTCAGCCTGAAACGGTTTTACAATAAAGTCCTTGGCGCCTGCCTGAATAGACTCAATAACCATCGCCTGCTGTCCCATTGCAGAACACATAACGACCACTGCACCCGGATCCGTTTCTTTAATCTTTTTAAGTGCCTGAATACCATCCATCTCCGGCATGGTAATATCCATCAATACAAGGTCCGGCTTTACTTCATTATACTTTTCTACTGCCTTAGCACCATTCTCTGCCTCACCGGCAATCGTATATCCATTCTTGGTAAGGATATCCTTAATCATCATTCTCATAAATGCTGCATCATCACAAATTAAAATATTCTTTGCCATAATCGTATTCTCCACTTCTTTAATTATTATATTAACATGTTACTAATATTATCCAAACAATATTCAACAGTCCCGGTGTTTATTCATAAAGAATTATTTATCCTTAATAATCTCCGTTACACGGACACCAAAACTCTCCTCAATAACTACTACTTCTCCTTTGGCAACAAACTTTCCATTAACAATCACATCCACCGGCTCACCTGCCAGTTTATCCAATTCAATAATGGTACCTGGAGAAATCTCTAAAATCTCCTTAATGGATTTCTTAGTCCTGCCCAATTCCACTGTTACATCCAATGGAACGTCCATAATCAAATCAATATTCTCTTGTTGTGTGATTGGATTCGGCATATTAGCAAATGGCTGGAACTGTACCGGCTGTGCATTCACATTGGGTGGCGGCATCATCGGCTGTCCCATCGGCATACCATAACCATATGGCATCTGCCCCATCATGGAAGGATCCATCATTGGCGGCTGACCTGCCGGAGCCTGTGCCATCTGTGGCTGGCTTGGTGCCGGCTGTGGCTGCTCCATCTGTGGCGGTGCGGCTGGTTCAGGTGCTGCCGGTTCCTCTGTCGTCTGCATGGAGGCTGTAAAGACTTCAAAAATCTCCTTCGCTAAATCCATCGGATACAACTGCATAATCTCACTATCAATCAAATCACCAATCTGCATCTTAAAGGTAACCTTAACAAAGGTCTCTGTTAAGAAGGTTGATAGTGTCTTATCAGGATTTACAACACCATCATTCAAATCAATCAGACTTGCTACTGGTGGGCTGATATCAATCTTGCGACCCAACATCTGGGAAAGAGAGGTTGCTGAAGAACCCATCATCTGATTCATCGCCTCACTAATGGCACTTAAGTGCAAATCAGATAACTCATCATCCGTATTCTGTCCATCTCCACCCATCATTAAATCTGTTATAATCTTAACATCCCGTTCCTTTAAAATCAAGATGTTATTGCCTTCAATACCTTCAATATATGATAATTGAACAAAAACGCAAGGCCGGTCATAACTATCCACCAAATCATCCCAGTTCGCATAGGAAACTTGAGGGACTGTAATATCTACAACATTATTCAGTAAGGAAAACAAGGTGGTTGCAGCTGTTCCCATGCTAATATTAGCAACCTCACCAATAGCATCCTTTTCCTCTGGTGTTAAAATTGTTTCTTCGTTACCTGCGACTGTGTCGCTATTGTTCTGTCCACCGGCATCAGCAGTATCCTCTTCCGCATCTGATGCTACATCGGTATCCATACCACCGAGCAGAGCATTTATTTCTTCCTGCGATAACATTCCATCCATGCTTGCTACTCCTCCCTTATAATTGATGTTACCTTGACTGCATATTTCTCAGATGCAGAACCCGGCAACGCAGTAAACTTTAATATATTACCTACATAAATATTTAGTTCATCATCTACTTTGGAATCTAACCGGATGATATCTCCAACCTGCAAGTTGATGAAATCAAGAACTGGCAGCGTACTTTTACCAAGCACCGCTTTCATCGGAATCTGCGCCCGTTCAATCATGCCTTCAATCAACTCGTGGTAATCACCCTCATCCACATCCTGAAGAGTACTGAACCAATATTTCGTATTCAGCTTATCCATAATATCTTCCAGACAGATAAATGGCAGACAAACATTCATCAAACCTTCTACATCACCAAGCTTAATATTGATTGTAACAATGGCAATCATCTCACTAGGCGATATAATCTGTGCAAACTGGGAATTGGTCTCAATACGCTCCAAATGTGGTTCAATCGCAATAACATTCTGCCATGGTTCGCGTAATAAATTTACACAGATTCCAAATATTCTCTCAATGATACTCAGCTCTATCTCTGTAAAATCCCGGTTCTTATCAAGCGGGATTCCCCCACCGCCAAGCATCCGGTCTACTATCGCATAACCTAAATTAGCAGCCAGCTCAATAACAATATTGCCCTTTAACGGAGCAAAGTTAACAATTCCTAACAGCACCGGATTAGAAAGTGCGTTAGAAAACTCAGAATAAGTTACCGCTTCCGAGTTCATAACCTCAACCTGCACAGACTTTCTTAAATATGCGGGTAAATGTGTGGATAATAAACGGCCGTAATGGTCAAATATAATTTCAAGCGTTCTAAGGTGCTCTTTAGAGAACTTGGATGGTCTTTTGAAATCGTATTCACGAATCTGCTTCTCCTCCGTCTCCTGCAGCTCCTCTGCATCTAGTTCACCAGAACTCAATTGATTCAAAAGTTTGTCAATCTCGTCCTGTGACATTACATCAGCCATTATCCTCACCTCCTTATAAACAGACTAGTATATATTCCATACCACACACTAAGAAACAACAAATTTTGAAAATGTAACATCATATATAACATCAGAGTTAAATAAATCCTTTACTGCCTTTTGGCAATTCTCCTCAATCTGCTTTGCATTGTTGGTACATTCCTCCGGAGTATATTTCTCAATCTCAGTCCTGACGGCAGACTGAATGGCACTCTCATAAGAACCAATACCCGTATCCGTAGAAGGGTCAAAGGTCTTAAAATCCTTGGACTTCTTATTCAAAGCAATCGCCAGCCGAACCTGTGCATAATGCTTATCCTCACCTACAGACTTTAATGTGATGGTAGAATCCTCTGGTGAAGTATAGATTGTCTGGTCAGACAAAGGAACCTTCTTTACCTTTTCCTCCCCGGCACTCTCTAACGATGTATCAATAATACTTGCAATACTTGTAATCAGATTATCTGTCTTTTTGTTGGTTGGAATCACTGTAAAAACGATAATGGCTAATAAAATAAAATTAATAATGCTAAAAGCTAATATGATTACCGAAATCAAATTCCTTTTCATGTTCTCTCTCCTTTATTGATGAATATACAGCTTTATTGTTCATTCTGTGAACTGAGCTTATTATAAATCTTAATCTCAACACGCCGATTCTTCGCACGTCCCTCCGGTGTATTGTTGCTTGCCCTAGGCTTACTATCACCATAACCGGAATGCTTCATATTGGCTGGAATTAAATTCTTGTGTTCTAATAAATATTCATAAACAGAAATCGCTCTGGCAGCAGATAAATACTGATTATCCTTGTATTCTCCACCTACAGGAACATTATCGGTATGCCCTTCAATCTCAATGGTACGATTCTTATATTTTTGAAGAATATTACCCACCTTATTAACCAAGGCCTCTGCTTCCCTTGTTATCTCAGCCTTACCAGAATCAAATAACAATCCTCCGTTTAAGGATAACTCGACAAACTGTGCATTATAGCTTAAGGAAACCTGATTACTGATCTTAGAGGATTCCAGCATCTGCTCAATCTCCTCGCTCATTTGCTCTGATTGGTTATACCCCTGCTGTGATAACTGCTGTTCCAGCGACTGCGTCGTCTGGGATGCCTGCTGCGTATCAGAATTCTGCTGGGCAGCACCCTGTTGTGCCTCGCTCTGCTGCGTACTTTGGCTCTGATTCTGCTGTGTACTCTGGTTTTGTTCCGTGGAACTGTTTGCCTCCACTGGTTTCACACTCTCGTCCTTTACATCAGAAAGCTTATTATCCTTCCCCTCCTGATTACGTCCAAGACTGTGTACAAAATTCTCCAGCACACTAAGCTGCTTTACACCTGAGGAAACCATCCGTCCCTCTCCAACTGCGGTAGAACCCGCTTGGAATATATTATCCTTTGAAAAAGAGGCTGATATCTCCTGTAGCTTCTCTGCATCAATTGTAGAGCTTGCAAATAACAAAATGAAAAAACAAAGTAACAAATTCATCAAATCACTAAAGGTCGCCATCCACGCAGGCGAACCGGGGGCTTGTTCTTCCTCATTCTTCCTTCTTGCCACTAAGCCTCACCTCCAGCATCCTCATCCATGCTTGCTCTCAAAGAAGGTGATAGGAATGATTTTAACTTCTCCTCAATCAGTCTTGGATTCTCTCCTGCCTGAATCGATAAGAGACCTTCAATCATTACTTCCTTCATGGAAATCTCCTTGGCATTAATCGCTCCCAGCTTATTGGCAACCGGTGTTGCAATCCAGTTGGCTATCAAGGAACCATACAATGTAGTAATCAATGCTATCGCCATGTTTGGACCGATACTGCTGGTATCTGCAAGATTCTGCAACATCAAAATCAAACCAATCAGTGTACCAATCATACCCCATGCAGGTCCCAACGCAGCAACCGTCTCCCAGAAGCCTATCGTCTTTTTATGTCTTGATTCTATGTACACCAGTTCTGTCTCTAAAATACTACGAACCAAATCTGGGTCCGTACCATCGACAATCAGCCCGACACCCTTCTTTAAGAACGGGTCTTCCAATCCATTGGATGCCTCCTCCAATGCCAGCAAACCTTCCTTTCTTGCCACGTTTGACAAATCAAGGATACTTCTAATAATCTGCTTTGCATCATCCGATGTGCTCTTGAATATCAAGCTTATTGACTTCAATCCGGAAAGGAAGTCCGGAATGGTATTGGATGTAAAAACAGAAGATAACGTACCAAATATGGTAATTATAACAGAGGGTACATCAAAGAAATAATGCAATCCAGCGAAGCCATAATCACCTGAAGCCACACCGAATACAAAAACAACTACACCTGCTATAATACCAATCAGCGATGCTAAATCCAAAAAAGTCACCCCTATCCTTCTTTTATTTGTTCAAGTATATCATTATATAGACTTTTTCTATACAATTTTACTAAATTTGTAACCTCTTGTCTAGTCTCTTTTACAATAATTTTGTGTCCTGTTGTCAATGTGACTACAGTATCTGGGGTCTCCTCCACAAATTCAATAATATCTGCATTCACCGTGAACTTCTTATTATTCAGCTTGGTTAATTCAATCATAACGCACCTCCTAATCAGAATCCAGTAACAAAAATATGGTAATTCGGCTAACACATATACAAACGTGTCTAAAAATCAACACAAAAGACATATTTGCTTATATACTGATGCATAAATGCATAAACACATCAGTATATTATCACAAATATGTCTAAATTGCAAAGATTTTATCCAGATATTCTAAAATACTCTGAATTATTTTTAGGAGCTTCCCCAAAATATTATCTCTTTAAGTTTACTAATTCCTCTAATAAGGTATCCGATACCGTAATAATACGGGAATTCGCCTGGAAACCACGCTGCGTCGTAATCATCTCTGTAAATTCATTCGATAAATCTACATTGGACATCTCTAAAACACCCTGCTGGACACTTCCGCCACCATCTGTCGGATCCTTACCAATTCCATCAAACTCACCGGAGTTCGCTGTCGTGGTAAAGAGACTATCTCCAATCTTCTCAAGACCTGCGGCGTTGGCAAATTGTGCCACAGAAATCTGTCCTAACAGACGAGTGTCACCATTGTCATATTTCGCTGTGATTTTACCATCCGTACCAATACTTACCTCTGACATCTCACCTGCGGTACGTCCGGCACCGATTCCATCCAAATCACCACGGACAGAGTTGATACTACACTTGCCACTGGCAGCGAACATAGTGGTAGTAGAAAAATCGATATCAATACCACCATCATCGAGGTAGAAGTTATCATTCGGTCCTGTAATCAACAGCTTGACACTCTCGCTTCCTGCCGCCCCAACATATTCAAAAGCACCAGTATCTGCATTAAATTTCAACTCAAAGGAGTCTCCAGCGCCGTTCAGAGTGCAGTCATACTGACCACCATTCGCAGTTAAAATAGAATGGTTCTGGCTGTCAATAATATCTGTGACACTCACTGTATACGAACTGTCATCCGTAGCCGACTGCTGAATATTGTATTTTACCGTATAGGAATACCCCTGCTTATCATAGACGGTCATACTGGTAATCAGACCGTCTCCTGTTACATCCGTATTCGTCTTATCGATATTACCGGTAAAATAGTTATTAGAGGTTGCCTGTGGCTCCACTGACATATTCTCAGGTGTCTCAATGCCTAGTGGCTGAACCATATCTTTCTTGATATCCATCGTCTGTGGGTCTACCAGCCAGCCCATTACATGATAACCGGACTGGGTAACCAGATAACCTGCAGCATCAATAGTAAATGCCCCCACCTTCGTGAAATAATTGCTTGTTCCATCATTGACAACGAAGAAATTCTCTCCACTGACCTTCAAATCATAAGGATTATCCGTTCTCTGGGCAGAACCCTCATCCGTTGGATCACAATAAATAGAACCTACTGAAGTACCAAGACCAATCTGCATTGCATTGGTACCTCCACGTCCGGTATCCACATTAGCACCGGTTGCTGACTGCGTTGTCTGCGAAAATACATCTGTGAACGTAACCCGGCTCGACTTAAATGCCACAGTATTAACATTGGAAATATTATTACCAATTACATCCATCTTTGTCTGATGTACACGAAGTCCTGATACACCAGAAAATAATGATCTCATCATAATAAACGACCTCCTTATATGGGCCATGACCGTTATGTTTTCTCTGTCATTCAAAAACACTCTGCTTCCTTATCGGTCCAGCTATGATATCACAGCCCCATCAATATTAGTAAATATGTTTTGTTCATCTTCCTTATTCATTGCTGTCACCACTGTATTATTGGATACATTTACAATAAATGACATATCATCCACCATAATCAGGGATTCCTTAATATGCTTTGCCCGTGCCTGTTCCACACCAGAATTCAGCCGTTCAAGCTGTTCCTTGGTCAGATTCATGTTACGGTTTAGCAGTCTCTGGTTTGCGTGCTTAGAAAAAATCACCTGCTGGCTTTCATACTCCTGCTGTTTACTCTTAAGCACGTCCTGAAAGGAATCTGCCTTCTCGCGAATAGCCGGATTACTCACCGGATAAGAGGAAAATCCTGCATTCAATGACTCTAAGGAAGTAAATTGCTGTGCAATCTGATTCATGGCTTCACCTCCCTGCAATGCCATTCAGATCATGTTACGATTCTTTATCCTTCCCGGCATCCTTATCCTTCTCTGCCATTGCTGCCATATAATCTACATCCACAACAGAATCCAGATTATCATAATCATAAAACTTATCATTGATAGATAAAAATGGTTTCCCATTCACCATTGTGACATAATCAACCAGACCACTGACATAGGTCTCTTTGTCACTACTTACATTCTCCTGCTTCATAATAACATAAGAACCAACTAATGATTGCGCATCAGAACGGTTAAATGCATGATTTAAGTTCTCCATCTCCTCCAAAGAGGTAAACTGTGCAAGCTGAGCCATATATTCCGTAGAAGAAGCTGGCTCTAACGGGTCCTGATACTGCATCTGCGTTACTAAAAGCTTCAAGAAGGAACTCTTGTCTAAACCGCTTTTATTTTCCACCTTTGATAAATCTGTGGCCTGCGCAAATTTAGAGGCATTAATTCCATCAACTGTATTACTCATATAATCTCCTCCTTTACTACAACATCCTATGCACTGAAATCAACCTGATTGCCATCTCTACGCATCATATCTATGGCAATACTCTCCTCCTCAGAAAGCCCTTCCTCTTCCAAGTCTACATCGTCAAGACGAAGCTGTTTTCTAGCCTTGTTAAAGTTCTGTTGCTGTTCTTCAAAGGATTTCTGCTGATCCATGTTAAAGTTCTGCATTCCTACAGTAACCTCAACCGCTTCTACCTTTAAGCCCTGATTCTGAAAAGACTCCTTAAGAGTTACAATCTGGCTTTCAATCGCACTTCTGGCTGCTTCTGTCTGAGCAGCAATATGTGCTGTTAAAATACCCTCTCTTGCAACTACCTGAATATTTACCTTACCAAGACTCTCTGGATTTAGCTGTACCTCCATACTCTGCGTTTCTGCTTTGACTACCGCACGAATCTCATTCACAAGCTGTGTTACAATATCCAGTGCCTGTGTACCACTGCTGTAGGAAAGTGTCTGCGTGTTAGCAACCGCCTGAGTCAGACCTTCAAACACAGTCTGCCCATTCGTGATAACCGGCTGTTCATGAAGCTCACCCCCGGCATGTTGGAAATTCTGCTGTGCCGTGTGCGCACCAGCATTCTGCTGCTTTGCAGCACTGCCATCCCCTTCTACATTCACCTTTATGGGCTGCATCTTATCATCCTCAGAAATCTCTGTCTGCTGCACCATGTCCACATCGGCTTCTTGCGTCTGGTTCACTAAAACAGTCTCCTCTGATGTACTCTCCATCAATGTTGTCAACTGCTCCGGAAGCATTTCTGCCTTTACAGTCTCCACATTCTTCATCAAATCCTTTACCATAGAAGCCAATTCTTCATTGTTTAGAATATCCATGGTTGATTTAAGACCATTCTGCTCCATCACAAGCTTTAATACATTGTCCGGATTTAACAAATCTTTATCCGTAAGATTCAGCTCTCCCATCAATGCTGCCATATCTTCATCACTAATGCCAAGTGCTTCCTGAACAATAGAACGAATCTCATCCGCAACGGTCGCAACAATATCCTGCACTTCCTCATCAACCGGCTTATCTGTAGCCTCTGAAACATCCTCAACCTCTACCGTATCGTTATCCTGTCTCGATGCTTTGGCAGAATCTTTTGCAGTCCTCTGACTATCATTATTCACCCTGTCTGCCTTCTCAGCAGTCTGTCCACCTTGGTTCGTCTGCGTATTGGATGCAGTGTCATTTCTGCCTGCCGTAGTCTCTGCCACCGAAGCAGCCGGATGATTGTCTGCACCATAACTTTTCGTATAGGACTTCTGATAGCTGGTTTCACTCATCACACTAGAAAATGAAGATACACCTTCCGTCTTCTTTACACCGGTCGCCAAACTCTTAGACGCCGCTGTAATTCCTTGAATGTTTGCAATTGTCATGTCTTTCCTCCTTTCTATATTTTGTATTTATGCCAATCCATTGCTGGAATTGCACACTATATATATCGGAAATGCCCCAATGATTCTAAACACTAGGACGACATTTTTTTTGTGATTTTTGCTGCAAATGTGGCATTCATTTCTCCCATAATTGCCCCACGGTCTTTAGCATCCATGGCATTGAGTATATTCACTACCGTATCCACATCACCAGTCATAGTATTTAATATTGCTGCCGCCTTGGCAGGTTTCATTTGTGCATAGGTCTTTGCCATCTCCTTCTCATATTCCGATGCCTCCTGCGTTTTTACTGCCTCCTTATAAAGCTTCGCAGCCGTATCCTTATCCATCTCTTCATACCATTTGGTATAATCAGAGACATCCACATGGTCGTTATATACCACTTCCTGATAAAACTTCTCCTTCGTTGCCTCAAAGTTCTTTTGATTACTCTCATATACCTTAAGCGTTTCAATCTGCTGTTTTAATGAATCAATCTCTGCCTGCAGGGCAAGGACAGCATCCGCTTCTCCTGACCCGGAAGCAGTCTGTCCCGCCTGCTGCTCCTTAAGCTCAGCAATTTCGCGTTCGAGTTGCTCAATCTTAGTAACTGCCTGTGCCAGACTTCGGTAGCCTGTCTCAGCAGCCACCTCCTCATCTGTCGCCTCGGGCAAAACATGCTTCAAAACCGGCACATCCTTTAATACCGGGCGAAGCACCTTGCTTCCAAATCCACCAACATCCATCCGGATACAGACCAATAAAATAATAATAAAAAGTAAAACCAGAGTAACACACACGAGCAATCCCTTACCGCTTTCCTTCTCCACGGGCTGCGATACCTGTGACATTGTGTTAAATCCATCTCTTACTGTCTTTTTCATGTAATCTCCTTTTCTATTCCTCTGGCCGGTTGTTATATTGAAAACTAACCAGCTCATCAATTTCTTTTTTCTCCTGGGCATTTAATTCCTGCAAAAACACCTGAAATTCATTATCCTTGAGCTTCTCATGCGTTTTCCGCTCCATCATTGCCTCCTTAAGCTTACGGCTGGCATTATCAAGCACCGCCTCTAATGCTGCAATCTTTTTTTTCTGCTGTGTTTCATAATATTCCATAGTATGAATGGCATTTTCACATTCATTAAGACGTCTGACATCCAGCCTGCCTGACATCATGCGATGCTTCTCCTGCTCATAAGAACGCCTTCTGTCAACCAGTCTGTCAAGCTCAGATTTCGCTTCATTTACCTGCATCTGTGCTTGGGAAAATGCTGTTTTCGCCTGATCCTCCAGCTTATATTTTACATTTAGTACATTCTCCATAGAATAAATAAACTTTGCCATCTTACCACCTGCCGCACCACTACATACACATTATCTATCACCAGCACGCCATCAAGCCTGTCCCTGTTCAGCAAATATTCCATCCAGCAGGCTAAGTGCTTCCTCCATAGAAATCTTCTCATTAACTCCCTGCCGCAAAAAGGCATTTACCTCCTCTATTTTGGAAATCGCATAGTCAATCTGCGGATTCGCACCATTTTTATAGGCACCGATATTAATCAAATCCTCTGCTTCATTGTAGGTTGCCAGTACATTACGCAGCTTTCCTGCTGCTTCCTTATGCTCCTCAGTGGCAATCTGGCTCATACAACGGGAAATACTTGCCATTATGTCAATTGCCGGATAGTGATTCTTCTGTCCTAAGCGTCTGGACAGTACAATATGCCCATCAAGGATACTTCTTGCCGTATCGGTTATCGGCTCATTAAAATCATCTCCATCTACAAGTACCGTATAAAGCCCTGTAATAGAACCGTCTGCCGAACATCCCGCCCGTTCCAGAAGCTTTGGCATCTCAGAATATACACTCGGCGGATATCCTCTTGTTACCGGAGGTTCCCCGGAAGCCAGCCCTATCTCCCTTTGTGCCATTGAAAAACGGGTAAGGGAATCCATCATCAACAGTACATCCTTGCCCTGGTCGCGGAAATATTCCGCCACTGCCGTCGCTGTCTTAGCCGCTTTACTACGAATCAATGCCGGTTTATCAGAGGTTGCAATCACCAGCACAGAACGACGCATTCCTTCTTCTCCCAAATCCCGCTCAATAAATTCCCTTACCTCACGTCCACGCTCTCCTATCAATGCAATTACGTTAATATCCGCCTTTGTATTTCTGGCAAACATTCCAAGAAGGGTACTCTTGCCAACACCAGAACCGGCAAAGATACCAATACGCTGCCCCTTTCCAAGGGTAATCAAACCATCAACAGCCTTAACGCCAAGAGGAAGTATCTCATCAATAATCTTACGCTCCATCGGATCTGGTGGCGGTGCTTCCACTGAATAAGCTTCCCCAAGCTGATATTGCTCTGCATCCATCCCATTTGGAATGCCAAGGCCATCGAGTGTCTGCCCAAGCAGACTAGGGCCAACATAGACCTGTAATGGTTTCCCCGTATTTTCCACCAAAGCCCCGAGTCCAATTCCCTCCACATTATCAAAGGGCATCAAAAGAATCCGATTGTCCCGAAAACCTACCACCTCCGCATTGACTTTGTGTAAGCCATCCCGTGAGGTAATGACACACAAATCGTTAAGCTTGGCGTCCGGCCCAATCGATTCCACAGTCAGGCCAACCACCTTGGCAACCTTACCAAGCTTCTTTTCCAAGGGAAGCTGCATCAATTTATCATATCGGCTAAAATCAATCTCTAACATCCGTTTTCTCTCTTTCCTAGCAACAGAATAACAAAAATTCCATATACCTTGCGGAATATGGAATTACTGCTCTTAGTACACTAATATGCTTATGCATTAAGTAACATTAAACTTTTGATTAGCTGGGACATCTGCACATCCAGACTCAAATCCACAAGTCCGCCCTCCGTCTCAATTCTACACTGGTTCTTAGAAAGCTTGGCATCCTGAAACAGTTCGATGGAAACGGAAGGATTCAGATATCCATATATATTCTCTTTATTCTTGTTCACATATTCAAAATCCTGTTCCGAAACAGAAACCACAAAGGAATGACTATTTTCCATATCCCGCATGGCATTGTTTATCAGATAAAGCATAATGTCCTTATGTCCGGTAACAACGACTCCTGTCAATCGTTCCAAAAGCTGACATAGCACCTCTACAAACTTCGGCTCTAAAGCAGTAAGATTATCCTCAAACTCCTGCTCTAATTCCTGCTGCCTGGCATTGAGCTGCTCTTCAAGCTCTGCCTTCTGCCTCGCAATCTCGTCCGCAGCATCCTTAAGCCCCTGCTGATAACCATCCTCTTTGCCCTGTGCAAAGCCCTGTGCCTTCATATCCTCCGCTAACGCCTGTGCATCATTACGAATCTGTTCTGCCTCCTGATAAGCCTCTTCTACAATCAAGGCAGCCTCATGGGCATCCTCAATATCAGAATCCCATTCAAGACCTTCTGTGCCTTCCATTGTTTCATAAACAGCCCTGTCCTCATCAGAAAGGGCAGCAAGCTCTTCCTCCGTCATCTCTGTTGTAAACAATCCTTTCGCAAAACCAAATTCATCCGGTTCTCCAAATCCTGTACTCTTATTATGCACGGATTGCTGTTTCTCTATTGTCTCAGTAATCCTAATAACTGTCTCATTCTGTTCAGAATCAATGATAAGGGGTTCCAGTTGCTTTGCATTATACGCTTTAATCACATTAGACAATGATTTCGTCACCTCCACCTCTGGAAATAACAATATCACCACTATCCTCAAGCTTACGGATTATATTAACAATACGCTGCTGTGCATCCTCTACATCCTTCATACGAACCGGACCCATAAACTCCATGTCCTCACGAATCATCGTAGCAAGACGGGTAGACAGATTCTCAAAGATAACATTCTGCACATCTTCGTTCGCACCCTTAAGGGAGATTGCCAGCTCATTGTTATCCACTTCACGAAGCACACGCTGGATAGAACGGTTGTCCAGTGAAAGGATATCCTCGAATACAAACATCTTATGGCGAATTTCATCAGCAAGCTCTGGCTCTTCGATATCCAGATTCTCCATAATATTCTTCTCTGTACCACGGTCTACCGTATTCAAAATCTCTACGATGGCATCGACACCGCCGACAATCGTGTAATCCTGATTTACCAAAGAAGCCAACTTTCTCTCCAATACCTTCTCCACTTCCTTAATTACATCCGGACTGGTTCTGTCCATCTGGGCAATACGTTTTGCAACATCCGCCTGCTTATCCGCCGGTAACGCAGAGACAATCTGTGCCGCCTGATTCGCTGACAAATAAGACAAAATCAATGCAATCGTCTGCGGATGCTCATCCTGAATAAAGTTTAACAACTGGGATGCATCTGTCTTTCTGATAAACTCAAAAGGACGCACCTGCAAAGAAGCAGTCAGACGTCCAATCACATCCCTTGCCTTCTCGGCTCCCAGTGCTTTCTCCAGCAAATCTGTCGCATAGCCAATACCACCCTCTGTAATATATTGCTGTGCCAGACATATCTCATAAAATTCATCTACTATGGCATCCTTGACAACAGGAGAAACACTTCTTGTATTGGCAATCTCCAGTGTCAACTGCTCAATCTCGTCCTCCTTCAAATGCTTAAACACGGTAGCAGACTTCTCCGGACCAAGCGTAATCAATAGAATCGCTGCTTTTTCAAGTCCACCCAAATCATCTAATGGTGTTGACATATCATCACTCCCAATCCTCATTCAGCCAATTCCGAAGCAACTGTGCCACCGCTTCCGGATTCTCATCAACAAACTTCTCAATCAGTTCTCTTGCAGCAGATTTATCACTAAATTCAATGTCCTGCAAGCTCTGATTGTCCTTGGTGGTTGCCAGCAATGCCTCCACAGAAAGCTCTGGCTCCATTTCCTCCACCTCAATCGGTTTCATACCCTTAAATACAACAAATACTAATAGCAAGACGATAATCAATGCTAATATATATTGCAGATAACTTCTGGCAAACTCAGAGAATGTCATCTTATCCGCCTCATAAAAAAGCGGAACCTCATACGCAATAATGGAAATGTTATCTTCAGAAATACCGGTTGCCATTGCAACACTGGTAATCAGCGCAGGGTCAACATCAATATTCGTTGACATCCCGTTGGCTTGCTTAAACTCTGAAAATGTCTGTTCGTTCTGGTCAAGCTCATCCTTCATCTCTGCTTCGTAATAGGAGCGGTAACGATTCAGTATAATAGAAATGGAAGAATCATCATAATTAATGGTTGCAACACCTGCTTTCGTCACAGTCGTACGTTTGCTGGTATTATATTCAATCTTTGATATATCTGTATTACCACTGCTGTTACTTCCATTGGTGATATCATAATCCGTTACCTCACCGTCATTGGCATCGGTTCCCGGAATATTACCACTGTCAGAATTATTCTCATTATGGTAATTATATTCATATGCCTTAGGACCTGTCTCTTCACCCTCGTGTGTATAAAAATCTTCATCCGTAATAGTAGATTGATTAAAATCAATCGACATATTGGGTGCAACCTCAACATCATTAAAATTACTGGACTTTAACAGTAGTGCCTGTACCTGCGTCCTAATATCATTGGTAAGATTAGACCGATATTCCTCTGCTGTAGCAGTACTGGCAATCCCATCCTCATTGTTACTGCCTGCGAATAGTATATTGCCATCCTGATCAATAATCTTAATATTGTCCGTATTCATATCACCAATGGTAGTTGCAAGAAATGTAGCCAGTCCTTTCGCACCGGACATCTTAAAAGAATCATTGGTGGTAAGCATTACTGCACAAGTATTCTCTTTTTCCTGTTCCAATATCGCTGTAGAATTGTCTGCAAAGGTTACCTGAACCGTAGCAGCATCTATGCCCTCATTCGTCTCTACCATCGCATTGGCAAGCCTGCTCTGCAATGCAAGCTTCAACTTCTCCTGACGTTCTGTATTCGTAGTGGATAAATCATTGTCTAATGCATCTGTATAAGAATAATCCGCATTGGAATTTCTTCCAACCTCCTGTGACCCAAGAGCGACCAAAGCATCTGACACCTTCTTAGAATCCACGCTCACCGTCAAACCATCATCTGCAATCTGATAAGCAATCTGGTTCTCCTCCAGCACGGTCTTAGCCTGTGCAGTATCCGCTGTAGTTTTATATACTACAACCTGTTCATATGTTGTCCGCGTAAACAAAACCACAAATATGATTCCTGTCACAATAACCGCCAACACAATGGAAATAATTAATGTCTTTTGTTTAGAAGAAAACTTCTGCCAAAATTCTACAATTTGCTGTGGTATTTCCTTAATCTTTTCACCCATTTTACTACCGTCTCCAACTGTTGCAAATTAATAAAAAGCTGTTTACTATTACCAGCTAAAACTATACCTGCATCTGCATAATTTCTCTATATGCTTCAACTAATTTATCACGTACTGCAACCGTAAACTGCAGTGCATCGTTCGCCTTACGCTGTGCCACACCTAATTCATGTGTGTTGTCAGAGTAACCCAGCTCATAATTCAATGCCGCCTGTTGGGCATCCTTCTGTGCAGCATCTGTCTCCTCTATCATCCCCATGATAGAGCCTAACATCTGGTCAAAGGCTGTTCCATTACTACGATTTACACCACTTGCAGTTACTGAATTGCCTAAATCCATTCCTACTTCTCTTGCAGCAGCCTGTGCAATTGCATTCACATCCATACTATTCTCCTTCGTCTGTCAAACTATCCTCTCATAATCTCCAAGCCCTTGCTGGACATCGCTTTCGCCGCTTCAAAGGCAGTTACATTGGCCTCGTATGAACGGGACGCATCAATCATATCTGTCATCTCCTGCACTGTATTAACATTCGGATAAGACACATACCCATTCTCATCTGCATCGGGATTATCGGGGTCATACACCATCTTAAGGTCACTCATATCTGTGGCAATGGCTGTTACCTTTACACCACTATATGCCTGTCCCATACAAGTTTCTAACACATTACCAAACGCTGTCTGTCTCTTCTCCGCCATCACAACCGTCTTACGGCGGTAAACATCCGAGCCATCCCCTCTGGTAGAGTGGGCGTTGGCAATATTCTGCGAAATAATGTCAATTCTAAGCTGCTGTGCTGTCATACCAGTAGCAGCTACATCCATAGCACTAAATGCTCCCATAAAAGACCTCCTTTATACCATACAGATACTATCATTTCTTGCCAAGGGCAATCTCAATCCTGCCAAATTCCTGATTCATACTGTCTATCAGTGCATTGTACCGTATCTGGTTTTCTGCAAGGTAGACATTCTCTGTAGCAACATCTACATTATTACCATCAAGGCGGTACGATAAGTTAACATTATCTGTATATACACTGCTGTGAATCTCCTCAATACGGGTACACGCCTTCGAAACCCTTTCATCCAAGGAACCAGAGCTAAGCAGTGCTTCCTCAAGATAAACGTTAAAGGCAACATCCTTACGCTTATAGCCCGGAGTATCGTCATTGGCAATATTATTGGCAAGAACCTCATTTCTTGTCCATGCAGCATCTGCTCCCTTATCTAATACATCAATGTAATTATAAATGCCAGTATTAATCATACCTTGACCTCCTCATACAATATACAAGACAAAAAGGAATCTTTAAGAATCCTCAAAAATCCCTTTCACACTGCAACGGAAATCCTTTTCCGAGCATGATGATATCTCATCACATCATTCAAAATACTCTTTCAAGCATCATTTTACATAGTATTCACTACACTTTTTCAATTCTTCAAACACCACATCGTTAACCACCTTAATACAAGTCCCCTTCATCCCAGCTGATCTGGTCTCAATAACACCTGCACTTTCAAACTTTCGCAGTGCATTCACAATAACAGAACGGGTAATCCCCGCCTGATCCGCAATCCGGCTGGCAACCAAGACACTCTCCATCCCGGTAAGCTCCTTAAAAACCAGTTGAATCGCCTCTAATTCCAAATGAGACAATGTTGCAATCGCCGAATGAACAATGGAACGCTTCCGGCTCTCCTCTTCATTCTCCTCGTTGACAGAACGCATCATCTCCAGACTAACCACAGTAGTACCATACTCGCTTAAAATAATGTCATCAATGGAATACTCCTCATCGGTCCGGTACATAAACACTGTTCCCAAACGCTCCCCGGCAATATCAATGGGATTGATGATTGCTCTGCAGTTTAACGCCTCATCACAGGAAAAACCAAGCGTCTCCATATTGACATTCTCCTTGGTGGATAAAACACTCAACAACCGTTCATTAAACAAGTTGTCTACATAGCTGCCGACAAGTGTATTAAGCAGACTTTCTACCACCCGGTTCCCCGGCTGGTTAAATAAACCTAAAATCTTGCCCTTATAGCTAATCACCAAGACATTGGATAGCAATATATCGCCAAGCACCTGACAGATATCATCGAATACCACCTTGCTTGAATTGTTATTGTGCAATAATTTATTAATCTTTCTTGTCTTATCCAACAATTGTACACTCATGAAAGAACCTCCCCTATCATAAGTCTTTTCTGTCATATATAAAAGACTACGATAGCTGTACTCAATAAGTTTATCACATTACAAGCGGAATAACAACCTTTTTTTATTGCAATAGACACAAAAGGATTACAAAAACTTAGTCATTTTCCCCATTTTCTGGCACATTGGTAACATATCCACATGTCTCATCTGCACATTGCATTTTCTTTCCTTTGACCAGCATATAACCGTTACATTTGGGACATCGTTCCTTTGCCGGACGCTGCCAGCTCATGAAATCACAGTCTGGGAAACCAATACAGCCATAATATTTCCTGCCCTTTTTTGTCTTCTTAAGGGCAATCTCATTGCCACACTTTGGACATGGCACTCCTATTTTCTCGTAATGCGGTTTTGTATTACTGCACTCCGGAAATCCGGGGCATGCCAAAAACTTACCATACGGACCATATTTTACCACCATATTTCTGCCGCATTTTTCACAGATAACATCTGTAACCTCATCCTGAATCTCAATTTCTTCCAGCTCCTTTTCTGCCAGTTCTACCGCATCATGAAGCTCAGGATAATTATTGCGGATAATATCCTTCCAATTCATCGTCCCTGCTTCCACACTATCAAGAAGCGTTTCAATATTGGCAGTAAAAACTACATCTACAATCACTGGGAATGCCTGTTTCATCATCTGGTTTACTGCCTCCCCAAGCTCCGTAACGCAAAGGCTTTTATTCTCCTTTACAACATAACGGCGGGTAATAAGTGTATTAATCGTACTGGAATAAGTACTCGGACGTCCAATGCCGAGCTCTTCCATCGTTTTTACCATTGCCTGCTCGGTGTATCGTGCCGGTGGCTGGGTAAAATGCTGTTTATCAACCAGTGTTACCTTATCAAGTTCCATCCCCTTTTCCAGATTGCGGACTGCACTGTTATGTTCCTTTTTTTCATCATCCATATCATAAACAGATAAAAAACCATCAAATTTCAGACGGGAGGTAGCAAGGCTAAAACGATAGTCACCTGCTTTCACCTTAACATTCATTGTCTCATACACCGCATTGTCCATCTGGCTTGCCATAAAACGGCAATATATCAGCTTATACAGACGAAACATATCTCTGGAAAGCTCCTCCTTCACCTGAACCGGATGCACATCAATATAAGAAGGACGAATTGCCTCATGGGCATCCTGAATCTTCTTACCGGAAGCATTCTCCTTGACCGTCCTGCTCAGATAATTCTCTCCAAATTGCTCCTTAATATAAGTCTTGGCCTGTGCCTTCGCCTCGTCAGAAACACGCACTGAATCCGTACGAAGATACGTAATCAAACTGATGGTTCCATGTCCCTTCACTGAAACGCCCTCATAAAGCTGCTGGGCAAGCTGCATCGTCTTTTTGGTAGAAAAATTCAGCTTCCTCGCTGCCTCCTGCTGCAAGGTACTAGTCGTAAAGGGCATTGGGCTCTTCTTGATACGCTCTCCTGTCTTAATCTCCTCTACAATATAATTGGCTTTTGCAAGCTTCTTTTTTACCGCATCCATCTCCTGCTTGGAATGAATCTCTAACTTGCCCTTGGCATCTCCGGCAAACTTAGCAATCACCGGTTTTTTACTATTACCAATCAACACTTCTGCGTCCAACGACCAATATTCTTCCGGTATAAAGGCATTAATCTCCTCCTCCCGGTCACATATCAGACGCAACACCACCGATTGTACCCTTCCGGCACTCAGCCCTCTCTTAATCTTTGCCCAGAGTATTGGGCTAATCTCATAACCAATCAGACGGTCAAGCACACGTCTGGCCTGTTGGGCATCCACCAGATTCATATCAATATCTCTGGCATTCTTAATAGATTCCTTCACTGCATTTTTGGTAATCTCATTAAAGGTAATCCGACTATACTTTGTGTCGGAAAGCTTTAATGCATGAGATAGATGCCAGCTAATTGCCTCTCCCTCCCGGTCCGGGTCAGTCGCGAGATACACTTTATCTGCCTTTTTGACCTTCTTGCGAAGCATCGCCAAAATATCACCTTTCCCCCGTATTGTAATATATTTGGGCTCGTAATCATTGTCTACATCTACACCGGTGTTACTCTTGGGCAAATCCCTCACATGACCGGCTGATGCTACTACCTCATAATTGGAACCAAGAAATTTCTTTATGGTATTCGCCTTCGTTGGCGACTCGACAATTACAAGATAATGTGCCTGTTTTTTAGCCGTCGATTTGCCAGTAGATTTCTTCTTGGCTGCTGCTTTTTTTGCGGTTGATTTCACTGCTGCCGTTTTCTTAGCTGCTGTCCTTTTCGCTGTTACTGACTTCTTCGTTGCTGTTGTCGCAGATTTTTCGCTCTTTACCCCTGTTTCTTTTGATTCCGCTGAAGGTTTTGCGGATTTGGTCGTCTCTTTTTTCGTAGTCGCCATGTTTTACACTCCTCAAATACTCAAATGCTGATTTATATCATTTCAAACACATACACAATAATAATTCGGACGCGGCTGCCTTATCAGTTTCCTCTGTTCAAGCTCTATCAGTACCGGAAGAAGCTGGGCAACACTCAGACCTGTTTCTTCTATAATAATGTCAATATATTTTGCTTCAAAACCTAGAACACTATACACCATTTTTTCTATATTTACAAGTGTGATATCCGAATGATTTAAAATTTTTTGCTCTATTTTCTTCTCCCACCCCCATTCTTCTAAGATATCCCAAACCCCGGTAACCAGCTTTGCCCCGCTCTGAATCAGGCTATTACACCCCTCTGACAGCGCGTCTCCTATGCGTCCCGGAACAGAAAAAATATCCTTACCCTGCTCCAGCCCCTGGTCAACCGTAATCAGGGAACCACTTCTTTCTCTTGCCTGTGTGACTAAAATCCCATCTGCCATGGCAGCAATTAACCGGTTTCTAAGAGGA
This sequence comes from Lachnospira sp., assembly GCA_017621205.1. Classification (GTDB taxonomy): domain Bacteria; phylum Bacillota; class Clostridia; order Lachnospirales; family Lachnospiraceae; genus NC2004. The sequence continues at coordinate 43,897 of JAGATQ010000017.1, forward strand.
AATAAGCCTGCCTTAGGAGGCACATTAAGACCATACTCTGACAAAATTCCTCCCTGTTTCTCCACAGCCCGAAACAGGGAAGCATTTTCCTTCGGATAACAGATATTAATTCCACACCCCAAAATTCCCAGTGTATAACCAGATGCTTCAATCGCTCCCTTATGGGCAGCAGAATCTACACCGTGTGCAAGACCACTGATAACACAAATCCCCTTATTAGAAAGCTCTCTTGCAAAGTAGGACGCTACAGAACACCCATATTCATCTGCCTGTCTCGCCCCAACAATGGCTATACTGCGAGCCCCCTTAGGCGGCAAGGCTCCTCTTACATAGATTCCAAAGGGAGCATCCTCAAGATGTCTTAATGAATTGGGATAATCTTCATGCTGTCTGTGCAAAAAACGGACATTCTGCTTAGCAAGCCGCTCCATAAGCCGCTTTATTCTATCCATATCCCGGCTTTTCAGAAACTGCGTAAGCTTCCTACCCTTCAACCAACAGGAAAGCTCGGATTCCTTAGCTTGATAAAGCTGTCTTGGATGCTTATACTGCCCAAGCAGCATATCGATTGTCCGATGCCCGACACCCTCCATATTACAAAGCCATAACCAATATAACAGTTCCTCTTGTCTATCCATATTCTCTCCCCCTACTCTACATTCCAATATTTTAAATTTGCATTGTGATAAGCAATTGCTTCACACAAATGCTCCTTTAATATTCTCTGCTCCCCCGCCAAATCGGCAATTGTTCTCGCCACGCGGAGTATCCGGTGATATGCCCTTGCACTAAACTGATACTGCTTTACGGCATCTAGCAGAAACGCCCCCTCCTCACTGGAAAGTGAACAGTATCGCTCCAGCTGGCTTACAGAAAGCTGTGAATTAAATAGGATTCCCTCCTTAATATACCGCTTTCGCTGCCGCTCATGAGCCATTGCCACCCTTTTTTGTATCTGCTCTGAAGTCTCCTCCCTCGCCCTTTGCCTCAACTGTTCCACAGGCACTGATGTTATCTCCACGCACAAATCAATACGGTCAAGAAGCGGCTGGCTTACCTTGGTCAAATAACGACGAATCATACTCTCACTACAATGGCATCGTCTCCTATCAGGATAATAACCACAAGGACAGGGATTCATTGCTGCTACAAGCATAAAATCAGCCGGGAACGTATAAGAAGCATGTACTCTTGATAATGTCAGCCTTTTATCTTCTAATGGCTGTCGCATCACTTCCAACGCTTCCCGCTTAAACTCCGGCAGCTCGTCCAAAAACAGTACCCCATTATGGGCAAGGCTCATTTCTCCCGGAACAGGAATCCCTCCCCCGCCAGACAACGCCGCCGATGATAAGGTATGATGAGGACTGCGGAAAGGACGGCTGGTTATCAGGGCCTGCTGTTCCTTTAATAACCCTTTCACACTATATATCTTGGTAATCTCAATACTTTCGTCCAGAGTAAGAGCGGGCAAAATCGACGGAATACACTGGGCAAGCATAGATTTACCTGCACCGGGAGGTCCCACCATCAAAAGATTGTGAAATCCTGCCGCAGCAATCTCTAACCCACGTTTCGCAAATGTTTGTCCTGTCACCTCACTAAAATCAGCTTCTGTATCCGCTCCGGCCGTAAACAACTGTCCTACGTTAATTCTTACAGGCTCCCAAGGCTTCTCCATATCTTTTTCGTTGCTTAAATGCCGGACAACCTCAGACAAGTTCATTGCACCATATACCTCTATACCAGAGAGTACCGCTCCCTCTAATGCATTGGAGGCAGGTACAATTGCTTTTTTCACCCCTTGTTTTTGGGCATAGGAAAGCATAGGAAGTACACCATTTACCGGACGCACTTCCCCATTCAGGGATAATTCTCCTAATATCACATATTCTTCTACAGCATTGGGAGGAATCATCTCCATGGCAGATAAAATTGCCACCGCAATTGCCAAATCGAAGGTAGAACCCTCCTTGTGTAAATTGGCAGGAGATAAATTGACAGTAATATGCCTTGCAGGCAATGAAAAGCCAGAGTTACGAAGAGCGGTACGCACCCGCTCTTTCGCCTCTCTGACCTCCGCACCAAGATAGCCTACCATATCAAACACCGGAAGGCCATTACTCACATCCGCTTCCACATTGATGTGGCAGCCATCGACACCATGAACAGTGCCACTTAGAACTTTACTATACATACTGCACCATACTTATAACAAATAGTGCACGCAAACCAACAAGCTTTCCAACAAAAACAGGAAACTATTCTTTATCCTCATCCTTGTTTAAAATCTTCTTAATCTCATTCATAAAAGTATTGACATCCTTAAATTCACGGTAAACAGAAGCAAAACGAACATAGGCAACCTCTTCTAAGTCCATCAGCTCCTCCATAACAATCTCCCCAATCACAGAGCTTTCAATCTCCTTAAGCTCCATATTGAAAACACGGTTCTCAATATTATCTACCGTCTTCTCAATCTGCTCCACGGAAACCGGACGTTTGTGACAGGACCGCAAAATCCCCTTCTCAATCTTGGAACGGTCATACGTCTCTCTTCCGTTGTCCTTCTTTATTACAACTAATGGGATGGATTCTATCTTCTCATAGGTCGTGAAACGTTTGCCACATTTCTCACACTCTCTTCTGCGTCTTATTGAGTTATTATCATCCGCAGGTCTGGAATCAATCACCTTTGTATTCTCATGTGCACAAAATGGACACTTCATATCCTTGCTCCTTTCAACTACATTCACTCCAATGTATTATCTTTATTATAGTAAACATAGCTGCTATCGGTCAAGTACAAAATCATATATTTTGATATTTTTATCATAATTATGACAAAAAAACACAATATTTTGTATTATCTGTTTTTCCGCTTAGGCGATGGCGGCGGCTGATGTTTCACAACGATAACATCCGGACCAATTCGCACCACATTACAATAAGGAATCCGCAAAACCTTATTGATAAAACAACCAAAGCATCCCCCGGGCTCTGGCACCAGCAATGCCTCAATCTGTCCATTTTCCTTACAAAATTCTAAATCTGTTACATAACCAAGCTTTACTCCATCGATACAGTTAATAACCTCTTTACAGCGCAGTTCCCGAAAAGTCATGACAATCACCATATTTCATACTTTTTTCATCAAAAATACAATTACTTTTTTCTAATATATATGTTACAATAATGCATATGATGCCAGTGTAACAACTTGTAATAATCGGACTTTTTCTAAAAATATAAAAATAAATATAGTTCAATACACAAGGTATCACTACTTTAATTTTAAGAAGGTTGATTGAATATGTCAAAAAAGAAAAAAAGAAAGAATAAACAACATTCCAAAAAAATAGCTACAAACACCTCCTCGCCATCCATCCTTGAGGAAAAAAGTGCTGCCAGCAGCCGGATAGAGGCAGAAGAACTGAAGGCTTCCATCAAACCCAAAGAACCGGAGGCTCCCCGTTCTAAGGAAGAAATTGAAGAGGAACGCAATGCGGGCAGCTTAAAGCGGTATATAAGGAGTATCAAGAAGGACTGGCAGCTTGAGAAGGATACCATGAAGCAGATGGAGACACGGCGGGAACGGATTGGTTACTTTCTCTTTTACCACAAATGGCACATTTTAGTTATTTCCCTTGTTTTGTTTACTATCGTATATGGCTCTGTTGCTATTATCACAAAGAAGGATTTTGCCTATAATTGTGTAGTCGTCAATGATTCCTATAATCAGAAATTTTCCGATGAGCTGGAAACAACCATTAAAAACTGCATATCATACAATGAGAAAAAGGAAATTATTACTATTAGCCCCTACTCCACTGATATCACCAATTATTCACCAGGCTATTACGGAGGAGACACCGGAATGCAAAGCATATTTGCACAGATGACGGATTATCTTATCGACACCATAATCGCAGATAAGGATGTCATTGAATGGTTTTCTATGGACGACAATTTTTGTAATCTCAAGGACACACTACCAAGTGATGTCTATCAGGAGCTGGAACCATATATTGTCACCTGTAAGGATAGCTCTGGGAAGGAATTTCCTTATGGACTTGATATTTCCAATACCAAGGTATATAAAAAAGGCAATTGTCATCTCAAGGAGCCGGTAATTTCTATTTTCAATACCACAAGAAACTTAGAAAAAGCAATCACCGTTATAAAAGAAATCTATGAATTGAATTAAGAAGTATCAGTTGGGGCAAAATACCTTTTGACCTCATCATCATTAATATAACTTGTTAATTAGTGAATAACAGGGAGGGGACGCTTATGGGGAAATACTTTGGAACGGATGGTTTTCGCGGTGAGGCTAACATAGGTCTAAATGTCACACACGCCTACAAAATAGGACGTTTTTTAGGATATTATTATGGCCAGAGACAGAAAAAGCTGGCCCATATTGTCATTGGCAAGGATACCCGGCTTTCCGGATATATGTTTGAATATGCTCTGGTTTCAGGACTGATGGCAAGCGGTGCCAAAACCTATCTGTTGCACGTTGCTCCCACCCCCTGCGTTTCCTTTAACATCTTACATCAGGGCTATGATTGTGGCATCATGATTTCCGCCAGTCACAACCCATACTATGACAACGGTATCAAAATCATGGATGAAAAAGGCCACAAAATTTCTGCTGAGCTAGAACAATTATTAGAAGAATACATTGATGCAAAGGAGGATACCCTCCCTTATGCCACCAAGAATGCAATCGGTAAAACAATTGATTTTTCTATTGGAAGAAGCCATTATCTGAAGCATTTACAATCTTTAAACACACATCCATACAACGGTCTGCGCATCGGGATTGATTGTGCCAACGGGGCCGCCAGCACTCTGGCAAGACCACTGTTTGAACAATTAGGAGCAGAGGTCTTTGTAATTCATAATAAGCCCAACGGCACCAATATTAACCGTAACTGCGGCTCTACCCATACGAATATCCTGCAATCCTTTGTCAAAGATAATGGACTTGACGCTGGTTTTGCCTATGATGGCGATGCTGACCGTTGTTTTGCAGTGGACAATAACGGCCGTCTCGTCAATGGGGATTTGATACTATATCTTTGTGGTATTTATATGAAGGAAAAAGGTACATTAAAAAACGATACCGTAGTTTCAACAATGATTTCGAATATTGGTCTTGGCATGGCACTTGAGAAGCATGGAATTAAGCTGGTACAGACAGACGTCGGGGATAAATATGTTTCTGAATGTATGGTAGCCAATCATTACTGCCTTGGTGGAGAACAGACAGGACACATTATTTATGGTGATTATGCCAGCACCGGAGATGGGCTTTTAACCTCTCTGATGATTATGAATATACTGGCAGAAAAGGGCAAACCTTTTCATGAACTGCTTGCAGACATCCGTATTTACCCACAGCTAAGCATAAATGTTCCAGTCACAGATAAAAAGCAGGCACATGAAGACACGGATTTGATGAAGGCTGTGCATAATATTACCGAAACATTGGGCAACGAAGGAAGGGTTATCGTAAGGGAAAGCGGAACAGAACCGTTACTTCGCCTGATGGTTGAGGCAAAGAACGACTCTATTTGTCAGGATTGCATCAATCAGCTTATGAATGTGCTGACAGCAAAGGGGTATGTTATATAATATTTAATTCTTCTGTCCCGGCAAGTACAAATTCGCCATTTCGCAAAAGTGGTATGGTACTTCCATCGAAACGCACCGCTTCAATCAAACCAATCTCTTCATAGGGAATCGTAATATCTGTATGAACATTAAAGTATGCTTCCTCTTCGTTCGTATCACGAAGCAGGGAGCATTCATTGTCCTTGGCAACAATCTCTTTCCCATCCGGATTGAACAAGCGAACCTCTTCACTATGGCTATAGCAGGTGTCTCCAACCGCAAAATGAGGTCCCATTTTCTCCACAATCAGAATTGGCAGCTTGTGAAGAATATTATATTTACGAGCCATAACATAAGCTGTGGTATTCGTCCCGATAGCGAACTCCCCGAGCGGCAGTGTTTCCCTATGGTTCATCAGATTCTCTTTGACAAAGGCAAGATTGTCCTTGTCATCATCAAAATTATCACAGGAATAAGAAACTACCTTACCATCTTCAAAGTGAAGTGTCAGGTTCTTGAAATCCAAATCATTCAGATAAACACTGGACACATGTAAGCATCCTGTTGTCCCGGTAAGCTTCGGGGAAGTAAATACCTCTCCCACCGGAATATTTACATCCGCCAGACAATTTTCAAAATTGGTTTCCTTTTCTGGATTCTTTTTGACATGAAGCATCACCTTCATATCTGTATGATTGCCATTCGTTCCTAATACACGAACATATTCCGCCTCGTCTAAGGCATCAATTAAGCATTGCTGGATGTTCCTGTATCTTTTTTTGTCCAGATTATTTACTTTAATGGTTTCCTCAAAAATACACTGATAATCAGAACCAATCTCCGCCACCGGATACGCAATAATTGTAAAGCTATATTGATCACGGGGAATATAATGGTTAGAAAGCTTGGCAGACTGCGTTGCCCATTTCACCGTTAACTTCTGCTGCTGTTCATCAAGCGATAATGCATTTTCTTTGCTCACTGGCGTAAAATCCTTTTCCCCAAAAACTTCAATACAGGCAGGTCCTGCATAATAGCTGCAAAGCTCCTTATATTCCTCATATGCCTTGCTAAGCACCTCATAACGACGCTCTAAAAAAGCCTTATCAAGATAAAGTGCATTATCAAAGCGATGGTCATAATCATACTGCTTGTTGGCACTGGTTGCAGTATAACCAATCCGTAGATGACGCTGCTTATCAAGACTTTTGGCAGCCGCCGGATAAATGCTCGGTTTTAACCCCAGAGCTTCAAACTGTATCACTGCCTGTCGTACCATTGGCTCAAATCCAATGTTGTAACGGATATTCACCGTCTTTTTCTTACTTAAATCAATCCCTGCTATCTCAAAGCCTTCCCTGAAACCATCGGTATATGTGAATGCCATATCGTATAATTGCTGTTCGCTAAGGCCTGCCAGATACTCCCGGCTTGTTCTCTCATTTTCTCCGATATATTCCCCATAATAGTAAAGATAGCTCTCATCGCATAAATCAGACTCCATAATAATGCTTGTGGCAAAATCCATCGAAGAATCCAACTGATTTCTTAAGCGTCTTGCCACGATTACCTCACTATAATCCCGTTCAAAATCATAAATGATTGTCTGTATCTCCTTTATCAGTATCGCATCATCAGACGGCTTTTGCTCCTCTGACAAGCTGTCTTTACCGGATGTCCTGAACGCTTCACCTGAGCGAGCCGATGCAATGATTGTCTCCACCTCAACAAAAAGTTCACTAAAAACGACTAAATCCCACAAACATTGTTCATAGGCACTCGGAATCAGGGAACGAAGCTCCGTATACAAAAAGCAAAGCCTCTGTCCCATCTCTTTCCCAAACTGTTTCACCGCATAATCTGGATTGGCGAAACTCTTCTCATACCCCGAAGGAAGGATATCAGCATATAAGTTCCGATTCTGTTCCTGCCACCAATCGAGTGGAAGTGCAGTCCTTCCCTTCTCACCAATCGTTTCATATACATAGAAAATCTTCTCTAAAAACCGGGCACAAAAACCGATATATTCCCCATATACACCACAAAAAGAAGCGTCCTGTGCCAAGGCAGATATCCGCTCCTTCATCAAATCATATCGCTCATTTAATTCATTCAATCCTTCCACAAAAACCTCCTACAAAAACAGCCCTGCCAGCAAAAGTGCAATAAATGCAAGCAAAACAATACCATTTAACAATAATCCAATGCGCGGAAACAAATAGAGGGAATCCTCCTTGGATAACCCTGCAATAGCAAATACAACACCTACAAATGCCACTATCATATCAATAATGCCAAGCAAACCTATCAGTCTTCCGGAATGCCCCTTGTAATAAATAGACCATCCAGCCAGAAACAGAATAACCGCAACCGTTATAATCCCTATCACCATGGAAAGCTTTCCATCTCTAGGATGTGTCTTATCCGAAAAATTATAGCTTTTTTTTCCGTTTAACATGAAATCCTCCACTCCATATATCCTAAAACACAAATAATGTATCAAAGAAACTATCAGTGATTTTGTACACGGCCCTTCTTTCTTCTTCTTCTGCGGGTGATAGTACGCACAATAAGGTAGACAAAAAAGCCAAGCATACCGCCCACCGTATTCATAATCATATCATCCACATCACACACACCGACTCTCGTCACAAGCTGAATCAGTTCAATGACAAGACTTAAGAAAAAGGCACTCAAAGTAACCTCCAAAAATGTAACCGGCTTCCCTTTCCACACAAACAAAAGTGCTCCAAAAGGAACAAACAGACAGATATTACCTGCTATGTTGGCAACAAACTGCTCTAATGTAAAATATTCCCAATTCATGATATATCGTTTTATTTCCTGAAAGGGTATTAAGTTATATTTTATTGTTTCAAATTGCACTGTCCGTCCATATCTGTCACAAAAGAACAATAAGTAAACCAAAATAACTACATAGACCAAAAATGCCCCCCGGCAAATCCAGTACATACCCTTGCGTCTTGCATCCCCGCTCAATGCACCGACCTCCTTATAGCTACAAAATTGTCCTCCCTAATCACAACAACAATCCCAGCTAACAGATTATCCAATCAGAATGTAATATTACTCTTATCTCTTAATAACTTGGCTCCAGTAACAATAGAACCCACTCCGACAGCTAATCCTATTGTCAGCACAATCACGCCTAATGCAATGTTCCACCCTCCAATATGGCTCATCGTCTTATATGCCTTCTCATTCATATAAATTGCCTCCGTTTTTCTAAAATACCTGTTCGTGCTAGTATCCTTATTTTACGCCATACACTTCATAATATGCATCTATTGCCGACTTAATGGTATCATTGATCAAAACAGTCCCATTCACCTCGCGGTTGTAAAGACATTCCACAACATCGCTCATGGACACAATTGCATTAGCCTTAAATCCATACTTATCCTGAATTTCATCAAGGGCACTCTTATCCGTCTCCAATCCCTTCTCCATACGATTTAAAGACACCATCAAACCAAGAATCTCTACTTTCCCCTGCGCTTCTATAATCGGAAATGTTTCAGCAATAGATTTACCAGAAGTTGTTACATCTTCAATAATAACTACCCGGTCCCCATCTTGAATCTTGCTGCCTAACAATATGCCAGCATCTCCATGATCCTTTTCTTCCTTTCTGTTGGAGCAATAACGAATCTCCTTACCATATAATCTAGCATATGCCATCGTTGTCGCAACACTTAACGGAATACCCTTATATGCAGGGCCAAACAAAACATCAAAATCATCTCCATAATGCTCATGAATTGCCTGTGCATAATATTCCCCCAGCTTCGTTAACTGCGAACCGGTTACATATGCCCCCGCATTCATAAAAAATGGTGATTTACGTCCACTTTTTAGCGTAAAATCCCCAAATTTCAATACATTGCTTTCCACCATAAACTCAATAAATTCTCTCTTATACTGTTCCATTATAATATAATTCCTCCTTAATCAAGAGCTTATTATTGATTGTATTTTAACATAATGCTTGGCTATTAGCAATCAGAAACCATACCTTAATCTAACAGGCATATCATATATTAAAGAGTAAATTCATTAATATCGCCCTCCAAGGAATCACTAATTCCCTGAAGCTTTGCAACAGCATCATTACAGTCACTCACAATCTGGCTAAGCTGTGTCATAGTGGCTGAAGTCTCCTGCGTAGATGCCACATTCTCCTCAGAAATAGCAGCCAGATTCTCCATATTGCCTTGTACCATATCCTTGGAACCATTAATGTTCTGTATCTCACCAGCAATTCCTTCGACTGCCTCGGACACATTGGTTATTTCTTTATTCAGATGTTCAAAAACTTGCTTCGTTTGGCTTAGCTTATCATACTGTCCCTCAATTTCCTTCATAACCACATTCATTGCATCAACATTCTTATTGGACTTTGAAAGCAGCTCCGTCACAATCGCCTCAATCTGTTCTGCCGACTGTCTTGACTGTTCCGCCAGTGCCCTTACCTCATCTGCAACAACCGCAAAGCCCTTTCCCTGTTCACCAGCTCTTGCCGCCTCAATCGACGCATTCAGTGATAAAAGATTAGTCTGTCCCGCAATATCAGAAATCAACGCTACCACATTCTGAATCTCCATGGCGGACTTGTTTGTATCATTGGTCTGTTGCTGTACAACTTCTATGGACTCCCTTGTATTGGTGCTTATTGTTACAAGCTCATCCAAGGTCTCCCCTGCCTCCAAATTAGATGCCTCCATGCTTTCCGTACTCACTTTTAAATTGGCAATGTTACCAGAAGCCTTATCTACCGCTGCCCCCATATCATTCATCTGACCAGTTACTTCCTGTATCTCATTGGCCTGATTCATTGCTCCGTTGGCGATTTCTCCTACTGCCCCATTGATATTATCAATCGACTCATTAATTGTTGCAAAGCTTTCCTGTATATCTCCTGTGAAATCCGTCAGTGTTGTAGAAGATTCCTGTAAATTATTAACAATATCAACAAACTTTTTCATCAAGGAATCAATAGACCTTGCGATATTACCCACCTCATCTCCTCTTGATATCAGCCTCTCATTGACAGAAAAATCCAATCTTCCATCTGCCACCTCATTCAAATGGGAAACGGTTGTATGTAAACTCTTAACAAGAACCCAAACAACGACAATTGCAATCGCTGCAAACACCACAGCAATAAGAACCATAAAAATGATAAACTGATTCAAACGTCCTTGATAAATACTGTGGGACTTTTCAACAGAGATTCCGGTAAATGTAATAATCTCATTGCCAGCTTCCTTATCCTCCATCAATTCATACACACCATAATAGGGAACGTTCTCAACCAATACTGAACTACTAAAATAATAGCCATCCTTAGTAATCTTCTGATACACCTCATCTGACATCTTCGTACCCAAAATGCGTTTGCCATCCGAGCCTACAATACTGGTCGCCCTTCTGGTGTTACCAACAAAAATAGTAATGTCAACATCAGCATCTTCCTTAAACAAGTCAATCCACTCCGTATCCGTAGTCAAATTTACCTCACCTTTATAGAGTTCCTCTCCTTGAAGCGAAAAATCTTCCTGACTAACCAGCTTTAATACCTCTTGAATTGCATAATTAGAAGTACTTAGATGATCCTCCTGCAATTCATCTGCCATTAATGTTCCAACATTACTAATTGCTAGTGTAGCAAAAATCACAAGCACAACAATCGGCATCATAACACATGCCAGAATTTTTACAGTTAAATTAACTTTCTTCATAATACTTCTTTACACTTACCCTTTCATTCCTTATTTATTCTGTTTTTCATGATGTAAATAAAAACTATCCCTGTCTCCTTCTTCAAACAAAACATAAGTTAATTATATTCTTTTTTTCATAGAAAAACAAGTCTGGAGCACATTACTTTGCTATTTCAAAAATTTATATACCCTTTCCAACAACCAAATCATAGCTTTCTGCAATCATACGTTTGATATCCTCCTTAGGGACACTGCCATCTAATATAACTGTATTCCAATGCATTTTATTTTGATGATACCCCGGAAGCACCGCTTCGTAAGCGTTCCTAAAGAAATCCCGCCATTCCGGGTCGACCTTAATATTCATCCTTAACTGTCCTTCATACATATAAGTCCACAAAAATGCTTTTTTATTTTTCTTGTAGCGGACCAAAACCCAATTGGTATCACGAAAGGGGGTATCCTGATATGTGTCCGGAAAGGATAATCCATAGGCCAATACCTCTTCTCTTGTTGTCATGACATTCCTTCTTCCTTACCATGTGACAGACCTGCCATTAATCCCACTCAATCCCGTCCCCTTCTTCCCGAACGATACGATATAACTCCTCCTTCTCTTCTATGAGCTTGCAAATTAATTCTCCAAATTGCTTTGCTCTTTCTTCATTCTCCTCTGACCACTCATAGCATGCACTGTACATACCCGCCTCAGGGTCCGTATCCAGCCCCTCAAGCAGCTTAGGATAATATTTCCCTAGGTAATAGTCAAAGAACATCTCCCAATTATATCCGTTCATGTAAGCATCCGGATTAATGTTTTCCATCTCCTGTGCAACTGCCATTACTTCCTCGTGTTCAATATAAAAGCATATATCTACCACGTCTTCAAAACGTTCTACTACTACATAATCCTTCATTATTTTTCATCCTTTCCTTGTTAATCGCAATCGGTGTTTGCGAAACAGTTACTACATGTTTCCAATTCTATTAATATTTTTTTGCAAATACAGCATACTATAGAATATGATACCGAAATAATGCACCATTTAATCCAAACATCCAACTGTAACACCGCATAACCACATAAAACAAAGGAGACCATCATGAATATAAATAATAACATAATCAATCTCACGAAAACCACTAAAGTACCACTCCTTGCCGGGGCTGTATTTGTTGCTGTCTTTGGTACCCTGCTTCATTTCGTATATGAATGGAGCGGACAGTTGTGGTTCGTTGGATTATTCTGCCCTGTATCAGAATCCACCTTTGAGCATTTAAAGCTATTCTTTTTCCCAATGCTTTTATTCAGCCTGTTTATGAGAAAAGGAGTCTCCTCCCCACCATTTTCTACAGCTTCCCTGCTGTTTAGCACACTCATTGGGACACTTTGCATTCCCATTTTATTCTATACCTACCGGGGAATCCTCGGCTATGGCATTGCAGCACTCGATATCAGTACCTTTTATATCAGCATACTATTAAGCTTCTGGCTGCTGTATAAAAGGCCGGACAGAAAAAACGGTGAATTTCTTTTATGGGTTATGACCCTTACTGTAACAGGGTGTTTCCTTACCCTCACCTATTCTCCTCCAACATTGGGACTATTTACTGTTCCATGATAACTGAATCATTCGTGAACCGCACCAATTAATTCGTTGATATCCCTGACACCATAATTCAGCATATATGCTTCTATTCCCTCGAGTACATTTATTGTTGTATTGGGATTGACAAAATTCGCTGTTCCAATAGAAACTGCTGTTGCTCCCGCCAAAATAAATTCCAGTGCATCCTCTGCCGTCATAATGCCACCCATTCCAATAATTGGAAGCGATACTGCCTGTGCTACCTGATAAACCATGCGGACCGCTATTGGCTTGATAGCAGGTCCACTCAAGCCTCCTGTTTTATTGGCTAACGCAAAGCATCTCCGGTCAACATCAATCTTCATTCCGGTCAGGGTATTAATCAGCGACAGGCAGTCTGCTCCTCCCGCCTCTGCTGCCTTTGCCATCTCTGTGATATCTGTTACATTCGGGCTAAGCTTCATAATAACCGGCTGTCTGGCTACCCTTTTCACTGCCTTGGTAATCGCTTCTAAGGCTTCCGGTTTTTGTCCAAAAGCAATCCCCCCCTCCTTTACATTGGGGCAGGATACATTAATTTCAAGCATTGCCACATCATTCTCTGCTGCCAGACGCTCAACCACCTCCACATACTCCGCTTCGGTATGTCCACACACGTTAACGATAATCCTCGTATCATATTGCTTTAAAAAGGGAATATCCCTTTCACAAAATACATCAATTCCCGGATTCTGTAAGCCAACTGCATTCATCATCCCACCGTATGTCTCTGCAATTCTTGGGGTAGGATTGCCTTGCCATGCTACATTCGCAACCCCCTTGGTTACTACTGCCCCAAGCTTATTCAAATCAACAAACTCACTGTACTCTACCCCCGAACCAAAGGTTCCAGAAGCAGTCATAACCGGATTTTTAAGAGTCACACCTGCCAGTGACACCTCCATATTTACATTCATCATAGCGTCACCTCCTGTGCATAAAACACCGGGCCATCCTTACATACCCGTTTGTTGTGTACATGGGAATGGGCATCTACCTCGGTACTTTCGCATACACAAGAAAGACACGCACCGATACCACATGCCATTTTCTCCTCCATGGAAATCTGTGTTACCATATCATGCTCCATACCATACTGTTTTACTGCCCGAAGCATCGGAAGCGGTCCACACGAATAAATCGCTTCACCAGTCACTTGACTTTCTGCTATAGCATCCAGTACATTGCCCTTCGTTCCATGCTTACCATCTTCACTGGCTATGACTACCTCACCGTACTTTTCAAAATCCTCATTTAAAAACAATTCATCACGGTATCCAAGCACAATTGTCTTAGGGACGGCAAGCTGCTTTGCAAGCTCCAGCATAGGTGGAATACCAATTCCTCCCGCAATAAGGATTGCCTTCTTATCCAGTAAATCGTACCCGTTACCAAGTGGTCCCATCACCGTAACCAATGCACCAGCATGAAGCTTGGAAAACTCCTCGGTTCCATCCCCAACTACACGGTACACAAGCCGAAGCTCCCCCTTTGCCTCATTTATCTCACAGATACTAATCGGTCTTGGAAGCAGACGGCTGCCATCCTTACAATATACCGCAACAAATTGCCCGGGTACTGCTTCAGAAGCCATAGCTCCTACCTGTAACCGCATCGAATAAATATCGCTGGCAATCTGCTCATGAAAAGATACTTTTGCCTTCACTCTCGTTTTACCCATACTATCCTCCTTATCTATTTGCCAATCGCCTGATTTATATCTTCTCTCATATCAATCACTGCCTGACGGGAAGCCTCGGCATACGCCTCCTGCCCAAAGGAAGCATACTTCTCCTGCTGATATGCACAGATAATACCACGGGAGGAATTGACAATAGCACCGAAACCATCCTCGTTAAAATATGGTATCAAATCCTCCGCTTTTCCTCCCTGTGCCCCATAACCCGGAACTAAAATATATGCCTTGGGCATAAGCTTCCTAAGAATCTCTCCCATCTTAGGATAGGTCGCCCCGACAACAGCCCCAACATAGCTGTACTGCTCTCCCATTGCACAAGCTCCCCATGCTGCCACCTTCTCACCAACCAATTCATACAATGGTCTTTCATCCACGATTCTGTCCTGAAACTCACCAGAGGAAGGGTTTGAGGTCTTTACTAACACAAAAATTCCTTTTTTCTCCTCACGGCACACATCCACAAAGGGCTTTACTCCATCTGTTCCAAGATAAGGATTCACTGTGACAAAATCCTCATCAAAACCACGATAGGTTTTACTTCCTACGGTTACCTGCCCCAAATGCCCTACCGCATATGCCGTAGAGGTAGAACCAATATCCCCACGCTTGATATCCCCAATCACAATCAGTCCCTTAGATTTACAATAATCCACTGTCTTTTTAAATGCCATAAGTCCCGGCACACCAAACTGCTCATACATAGCAATCTGCGGCTTCACCGCCGGAATCAAATCATAACAAGCATCCACAATTCCCTTATTATATTGCCAGATTGCCTGGGCTGCCCCCTCAAGCGTTTCTCCAAACTCCTCGTATGCCTTCTTCTGAATATGCTCTGGCACATAAGAAAGCATAGGGTCAAGTCCAACTACAATCGGAGCGTTCTTCTCCTTAATCTTACTCACTAACTGGTTTATCATATTATATCCTCCATTCTATCGTTGTTAATAATATCATCCCGTTCCTTTGTTGCTGCAAAAAAAGCTTCCACGACTGACGGGTCAAAATGGGTACCTGCTTCCTCTCTGATAATTGCATATGCCTTTTCTAATGGCATAGCACTCTTATAACAGCGTTTGGAAGTCAGAGCATCAAATACATCTGCGACTGCCATAATCCTCGCACAAAGCGGTATCTCCTTACCAGCTATACCATACGGATAGCCATTGCCATTCCACCACTCATGATGATATGCTGCCATGTCCACCGCCGTATTCAGATATCCGGACTCTCCAAGCTCTTCCTTTGCATACATAAGCAGCTCCTGCCCTACAGCAGCATGTGTTTTCATCTCTTCAAATTCTTCTTCTGTCAGCTTCCCCGGTTTATTTAAAATAGCATCCGCAATATGGATTTTCCCGATATCATGAAGCGGTGCCGCCACAATCATATCCCTCATATACTCATCTGTCAGAATATCCCGGTATACACCCTTCTTTTTTAACTGCTTAGCAATTGCTTCCACATACTTAGCTGTCCGCCTGATATGTCCGCCCGTATTATCATCCCTGTTTTCCACAATTTCAGCCATCAACGTAATCATGCCGGACTGCATACCGGAAACCTGCTCATGATAAAAGGAACGTTTATTGCCCTGCATAATTAGTACAATGATTGTGATTGTCATAATAAAAGCAGCAATACTGCTAATACCAATAAACGAAACGAGTCTGTTCCCATAATTCTCATCTATTACCAGTGTCCTTAATCTGCCCATCTCTGTCTGAACAGACACCGCATTGGAAAAAAACAGCAGCAGTATCCCAATCACAAAGAGCAGGAATTGCTCAGATATCCGTAGTCTCCTATGCTGCATATTCTCCCGAAACCAGTCTCGCCACGCCTTACTCTTAACATAGAATACCAGCAATACCACAAACAATACTCCGTACATGATAAACTGATATACCAATGTTTCCCGAACCGACAGGGAAAGTAAATAGGGTAACACGAGCAGAACCGGAACTAAAAGCCCATTAATAATACCCGGAAGCGGCAGCATCATAAGCAGTCCTAACAGATGGTGCTCTTTCCTGCCAAGACAGCTATTGATTCCAATCAGAAACAATACGGTAAGCGTCGCAGCATCCTTACCAAATGCCAAAAATACCACACCGGTAATAATGGCAGTAAGCCAATAAAATAAACGCTGCTTTCCGGCTTCCATATCCGGCTCCAGCAAAACATATTTTTTAATCAGAAAACCACTGATTGCAATTGTCACTGTCTCCAGCATGCTAACAATTTGTGCTGCCACATGAACACCTCCATTTCCGTGTTATGATGTACTAGCCTCCATACACCACCTCACCATCCACAATGGTAGCCTTCACCTTGCCGTAAACCCTCGCACCATGAAAAGGAGTATTTTTCCCTTTGGAAACAAACGCTTCCTTGTCAATCGTATACGCCTGTCTGACGTCAAATATCATCAAATCTGCCGCCTTACCAGCCTGTACATATCCCTTTTCATTATCTATGCCAAGTACTTTCGCAGGATTGGTACTCATTTTCTGTACCATCTGCTGTAAAGTAAGAATTCCTGTCCGCACCAGATAAGTATACGTTAACGCTGCACTGGTCTCTAATCCGACAATACCAAAAGGAGCCGTCTCAAAACCTCCTGCCTTTTCCTCCTCATGATGGGGAGCATGGTCTGTACTGATACATGGCATAACTCCTATCCGTAACCCTTCTACTAATGCGTCCCTGTCCCTTCTGCTGCGAAGAGGGGGATTCATTTTATAATTCGTATCCTCCTCCCTGATATCCTCATCCGTCAATATAAAATGATGCGGACATACCTCAGCGGTAATGGTAATTCCCATCTCCTTAGCAAGCTTCATAAGCTCCACTGTTCCTTCCGTCGAGCAGTGGCAAAGATGCAGTCTTGCCCCTGTCCTGCCTGCCAGAAAGATGTCCCTTGCCGTAATAATATCCTCCACAGCATTGGAAATACCCGGCACCTGAAAACGCTCGGATGCCACGCCCTCGTTCAGTACACCCTTGCCCACAAGCTGCTTGTCCTCACAGTGGGCAAACACCGGCATATCAAGCCTCGCTGCCTCCTCCATCGCCCTCTCATAGAGAACAACATCCATCACACTCTTGCCATCCTCACTAAAGCCAACCGCACCAGCCTGCTTCATTGCCTCCATATCCACAAGCTCCCTGCCATCCTGTCCCTTGGTGATAGCAGAAATCTGTAAAATATGAACCGGAGCATCCTCTGCCCGGCTAAGAATATCCTTAAGCGTGTCCACATTATCCACTGCCGGCCTGGTATTGGGCATGGCACAGATGGAGGTCACACCACCTCTCGCAGCCGCCATGGCACCGGTCATCAAATCCTCCTTGTGTGTAAGCCCCGGATCCCTCAAATGTACATGCAAATCAATCAATCCGGGCATCACATAACATCCGGAAGCATCCACAATCTGGTCTGCGGGGGCGTCAAGGTCTTTTGAAAGCTTAACAATCAAGCCATCCTCCACCAAAACATCACTCACATACCCCGCACGGTCCGTTCCATCTATAATCGTCCCTGCTTTGATAAGTAGTTTCATACCTGTACTCCTTTACATTAAATTCATAAGTCATAGTATAACATAATTTACTATATATTACCACAAACAGCCTCTCACAAATTTATCGGTTGCTTTTTTTTCATTTCATGCTACTATAGAATTGCGATTTTGTAGTTAGAATATTAAAGGAGGCTTCTTATGTTTCACTCCATCCGCACGCGGTTAGCATTTATTTTTCTCTGCTTTTTTTTACTGTTGGAGAGCATTCAGCTTACCAGCATTTATCTGTTTATTGACCAGGCATATAAACAGCAAAAGGAAACCATGATGCTGCAGGCATTTGACGAAATCAATGATGAAGAAATTGAAGATGCAACTATTTATGAAGATATTGTAGCAATTATGCAGGATTATGAGGTGACATCCAACTTGTACTTCTGCCTGATTGACCGTAGCTCTGACAAGGTACTTTACAGCACTAACGAATCTATCCGGGACTCCGTGGATTTTACCCATGTTAATGATGATAAATACGACGAGGAGGCAGACCCGGTTACCGTAGAAGGCTATAACTCCAATCACTGGCTCGCATTATACCGCAGTATCCTTACAGACGAACATTGCTACAATACGATTATCTGGACCTGCTATGAAGCGGAATTTAATAATACTATATGGGGCATTCTTCCAATTCTTCTGCTAACCATACTGGTTTCCTGTGTATTAAGTGCTATTTTAGCATTTCCATTCTCTAACCACATCGTGAAACCAATTCGTCGTATTGATAAGGTGGCGCAAAGAATTGCCAGACAGGATTTCTCCTCTGACCTGCCACTTCCCAAAAGCAAGGATGAGTTGTTTCGCCTGTCGGAAAATATCAACCTTATGTCAAAGCAACTGGAAAAGGACATGAATACCTTAAAGGATATCAACGCCACCCTGGCGAAGGATATCGATGAGAAACAACGAATTGACAAAATGCGGCGTGAATTTCTTTCGAATGTATCCCATGAGTTAAAGACACCTCTGGCAATTGTATCAAGCTATGCGGAGATGCTAAAATATGAAGGGGAGCATATTGACAGAGATGAATATCTGGAGGTTATATTAGAGGAATCCAAACAAATGTCACAAATGATTGGAAAGCTGTTGGAGCTTTCCCGGCTTGAGCATGCCACAGAAAGCATGAATATGGTGCCGGCAAACCTGTCAGAATTAACGGAAAGTCTGTTAGACACAAGAAAACTGTTGTTTGAACAAAAGGGACTCACCTTAACCTGTAAAATTGAACCAGACATCATCGTCAATGCCGATGAAATATATCTGGCACAGGCAATGAGCAACTATATCGCCAACGCATTAAAATACAGCAGCGAAAACGGAACCGTCACCATTACCTTAGAAAAAAAAGAAGATAATGCTTATTTTAGTGTTAGCAATCCCTGTACTCCGCTCGACGATAAGGATCTGGATGCAATATGGGAAAGCTTTTATAAAACAGATAAATCCCGCACAAAGGATAATAAGGATATGAGTGTAGGGCTGGGGCTTTATATTGTAAAGACCATTATATTAGCCCACCACGGCAGCTACGGAGTAGAAAATCTTCCGGACGGTGTCCGTTTCTATTTATCACTGCCTATAAAATATGAATAAATCTCACGAAAGCTTCACAAAGTGTTTTTATAATAGAACTCACAATAAAGGAGGAGATAAACTATGAAACCGTATATCCGTACCACACGAAGAATTATTATTCTTCTGGTAATTGCCATATTGTGGTTTGAACCAGCTCTTTCTTGTATGGCTGTCCCAAAGGAAAAGGGGAATACAACTTCCATCCAGATTGATTCCATATATGTCATTAACCGGAATGAAGCATTGCAATTAGAACCCAGGCTTCTTGGTGATAATTCTAGCAGCAATACCTCTGATTTTACATATTCCAGCAGTAACCGTTCTATTGCTAAGGTAGATGAAAATGGTCTGGTAACCGCCTTGAAAAAAGGTCATACAAAGATACGCATCACGTCAAAATCCAATACTAGCACTTATTGCTACACCCGTATCTATGTTGGCAAATTAATTACAAAGCTTAAATTAAACACTACCAAAAAAACAATTACCCAAGGTAATTATTATATGCTCAAGGCGACGGTAGGCCCTAAGCGTGCAGCATACAAAAAATTAGAATATACTTCATCGAACCCCAGTGTAGCCAAGGTCAGCACCAAAGGGAAGATTACTGCCATCTCTCCGGGTAATGCAACGATTACCGTAAGGACCCTCGACGGCTCAAATCTCAGCAAAAGCTGTGTTATTACTGTTACTGCATTAACAAAAAAGGATGACGAAGAAACCACCCGTGTATTCCCGAATCCTTTCTTCCAGAACAATATGAAAAACAACAATATGAATCTATTAGAGACAACAGAACCCAACTAACATATAGTAAAGCCCCTAAGGTAACGGTATAATAGATATCACTACCTTAGGGGTTTTTCTATTTTTATCCTGTTTTAAAGGCTTTTAATAACAAGCAATGTTTCTTCCTTCTTTAATGGTACTGCCGGGTCAAACTGGAGCACAAATTCCCCATTTTTACGAATCGCCACCACATTCATCTTCATCTTTTGTCTTATATTCAGTTCTTTTAGTGTCTTACCAATCCATTCCCTTTCCGGAATAATCTCTAACATCTGAAAGCGATTGGAAAACTCAATCACATCCTTAAGATTGTCGTAAATCAGATTTCTCGCCAGACGGATTCCCGAAATACACTCCGGAACCATCACCTCATCCGCTCCGAGCTTCTTTAACATCTTTTGATGAAGCTCATCCTTTGCCTTCGCAAAAATATAGGGAACCTCTGCCTCCCTGCCAGCCATCACCGCAATCGCACTAGCGTCTGTATCCGCTGTAATACAAATTATAATACCATCCACATTAGCTATCCCAAGCTTTGAGAGCTTACCTTCATCCCGCACATCTACCGCAGCCGCCATCGTAACATAATCTGCAATACGATTTACTTTTTCTTCGTTCTTGTCAATGGCAATCACCTCCACACCGCTTTGTTCCAGCTCCAATGCGACTGCTCTGCCAAATCTTCCAATTCCAATCACCATAAACGATTTATTCATACTTCTGTTCCTATCTTCCCTATCCAATCATGACATCCTCTTCCTTATACCATCCAGCCATTTCCTCCTTTGTTTTTCGAAATGCAAGAGCTAAGGATACCGGACCAATCCGGCCGCAGTACATGCACGCAATAATAATACATTGACCGATAAAAGTCAGACTTTTGGTATAATCCCTTGTTATTCCCGCAGAACCTAATGCCGAAGCCGTTTCAAACAGAATATCTGAAAGCTCCCCGGGAGATGTGGCAAGCAGCGCCAAACTGGCAGCTACGAACAAAAAGAAAAAAATTACAAGCACCATGATTCCTCTACGCATCGTCTGTACCGGAATTGTACGTTGAAATACTACTGCACAGTTCTGCCCCTTTATCACAGACCATGCCTCAATGATTGCAACTGCCAATGTCGTCGTCTTTACTCCCCCTGCCGTAGAAACAGGGGAACCTCCAATAAACATTAATATTACACAGATAATCACCGAAGCATCACTAAGCCCCTTTTGTGATATCATAGCAAACCCACTGGTTCTCGTTGTCACAGATTGAAACAAACATGCCATCAGTTTTTGTGGCAAAGAAAAATCCCCAATGGTTTCCCTGTTATCCCTCTCAAGCAAAAACAATAACAGCATACCTAAAATAATTAATGTACCTGTCGTTATCAAAACAATCTTCGTATGAACCGAACATTTTTTTGGTATCTCAGACAAACGAATTTCCTTATTCCTGTACATACAGAACACTCTACCCAGATCCCACCAGACTATAAACCCGATTCCGCCCAATATTGTCAGAGTAATCGTCACTATATTCATAAAAGGATGAAAAACATATGCTTCAAGACTATCCGTTCCCAAAATATCTATCCCTGCATTACAAAAAGCAGAAACAGAATGAAACAGGGAATACCAGATTCCCTTGAACCCAAACTGAGGAATAAAAATAAAGCAATAGCAACAGACTCCCAAAGCTTCAATAACTAAGGTAACATGAAATGCCCTTGTCAGAAATCTCATGGAACTGCCAACATCGTTCCAGTCAAAAGCATCCATCATCAACAGACGGTCTCTTACTGTTACCCGCCTTCCAAGTGCCAGCATCAGCAATGTTGTAAAGGATAGAATACCAAGACCACCAAGCTGTATCAGAATTAAAATCACAATCTGCCCAAACAGGCTCCAATATGTGCAGGTATCAACTACAACAAGCCCTGTTACGCATACGGAAGTCGTAGCAGTAAACAGGGCTGTAACCGGTTCTGTCCATTCGCCAGAGGCACTGGATATCGGCAGACATAGAAAAGCTGTACCAATCAAAATTGCCAGCAGAAAACTTAATAAAATTAATCGTGTTGTAGTAAAAGGTTTTCTCTTCTTCGGAGGCATCCCCTCTGCCTCGTATTCCATACTCCCCATTACATTCCATTCCCATACCTGTATTGTAAATCTCTCAAGCTCCGCACATAAACTACATTCAAAGTAAATAATTACTATATTGCTATCGAAGCTTTTGTTGTCTACAAGTACAGTATCCCCCAAATAATGAAACCTTATAACAAGTTATAAAACAGTATTTCTAAGCTGCTACCTCTCCCCCTCTTTCAACCGCTCATAAAAATAAATACTCATCGTCTTTTGTGGCTTTGCCAAAAGCACAACATCACCTATCCTCGGGCGGAAGGTCTGATAACTCCTTGATACCACAATTGTTTTGATTACATTTCTCTCCGATATCTCAAGTTCATAAGAGGTAATGTTGTATCGGCGTTTATTGGTATAGTTGATTTTTTTAACAACCGCATCTCTAATCTCAAACCTGTTCTGCTTCATCTGCCGCACAATTTTGACTTGATTTCCAAGTCCCGCAACCGTCCCCAATGCCAGTAACAAAAAAATAATTACAAAAACCAGATTCACCTGCTGAAAAAATATATTAATCAAAATACTTGTTACAATGACTGCAAGAAGAACAATGTAACCAACAAGCATACCCATTCCCCTAAAGCGAAATGCTTTGGCAATCTTTTTCTGTTCCTCCAAAGATGCCACCGTCCATTTATCATAGCTTAAACCATTTGCCGCTGCCATGCCGTTCCACCTTTCCTAAAAAACCAGTTAATTATAATATTCTTCAAACTCCTTTACAGATATCGGTTTACTATAGTAATACCCCTGTGCCTTCACACAATTCAAAGACTTTAACAGCTGCTTCTGCTCCTCTGTTTCTACTCCCTCTGCGATGCATTCAATCCCAATATCAGCACACATCGCAATAATATGCTTCACCAGTTTCTGGCTGATTTCATTTCCTGCAAGATTCCATACCATGCTCCGGTCAATCTTAAGCTCGTCAAACCGCATCAAGGATAATACAGAAATGCTGGAATACTTCGTACCAAAATCATCCATAGATAACCGGAAACTTCGCCCATGAAGGCGTTTGGCAATCTCCGAAACCATATCATGCTCCAGACTTCCAACCGTCTCTGTAATTTCAACCTCCAAATATTCCCGGTCAACCTGATATCGTTTTATAATCTCCTCCATCTTCTCAATTAGCTCTTCCTCCAGCAACGTCTTTCTTGAAAAGTTAAAGGAAACCGGAACCATCGTCTTCCCCTCCCGCTTCCATCGGTGCAATGTCTCACATACCTGTTCAAACACCCACAAATCAACGGCGGCAATAATTCCTACCGTCTCAAGCTGCGGAATAAAACGGTCGGGGGTTAATATACCATGTACCGGGTGGTTCAGACGTACCAATGCCTCTGCACCACAAAGCTCATCCGTATTTAAGTCAATCTTTGGCTGCAAATAAATCATAAAATTACCATTATTAAGCCACTTAGAAACATTCTCTTCGGAATATTTCCTTGCATCCTGATTGTCAGACACATTACGCCGGAGACACTTCTGTTTATTCAGCCTAAGCATCTCCTCAGCGTGGGTATTCATAACCTGTAAATTCTTATCAAAATCATCCCACACATAACCTATGGAAGCCCCTACAGGGTGAGCTTCCAGCAACGTCCTTACACAATCCACCCGCTCCATAAAATCTGTTTTTTCAATATTCTCACAGCATACTGCAAAGTCATCTCCATCAAAACGGTACACCTTATATCCATCAAAGGTATTTTTTAGGATATCTGCTATCTGCTTCACCATCTGATTGCCATACTCAAAACCAAATTGGTTATTGACCTCCTTCAGATTGTCCACATCCGCAAGCAGATACCCCAAGCGGTCTGCATCCTGCAGCTTGCTGATATCATCAATATATGCAGCACGATTTAATGTTCCCGTCAGCTTGTCATGATACACCTCATATTTTCTGTATTGCCAGATTTCCCATTTGGAAATCTCATTGGAAAGAAATATAGTAAGCAGCTCAAGTACCGTCAAATCTCCCAGATGGTTTTTGGGATTACATACCAAAAGCTTACCCTTTAAGCGCTCATGCTTAACCGGCATCGAATAAAGAGACCATACCTTGGAATCCATTAATTGCTGATAAATCTCAGGTTTCGACTTCTTGAGCCCCTCCACCTCATTTAGAACAACAGGCTTATTATCAAGAATCTCATTACACCATATTCCATTGCGATACTGCTCTTTGATATGATAATCATCATCAAGCAATGCATCCATCCTGCTTCCATACCATTCAAAATAATCTTTATTCTCCCCATTGTCCGTAAAGAAACAGATACGGTCAGCCCTATAATAATCTCCAAGAATACTTAAGGTTTTACGGCACGTCTTCTTATACTCCACGCTGGATGCCATCTCAAGCATACAACCCTTCAATGCTTCCTCCAACTCAAACCGTCCTGACAACGCCTTAACAATATCATTGCCGTCCGTAACATCCATCGCCACTATCATTCTTGCCTTGCGGTTTGCAAAATACACCATCCGCTCCTTACAGACATAGTTATGATTCGTCTTGTTCTCATGATATTGAAACAGATAATCCCCCTTCTCAGCAAGGCATTCCTTCGTACAATAATCGCACGGCTTGTTAAAACCGTGCAGAATATCATAACATTTTTTGCCCTTATAAAACGCCTCGTCGTCTGATTCAATATGAAAATGCTCCTTCAACACCTTATTAATAAATAGCAGCTCATAATTCTCTGCATCACAAATATAGATAATATCACTCATCTCATCAAGTACAAAACCGGATTCTGAAAAAAAGCTACTATCAATATCCTTCTCCTCATACTTCGCTTCTTTTCTGATATTATCATAAAGAACATATCCATTCTTCCCGGCACGCTTCGCCGCATATAATGCCTGATCTGCTTTGGCATATAAATCCTGAAACGTCTCCTGTCCGGACTTGTCACCATAAATACCAACTGATACGGAAAATCCAGTTTTCAACTTAATCTCTGACATATTATTACAGAGGTCTTCTGCAAACGCAACTGCATCTCCTTGACCTGCAACCCTATTTAAAAATATAGCAAATTCATCGCCGCCTAAGCGTCCGGCAAATCCCTTGTTCACAGAAAGTTCATTCAAACGTTTTGCGGTCTCCATCAGCACACGGTCACCCTCGTAGTGTCCGAGAATATCGTTGACCAGCTTAAAGTCATCAATATCAATAATCAATAATGCCGCATATACCCCCTTATGCTGTTCCATGAAGGAAATTGCATGCTGGATAAATGCATTATGATTATATACCCCGGTCAAAGAATCAATCTCCGACTTAAAGGAAAGCTCCTTGTTTCTTGCCTGAAGCCGCTGCTGTTCCAGCTTACTATCTGTTATATCCATGAAAAATGCACTGATGCGGGGCAGTCCCTCCTCCTTATCTAACAAGGAGAACCGCACCTGCATCCAGTGAAAACCATTGTCCAGATTAATAAAACGATATTCCCCAATAGTATTATTACCTGTAGAAATACAATTTCCTACATCCCTGTAAAGCTTTAAGATATCTTCTCCATAAAGCAGGCGGGAAAAATCCTTAAAATCATTGGCAAACATATCTTTATCCATTCCAATGACATCAAAAAAACCTTCACTCAAGTAACTGGAAGAAAACTGCCTGCCATCGACCGTAAATATTCCAACACCACCCATGAAGTTATCCAAAACACTTTTTAAGATAATCTGATTCTCCTGTGACTTCTGTGCACTTTTGTAAAGTCCGGTCAATTCACCAATGATTACCTCAATAATCACATGACCATTGTCTGCCGTATACCTCTTGCCGTAACAAAATACAAAGACAGCAGAACCATCCATCGCCTTCACATAGTGTGCAATATATGCTTCCTCCCTCTCAGCGAAACACTTGTCCACCAAAGCAGAATAAACTTCCTTGTCCTCCTCAAAAATCAAGTCCATCAACCCTATGTCCTGTGCGGTAATATCCTCCATGGTATAACCTAAGAACCGGGTAAACTGCTCATCAATCTCAATAATCCTATCTAAATTATCATCATGCTTATACTTAGCATAAATAACACCGTCAACTCGTGAATTCTTCATCTGGAATATCCTTTCCAACTTTGCTCATTACTTCCATCCTCCTAAATGTAGGATACATAAAATATTTTACTTGATTCCCCAGCAAAAAGCAAGGAAACCATAAAAATATATTAAGAAATCATTATTTTTTGTGCATTTTATCCAACTCCAAAAGCAAAATCCACCAAAAATTGTTCCAATAAATAGTACTCCGGCTATTCCTTCTAAATAGCCGGAGTACCTTTTTAGATTTTTATATTTTATCTCTTCCTTTCAAAAACAATTGTTACTTTAAACAAATCCCCATCAAGCTCTATCTGAAAACTTCCATTTTGCAATGTTGTTAAGCTCTGGGCAATAGACAAGCCTAATCCACTGCCCTCCGTCGTTCTTGAAGCATCCCCTCTGACAAATCGTCCGGTAAGCTCCGATACATCTACCGTCAACGGAGATTCCGATATGTTTTTCAGACACAGGACAACTTCATTTTCCCTAGATTCAAGATTTAGATACACTCTTGTACCCGGCATTGCATATTTATATATATTCTGGAACAGATTCTCAAATATTCGGTAACATCTTCTGCCATCCGCAAAGATAACGATTTCCTCCTCCGTTATCTTAGGCACAAGTGTCAGGTTTTTCTCTGAAAACTTATCCTCAAACTCTCCAATGGTCTGGGACAACAGCTCTGTCATATTTAAGTCTACCGGCTCCAAATCAATATTTCCCGTGCTTGCCTTCGACGCCTCTACCAAATCCTCCGTCAACTGCTTTAACCGTTGGGATTTCTGTTCTAACACCTCGATATAACCCTTTAGCGGCTCCTCTGATACATGCTCCCGCTTCATCAAATCTACATAATTGATAATCGAAGTAAGCGGTGTTTTAATATCATGGGACACGTTCGTAATCAGCTCTGCCTTTAACCGTTCGTCCTTAATACTCTGGGCAACCGCCTTTTCCAGCCCGTCGCCAATGTGGTTAATCATTTCTGCCAGCTGCTTCTTATCTCCGCTCATATTCTGCGTATTAATCTTATAGGACAAATCCCCATTGGTAAGTTGCTTAATTCCATCGACAATACTATCAAGCATCTTCTGGTCCAGCGCAAGCCGGTAAATATCATGTGCTTCTAATAGCAGAACAGCACATAAGGCAAGGAAAAAGAGCAAAATCAATACACCGATGCCGGAGCACATCGCCACCACCATCATAAACAAACAGCCCATCACACCAAGCAGCAATCCTACCCTTTTTACAATTGCTCTTTTCGCATATGGAGTCGCCTGCCAGATTTCTGCAAAAAACTGTTTTACAGCACAAAGACCGCCCTTCACCGAACCTGTAGACCTGGCATATATACGGTACAGCAACAGGTATTCCTTAAACCGGTGTGCCTTTAACAACCGAATACAGCTATGGAAATATTCTGTTATAACAACATAGGCAATCCCAGTCAAAAATACAAAAGCAATTCCCACAGCTATAAGACGGACAAAGGGATTAAAGTGCATTCCAATATTACACACACCAACAAGCAGTGCCATGGCAGCTCCAAAAGAACAAGCAAATGCCACCCCATAAAACACCGTCTTAGTAAAAAGAAGGTGATAATCCCTTTTATACGGCTGTGCCGGAAGCATCCAAATAATTGCAACAATCAATAAAACAGCCAAAATCGCAAGCAGAACCTCTGCAAGTATAATACCACTCTTGTGTGCCGCTGCCAGAGAAATCAGATAATTAACCCCCAGGGCATTAAAACCAAAACCAGCATCCAGACGCAGTTCCACCCTTATAATCTCATTACACTCCTTTATCGTCTTAAAAAAATCCTTCTCCTTTGAAAAATCAACTCCCTTGATATTGGTTGATACCGTTTTTGTATCCCTGTCATAAACCAGGGTATCTCCCCCCTCCAGCCGCATTCTCTCGCAATTAGAAAGAACCTGCTTTTTTCCGTTTTCATCAAGATACGTAATCGCATAATCAAACTGATTCATTATCCGGGAACTAAAGGTATGTGCCCATCCCCATTCTCCTTCATGCTCCTCCAGATAGCTTTGCACGCTGAGATATGCCAATATATCCTGAACAGTCGAAAACGGAGTCGTAATCAGGGATTTCTCAAAGTTTTCCCGGGAGCTGTAATCCAACAATGCAGTTGGAATATAAAAGTCCTTCGAAATAGAAACATCCCTCATCGCATAATCATACTGGGTATCTTTCGCATCTAACAGAAAATGTCCATTGCCATCCTCCCCGCCGGAATACGAATAAATAATAAGGCTGCCGTTAAATTCATTATAAAAGCCTTTAGGGGCTTTCCCGGTTCCAGCAGTATCTTTCTTTTCGGTTGTCCCATCTGCCCTCTCGGTAGTCTCATCTACTCCCTCGATAACATCATCTTCCTCATCGTTTTCAGAAAACCGTTCTATGTCCCCGGCAAACTGATTTTGAATCAATTCCTGCTCTAAATTCTCTGCCGAACAGTACTTATCAAGCAACGCATAATATTCCCTTCCATTCAGATGAATAAAGCTTTTGATATCTTTATCTCCTGTCAGCTCCTGCAAATTAATCCTAAGATTATCATAAAAAAACGCTTCTTCTTCCCCTCTGTCAAAACCGTCATAGATGCTTCCTGCAACATATGCATTCTCTTTTTTTATATCAGAATAGGAAACAGAATCCGCCGGAAGGGTATCCTCTGTAACCGCTTTCTCAACAAATAAATCCTTATCTGCCAATGCACTGTATTCCGTCAGGGAATACAATTTGTCAGAGAGAATGAAAGCATCCTCTGCCTTAATAAAATCATTGGCTTTCATATAAGCACAAACCTGATTGGACCATGACTGCAATACATCATCAAACGCTGCACTGGTATAATACTCTTCCTTATTCTTACAGCCATCCTGCCAGAATTCCTCATAATCATAAAGTCCTACAAATAGCATTACACCAACACTAAGTAATAACAGAGTAAAAAAGAGTGCAATTCGCATCAACAAAACAGTCTTAGCACGCGGATCCTTTCTCTCCTTATCTCTTGTCCCATTATGTTCGTGTTCCAAAGCACCATCCTCTGCAAACTCCTCTGTCCCTTCTTTTTCAGTCTTTTCCTCTTTCACAACCTTTTCTTTCATAACCTTTTCTTCCTGATTCATATTCTTCACATCCTTTACTTTTTAGGAGCCTCCATTTTGTAGCCCTGCCCCCATACGACTTTTAAATATCTTGGTTCCTTAGGGTTAATTTCAATCTTTTCCCGGATGTGGCGGATGTGTACAGCGACGATATTGTCTGCACCGATAGCTTCCTCCTCCCAAATCTGCTCATAAATCTGGGAGGTAGAAAATACCCGTCCCGGATGCGACATTAGAAAGTATAAAATAGAAAATTCAATCGGTGTCAGCCGCACCTCTTCTCCATCTACACTCACCTGCTTGCTCTCATTATCCAAGGTCAGACCATCTATGATAAGCAACTCCCCTTGCGTCTGACGTTTATTACCCTCTGCCGTATTCAGGGTAGTATAGCGTCTTAGCTGACTTTTGACCCTTGCCACAAGCTCTAACGGATTAAAGGGTTTCGTAACATAGTCGTCTGCCCCGATATTTAACCCTAATATTTTATCCGCATCCTCCGACTTTGCCGATAGTATAATGACTGGTATGTTGCTCTGTTCACGAAGCTTCATGGTTGCACGAATCCCATCAAGTTTTGGCATCATAATATCAATCAAAAGCAACTGTATCTGTTCCTTCTTAAGAATAGAAAGTGCCTCCATCCCATCGTACGCCTTAAACACCTGATAGCCCTCGGTACTCAGATAAATACTGATTGCCTCCACGATTTCCTTGTCATCATCACATACCAAAATATTATACATTTTCTGTCCTCCTCACCACATGGTTCGTTAATTAAATAAACCCCTGTGTTGCAGGTAAGTAATTGTAAAACGGTATTTTTGTTTCACAATTACTTACCTGTCACTACTATAATCAAGAAAAATTAAGATAGGTTGTAAAGAAACCTTAAGATATTATGAAGAATATCCTTATAAATTTATAACCCAAACTTATTTCGTCCCTCCCTCCCAAAACCGCTCAATCTCCTGCCTTACATTATTGATACCTACATATCTACAGTCCTCCCACTCCTGTGGAAACAAGCTTTTATACTCCGGATATCGGAAACGGTCATCCATCAGAAGTATAATCCCCTCGTCCTGACTGGTTCGAATGACCCGTCCTGCTGCCTGCAATACCTTATTCATACCGGGATAGATGTAAGCATAGGCAAAGCCATCAAAACCCTGCTCCTTAAAATAGCAGTTTATAATATCCCGCTCGATACACACCTGTGGCAAGCCGTTGCCTACTACAAATGCCCCAATTAACTGGTCTTCCTTTAAATCTATTCCTTCCGAAAAAATACCACCAAGAATACAAAAGGCAATAAGCGGTAAATCATCCTTGTGCTGAAATTCTGCTAAAAACTGCTCCCGCATCTCCTCTGTCATATCATTTTCCTGTATCAAAAAGCGACGATCTTTATCAAGTCCACGTTCTACTGCCACAGCATAAACATCCTGCATCAGCTTATAAGAAGAAAAAAATGCCATATAATTCCCCGGCTTTACCATCGCCGCTTCCATATAATCCACCATCCGTTCATACTGCTTTACACTGCGGCTCGCATATTTGCTTGTCACCCCGCTTGTAATGGCAAGAAAACGGTTGTCCTTTGGAAAAGGCGATGGGATATAGACCGCATGGTCCTCCTGCTGCCCGGTCAAAAGCTCCTTGTAATAATTAATGGGAAGCAGTGTGGCAGAAAAGAAAATAGCACTCCGCCCCTTTTCAAGTACTTCACCAAGCAATCTGCCCGGATTCACACAAAACAGATGAAGCCTCATCGATTTATTTCCCTCCGGTTCCATATAGATAACATAATCCTCACTTAGCTTATCATACATATTCAGAAAATGATGCACATCAAAGTAGAACTCCATGACCTCATTATAGCCATCAAAATCCGTTGTCTTTTCTAACACCTTCTCCATACAAGAGACAAAACGCAACATGCAGACGGCAAGCTCATCACAGCTCTCTATCAGCTTATACTTTGCCCCGCTTAAAAGCACTTCATCAAGCTGTGTCTTATAGGCAAGAAGCTTCTTATTTATCTGATTTAAGCAACGCACCGTCTGTACGCCCTCCTCCTTATAAACAGGTTCGGGAAGTGCCTTTAACAGCTTTTTTACATGTAAAACACCCTCCTTAGAGAGCATGGCACTGTACATACTCCGTCCCCGCTCCACAAGGTTGTGTGCTTCATCAATTAAAAAAAGATACTCCCCCTTACCCGCCTGCTCAGAAAAAAATCGTTTTAACTGCACCTTCGGGTCAAAGAGATAATTGTAATCACAAATAACCGCATCCACAAAAAGAGACACATCTAGCGAAAGCTCATAGGGACATACCTGATAACTCTTTGCATACTCCTCAATCAGCTCTCTTGTAATGGTAGTCTCGTTGGATAACAGCTCATAAAGGCATTCATTCACCCGGTCATAATGCCCTCTTGCCCGCTCACATATCCCCGGATTACAGTTTCGCTCCTCAAGGATGCACAGCTTATCCTTTGCAGAAATCGTCACACTGGACAGCGTAAGTCCTTCTTTCCGAAGCAATGTAAGACTCTCCTCCGCCACTGTCCGGGTAATCGTTTTCGCCGTAAGATAAAAAATTTTATCCGCCAGCCCCTCACCAATTGCCTTTACCGCAGGAAAAATTGTGGAAATCGTCTTCCCCACTCCTGTGGGTGCCTGACAAAACAAACGCTCTCCCCTCTTCATGCTGGAATACACCATGGCGGTTAAATCACGCTGTCCCGGCCGATATATAAAAGGAAAAACAGCCTCCTTCGCTGTTTCCCGCACTCTCCTTTTATGCTCTATCTCAAACTCCAAAAAACGGCTATACTGAAATATCACCTCAATAAACCACTTTTCCAATTCCAAAAAAGAATAATCGTACCAGAATCGTTTTACTGTTTCTGATACGATCTGGACATAGGTAATCTGTACAATAATATTGGAAAGTCCATGCTGCCTTGCATACATATAAGCATAACATTTTGCCTGTGCCAGATGCAGTGCTTCCGGTTCTTCATATCCCATCACACTTCGGTACATGCACTTGATTTCATCAATCGTAATAATCTCTCTTTCCTCTTCCTCCATCTTCTGCATCGCTTCCTGCATATACTGTGGTAAGCCCTTCTTTAATGCCCCGGAAACGACACCGTCCGCCCGCCCCTCTACAGTAAGCATGGCACAATCGATATCCATGGTAACTGACAACGGAACCTCCGGCTGATAATGGCTTCCTCCCCGGCTCTGAAGCTTTCGATGAAGCTTAGCCCCCTCCTGCATGGCATTCACATCCGTTCCCTGTCTGGTGCTGCTATCTATATCGCCATTTCTTAAGATAAATTCTATTAAATTCCGCACGGAAATACGGCAGGAGAGCTTCCCGGATTCTTCTGTTACTGTCCCCTGCTGTTTAACCTTATCTGAATCCTCCTGTTGTTTCAGCCTTTCTGATTTCGCTTGTTGCTGCCTTCGCATATTGAACCTCATTTCCCGAACCGGATTGTTATCCTCGTTCCCTTTCCCTCTTCACTGTCTACCAAAATCTCAGCCTTATGTAGCTCAACGATGTGTTTCACAATAGCAAGACCCAGTCCCGTTCCTCCCGTTTTTTTCGAGCGGCTTTTGTCCACCCGGAAGAACCGTTCAAAAATCCGTTCCTGATATTCTTTAGATATTCCGATTCCATCGTCTGCAATAAGAAGCTCCTGCCCTACTTTCACCCACAGGTTGCCACCGTCCCGGTTATAACGTATCGCATTGTCACATAGATTGTAAACTAATTCCTCCATCATATCCCGATTGGCATTGATGATACGCTTTTGCCCTGCTAAATGCAGTTGAACACCGTGCTTCATTGCTGCCGGCTCCAGCATATTAATACAATTCTCACATATAGAATATAGCTCAACCTCCTCCATGTCAAGCTCCACTCCCACGGTCGCATCCAGTTCTGACAGATTGATAATATCATTAATTAAGGTTAGCAGCCGTTTGGAGCTTCTGTGTATCTCACTGGCAAAACGAATGGTCTCTTCACCGTTTGTCATTTTGTTTTCGATTAATTCCGAATAGCCGGAAATCGCTGTCAAAGGAGTTTTTAATTCATGGGATACATTGGCTGTAAATTCCTGACGCATCTTTGCTCCCTTTACAATATCCTCATGCTGTGCACGAATCAAATCGATAAAGGGATACAGCTCCTTATAGGCAGACACCTGCTCCAAATGGTCCAGATTACCTGCCATCTGCTCGATGGGGGACAAAAGGCTTTTGGTTAGATAATGACCCAACAGAAAACAGAACAAAAAAAGAAAAAAGGCAATGACGATTATGAGCGGAAAGGCACTGAAAAACACACTAAATATATTTTCCGTTTCCTTTGCCACACGAAGCACATTCCCATTTTTCATTTTGACAGCATAGTAAAAGTTGGATTGGTTGATGGTGGCAGACATACGGATGGTTCTGCCCTCTCCCTTTTGAAATGCCTCAGAAATCTCCGGACGTTCCTTGTGGTTATCAAGTTTATCAATCGCCTCCTTACTATCATATACCACATCCCCATTGCTATTCACAACCGTGATACGTACGTTTTCCTCTTTGGGCTGGATATCCACAGACTTCTGATAGAACACACCGGTTTCCTCTAACATATGTGCATAACCTGCTAAGCTCTCCATTACCTCTCTCTGAAATATTCGATAATAGACAACGGTTGTCAGCAGCAGCGTGGCAAAGATTGCAATACTGACCGCCAGCATAATCCGTATATTTATTTTATTTTTCATCTTTGGACTTTTTTTATTCATACGGTCTCCCTGCACAATTTCTATTCTGCCTGATACCCTACGTTACGAACCGTTCTTATATGTACTGCGGCATCCCCAAGCTTCTGTCTTAATGTTTTGATATGCATATCCAGGGTTCGGGATTCTCCTTCATAATCGGTCCCCCATACCCTCTCCATCAAAACATTCCGTTTTAACACAATTCCCGCATTCTGAACCAGAATAAGAAGCAGCTCGTATTCCTTAAAGGTCAGCTCCACAGTTCTGTCCCCCACCTTGCAGGTACGTCTTTGTGGCTCTAATACAATCTCACCTAACACCAGCTTCTCTTCTTTTTCTCCATTGCTGCGACGAAGCAAAGCCTTCACCCTAGACAACAGCTCCATCACACCAAAGGGCTTTGTGACATAATCATCGGCACCGGAATCCAGCCCCTTTACCTTATCAATTTCGGACGTCTTCGCTGTAACCATAATAATGGGAAGGTATCTCGTTTCTGCTTTTCCCCTCAGCTTCTCTACAATGGAAATGCCATCCTCATCCGGCAGCATAATATCAAGAATAACCAGATCCGGCTTTTGCACCTTTAGCCGGGAGTAAAACTCAGCCGCACAATCGAAGCCCTCCACTGAATATCCACAATTTTTCAAGGAAAACATCTCAATCTCTTTAATATTTGTATCATCCTCAACAATATAAATCAATGCCATTGTACTCCCCCTTTCCAAGCTGGTTTTTGTCCGTTTCTCCCTTATGGTAACACATATTTCTCCTTAAAGGATAGATAATTTTCACGAAATTCTGTATTCTCTCCCTTATCCAGTGCATCGAGATATTCATGTGCCTCAATATCTTCCTCCTCCCTCTGGATAATACCAATTGCAACATTGCTGCAATGAGCCGAAATCCGTGCAAAATTAGCAGACAAATCAGATAGCACAAACCCCATTTCCACACTGCACTTCCCTTTGCGAAGCCGCTTTACATGCCGCTTTTTCATTTCTTTGTTAAGCTTATTGATTACCTCCTCCAACGGTTCCACAGTCATGGAAAGCGGTATCGAATCGGAACCAAAGGCCTGCGTCGTGCGGCTCAGTATATCCTCCACCGCACCTGACAGCACCTTAAATTCAGCCAATGCCTTATTAGAAAAGGACTGCTCCTTTGCAATCATTTTTCTTACCAAAACCGTGATATTGGCTGCATGGTCACTGATTCGCTCAAAATCTCCGATACCGTGCTGGAGTTGGGACAGCTTCTGCCCATCCTTTAAGGATAAGTGTCGGCTGGACAACTTAACAAGATATCCTCCCACCGCATCCTCATAATGGTCAATGCGCTCTTCCAGTACAAATACTTCCTTTGCCACAGCTTCATTATACTCAAATATCAGGGAAATTGCCTTCTTCATAGACCGCTCTGTAAGCTGAGCCATATGCCTTGTCGCTTCCTCACACTGCATTAATGCCAATGCCGGACGGTCCAAAAAACGCTCGTCCAATAACTGGAGCTGTGCATCCGTCTGCTGCTCAGACGCAGGGACAGCTGTCTCCTCTTTATCTTTAATAGAGAGAATCGCTAATTTTTCCAGCCCCTTAGAAAATGGCAGCAATACAACGGTGGCACCAATATTAAAAAGAGAATGAATCATTGCAATTCCCGCCGGATTCGCTGGCTCAATTAAAAAGGCAAAGGGTTGAAATACATTGATGGAATAAAATACCACCATAAATATAATCGTACCGATAAAATTAAAATACAGATGAACAAAGGCCGCTCGTTTCGCATTCTTATTTGCCCCTACACTGGAAAGAATCGCCGTCACACAGGTTCCAATATTTTGTCCCATAATTACCGGAAGCACCGTATTATAGCCAAGCGTTCCCGTCGAACATAACGCCTGTAAAATACCCACAGACGCCGAAGAAGACTGAATAATGGCGGTCAAAAGTGCCCCCGCCAGCATACCCAGGAATGGATTAGAAAACATGGTTAAAATGCTGGTGAACTCCGGTACATCCTTCAAGGGCTCTACTGCACCACTCATGGTATCCATACCAAACATCAAAATCGCAAAGCCAACCAGAATCGAACCGACATCCATCTTTTTTCCGGATTTACAAAACATCATTAATATGATACCTGCCAATGCCAATACCGGCGAAAAGGATGTTGGCTTTAACAGCTGTACAAAGAAATTATCACTCTCAATACCGGAAAGACTTAAAATCCATGAAGTAACAGTAGTACCAACATTGGCACCCATAATAATTCCCACCGCCTGATGAAGCTTCATCAGACCGGAATTAACAAAACCTACCACCATAACTGTGGTTGCGGAAGAAGACTGAATTACGGCTGTCACACCTGCCCCAAGCAAAACTGCCTTTACGGGATTAGAGGTCAGCTTCGCCAGAATACCCTCTAGTTTACCACCGGAAACCTTTGCCAGACCATCTCCCATCACATTCATCCCATACAGAAAAAGAGCCAGACCACCAATCATCGTTAACACATTAAAAAAATTCATAAAACACTCCTCTTTCTTACACCATTCTTCAAAATCCGCCCCGCTAGTGTACTGTCCCATTCATTTTCAGCTAAACGACGCAGAATGAATGTTCACTCTGCAAGGCGGCTGAATGAGGCGATGCGGTGGCATCGTCGATTGAAGCTAACGTAGCAGATGGAACTTCAGGCAAGCCGTTTAGCGAAATATGAATGGGTCAGTACACTAATGCTGCTTGCGAATAATCCTAGTACATCATAATATTAGTGTAACAAGAGTGTGTAAAATTTATTTAGGTAAAATGTAAAATCCAAGTAAAAATTGTGGCAATCTCACAGCATAGCAGCTTTTTTGTTTTTTCATATTATACTTTTTTCACATTTTGTTCATTGTTTCCCTTTCCTTTTTATGCTATAATAAATATATCAATATTCGCATATACATAGATAGTTCTTTGTATCGTTTCAAGCGAATGATTTTCATTATAGAATGTTCTTTACTTTCATTCTTATTATTTATGAGTATTACTTTAATGCTCTCCTATTATTTACCTTATTATTAGTGATAACAGACTAAGTCTTTATGCTTGGTTTATTTAGTAACCGTTTTATCCCCATTACCGAATTTCGGTATATCAAATTATCTATAATTATAGGAGGAATGCCAATGAAGCATCATGTATTACGTTATTTTAATCTCATTATCGGCGCCATTATCGCCGCCTTTGCATTAGAAGAATTTTTAGTTCCGGCTAAGATACTGGATGGAGGAATCGTCGGTATTAGTATTATTATCAGCAATCTGACACCGATATCCCTTAGTATCTTAACAATCTGCCTGAACCTCCCCTTTGTACTGGCTGGAGCCAAGCAGCTGGAACGGTTTTTCTGGCTTAGGACACTGGTTGCCATGGGTGTGTTTTCCATCTTTTTAGAAATCTTTCACCACTGGCACAACGCCACATACGATGAATTACTCGCTACCGTATTCGGCGGTTTGATTCTGGGGCTGGGTGTTGGCTTGATTATCAGAAACGGAGGCTGCCTTGACGGTACAGAAACCGTTGCCATTATGGTATCACGAAAAACGCGGCTATCTGTTGGACAGATTGTTCTGTGCTGTAATATTGTTATCTTTTTGTCTGCCGGTATTTTATTCGGACTTGACCGTGCATTATATAGTCTGCTGACTTATATTATCACCTCCAAGGTGGTCGATTACATCAACACCGGACTGGATCAGGGTAAGGCGGTAATGATTATTACAGATGAGGGAAAACAGATTGCGGATGACATCTATCAGACCCTCGGTCGTACCGTTACCTTTATGAAAGGAAATGGTCTTATATCCGGCGAGAAAACCATCCTTTACTGCGTCATCACCAGAATGGAGCTTACCACTCTGCGCAAGATTATTGAAAAGGATGATTATTCTGCTTTTATGACGATTACTGATGTCTCCGAGATTATTGGGCATCATATAAAGAGTACTGATAAACCGTTGGAAGAAATAAATGGGTGAGAGGGGAAGTGTAGTTGTATGTGTTGCGCTTAGCTTGCATTTGGCTCCGCCATGCATTCGCTTGCTTTCTTCCCGCCATGCATTCGCTCCGCTCACATGCTTTGCATGTGAGCTTCTCTCATGGACGGCTGTCGCCGTATGTTCACAAAAAAAGAAATGCTTTTCCGAAAGCAAGCTTTCAAAAAGCATTTCTTTTTTGTGAACGCATGGCTCGTAGCTATTCCAAGTTCGTATATCCCATAAGTTCCTTATCAACTGCTTTAGCAGCTTCTCGCCCTTCATGGATTGCCCATACAACCAGAGACTGGCCACGATGCATATCGCCTGCTGTAAATACCTTATCTACATTGGTGTGATAACTGTCCTTCTCTGTTTTTACATTCGTTCTTTCATTGACCTCCACACCGAACGCTTTCGTTACATAATCCTGACTTCCAAGAAATCCTGCTGCTATCAGTACGATATCTGCTGGGTATTCCTTTTCACTGCCCTCTACTTCCTTCATCACTGTCCGCCCCGTGTTTTCATCCTTTTCCCATGCAAGGCTTATCAGTTTCACCTTGGTAAGCTTCCCCTTTTTATCTTTGATAAACTCCTTGACCGTCGTTCGATAAATTCTTGGGTCGCTGCCATATACGGCAATTGCTTCCTCCTGACCGTAGTCTGTTTTTAAAACTCTCGGCCACTCTGGCCACGGATTGGATTCCGCACGGCAAGCTGGGAGCGGCGGCATCATCTCCACCTGAACAATACTCTTGGCTCCATGACGAACCGCAGTGCCAACACAATCATTTCCGGTATCACCACCACCGATAACAATTACATTCTTCCCCTTGCACTCGATATATTTCTTATCCTTAAATTCTGAATCAAGAAGGCTTTTTGTATTGGCTGTTAAAAAATCTACCGCAAAGTAAATGCCATCAGCCTCTCTACCCGGTGCCTTGATATCTCTTGGATTGGAGGCACCACAGGCAAGAACCACTGCATCGTAATCTTTCTTAATTTTATCCGCCTTGATGTCTTTTCCAACATTCACTCCCGTCAGGAAGGTCACCCCCTCCTCCTTCATGATGTCAACCTTCCGCTTAATAATGGCTTTGTCAAGCTTCATATTGGGGATACCATACATCAGCAAACCACCAACACGGTCACTTCTCTCATATACCGTTACTTCATGTCCTCTCTGGTTCAACTGGTCTGCCACCGCAAGTCCTGCCGGACCGGACCCAATCACCGCAACCTTCTTTCCGGTGCGAACCTCCACCGGCTTAGCAGCCGCCCATCCATTTTCATAGGCAGTCTCAATAATCGCCCGCTCATTTTCCTTCGTTGCTACCGCATCCCCATTCAATCCACAGGTACACGCTGCTTCACAAAGTGCCGGACAGACACGGGAAGTAAACTCCGGAAAGCTCGATGTTTTTTTCAAACGGTGAAATGCCTGCTCCCAGTTTCCATGATATACCAGATCATTCCACTCCGGAATCAGATTGTGAAGCGGACATCCGCTTGCCATTCCATTTAACATCATGCCGGACTGGCAAAATGGAACACCGCATTCCATACATCTTGCACCTTGAAGCTGCTGCTTCTCTTTAGAAAGAGGTACATGAAATTCATCAAAATTCTTTATCCGTTCTAACGGCATAATCTCTTCACTATTCAAACGTTCATAATCTAAAAATCCTGTTGCCTTTCCCATTTTTCTCCTCCTTCCTAGTTCTTCGCATTAGCATAAAATGCCTCAATCTGTGCCTGTTCACTGCTTAAGCCCTTTTCCTCCATCTGCACAATGGTATTCATCATACGCTTGTAATCATGAGGAATAATCTTCTTAAATTTCGGCAGATAATCCAAAAAATTATCTAAAATCTTCTTACCCTTCCCGGAATTGGTATATGCCACATGGTCAGCAATAATCTCCTTAAGCTCCAGCACATCATACTTATTCGTTACCGGCTCTAAAGAAACCATTCCCTTATTCACCTTCATATAAAGGTCGGAGTCCTCATCTAGCACATAAGCAATTCCGCCAGACATTCCGGCAGCAAAATTCTTGCCAACCTTTCCAAGCACAACTACCCGGCCTCCGGTCATATACTCACAGCCGTGGTCACCGGTTCCCTCAACAACGGCAATCACACCGGAATTACGCACACAGAACCGCTCGCCCGCAATACCATTGATATATGCCTTACCGCTCGTGGCACCATAGAGTGCCACATTACCGATAATAATATTGTCCTCCGCCTGAAATGCCGCAGATTTCGGAGGATAAACGATAAGCTTACCGCCGGATAAGCCCTTACCAAAATAGTCATTGCTATCTCCTACAAGCTCTAAGGTCAATCCCTTAGGAATAAATGCACCAAAGCTTTGGCCGCCACTACCGTTACATTTTACTGTGAAGGTATCCTCCTCTAAGGTATCGTAATATTTTCTTGTAATCTCTGCACCAAAAATCGTTCCAAAAGTACGGTCAATATTGGTAACATCCACCTCTATGCTCCGTTTCTGTTTTTTGTTAAGAGCTGTCTTAAGCTCCTTCATCAGTACTGTTTCGTCCTTGGTCTGCTCCAGTTGGAAATCAAACGCATTTTTCTTGCGATATGGTGCCAGCTTAAATTCATTCACCCACGGATTGCTAAGAATCCTTGACAAATCAATCTTATGCTCCTTAGCCTCTTTCTTTTCCTTCAATAAATCCGCACGTCCCACTAATTCATCGATTGTGCTTACTCCCAATGCTGCCATATACTCTCTTAATTCCTGAGCAATAAACCGCATGAAGTTCACCACATATTCGGGTTTACCTGTAAAACGCTTGCGAAGCTCCGGATTCTGTGTTGCGACACCAACCGGACAGGTATCCAGATTACAAACACGCATCATCACACAACCCATAGTCACTAATGGAGCTGTTGCAAAGCCAAATTCCTCTGCACCGAGAATTGCAGCAATCGCAACATCCCGTCCCGTCATCAGTTTTCCATCTGTCTCAATAATCACCTTATTACGTAAGTCGTTTAAAATCAATGTCTGATGCGTCTCAGCCAGACCAAGCTCCCATGGAAGTCCCGCATTGTGAATGGAATTTCTCGGCGCTGCCCCGGTACCGCCATCATAGCCGGAAATCAGAATCACCTGTGCACCAGCCTTAGCAACACCAGCAGCAACCGTACCAACTCCTGCCTCGGAAACAAGCTTTACACTGATTCTGGCATTCACATTGGCATTTTTACAATCGTATATTAATTGTGCCAAATCCTCTATCGAATAAATATCGTGATGTGGTGGTGGGGAAATTAACCCTACGCCCGGAGTAGAATGTCTTGTCTTAGCTACCCATGGATAT
This sequence comes from Lachnospira sp., assembly GCA_017621205.1. Lineage (GTDB taxonomy): Bacteria > Bacillota > Clostridia > Lachnospirales > Lachnospiraceae > NC2004. Next base: position 86,095 of record JAGATQ010000017.1, read on the forward strand.
ACCTTTTTACCAGGCAGATGACCACCCTCGCCGGGCTTTGCCCCCTGTGCCATCTTAATCTGGATTTCGTCTGCACTCACCAGATAACGGCTGGTGACACCAAACCGTCCGGAAGCCACCTGTTTAATCGCCGAGCAACGGTCCACCTTCTGCCCCTTCGTCTCGATACGCTCCAAATCCTCTCCACCTTCGCCAGAGTTCGATTTACCGTGAAGCATATTCATCGCAATCGCCATCGTCTCATGGGCCTCCTGCGATATCGAACCATAAGACATAGCTCCCGTCTTAAACCGCTTTACAATCTCATCTACACTTTCTACCTTATCAATGGCAATTCCCTTCTTCGGATAGTTGAACTCCACTAACCCCCGAAGATTCATCGGCTCCATCTCCTCATTAATGAGCCGTGTATATTCCTTAAACTTATCGTAATCCCCGGTTCTTGTTGCAACCTGCAGGGCATGAATCGTCTGGGGATTATATAAATGCTCCTCTCCACCACTTCTAAATTTATGCCATCCTGCTGAGTCCAGAGACAACGGCTGCTTTAAGCCTAGCAAATCAAATGCTTTGGAATGGCGAACATCCACATCCTCCGCAATATCTTCAAGGGTAATGCCACCAATCCGGCTAACGGTATTGGTAAAATATTTATTTATTACCTCTTGGTCAATACCAATCGCCTCAAATATCTGTGACCCCTGATAAGACTGAATCGTAGAGATACCCATCTTAGATGCAATCTTCACAATTCCGTTCAGGATTGCTGCATTGTAATCGTTGACTGCCGCATAGTAATCCTTATCAAGCGTTCCCTCATCAATCAACTGCTTGATGGATTCCTGTGCCAGATACGGATTAATCGCACAGGCACCATAACCAAGCAGTGTCGCAAAATGATGTACCTCCCTCGGCTCTGCAGATTCTAAAATCATCGCTACAGACGTACGCTTCTTCGTCTTTACCAGATGCTGCTGCATTGCAGAAACTGCCAGCAGGGAAGGAATTGCTACATGGTTCTCATCCACACCACGGTCAGTAAGAATTAAAATATTCGCACCATCCCGGTATGCCCTGTCTGCCTCAACAAACAAATGCTCAATAGCACGCTCTAGGGAAGTATTCTTATAATAGGTAATCGGAATCTCCTCCACCTGAAGTCCCGGCACCTTCATCGTCTTTATCTTTAATAAATCTGTACTGGTCAGAATCGGGTCACTTACCTTAAGCACATGACAGTTATCCGCTTTTTCCTCTAAAATATTGCCATCCTTACCGATATATACCTCCGTCGCCGTAATCACCTTCTCACGAATGGCATCAATCGGCGGATTGGTAACCTGAGCAAACAACTGTTTAAAATAATTAAATAGTGGCTGATGATGCTGCGACAATACCGCAATCGGTGTATCAACCCCCATTGCCGCAATGGCCTCAGAACCGTTCTCTGCCATTGGAAGAATACTCTCCTTTAACTCTCCATAAGTATAGCCGAACGCCTTCTGCATCCGTACACGCATTTCCTTATCATACTCCGGCACACGCTGGTTTGGAATCTTTAAATCAGACAGACGTACCAGATTGGCGTCCAGCCACTCTCCGTAAGGTTGCTCAGAAGCATATTTCTCCTTGATATCGTCATCATCAATAACTTTGCCAGCCACCGTATCTACCAACAGCATCTTACCCGGACGCAGACGTTCCTTTACCATAATATTAGAAGGCTCCAAATCAAGTACTCCCACCTCGGAGGAAAGAATCATATAGCCATCCTTCGTGATATAGTAACGTGATGGACGTAATCCGTTCCGGTCAAGCACTGCTCCCATCACATCCCCATCGGAAAACAGGATGGATGCCGGACCATCCCAAGGCTCCATCATCGTAGCATAATACTGATAAAAGTCCTTCTTCTTCTGGCTCATGGTCTTATTGTTCGCCCACGGCTCCGGAATCGTAATCATAACCGCTTTTTGCAGTGGCATCCCGCTCATTACCAGAAATTCAAGCGTATTATCAAGCCTTGCGGAATCAGAGCCTGCCGGATTCACAATCGGAATCAGCTTATGCATCTCATTCTTCAAATAATCGGATTCCATATTCTCCTCTCTGGCAAGCATCTTATCCTCATTGCCACGGATGGTATTAATCTCACCGTTGTGTACCATAAAACGGTTAGGGTGAGCCTTCTCCCAGCTCGGGGTTGTATTCGTAGAAAAACGGCTATGCACCATGGCAATCGCAGACTCAAAATCCTCATCCTGCAAATCAAGGAAAAAGGTACGAAGCTGTCCCACAAGAAACATACCCTTATATACAATCGTCCTGCTGCTTAGGGAAACCACATAGGTATTATCATTGGACTGTTCAAATACCCGGCGTGCCACATAAAGCTTACGGTCGAAGTCCAAACCTTTTTGTACATCCTTAGGTTTTTTTACAAAGGCCTGCATAATGCAAGGCATGCATTCTAATGCCTTATTGCCCAGTACATCCGGTACTGTCGGAACCTCACGCCAGAAAAGAAACTCCAACCCTTCCTTGGCAACAATTATCTCAAACATCTTCTTTGCTTGGTTTTTCTTTAATTCATCCTGTGGGAAGAAAAACATACCTACGCCGTACTCTCTCTCCTCACCTAACAACATGCCAGACTCTTGCGCTGTCTTTTTAAAAAACTTATGGGGAATCTGCATTAGAATGCCAACACCATCTCCCGTCTTCCCCTCAGCATCCTTACCAGCCCTATGCTCCAGATTTTCAACAATACTTAATGCCTGTGCAACTGTCCTGTGGCTCTTCTTCCCCTTAATATTCACAACTGCTCCAATACCGCAGTTATCATGTTCAAAGCGTGGGTCATATAAACCAACCGCATCCTTCCTACAAGGTTTCATACATTACTCATCCTTTCTCATTCACAGCAATGAAATTTTATCAACTGAAACTATCATACACCAAAAAAACAAACGTGTAAACAAGAAAAATATTCTGTATTGTCAGATAATTTGATAACTAATATATTATTCCCAAAATTATCTGACAATAAAAATTATTTTTTCTATTTATACGCTTATCTAATACAATTATGCAAAAAATTATCCATATTTTTTCTTGATAAAACGAGAAAAAATATGGATAACATTAATAATTATTTCAATTTCTACAATTAATTTTGCAATTCACGAATAGCAAACTTTCATTTTACATTTCTACAAACAATTCCATCGCTCTGTCCATCGCCCTCTGTTCATCCGCCCCTGTACATTGTACCTCAATCTCCGAACCGCATTTTATACAGGATGCAATAATATTCATCACACTCTTCGCATTAATCTTCTTACCATTAAAGACGATATTCACATCACATTGAAAGGCATCCATCTCTTTCGCAAACAAACCTGCCGGCCGCATGTGAAGTCCCTGTGGATTATGAATTGTTACAGTTGCTGATACCATAAAAAACCTCCCTTTCCCGATATAACGCAGTAATCATAATTACTAATCAAATGTCTACCCTGTTTTACGACCTAAGGGTATTCTCCCAGCTTCGCCGGGCTCTCCTTAGGTCTATTATACCACAATCATTTTGGGAATACTACCGAAAATAGGGGGATTTCGTAGGGATAAGACAAGTGTTTAAAATACTTTTCTTAAATGCTTTAGTCACTTGGCTCATTGCCTGCGGGAATAAAATTATTATCCCTTCTCCTTCATCCGCTGTTTATGCTCATACATGGATGCATCCGCCCGATGAATCAAATCCTCTATCCTATTATCCTTTACCGGCTCATATATGGCATATCCCCATGCCACCTGAAATGTGAATTCCAGACGTTTATTCTGCTCGCCTGCTAACCTCTGAAATACCGCCAGGCGTTGTAACAGCATATTTTTATCACATTGGGAAATGATTACTGTAAACTCATCACCACCGATACGGTAAACCTTACCAACCCGTTCAAATACCTTACGGATACAAAGTGCACAGGTTTTAATTGCTTTATCCCCTGCAAGATGTCCGTAGGTATCATTGATATTCTTCAGATTATTGACATCAAACAACAAAACGCATACTCCCTCCATGCTCTCCTTAGAAAGCTTCTCAACATCCTGATTGTATGCTGTCCTGCTGTAGCAGTTCGCCATCAAATCAATTATCGCAAGCTGTTCATAATAGGCGGCTGTCCTAGCCGCCTCAACAGCATTTACCATATTGCGGGCAGCCTTGTATAACAGCGTCATTAAAAGACAGACCATTCCGTAACGCACATAATCACCAATCCAGTGATTTTGATGGTAAACGACCCCCCAAAGTTCAATCGCAGCAAAAAAAGCAAGGAAATAGATTCCCACCGCCATTGATATAAATTCCCTATTGCGGTAGTGCAGCTCAACAATCGCATTAATCAGCATTAAAATAAGGGCAATAATCATTAAAATACCGGTACTATATACTGTCAGACTATAGTCTCTCACATCAGCAAATTGCAACACACTACACACGGCAAAGTTAAGTGCAAACAAATAGGCAAGCCATATGAGCGGACGCCGCAAATGATTGTTCTGAATATGAGCCATGAAGTAAAGCAGTGGTATCGGAAACAGCATCATTCCCATATAATAGATGAGCAGCAGGGCAAAATTATTCCCAACAAAGAACTGTGCCATTCTTGACTGGACAAACAGCCACATCCCAAGCAATATGGAAAACCAGCCAAGATAACGCATTTGCTGCATATCCTCTTTAATCATTTTTTTACGAAACAGGAAAGCTGCAACCGTAATCAAAAGTCCAATAATTGTAAGAAGCACTGCCAGAAACAGCCCGATCCCATATTGTTCAAACAACATAAACAGTAAGGCGGTCTGGTTACCAATATAAATGTGCTCCATATAATACTGCTCTTTTTCATATGGGGAAGACAACGTAATTTTTAACAGTTTCCCCTTAGCAGCCTCCGGCAGCCGGAGCATATACCAGTAACTGCCAAAATTGTTACCAAATATATATCTGTCATCCGTACCAAGAGAAAGCATAGGCTCTCCATCAATCTCTGCCTGGATGGACTGCCCATTGACCCATACACATATCGATAAACCACTCATAATATGCTGTGGAAGCTCATGCTGCAATACAATCTCATCCTTCGCATCGTAAGAAAGCTCACCCGGAACCGTTACATCGAAAACACTTCCATCCTTCCCCTGCTGCAGCCATCCCTGATTATATGTCATCGCTACATCTGTATGGAACCCTGTGTAGGTATGCTTCTGCAAACCTACAAACAACAGCATAACAAAAAAAGCAATAATTACTATATAGAGAACATAATTTTTAAATGTCCTTTTCTTCATTTGATTATTCCATCCTTTCATCACTGATACCGGCACATTTCCTACATACATATCCTGCCAGAAGATATTGTTTTTCCTTATGAAACGGCCATATAAAATAGGATACACTCTCAAGCATCAACCGTTCGTCCATAATTTCCCTGCCAAGCAGTTGTTCCAGTTGATAAGCCCCTTCAACCCTGCTTAGGCAAAGCTCCTTAACAACATCGGCTCTCCCCTGCTCAAACAACGATTTTATCTGGTAAATCGAAGCGTCATTCTTTGCAAAACATGCATATTCACAACCATATAAAAACCGGGAAGCAGCTATACACAGTTTTTCATGAAGCTGCTTTGCCAATTTTGTATTGATATCGGATACATACGCTGCATATGATACCATCTCCTCCCGGCTAAAGCAGACCATCCCCAACCGCTGATACTCATGTAATAAAGTAACCAAGGCGATAGAAAGCTGGCTATGAAACCCTGCTGCAAGCACGATATCATATTGCCCCGGCAGTTTAAAACTACTTTGCAATGCCTGCCCTGTCACTCTGTCTAAGTAGTCCCTTACATCAACAAATGGAGCATTCCTTTGGAACAATTCTTCTAGTCCATGATATCCTGATATACCAACCGGGAATACATCAAGCTCTATCATCGTTACCTCCTGCCCTATATGCTGTCGGTTTAGCCCCATTTGCATTGCTCCCTTATTATAATCTATCAAGGTTATCTCATGCCCCTTAGAAATCAGACGGGAAAGGTCGTAATCATTGCATGCTCCTGCCCCGATTATCGCAAGTCTTGACGGCTTATCTAAACAGCCCAACACATAACCTGTTAAGCTGCGACGGTATTCTTCCCACCGCTCATAGGCATCATCAATATATTCTGTTTCACGTAAATCTTCATAAATATAATCCATATTATTCCCATTATGATACATCTAATTATCTATTTTTTCTTTTTCTGTTCCTCAATCCGTTCATAAAGCTCCGACAAATATTCCCACCGATTGTATTTATCCTCCAGACAAGCCATCACCCTCTCCTTTTCCTCTGTAAGCTCTGCCAGGGCAGAATACTGTGTTGCCTTCTCTATCATACGCTGATCTAATTCTTTAAGCTGTCCTTCCAAATCCGCGATTTCATCCTCAATGGTTTCATATTCCTTCTGCTCTTTTTATGAAAACCGCAGCGTTCGCATCTTTTCTTTCTCCTCCCGATATCTCGCCTGAGCATTAGAGATGCTTCCTTCTTCCACTCTATTTCTTTTTTTCCCCGGCTCCACATCACAGAAGTTCTCCTTTATCGTTCCTGTTTTTTTCAAATAATAGTCCGTATATCCTCCCTCATACTGGCGAAGAACCCCATCCCCTTCAAAGGCAAAAATGCGGTCAACCGTTCTATCCAAAAAATAGCGGTCATGAGATACCACAATTACAATACCATTAAAATAATCAAGATACCGTTCCAATACATTCAAGGTCGCAATATCCAAATCATTTGTCGGCTCATCCAACACCAATACATTGGGAGCCTGCATTAGCACAGACAAAAGATACAGCCTTCTCCTTTCACCACCGGAAAGCTTTGCAATCGGTGTGTATTGCATGACAGAATCAAATAAAAACCGCTCACACATCGCACTGGCACTGATGGTTCCACTTGGAGTTACCAGATACTCTGCAATGTCCTTTACATAATCAATCACTCTTAGCTGCTCGTACATCTCTGGAAAATACTGGGCAAAATATCCTATCCGAACAGTTTCCCCAACCTCAACACTGCCTTCATCCGGTGTGAGTATTCCCGTGATAAGATTTAAAAGCGTGGACTTACCACAGCCGTTAGGGCCAATAAAACCAACATTCTGTTCCTTTAAAAATGAATAGTTGAATTCTCTTACAATTGCCTTTTCTCCAAAGTATTTCGTAAGCTGTTTTAGCTCTATTGTCTTATTTCCCATACGGCTGGCAATGGATTCCAACTGTACATTACCAATCTTTTCAGGTGCCCGCATGGCCTTAAGCTCCTCAAACCGCTGCAATCTTGCCTTCTGCTTTGTTGACCTTGCCCTTGCTCCACGCCGTACCCATTTTAACTCATTCCGGTAGAGGTTGCGGCTCTTCTCATAAACCGCCTGTTCCTGTTCTTCCCTTAGGCTTTTTTGCTCTAGAAAGCCAGAATAATTACTGTTATATTCATAAACACGTCTATTATCAAGCTCTATAATCTTATTGGTTACACTATCTAGAAAATAGCGGTCATGAGTAACCATCAGCAAGGCACCCTTATAGCTCTTCAAATATTGCTCCAACCATTCAATTGCATCGCTATCCAGATGATTGGTAGGCTCATCAAGGATTAACAACTCTGACGGCTCAAGCAGGGTTCTTGCCAATGCCACACGTTTTTTCTGTCCGCCAGACAAAGTGGAAACGGACTGTAAAAAATCTGTCACACCAAGCTCATGAAGCATTAACTTTGCATCCGTCTCATTAACCCACTCCCCATGGCTATCAAGAAGTACATAGGAAAGAATTGAAGTCTCTCTATTAAATTCCGGCGTCTGGGCAAGATAACCTATCTTCACATGATTTGCCTTAATTATCTCCCCCTCTTCTACCAAATCTAAACCCGCAATCATTTTTAAAATGGTACTTTTGCCACTGCCATTTACACCAATCAGCCCAATCTTATCCCGCTCCTGTACGCCAAAAGAAATATTATCAAACAGCCTGCGGTCTCCCAAATCCATTGTAACATTTTGTACATTTAATATATTCAAACTGCTTCCTCTCCTATCATGCATTGCTTATTCCATTCTACAAAAACAGTCATATGATGTCAAACAAAACAAAGCAAAACTCCTTTACACACCATCAACAATAGTGTAAACTTAGAGAGAATTGCGAAATACAATTGAACATCTCTATAGTTGTGCAATATGGCAATTCTTATTGTTTTGTAATCACCCAAAGTAATGATAAAAAATGAGGTAACCTATGAGTATTCGGAAACATGCAGCGATTTGCTGTTCTAAGCTAGCCAACTTCATCTGCCTAAAGCTTGGCCGCCAGGGGGTAACCTGGGCTGGTAAAATTGCCATTACCATCTATCCAGATATATTAAAGGAGCTGGCAAGCGAAGTAAAAAAAGCAATCTACGTTACCTGTGGCACCAACGGCAAAACTACTACCAACAACATGCTTGCTGCCTTCCTACAATCAGAAGGGCAGAGGGTAATCTGCAACAGCACTGGTTCTAATATGCTAAACGGTGTGATTTCTGCCTTTGTTCTGGCAGCAGACAAAAAGGGACACATCAATGCAGACTATGCGTGTATTGAAGTAGATGAGGCATCTACCCTGCGGGTATTTCCCCATTTTCAACCAGACTATATGATTCTGACCAATCTGTTCCGTGACCAGCTCGATCGTTATGGAGAGATTGATATCACTATAGAGCTGCTTAATAAGGCCCTTAAGATGGCACCGGATTGCCGCATTGTGGTCAATGCCGATGATGTATTAAGCACTGCTTTAGTACACCAATCTGAACATCCCGCCATCACCTATGGAATTGCAGAACCCTGCCCCGATAATCCTGCTTCAACAACCGAGATTCGTGAAGGGCAGTTCTGCCAGCTTTGTGGTGAGAAATTAGAATATCATTTCTATCACTTCAGCCAGTTGGGAGATTATTTCTGTCCAAGCTGTGGTTTTAAAAGACCTGCTATTGATTACAATGCCGATATGATTTCCTTAAGGCAGGGACTCTCTTTCACCATTACCAATAAGGATAAAACCACTGCTTCCCTGCACTCCAATTACCGTGGTTTTTATAATATTTACAATATTTTAGCCGCTTACAGTGCAGCAAAAGCAGAAGGCTTTTCTCTTAAATATATCAATACCGTTTTAGAAGACTTCCATCCGGAAAACGGACGCATGGAACAATTCTCCATTAACGGTACAAACGTACTATTAAATCTCGCAAAAAATCCTGCCGGATTTAACCAGAATATTTCTGCGGTAATGGAAGATACCAAAGAAAAGAACCTAATTGTTGTTATCAACGACAATTCACAGGACGGTCACGATATTTCATGGCTGTGGGATGTAGACTTCGAACGGTTTGCCGATGCCAACATTAAGCGGATTATCGTCAGCGGGCTGCGGGCTTATGATATGGCACTGCGGTTCAAATATAGCGATATTGCCTGCGAAGCTATCCTAAGTGTCGAGGAGGCAATCAAAACAATGCTAGATGATAACCCCGATAATCTTTATATTCTTGTCAATTATACGGCACTGTTTGGCACCAGAAAGCGTTTAAAAAATCTTGAAATGGAGAAAAAATAATGGAACTTACGATTGGACACCTATATCCGGATTTGTTAAATCTATATGGCGACCGGGGGAATATCCGATGCCTCGTCAAACGGGCTAAGTGGCGTGGTATTGATGCATCTGTAAAGGAATTTCAGTTACACGACAGCATCAACTTTCATGAGTTGGATATCGTACTGCTAGGAGGTGGCTCCGACCGGGAGGAACGTCTTGTATGTGATGAATTAACTGCAATCCGGGATGATTTTAAGGAATATGTGGAACAGGACGGCGTTGTCCTTGCAATATGTGGAGGCTATCAACTGCTAGGCTCCTACTACCAGATGGGGGATGAAGTTCTTCCGGGCTTAGGGCTGGTAGATTTATATACCAAGCAGGGGGAAGAACGACTAATTGGTGATATTATTATTCATAGTGATTTGTTTCCAATGCCAATTACCGGTTTTGAAAACCACGGCGGCCGCACTTATATTAATAATAATAAACCACTGGGCAAGGTTTATAAAGGATTTGGTAATACGGATGCCAGAGACTACGAAGGAATTTGCTACCGCAATGTGATTGGAACATATCTTCACGGTCCTCTTCTGCCAAAAAATCCTATGCTATGTGACTATGTATTGCAAAAGGCACTGGAACGTAAATACCAAAAACCAATTACATTAGAACAATTGGATGATACTGCTGAACAGCTTGCCAATCAATATATATGTGAACGGTTACATTAAAATGTGAAAAAAGTATGACTTTTTATTTTATGTTTTTTTCTTCACATGGATTTCACATATCCTCTGTAATATAACAATTGTAGAGTTTTTCATATATTTGAATCCTCTCCCCCCTCATTTTAGAAGGACAAGCGTGCGTTGCTTGTCCTTCTTTTTTATGGTAAAGTAATTGCTATAATAACAGACATAAGAAGGAGAATAAGTTTATGTATGAATTACATCAGGTCGGAGAAAAAAGCTATTATATTAACTGCCCTGCCAAAATAGGGATTTACTGTGTCAATGATAAGGATATCTATCTGATTGACAGTGGCAACGACAAGGATGCCGGCAAGAAGGCACGCAAAATTATAGTGGAAAAGGGCTGGCGGCTTTTAGGCATTTTAAACACCCACTCCCATGCCGACCACATTGGAGGGAATCAGTATTTACAGCAACAGACGAAATGTAAGGTCTTTTCCAGTGGCATCGAAAGCTGCTTTACAGAGTATCCCATATTAGAGCCCTCCTTTTTATATGGCGGTTATCCCTGCAAGGATTTAAAACATAAGTTTTTGCTCGCCAAACCTAGCGAAGTAACCGATGTTTCACATAGTGATTTCCCGAAGGAAATAGAAATCATTCCGCTGAACGGCCACTCCTTTTCTATGACAGGCTTTCGCACTCCTGATGATGTTGTCTTTCTTGCCGACTGTCTTTCCAGCAAGGAAACCATCGATAAATACCAAATCAGTTTTATCTATGATGTTGCGGAATATCTCAATACGCTGGAAAGAATAAAATCCTTAAAGGCAAAGCTGTTTGTACCTGCTCATGCACCTGTTACTGAGGATATCACAGAGCTTGCAGATTATAACATAAACAAAGTACATGAAGTCATCGGGAAGCTGTTATCGATTTGCCAGAAACCGATTTGCTTTGAACACATTCTACAACGGCTATTCTCTGATTATGGCTTAACTATGACCTTTGAGCAATATGCTCTGGTAGGAAGCACCGTTCGCTCCTATCTGTCCTTTCTAAAGGATAATGAGAAATTAGAAGCAGTTTTTGAAAATAATATGCTGCTTTGGAGAAGCAGATAAAGCAGGATGCAGGCAAATTTTCCCTTGATTTCATATACTAATCGTTATAAAATAATAACTAGTTATGACATAGCATGCATAGGGGTTGCTGACACACTATTTAAAACCCCATCGGCTATGCAGCAAAAGGAGGATTATCATGTCAAAGAAAATTTTAATTATCAATCCCGGTTCTACCTCTACCAAAATTGGTGTATATGAGGATGAAACACAGGTAATGGAAGAAACTCTGCGTCACTCAACGGAAGAGATTGCAAAATATGCAACCATCTATGAGCAGAAGGATTTCCGTAAAGAGGTTATCGTCGGTGTATTAAAGGACAAGGGTGTGGAGCTTTCTTCCATTGATGTCGTTGTTGGACGCGGCGGCATGTTAAAGCCAATTTCCGGCGGTACATACGCAACTACACCGGAATTATTAGAGGATTTAAAGGTGGGAGTACAGGGACAACACGCCTCTAACTTAGGCGGTATTCTGGCGGCAGAGATTGCAAAAGAGATTCAGGTGCCTTCCTACATTGTAGACCCTGTTGTCGTTGACGAGTTGTCGGATGTAGCAAGACTGTCCGGTCTTCCAGAGCTTCCGCGTGTATCTATCTTCCACGCATTGAACCAGAAGGCTGTGGCTAAGCGATATGTCAAGGAATGTGGTAAGGCATACGAGGACTTGAATTTAATCGTAGTACATATGGGCGGCGGTGTATCCGTTGGCGCACACAAAAACGGCAAAGTGGTAGATGTTGCCAATGCCCTTGACGGTGATGGTCCATTCTCACCAGAGCGTTCTGGAGGGCTTCCTTCTGGTGCTTTGATGAAACTTTGCTTTAGTGGCAAATACACACAAGCAGAGGTTGCTAAGATGATTAACGGTAATGGCGGTTTCAATGCGTATCTTGGCACAAATGATATGCGTGATGTAGTGAAACTTGCACAGGAGGGCGATGCCAAAGCCAAGCTTGTAATGGATGCTTTCCACTATCAGTTATGTAAGGAAATCGGTGCAATGGCAGTTGTACTCGGCGGCAAAGTAGACCAGATTATCTTAACCGGAGGCATTGCATACGGCGAGGTAACCCAGAAGACTATGACAGACGCAGTCTCTTTCTTAGCTCCGGTAACAATTTATCCGGGAGAGGACGAGCTTCTTGCATTGGCACAGGGAGCACTTCGTGTTGTGAACGGGGAAGAGAAGGCTATGAAATATTAAGATATTCTGTGTGCTTTAAATTCTAGATAATTTTGAAATAATATATTACTGATACGATAGCCATACTATTATATAAATTTACTTCGTTGTCTTTGCTTCGCAAAGTACAAAGACGTAAATTTATATAATAGTATGGCTATCTATTTAGGCAATTAATAGTTCCACAATTGCCTATAGATTTCATATATAGTAAGGGAGATTGTTTTACATTAATGAAATATAATTAATCATATTACACAAAGCCTTTCTACAGGGAAATATATGCCAATTCTTTATAAGGCTTCGTCCTTGCCAAGCTAACAGATGTAAGCTTTCCTTCAAAGGGGACAAAGCAATTCTGCATAATTTCAAACGCACAACTCATTTCCTCTTTTGATAATGTTTTCCCAAGGGTAACGTGAGGGAACCACTGCATCGGCTGGTAATATTTGCCTATCTTTATCCCATCTATATCAATGACCGCCTGATAGACTTCCTCTGCCATCGTCTGCAAATACGCATTTAAAACAGGGGTTACATAGATGACATAGGGAAAGAATGTACCAACGGAAACAAATTGCAGCGAGCCTTGTGGTAGCTTCGTGCCTAACTGCCCAAAGCGGGAAAGCAATGCCTCCTCATTGTTCGTCTCCATAGAGGAAATGGTTATATGGGGTGGCACACGGTTTTCTGTCATAAAGGTATTGCCTGTTTTATTGGCAATCTGATTGATATAATGGCTGAGTTGCTTGTTGGTCTGTTCATCGAAGTACGCTGAGATTAGATACAAAAGGGTCTACACTCCTTTCTTTTAATAATCTTATACAGAGATATAATATAGAAAGAACTCCGCCTAACCAATTTATCTTGGTTAGACGAAGCTCCTGCATATTATAACCTTATCTTATGATTATTAATAATAAAATCAATAGTCCTCATCATCATAGTATGATTCGATATAAATTGGATAGGATTCGACCTTATCATTATTTTTATATATGTTTAAATAAGGCATCTCTTTTCCTTCCTCTTCATTATACTCATTTTCCAGTTTCGCTTCAAAACCTTCATCCACTGTTACCGTTACCGTATCTTTTATATCAGCCCAACTGCTATCAGAATCTATAACAAGTCCGTTCAAATAAAGCTGATATTCATAAACCCTATCTGATGTAATAGTAATATCCTTTATATATGTCTCATGACCATAAAACACATCCTCAAAATCAGTATCTTCTACAATCGTATTAATTGCCGTAAGCTTTCCGGTTTTAGGATTGTATTTACATACCTTCCACCAGTAACCTTGTCCCGTCTGTGGAACATTATAAGTTGTTAACAATTCGCTGCCGGAATAGACATCCACCTTTGCCTGCGAAGTTGTCAAATCTCCATCCTCATCATAATAACCAGAATAATTGTGTACATAATAGTAATAAACACCATTCACAGGCTTTAAAATAGTAACTGTCTCCGGACCATTATAATCCGTTTCATCTACATCTAACACCGTATAATCCGTATTCCCCAGACCATAGCCTTTAGATGAAAAATATACCTCGAACATGCCGTTTTTTCCATCGACTCTCGGTCCATAAATATGGCTGTCCAAATCAGCAGGCACACCATTTCCCTGACTTCCCCAAGTCAATACAAACCGGATTCCTCCACCTTTAATGGAGGTAGATATTGTCATATTTTTGTTGACTTCTTTATCTGCTTGCAGGCATATATTTTCCTTCACGGAAATATATTTCTCATCAACATCTGCTCTCTTATCCACAGTATAAAGCGTATAATAGCCGGCTTCTAAATTAGTAAAGGAATACTTACCCTCTGCATCGGTTACAACTGATTTCACTGCGTCACCAACAATATTGCCAAGATTATCCCGCAATTCTACGGTGATTCCTTCTACCCCTTTCTTATCAGCAGCATTGTTTACAATACCGGATATGCTGGCTGTATTATTATCTTCTTTTCCTGCACTTAATAATTCAATCGTCTGATTGACAAAATCACCATATCGGGAGTTAGGGGCAATTGACTGAATGGCAGTCTTATAGTCTTCCTTTTCCAGCTTTAAACTATAATTCTGGCATATCACAGAATCAAACTTATAAGCCCCCTCTGTATTCGTCGTAATCTTAATTGCATCACCAGAAGCAGGCACCAGGCTAACTGCTACCCCCTCAAGTGCTGCTTCATTTTCACTGGTTTTCTCATAGGCATCTACCACCTTACCGGTAATCGTTACCGGATCTAATTCGTCACTCGGATGTGCTTCCACAGTTGTTGTACCAGTACTATAATCTACCGGAATCGTTCCTACACCTGCAATATCCGGAATATTCGCTTCCTTATCTACCTTTACCGTTGTCTCACTCGTATCACCTGTCAGTACCAGCTCTGCTTTTTCGGTGCAGGAAAGTGTAAGGTTCTGATTCGATACAAGCTTTACATCCTCAGAAGAAATGCTGGCAGTTACTGTCTCCTCAGCATTACCAGACAACCGGACAGTACTACCGGATTTGATTGCTAACTCATTCAGCGTACCATTGTTGATAACCTTAACCTCGTCAGCTTTCTTACCATTTTCAATATTGACATTGACGGTTGCCGTTGCGTTCTCAGTAACCTCTACCGTGGAAGGTGCCTTAACGGACACAACATTTCCAGACGATGCTTCAACATAAGAACCACCCTGTACAAATACCTCTGTAAATTCACCTTGATTCGTAACCTTAGAACCATCACCCTTTATAATCAAGTTTGTACCACTGTAATTACCACTAGGAACCGTAATTTCACTTCCAGAAGCAGGAGTCAATATAATCTGTGCAACAGAAGCATTATTTAAAACATCATTTAACTGTGCCTGTGTTGTAACCTCAACAGAATCCTGTACCGTAATACTACAGGTTGCAGAAACACCACTATAGCTATTCGTTGCGGTAATCGCAGCCGTACCGGCAGCTTTCGCTGTTACTTTACCAGAAGCATTGACAGAAGCGACACTATTTGATGAGCTTTTCCATGAAATGCTCTTATTCACAGCATTCCCCGGAGTTACCTGTGCATTAAGTTGTAAAACTGCTCCCTTTAACATTGTAGCACTATCAGGTGATATCGTAATACCTGTAACCTTAACAACAATTGGTGCCTGTGTTGTTGGAGGTGCAATAGTAGTCGTTGGTGCCACAGGTGTCTTACTCTTGGCTTTCGTTACTGTTACTTTAATCTTTTTGGTAATCTTTTTACCCTTCTTGTTTTTCGCCTTGGTCTTCACCGTTACTGTGGTAGAACCAACCTTCTTACCCTGAATGACAATCTTACCTTTCTTGTAAGAAGCCTTCGCTATAGAAGGCTTCTTAGAGGTTACTGTAACCTCCTTGCTCGCCTTTTTCACGACTTTGACAGTAGGAGTTATCTTTTTGGTCTTTCCCTTCTCCACTGTTACCTTAGATGCCACCTTTAATGACTTTACATATTTCTTGGACGCTGCAGATGCCTTAGTTGTACCCGGAACTGCTAATGTTACTGCCAGTGCCAATGCAAGAAATAACGCAGCAAACTTTCGTATTCTTCTCATATATTTCAATCCTTTCAAAACAATAACAAAAGGGATTAATGAGCTCTGTAGGAAAAGTGATGCATCACATCCATCCTGCCCACACAGTCATTAATCCCGCCATAAATTTTTACTTTCCTAGCTCTGCCTTTAATGCAGCAGTCAGCTGAGGAACAATCTTATTCAAGTCGCCAACAATACCGTAATCTGCTACATCAAAGATAGGAGCATCCTCATCCTTATTAATAGCAACGATAATGTCAGATTCCTCCATACCAGCTACGTGCTGGATTGCTCCAGAGATACCGATTGCAAAATATACATTCGGACGAACCGTCTTACCAGTCTGTCCAACCTGTAAATCCTTTGGCTTCCATCCGGAATCTACAACAGCACGGGAGCAGGAAACCTCTCCGCCAAGAACCTTAGCCAAATCCTCTAAGATTGCAAAGTTCTCAGGAGAACCAACACCACGACCACCGGAAACCAGAATCTTGGCATCCATAATATCAACCGTATTGGTTACAGACTTTACAATATCCACAATCTCAACATACTTGTTGTCTGGTGTGAAGCCCGGATTAAATTCTTCCACATTGGCTTTCGCACCCTTGATTGGCTCAATTGCCTGCATAACTCCGGCACGAACGGTCGCCATCTGAGGACGGTTATCCGGACATGCAATGGTAGCAATGGTGTTACCACCAAATGCAGGACGTGTCATCAATAACTGATTGTGCTTCTGCTCCTGATTCGGAATCGGATTCAATGGGAAATCACCAATCTCCAATACTGTACAATCTGCGGTCAGACCGGTAGCCACACGGGCTGATACACGAGGTCCTAAGTCACGACCAATTGCAGTTGCACCAACCAGTACAATCTCCGGCTTATATTTCTTAATAACCTCGGAAAGACCATGTGCATACGGCTCTGTTCTGTAGTCCTTTAATTCTGGGTCATCCACAACGATAACCTTATCAGCACCATATTCTGCCAACTGGTCAGCCAAGCCCTTAATACCAGAACCCAAAAGAACTGCTGTTACATCTGTGTTCAAATCACTTGCTAAGTCCTTTGCCTTGCCAAGTAACTCAAATGCAATCTTGCTAATTTCATTGTCTACCTGCTGTGCAAAGACATAAACACCTTTATATTCTTCTAAACCCATTTTATTCACCACTTTTCTTTCTTATATTAAATGACATGTTTTGCTTTTAACTTATCCATAATGTAGCTAACTGCCTCGTCTGGAGAATCTGGAGCAACCTTCTCACCAGCTCCCTTACGAACCTTATCAGAAGCCTTTGCAATCTTAGTAGGAGAACCCTTTAAACCAAGATTGGCGTCATCTACATCCTTAAGGTCTGCTCTGCCCCATGTTGTAATCTCTGCATCATATGCATCAAAGATTCCGCCCGGAGTCATATAACGAGGCTCATTTAATTCAGCCAAAGCAGTAATTAAAACCGGCATCTTCGCTTTCACGACATGATATCTGTCCTCATACTGACGCTGTACAACAACACTGTCACCTTCAATCTTAATATCCTGCGCATAAGAAATAACAGGAATATCAAGATGCTCAGAAATCTGAGGACCTACCTGTGCGGTATCACCATCAATTGCCTGACGGCCAGTAATGATAATATCATACTCCAAGTTACGAATAGCACCAGCTAAAGTAGTAGAAGTAGCCCAGGTATCTGCACCACCCAATACTCTGTCTGTTACCAGAATGCCCTTGTCAGCACCCATTGCCATAGCCTCACGAAGCACCTCTTCTGCCTTTGGAAGACCCATGGTTACAACAGTTACTTCAGCATCATATTCATCCTTTAATCTCAGTGCAGCCTCTAAACCAGCCTTGTCATCCGGGTTCATAATAGTAAGCATTGCACCTCTGTCTAATGTACCGTCTGGGTTAAACTTAACGCCACCCTTAGTATCAGGTACCTGTTTTACACAAACAACAACCTTCACGATAAGTACCTCCTATTTATTTTAATAAATTACCTGAAATAACCATGCGCTGAACCTCTGAAGTTCCCTCGTAGATTTCAGTAATCTTAGCATCACGCATCATACGCTCTACATCATATTCCTTAATATAACCGTAACCACCATGTAACTGAACTGCCTTTGTCGTTACCTCCATTGCAACCTCTGCTGCATATAACTTCGCCATAGCAGCCTCTACAGAATATACCTTCTGGGTAGCCTTCGCCATCGCAGCACGGTATACTAGCATCTGAGCAGCTTTCACCTTCGTTGCCATATCAGCCAGCTGGAACTGTGTATTCTGGAACTGTGCAATGGAACGTCCAAACTGCTTACGCTCTTTTACATATTCTATGGTTGTCTCCAAGGCACCCTCGGCAATACCCAATGCCTGAGCAGCAATACCGATACGTCCACCATCTAATGTGTGCATTGCAATACCAAAGCCCTTACCCTTCTGACCTAACAGAGCATCCTTAGGAATACGGCAATCCGTGAAAATTAACTCGTAGGTTGAAGAAGCACAGATACCCATCTTATTCTCCTTCGTACCAAAGGTAAATCCTGGAGTACCCTTTTCTACGATAAATGCGGAAATCTCCTTCTGCATACGGCCACGCTTCTCAATCTTACCAGTAACAGCAATAACGATGTAAACATCTGCCTCTTTACCATTGGTGATAAAGCACTTAGAGCCATTTAATACCCACTCATCGCCATCTAATACAGCCTTAGTCTGCTGACCCTGTGCATCTGTACCAGCACCCGGCTCTGTCAAACCAAACGCACCAAGCTTCTTACCGGAAGCCAAATCCGGAAGATACTTCTGCTTCTGCTCTTCTGTACCATAGGTCTGGATTGGGTCCATACACAAGGATGTATGAGCAGATACAATAACACCTGTTGTACCACAAACCTTAGATAACTCTTCCACACACATAGCATAGGTTAATGGGTCACAACCCTGTCCACCATACTCCTTTGGAATCGGAATACCTAAAAATCCAGCTTTTGCCATCTTCTCAACTGTCTCTCTTGGAAATCTATGCTCTTCATCGATTTCCTGAGCAAGAGGCTTTACTTCGTTCTCGGCAAATTCCTTAAAAAGGCTACGTGCCATCTCATGTTTCTTACTTAATGTAAAATCCATCTTTTAATTCCTCCATTAAATTAATAAATATATACTTGGTGGAAACAGGAGGAACGCTTATGCCCTCTCCTGTTCCAATAAGTTTCTTACTTGCTGTAATCGTAGAAACCGATACCGGTTTTACGTCCAAGCTTACCACCACGAACCATCTTTCTCAACAATGGATGAGCACGATACTTAGAATCGCCAGTCTCGTTATATAATACATCCATAATTGCAAGAACAATATCAAGACCAACCAAATCACCCAATGCTAACGGTCCCATTGGATGGCTTGCACCAAGCTTCATCGCAGTATCGATACCTTCAACAGAAGCGATACCCTCTGCATAGATACCAATTGCCTCATTAATCATAGGAATTAAGATACGGTTTACAACAAAACCGGGAGCCTCTTCAACCTGTACCGGCTCTTTGCCAATCTCAACAGAAATAGCCTTAATCTTATCTACTAATTCAGCAGGGGTGTTGGCACCGGCAATCACTTCAACAAGCTTCATTCTGTCAGCCGGATTGAAGAAATGCATACCAATAATCGGACGGTCTAATCCTGCACCAATCTCCGTAATAGATAAAGAAGAAGTATTGGTTGCAAACATACAATCCTTTGGTACAATCTCCATCAATTCCTTAAAGGTATCCTTCTTAATCTGCATATTCTCTGGAGCAACCTCAATTACTAAATCACAGTCTGTACAGATATCCTTTAATCCTGTTGTAACCTTGCCTAAAATCTCGTCTGCCTTCTCCTGTGTAATCTTCTCCTTGCTTACCAAGAATTTCATGTTCTTTTCAATCTTGGCTTTACCTCCATCAGCAAATTCCTGCTTGATGTCACAGAGGCGAACCTCATAGCCATCTGTCATAGCAAATGCCTGAGCAATACCGGAACCCATGGTTCCTGCACCAATAATACCTACTATCATGTGTCTCATCCTCCTAATATTTTTTACTTTATATACATGTAACAGTATGTAAATTCTCTAAACCCCTGTTACAAACAAAGTCATATCATTACCATTGATAATCATCCTGCTACTTATTCTGGAAAGGAACAACCTTTAACTTCTTTTCCTTATCCTTCTCTAAGAAATTACCCATACCAGCCTTCTGGTCTTCTGTCTCAAAGCAGTCACCGAATAATTTCTCTTCAATTACAATAGCTTTATCCATATCTACCTGAAGTCCGTCATTGATTGCTTTCTTACAATTACGAACTGCAATCGGAGCCTGTGCAGCAATACCCGCTGCCATCTTCTTTGCTGCCGGAAGCAGCTCCTCCAATGGGTATACTGCATTAACCAGGCCGATACGATAAGCCTCATCCGCCTTAATATTGCGGGCAGTGTAAATCATCTGCTTTGCCATACCGGGGCTTACCAGTCTTGCCAGTCTCTGCGTTCCACCAAAGCCCGGCGTGATACCTAAACCAACCTCTGGCTGTCCAAATACTGCATTCTCGGAACAAATACGGATATCACAGCTCATGCTAATCTCACATCCACCACCAAGTGCAAATCCGTTAACAGCAGCAATCACAGGAATCGGGAATGTCTCCAGCTTACGGAACACATCATTGCCCTTCTTACCAAATGCCTCACCCTCAGCCTTCGTCAAGGTAGACATCTCCCCAATATCTGCACCGGCTACAAAGGATTTCTCCCCTGCTCCGGTTAAAATTAACGCTCTCGTTGCATCTAAATCTACAGCATTAAGTGTCTCATTTAACTCGTCAAGCACCTGACTGTTTAATGCATTCAATGCCTTAGGACGGTTAATCGTAATAACACCGACAAATCCATCCTGCTCATAAGTAATAAATTCCATGGAATTATCTCCTTTCCATATTATAATTGCTTTAGGCAATTGTAAAACTATTAATTGCTGATACGATAGTCATGATATTATATAAATTCGTTTCGTTGTCCTCCCTACGGTCGGTACAAAGGCACTCATTTATATAATATCACGACTATCTTGTCTAACAACTACGAGTTTTGCAATTACCTGCATAATCCGTACACATTATAGCTTCCAGACAACAGAAAGCATCCGTGCAGAATAGGAATACTCTGCACAGATGTTATCATTACACGTTATTAATCACGCTCCACAATGGTAGCACAACCCATACCGCCACCGATACAAAGAGTAGCAAGACCCTTCTTGGCATCCTTCTTCTCCATCTCATGAAGCAAGGTAACTAAAATACGGCATCCGGAAGCTCCTACCGGATGTCCAAGAGCAATCGCACCACCGTTCGGATTCAACTGCTTGTCTACATCAATACCTAATTCTCTTCCAACTGCAACAGACTGTGCTGCAAATGCTTCATTTGCCTCGATAATATCAAAGTCCTCAATCTTCATGCCAGCCTTAGCCATTACCTTCTTCGTTGCAGGAACAGGACCAATACCCATAATCTCAGGACGGCAGCCTGCCAACGCACCAGCAACAAAGGTTGCCATCGGCTTCACACCTAACTCCTTCGCCTTCTCCTCGCTCATAACAACGATTGCAGCAGCACCATCATTGATACCGGAAGCATTACCTGCAGTAACAAATCCATTCGGATTAATTGGACGCAGCTTAGCCAGACCTTCCATAGTAGTTCCCGGTCTTGGTCCCTCATCCTTTGTTACAACAACAGTTTCTTTTCTCTTCTTTACTTCTACAGGAACAATCTCATCATCAAATGCACCGGATTCCTGGGCAGCGGAAGCCTTCTGCTGGCTCTTTACTGCAAACTCATCCAATTCCTCACGGGTCAGTCCCCACTCCTCACAGATATTATCTGCTGTCTTAATCATGTGGTAATCGTTGAATGCATCCCATAATGCATCATTCACCATGGTATCAACCAGTGTATTGTTATTCATTCTGTAACCGAAACGTGCCTGCTTTAATGCATAAGGAGCCATGGACATGTTCTCCATACCACCAGCTACTACAATATCAGCATCCCCTGCCTGAATCATCTGTGCTGCCATATTCACACAGTTCAGACCGGAACCACAAACAACGTTCACTGTTACTGCAGGAACCTCATTAGGAATTCCAGCATTAATTGAAGACTGACGAGCCACATTCTGACCTAAACCAGCCTGAATAACACAACCCATGTACACATGGTCAACCTTGTCAGCAGGTACCCCTGCACGTTTTAATGCTTCCTTGATTACGATAGAGCCTAATACCGGAGCCGGAGTTGTGCTCAATGCTCCTCCCATAGTTCCGATGGCTGTACGACATGCGCCAGCTAAAACAACTTTCTTTGACATAATATGTTCCTCCATTTGATAAGTAATATTTGTTATGTTTTGGCTAAAATGCACCAAAACAGAGCATTTTCAGCCTATTATGTATCTAGTTTATCATATTGTAAAATTGATTGCAACCAAAATTTTGATAAATTTTTAACAAAGCAGAAAATATGTTTATATTTTGGAATAGACTTAGGTGACGATGACTTAAGTGACGATAGATAGGAAATAGGGGTAGTATTGGCTGCTTCGTTGTCCGAGCATAGCTCGGTACAAAGGCACAGCCAATACTACCCCTATTTCCTATCTATCTGGTTACTGGAAGTTTTCATTACTGCTGCAAATATATTTTAAAAAGGTCAAGCTTCGCACATAATAACTAGAGGTTAAGCTAGTAATTATAATATTCATAAGAAAAACTATCTGAACACGCCGGTCCTTGATTTTGCGTAGCAAAATCTTAGTACCGTTGCGTGTGAGGCAACACGGTGTGGGCTTTCTCACTAGGCTCGTGTGCATTCACCAAGTGTTCAATGCCACCGAAAGCGGGTTTTTCGTTGAATATTATAATTAATAGCATAATACAACCTTCATGTGCGAAGCTTGAGTTAAAAACATATATCAAAAGAATGGAGACAGAAAGCTTTATTCCTGTGGTACATCCTTAAGGCTTAAGTTAATTCTGCCCATCTTATCGACTTCCAGAACCTTAACCTTAACAACGTCTCCAATGTTCACGACATCCTCTACCTTCTCCACACGTTGTGGTGCCAGCTTGGATATGTGAATCATACCGTCCTTGTTTGGTGCCAGCTCTACGAAGGCGCCAAAGTTCATAATCCGCACAACAGTACCTTCATATATCTGCCCTACTTCAATCGGGTCTACGATGGAACGGATAATCTTCATCGCCTTATCCATGCCCTCCTGCTCGACACCACAGATAAATACCATACCGTCATCATTGATGTCAATCTTAACACCGGTTTCCTCGATAATCTTGTTGATTGTCTTACCACGCTGTCCGATAATCTCGCTAATCTTCTCTGGATCAACCTTTGTCTGGATAATCTTAGGTGCCAGCTCGCCCACAGTCTCACGCGGCTCGCTGATTGCCTGGGACATACAGGTATCCATAATGAAGTTTCTTGCCTCATGCGCACGGCGGATTGCTTCCTCTACAATCGGACGGGTTAAACCGTGAATCTTAATATCCATCTGAATCGCACTGATACCCTCGTGCGTACCAGTTACCTTAAAATCCATATCTCCAAAGAAATCCTCTAAGCCCTGAATATCCGTTAAGACAAGATAGTCATCATCGGTATCCCCAGTTACCAGACCACAGGAAATACCTGCAACCATATCCTTAAGCGGTACACCTGCTGCCATCAATGACATACAAGAGGAACAGGTAGATGCCATAGAGGTAGAACCGTTTGACTCAAAGGTCTCTGATACGGAACGAATCGCATAAGGAAATTCCTCTTCGCTTGGAAGGACCGGAATCAATGCACGCTCTGCCAAAGCACCATGTCCAATCTCACGGCGTCCCGGTCCCCTGGACGGCTTCGTCTCACCAACTGAATAGGATGGGAAGTTGTAATGATGCATATAACGCTTGCTTGTAATATTCTCATCAAGACCATCCACCTTCTGAATCTCAGAAAGAGGAGCCAGCGTAACCACATTACATATCTGTGTCTGCCCACGGGTAAACATCGCAGAACCATGCACCCTCGGAATCAAATCTATCTCTGCAGCAAGTGGACGAATCTGGTCAATCGCACGGCCATCCGGACGCTTCTTATCCTTTAAAATCATCTTGCGGACCGTCTTCTTCTGATACTGGTAAACTGCCTCGGAAAGCACCGCAAGCCACTCCTCGTTATCAGCAAATGTCTCCTCAAATTTAGCAGTAACCTCACGGATATTATCCTCTCTCACCTGCTTTTCATCAGTAAACACTGCTTCTTCCATCTGCTCCGGAGTTACAATCTCACGCATTGCAGCAAACATCTCCTCTGGAATAGCACAGCTTTCATAGGTATGCTTCGGCTTACCAACCTCTGCAACAATGCTGTCAATAAACTCAATAATCGTCTGATTGACATCATGACACTTATAAATGGCTTCAATCATCTTATCATCTGAAATCAGATTGGCACCCGCCTCAATCATAATTACCTTTTCTCTGGTGGAAGCAACTGTCAGCATTAAATCCCCATTGTCCCACTGCTCTTGTGACGGATTCACTACAAACTCGCCATCTACCATTCCCATCTGTGTCATCGCACAGGGACCATCAAATGGAATATCAGAAATGCAGGTTGCAATTGCTGAACCAAGCATACCGACCAACTCCGGACGGCAGTTCGGGTCTACGCTCATAACCATATTATTCAAAGTAACATCATTACGGTAATCCTTCGGAAACAATGGTCTCATCGGACGGTCAATCACACGGGCTGTCAGCACGGAATTCTCACTCGCCTTACCCTCCCGTTTATTGAAGCCTCCTGGAATCTTACCTACCGCATACATCTTCTCCTCAAATTCCACACTTAAAGGGAAGAAATCAATTCCATCTCTTGGCTTGTCCGATGCAGTTGCAGTAGAAAGCACCGTCGTATCACCATAATGCATAAACGCACAACCATTCGCCTGCTTACCAACACGCCCAACGTCTACTGTCAACGTTCTACCAGCAAGTTCCATACTAAAACTCTTATACATAGCATTCTCCTTTTCCGGGCATCGCCCATTATATTATCGTCTTGCTCATCCACTGAGCCCTGTGTAGTCATTCGCCCCGAAACAACTTATCAAAAGAGAACCTTTAGCCACCATGATTGCTCTCTTCTCATAAGAAGTCTCGGATTCACATTATCTGTATATAAACAAACAAAAAAATGCCTACACATTTGCTATTATAACACTAATACGCAGGCATTTCCACAAAAAAATTTATTTTTCAAAATTATTTCATTGTCTGCTTCAAAATAGATAAACAGACTATGGTACAAGTTCCAGAATCTCACGCAGCTTCTCTATCTGTACCTGACCGGGAGCGGATTGCTTTGCAACACTGGCAAAGGTCAGTACATTGCCAAACATGCCGCCACACATCCGGCTTATAATTCCCAATTTCCCCATTGCCATGGTAATTACGGGAGCCATATCCTGCTGTTGTGCCATATCGAGTGTCACCCGCAAAAGAGCAAGGACATCCTCTGGTTTTTGGGGCATTACCGCCAGCTTCGCTACATCTACATCCATTTCCTGCATCCTGCAAAGCAGAGCTTTCATCTGTTCGTAGGACGGAGTGTTGGAAAAATGATGATTGGAGCCTATGACCCTGACTCCATTGTTCTGAAGCTGTGTAATGAAAGCAGGAGCATTCTCCTCCTGCATAAACACTTCTACATCAATGGCATCCACCAAATGGCTCTCGGCTATACACAAAAGCAACTCTTTATATTCATTCCACGAAATAGAACGCTCGCCGCCTTCCGCCTTGCTGCGGAAGGTAAATAATAATGGTCTCTCCCCCATCTGCTCCCGAAGCTGTCTAAGTGTTGCACAAAGCTTCGCCTTTTCCATAACCGCCTCATACCAATCTGCACGAAACTCAATCATATCCGGTTCATGCTTGCGTATCAAAGCAAGTTGTTCTATTAGTTCCGTACACGTTTTTCCAAGCAGTGGCACACATATTTTTATCTGTCCATCCCCCAACATCAGATTTCTGATTTGTACCTGTTTCAACCTTACTCACCACCAAACATTGTTTATCATCACTTTATTTCACATCTGTTGCCATACAACTTCTATATCGACCGATATTGGGCAAGATATATTTCCCTCTATGCCTGCATATATTGCAACAATGCTTCATATGCCTCCTTAGCATCATCATATCCCTGCTTACAAAGCTTCTTTAAGGCATCCCGATTCTTTTCCAGACGACCAACAGTAACCGGCTCTTTCGGGCGGATAACAAATAATCTTCCCGCCTCCTCTTCTCTTAAGATGTACTCAAGGGTTTCATTGTATAATTCCGGTCGCTGCTCCATTGTGTTTATAAATTGGGGATATTTATGATACACCATCTTAACGATTGGCATTGTTTTCTCCTGCGTCTTGTGGTATTCCTTATCCCGTGTCAGCACCAGAACATTTTTAGCATTGCCCCTTCTAACAGACTCCTTTACAGGAATGGAATCGGAAATACCTCCATCCATATAATGTCTTCCATTAATTTCTACCATCCGTGCAAACAACGGCAGACAGCCCGATGCCCATATCCAATCCATATCCTCCCTCATATTATCAATGCGTTTGTACATCGGTCTGCCCGTTTCCATCTCCGTCACCACAGCATAAAAATTCATCGGATTCTTATCGGCTGCATCGTAATCAAAAGGAACAAGCTGCCTAGGAACCGTCTCTAAATGGAAATTCTTATCAAAAAAATTACCGGTTAACAGCATTGCAGTCACACTCGCATACTGCTTCTTCTCAAGGTAACGCATAGCAATTTTTAATGCCCTGCCCTTCTGTTTGGAACAATAGCTACACCCATGATTGGCTCCCGCAGACACACCAAAACAATCTTTAAAATAAATATCCTTTTTCATAAAGTAATCCAATACTCCAACAGTATACATTCCACGCATACCGCCCCCCTCTAATATCAATCCTCCATCTAACAGCATATAATCACTCCCATATCCAAAATAAAGGAAGCCGATTTCTCGACTTCCTAACAAAGCTCCTCATTACTTTCTCAATCCTAACTTCTCAAGCAAAGTACGGTAAGCTGTAATATCCTTGCTCTTATAGTAAGCCAGCAAACGACGTCTCTGACCAACCATCTTTAACAGACCTCTTCTGGAATGATGATCCTTCTTATGCACTGCTAAATGCTCGTTCAAATCATTGATTCTCGCAGTTAACAACGCAATCTGCACCTCGATGGAACCGGTATCATTCTCATCCTTGCCATAGGTCTTAATAATCTCTTTCTTCATCTCTGATGTAATCATAATTACAATCTCCTTTCTTAAACAAAATATGTTATAAATTAAAGTGTTAACCCAATCACTAAGAACAGGTCGGAGTGTCCTAATTCCGAGTAACGGTAAAATCACACTTGATGAGTGTAACATATCAATTGGTAAATGTAAAGTATTAATTCATCTAAACTTCGCATTACAGTCTGCATTAGCAGCTTGACTGCAAATTTTATGTGCAAAGCTTGCATTAATAATATACCTCCATGAGCTTCAACCCCATAGGTGGTGCCGTTATTCCGGCAAATTGACGGTTGCGTGCAGCGAATATATCCTGCATATCTATAGGCTGCTTCTTATGTTGCCCCACTTCAATCAGTGTTCCTGTCAGAATCCGTACCATATTATAAAGAAATCCATCCCCATAATAATCAATGTGGATACGATTGCCATCAAGCACCGGTTCTATGACAATGCGAATAGCAAACACTGTCCGCACACTACTTTTTTTCATTCTCTTATTAGAACAAAAGCTGATAAAATCGTGCTCCCCCTTCAGATACTCCGCCGCCTGTTCCATGGCAGCAATATCGAGTTCCTCCGACAAATGCCAGACATACTGCCGTTCAAACACATTCAGCTTAGGAGAATTATAAATCGTATACCGATACCATTTTGCCTTCGCTGACAGCCTTGCATGAAACCGCTCTGGCACCGGAACAATCTCTGTCACCATAATATCCTGGGGCAGATAATCGTAAAACGCCTGTTGCAGTTCATCGATGGGCAGCTCCTTTTTTGTCTTAAAATTAGCTACCTGTGCAACCGCATGCACCCCTGCATCCGTTCTGCCAGAACCATGAAGCTCCACTCGTTCTCCTAAGAATCGCTCTAATAAATCCTCAAGCTTCTGCTGTATTGTCCCATCCGTATGCTTCTGGGACTGCCAGCCATGATATCTCGTCCCATCATAAGAAATCGTTAATTTATAATTATTCATTGTATCTCTTTTCCCTGATATACTGTTGCCCATACGAAGCGTCTCTATGCATCTGGGCACTTAATTCCTCCACGCTATGAAACCTTTGTTCCCGACGAACATGTGTCAAAAACTCTACTGTTAACAGTTCTCCATAGATATCCTCATCAAAATCAAATAAAAAGGTCTCCACGCCGACCTCTTCTCCCTGTACCGTCGGCTTTGTTCCAATATTGGTAATACCGTAAAAGCATCTGTCCCCCAGAAAACAACGGCTTACATAGACACCATTCGGAGGAATCAACTTTCCCTCCGGCACTGCTACATTGGCAGTCGGCATGCCTATGCTCCTTCCAAGCTGTCTGCCATGAATCACTTCTCCCCTTATAAAATAGGGTCTGCCAAGCAGCCTCGCCGTCTGTTCCATCTCACCATCAATAAGCATATTACGAATCTCACTGCTGCTTACTTTCTCGGAACCATCCATACATTTCGATACGACAACCAGCTCATAGCCATAGGTCTTCTCAAGCCTTCCAAGAAGCTCTACATCCCCCTGACGCTGATAGCCAAAACGAAAATCCTCACCCACTACCACCACCTTCGCTCCCAGCTGTCGAATTAATATCTGCTCTACAAACTGTTCCGGTGTCAAACGACTTAACGGCTCCTCAAACCGATATTCTACCAGATAATCAATCCCTAGCTGCTCTAAACAAAAACACCGCTCCTCACTGGTATAAATAAAGCCTTTTGTTCCCTGCATCACCTTAGAAATAGAAGCATCAAAAGTAAAAATAGTACTTTTAAACCCTTTTTCCTGATAGAAAAAAAGCTGTTCTAAAAGCTTGCGGTGTCCGGCATGAATCCCATCAAATTTGCCACATGCTACCACAGTATTCTCCAATTGTAACGTATCAAAATCATGAAAATATTGCATCTTATCTGCCTTCCACAAAAAATAATTTCTTCGGCCTCATCAGTCCCATTTCTGCATCATAAGAATATAGACCAACAAACATTCCGTCCTCCTTATATATCCGGATATCATCTTCGGGCATCAACACATGACCCAAAAGCAAATCTCCATCAGACATCGCCTTATTGGCAATATCAAGCATTGCTTCATTATAGCGGAAGGAATTACCATTGTCCACTGCTTTATTTAACTCCTTTGGCACAACGTATTTTGGGCAGTTAGAAAATGCCTTGTCTACGGGAAAAATATGTGGCAAAAGCTTCTCCTCTGCCACAAGCTGTTCCACTTCAGCAAGCTTTATTGCATCCTCAATCCGGTACTCTCCTACCCTTGTACGCAAAAGAGACTGCATTGCCCCAAGACAACCAAGCTTCTCCCCAATATCCCGGCAGAGGCTTCTGATATAGGTTCCTTTAGAACAGGACACCGTCATTGTCACATAGGGAAGCTCTATCCTATCAATGATACTTTCATAAATTTGTACCTTTGATGCCTTCCGTTCAATTACTTTCCCTTCTCTCGCCAACTCATAAAGTTTTTTCCCATTCACCTTTTTTGCCGAATACATCGGTGGAATCTGTTCGTACTCTCCCACAAAGGAAGCTATAACGGAAATGACCTCCTCCTCTGTCACTGTAACCTTTCGTTCCTCCAGAACCGTTCCTGTCATATCCTCTGTATCTGTTGAAACGCCAAGCCGAAGCACCGCCTGATAGGTCTTCGTCCGGTCAGAAAGCATATCACAAAGCTTGGTCCCTTTACCAAGACACACAGGAAGCACCCCCTCTGCCTCTGGGTCAAGTGTACCAGTGTGTCCTATCTTCTTCTGATGAAGAATCCCTCTAAGCTTTGCCACCACATCATGGGATGTATATCCCCGCTCTTTATAAATTGTAATGATTCCATCCATGTAATCAAATTTCCTCCTCATTAAGCATCATTGTATCTTATCCCAGTTTATCTTCCTTCACTTCTCCACTCACCCGCTTTTTAATCTGGCAGGTCTTATCCTTGCAGCTTGCACATTGTAAGGTTTTGTTAGAACCATACCAGAACCGCTCTGGATGCCTTGTATAAATTATCTCCCAGTGAATTAGCACAACAACAGAAGTGAAAAACAAACTCCAGCTAAAAAAATCCTTGATAAACAGCATCGGGGTAAACATCATAAAATGTCCCCAATCATAAATACGGCAGTTGATACAGCAGCGGTTTTTCATATACCATGACTGAAATGGGCAAAAAAATAAAATACAGATATAATCACAAAGGAAATAAAATACGGTTAACATAATTAAATCTGTTTCATCCATCACATGAATGAGGTAAAAAAATCCAAACACTGCATTGACAGACAACCATAAAAGCATTACTTTCCACGCCCGCTCGTTTTGCTTTTGAACAAACTCATAAAGACGAAGGCGGTCATAACCAGCAACCTCTTCATAATGCTTTCCTTCAGCCTTGCGAAGCGCCATAGATAAAATATCCTTGGGAAACAGGTGAAAAACCATAATTACCATAAAAACCAGCCACAATACATGCAGTGGCGTAATTCCCATGGAAACCGGCTGGGTAACAAAGCTGGTTAACTTGCCCTTATCCGTTAAATATAAGAACAATACAGAGCCAAATACAAACAGGCGAAATATGAATTTGAAAATATAACGGTTTAACATCCTGGTAAATTGCAGCTTCATATATTCCTCTTTCTGTAATAGTTATTTTCAATTAATAAATCGATACAATGACCGCTCCCCCATGTGCAAGCACACTTTGGTAAAAGGATAACAGCCCCTCAAAGGAATATTTTAAATCCTCCCTTATCTCTTCCTGCTCCTCTTCTCTCGTCCAGATATTGGGATATATCTGCTGCCTTGCAAGCTCTTGGAAATTCATATTGTCAAGCAGGGAAGTGATATCTATCTTCTCCAATGCTTCCACAATCGAAGCAATATGTGATGGTGTGATATAGGCAATATAATCTTCATCCTCTTCTGAAAATATATCCTGCCCCACCACTGCCTCACTCAAGGGATTACCATCTATTGGAGCACTGGCGGAACGTTTGGTCAATAAATAGTGCAAGCCGTCCCACAGCTTGTCCATGTCAAACAGCAGTGTTTCGTCTTCCTCCTGCAGTTCCTCCACTATCCCAAAGACATCATCACTTTTCTTGATGCGGTGTAAGGTGACTTCGTTTACTTCCTGATAACATGCAATCATTCCCATATAAATCTACCCCTTTCGTATATATAATAATAGGTAATTGTGATACCGCCAAGCATCTATATCTCGCTGCTCTCCCTCTCCAACCTCCGCATCATCTTCGGAAACTTCCACAAGAAAATAATTCCCGCCACCGTTACCGATACAAAATCAGATACCGGCTCTGCCAAAAACACTGCAAACACCTTGTTCTCAAAGAAGAACGGTAATATAAATATCAACGGAATCAGCAATATCACCTTTCTTAGGCAGGCAATGAAAATAGATGCCTTCGCCTGTCCGGTGGAGATAAAGGTCTGCTGCACCGCACTCTGGATACCAAACAAACCAATCGTAGCAACATATACACGAAGTGCCCAGATTGTTGTTGAATAAAGCTCTCCGGTAGAATTGCTAAATAAACGGATAAACATCTGTGGAAATAGCTCCACCGCTCCCCAGCAAAGAAACATATAGGATTCCGCCAATATCAACAATAACAATACAGACTGCTTCACACGTTTAACATTGGCTGCCCCATAGTTATAACTGATAATCGGTTGCGCTCCCTGTCCGATACCTCCTGTTGGTATCCAGATAATCTGCATAACCGTGCTGGCAATCGTCATAGCTCCTACTGCCACATCCCCACCATACTTCTGAAGAGAGAAATTAAAGGACAAATTGAGTGCTGCCTCTGTAGCCTGCATAATAAATGGGGAAATTCCAAGTGCAAGAACCGGCAAAATAATGCCCCATTCTATTTTAAAATACTGCAATTTTATCCGTAGCGTACTCTTTTTTCCTGTCAAAAACCACAGTACAAAGACGCTGGATAATGCCTGGGAAATTACAGTTGCAATGGCAGCCCCTTTTACTCCCAAGCCAAAGGCAAATATAAAAACAGGGTCTAATATAATATTACTAACCGCCCCCAAAAGCACACTAATCATGCTATAGCGGGTAAATCCCTGTGCGGTAATAAACTGGTTTAATCCTAGTGAAATCATGAGAAACAGGCTTCCCAAAACATAAATCTGCATGTAGGAGTGAGCATAAGGAATCGTCCTCTCACTGGCACCAAAAATCATAAGCAATGGCCGCCCAAACAGACTGAAAAACACGGTAATCAAAATGGCAGTACCTATTAATGCACAAGTACAGTTACCCAGTATTTTTTCTGCCTTTTTCATATTCTGTTTACCCATGGCAATTGATGCCTGTGGTGCGCCACCCTGTCCAATCAGATTAACAAAAGCATTTAGAATACACACAATCGGCATACATAGTCCCACTCCTGTTAAAGCTTCCTCTCCAACACCTGCTATATGCCCAATATAAACCCGGTCTATAACCGTATAAAGCAGGCTCACCAGCTGTGCCAGCACGCTTGGAATTGCCAGCCGAAGCATTAACCGTCCAATGGAAGCATGCCCCAGCTCATAATTCATATCCTTTTCCCTCATTTCGCTCATTCCTTTTCCATATAGCTTTATCACAAAACCGAAACCCTAATGTAACGTCTTCAAATTAACTTGACTCTATGTTTGTCTAAATAAACTCCACTGGAAGTGCGACAATATTCTCTTTCAGCCAGAGCGGCTTATCATAAAGGCAGATAATCGCTCCGGTTCCCCGTTTGCGTTCAGAAACCTTTTCCAGCACATCAAAGGCATTAGACATGCTCAATTTAGGATTCGCAGACATTTTAATCTCAACAGGATATAACACACCATCCTGTTCAATAATCAAATCAATTTCCGCTTCCCTGCTTTCCTTCTCACCATCTGACTTTTTCCGCAGCTTATCCTTTCCACGATAATAAGATACATACATACGATAGTCCCTTCCCGCATTGGAATAGCTCTTCAATATTTCCGAAACAACATAGGTCTCAAACAGGTTGCCTGCCATCGCCCCTGCCGCCGCCGTTTCAGCAGTTTGATATCTGGTTAAGAAACATACAAGACCAGTATCCCGGAAATAGACCTTAGGTGTCTTTATTGCCCTGTTTAATGCTGAATTAGTAAATGGCTGCATGATATAAATAATTCCAGAAGCTTCTAAAAGTGAGGTCCAATTTTTAACAGTCGCCACAGATAGCTCAATTTCTTCTGCAATACTGGAATAGTTCAACAGTTGTCCTGTCCTCGCCGCCATTGCTGTCAGAAACTGTGTAAATTTCAACTTATCCTGTACCTTGGACAACTGGTTAATATCCCTATCAATATAAGTCTGCACATAAGAACCATAAAATGTCTGCCAATCCACCCGCTCGTCTAAAAGAGCAGGATATCCACCACGATGAATCACACCCCATATATCCTCACATGGCTTATATTCCCGTTCCCTCTCCTCAATATATTCCTCCGTTGGCACAAAAGGCTTCGAAAATCTTACTTCCTGCAACTCCCGAAGAGATAAACCTGCCAATTCCAATATTGCAATCCTGCCAGCAAGGGACTCCAAAACATTTTGCATCAAATGATACTGTTGGGAACCCGTTAAGGCATAGCATCCATTGTCATCCGATTTATCACACTCCATTTTCACATATGGAAATAACTCCGAAATATATTGCACCTCATCCAAAATAACAGGTGGACGATGATTTCTAAAAAATAATCCCGGTTCCTCCTTCGCTTCCAATAATATGGTCGGGTCATCGAAGGTTACATATCTGTAATCTGCAAGCAAATGCTTTAGTATGGTGGATTTACCCACCTGTCTTGGTCCTGTAACCAACACCGCCTTAAAACTGTGTCTGGCATTCTCTATTACCTTCTCCATTGCTCGATTTTTATACATTCATACACCCCCACCCACACGAAAATGCGACTAATTTATAATTGCATTATAAATTAGTCGCATTTTCGTGTCAAGTCCTTTACCCTTTTCAAAATACTATCTCAATCAGATGAATCGGTATAAACCGACTCTCTTTAAATTAAATATTAACATCCTTATTATAATCAAGTAATGCTATTCACCCACATCCTCACCATTCCAGCAATACGTACAAAGATTCTCCGGTGGCAGCCCTACCGCCTCTAACAAATCATCCAGACGATTATAACGAAGTGTCGTAAAATGCAGCTCCTTTCTTATCTCCTCAAGCATCTGCTCATATTTTTCAGAATCCGGGTCTGTATACTCCTTTAATACTTCGTCCGGTATATCCTCCGTTCCTTCAAGTCTCGCAATCACCCGCCTCGTAATCAACTCCATCTCAGAGGATGAACGAGAAAAATTGAGATATTTACAACCATACACCAATGGTGGACAAGCAGGACGGATGTGAACCTCCCTCGCACCACTCTTATAAAGAAAATCCGTTGTCTCTCTTAATTGTGTCCCCCGAACAATGGAATCATCAATCAACAGCAGGCTTTTATCCTTAATCAAATCATGTACTGCAAGCAGCTTCATTCTCGCAATCATATCCCGTTTGCTCTGCACTGTTGGCATAAAGGAACGCGGCCAGGTAGGCGTATACTTAATAAACGGACGGGAAAAAGGAATGCCGGATGCATTAGAATAACCAATCGCATGTGCTGTGCCAGAATCCGGAACACCTGCTACAATATCCGGCTTCACATTGTCACGCTCGGCAAGCTTCACTCCGCAATTGTACCGCATCTGCTCTACACTGACTCCCTCATAAGAGCTGGAAGGATACCCATAATACACCCATAGGAAAGTACAAATCTTCATCTTGGTGCCCGGTGCCATCAAGGTTTTACAGCCTTCCTCATCCACCACAACAATCTCCCCCGGTCCCAACTCCTTCAAATCAGAATATCCTAAATTCTGATAAGCAAAGGACTCAAAAGAAAGGCAAAAGGAATCCTCCTTCATCCCTACCACGAGCGGTGTCCTTCCATACTTATCCCTCGCACCATAGATTCCCTTTGGTGTCAGTACCATCAAGGTCAGGGAACCATCGATAAGCTCCTGTGCATAATGAATACCCTCAATCAGATTCTCCTTCTGGTTAATCATCGCAGCAACAAGCTCTGTCGGGTTAATATCCCCGCCGCTCATCTCCAGAAAATGCGTATTGCCATCGGAGAAAATCTTATCTACAATCTCCTTCGTATTGTTAATCTTACTCACCGTAGTAATGGCATAAGTTCCATGATGGGAGCGGACAATCAGCGGCTGTGGCTCATAATCCGAAATACTGCCAATACCATAGTATCCCTTCATCTCCCGCATATCCTTGTCAAACTTGGTACGGAATGGAGAATTTTCAATATTATGAATTGCCCGGTCAAAGCCCTTTTCCCCATAAACTGCCATTCCGCCCCGTCTGGTACCAAGATGGGAATGATAATCCGTCCCAAAAAACAAGTCAAATAAACAATCATCCTTTGCTGCAACACCAAAAAATCCACCCATAGTAGCCTCCTAAAATTTCTATCTGACATACACTTTAACTACAGTTTTCCCCTGTCATTATTTGCCCTTAAGACTCCTCCCCGTTTTTCTAGCTCCCTCATCAAGGCATTCCCCTCTGATAGGAACCATTCTTCGCCTTCTTAGCACGCTTCTCCTCATAAAGCCTTTCATCTGCCCGCTCAATCACACCATAGATATCTACGTCTTCTCCACAGACAAACTCGCAGACACCCACACTCATCTCTATCGGATATGGCTTGCCACACTCTGTATTATGTCTTGCAGAAATCTCAGCAATACGACGTTTCATAATATTCTCATAGCCTGCCACTCCTACGAGTGCAAATATCACAAATTCATCTCCGCCAAAACGGGCAACAATATCTGTAGTACGGACTGCTTCTTTTAAAATCGCTGCCATCTCCTTAAGAGCAAAATCACCTTCCTCATGTCCATATTCATCATTTATCATCTTCAGGTTATCCATATCGGCATAGAGAATCATCGCATATTTGTCCATGTTTCTCTTATTACAAAGTGCCTCTTTGGCATATTCCAAAAAACCTCTGCGGTTATAAAGTTTTGTAAGCTCATCGGACTTTGACAACTCATCCAGCTTGCTATTATTCTCTTTAATTTTAAATAGGCTTGCCTCTAACTTTTTCTGAATCGCGCCCTGCTGCTCAATCAACATGAGTGATTTTATCGCAATGGAAAGCTGTAATTGTGCCGGAGCAACATTTTTAAAGTTTTCCCAGTTGACTTCACATAGAAGCAGACCATACATCTCAATCCCGGAAAAAATAGGGGAAAGCACCATAGTGACACGCTGCTCCTTACGAATCTTGTCATGTGTCATAATCTGGTTCGTATGCATTGATTGTTTTTCAGATGGAACATCAAATGCCTGATTATCATGACAATACGCCTTTAAAAGAATGGTCTTGGGATGATCGTATATATTATCCCTCGTGTGAACCACCGGTTTGGAAAACATATAAATATAAGAGCTTTTGATACCAATGTCATACATATTTCTCAATGCCGATGCATAAGGGATTTTGTGAGGATTATTCATCATAAAAATCTCAGAAGTCATATTGCTCATCACCTGTCCAAGCTGACGTATCTGTTCCTGTTGGGCTCTGATATAGCGGTAATTAATGAGTGACAGTTTCTGGTAAAAGCCTCCAAACATGTCAGCAACCGCAATACGGTCAGCATCCTCTGTAAGCCGTTCGGACAGCTTCGCCTTCATGGCGGTGAGGATAAAAAACAACTGCTCTACTGTCGTATACTGAAGCAGTGGTCTCTTTAACAACTGCAAAAATAATATCTCGCAATCCTTTCGTAAATCAATAAGACATCCACCATCTACCATATCCCACAGCATATTACAAAGAATAGAAATCTCATCTTTAATCAGTGTCAGTTCCTTCGAACGGATATATTTTGCAAATAAATAATCATGTATCTTGGCAATACAAATCTCATCCCCGCTAAAATATGGCAAATCATCAAAATCCTTTACTCCCCGATGCTCATACTGCTGGCAGCCACAGGAAGAACGCTGTACAAAATGAGTGAAAATCTCCAGATTCTCCATCTTGCCGGTTGCAAGGAACTTCTCTGCATGAATTACAGCATAATAAGCAAGCTCAGCCGCATTTGCCTCAACCGTGGTAAGAGGTGGGCTTAAGGTCGGTGCAAAAATCGAGTTGTCAAAACCGATGACAAGTAAATCCGAGCCTATCTCTATCCCCATTTTCTGAAGCTCTTCATACCCTCCCTGTGCCATACGGTCATTGGCAAATACGATTGCCTGCAGCTCCTCGTGTGCTTCGTAAAGACGTGCCGCAATCACACCACTGGTTTCCTCAAAATTACCATATACAATATATTCCTCCCGATACGGAATATCCCACCGCTCCAGCACCGTTTTGTACACATCCAGCCGTTCCATGGCGTCTGTGTTTGTTTTGGGACCGCTGACGAAACCGATACGGCGAACATTATGATGTTCAATTAAATGCTGAATGGCATGATCAAAACCAATACGGTTATCAAAGGTAACCGACGGATAACCATCCATTTTGGAATATAATGTAATAATAGGAATTCCCGCATACCGCTCTAAAAAATGAATGCGCTCTTTTAAATCCACACGGCATCCTATCATACCCATCATTACATAAAGCACATCGATATGTTTTTCATTGATAAAACCAAATAAAGCATTATATTGATAGCCATATTCCTGATGTGCATCAAAAGCATCACTCGAATCCAAATATCCACCAGGAATCACAAACATATTGGCATCAATATCAATTGCCCCCTGTTCCGCTCCCTTGCATGCCTCTCTGGTAAAGACCGCATCCATATCGTCTACCAAAAGGCCAATATTTAACCGGTTTCCCATACTCTCTACCACCTTTGTATTCTAAGTACCCAATCACAAACCTATGCACAGTAAGTATACCACACAATATTGCTTGGAACAAGAATAGATTCATGAAGATTCCCCTCCCTGATAAAAAAGGGTTGCCAATCCTAAAATAGTATGCTAGTATGTGTAAGGGCAAAGACGTCTAGATATCATCTAGGCGTCTTTTTGTCTTTATATGGCAATTGCGAAACCTCTATTTCCCAGACTTACTTATGACGGACCCGTTTCGCAATCGCCTGATTACTTTTTAGCAGAAAGGATGATATTATGAATACTGGTGACACTGGATTTATGTTGATTTGTGCCGCCCTCGTGTTATTTATGACACCGGGACTGGCATTCTTCTATGGAGGCTTAGTTAGACGAAAAAACGTATTAAATACAATGATGTCCTCCCTGTGTATCATAGGACTAGCCGCAGTGATGTGGATTGCTTTTGGCTATTCGTTAAGTTTCAATGGAGAGGGAATGTTTATCGGCAATTTGAAACAGGCATTTTTAAATGGTATGGGAATGGGAACTGGAACCTATGCGGATAGTATTCCTGCCTATGTATTTGTCGCCTTCCAAATGATGTTTGCTATTATCACACCTGCACTGATTACCGGTTCTGTTGCGGGACGAATGAAATTCAAGGCATTGTTCCTGTTTATTATATTATGGTCCATTGTGGTATACTATCCACTTGCCCATATGGTTTGGGGACACGGAGGCTTCTTAGGTGAAGTGCTTGGTTCTGTAGATTTCGCCGGGGGCAATGTCGTACATATTTCTTCCGGTGTCAGTGGACTTGTACTAGCAATTATGCTTGGAAAACGGCGTGGTTATGAGCATCAGTCCTACCGGATTCACAATATCCCATTTGTTATATTAGGAGCATCCATTTTATACTTTGGATGGCTAGGATTCAATGCTGGTTCTGCCCTCGGTGCCAATGGTCTGGCTGCCCATGCATTTTTAACCACAACAACCTCTTGTGGTGCTGCGATGCTTTCCTGGATGGTAGTAGATATGATAATTATTGGAAAACCCACCGCTGTTGGTGCCGCAACCGGTCTGGTCCTTGGCTTAGTTGCCATTACCCCGGGGGCGGGCTTTGTACCAATCTGGTCTTCCTTCCTTATCGGTGCTATTGTATCTCCAATTTGTTATTTTACTATGTCGGTTGTAAAACGTAAATTTGGATATGACGATGCTCTCGACGCCTTTGGATGTCATGGCGTCGGTGGCATCTGGGGTGGTATCGCTACTGGAATCTTTGCCAAAAGCTCTATTAATGATGTTGCCCGCTGGGATGGTCTTGCTTTTGGTGACTGGCACCTATTCGCAGCGCAACTGCTTAGCATTGTCATTACGATTATCATTGCAATCATAGGTACCCTGATTTGTGGATTGATAGTAAAATTAATTACACCACTTCG
The DNA here is from genome assembly GCA_017621205.1 of Lachnospira sp. GTDB lineage: Bacteria > Bacillota > Clostridia > Lachnospirales > Lachnospiraceae > NC2004. Next base: position 126,228 of record JAGATQ010000017.1, read on the forward strand.
CGTAACCGAACAGGAGGAGCGCATTGGTCTTGACAAAGCACAGCATGGTGAGGAAGCTTACCCAACCTTTAATGGTTTAGATTAGGAGGAATGATTTATGGTAAAAATTGATGCGATTGTACGCACGGAAAAGATGGAAGAGGTAGAGGATGCCTTAAAGGAAATGAATGTTCATGGTATGACAATCAGCGAAGTTATGGGCTGCGGAACCAGTCTTGGCTACACAAAGGTAGTTCGCGGTAATAAGGTTGATATCAATCTTGTGCCAAAGGTTAAATTTGAAGTGGTGGTTTCCAGCAAGGAGTGGGCATATAAAACGATTGATGCCATCTCTAAGGTAGCCTTTACTGGAGAACATGGGGACGGTAAAATCTTTGTCTACGAACTGATGGATGTCGTGCGCATCCGTACCGGAGAACATGGACCGGAAGCATTATGGGATACAGAACAACAAGAGAAGAAGAAATAGAAATCCTATTTTTATATATAACCTTTAAGTTATGAATCTAAAAATATGGGACAGCTACTTTAGAAGCTCTCATCACTAAAGCAGCCGTCCCATATTCATAAAGCTAACTATACTTGCTTATTTATCTCCCTTTTTCCCAAAGGTATCATATAAATTATATCCAAGTACTCCTAATATCAGAAGTCCTCCAACAATTCCAATCACTATTTTAACCATAACAAAACCTCCTGTTTCTTCTCTTAGCTATTATAATAAATATAGTATAGCATGTGGAAAGAAGAAATTGGGCTAAAATACTGTTAAGATTCGTCGGCTGAACGCATTCGGTACCCAACCCCAAGCTCCGTAAAAATATACTCCGGTTCCCCGGGATTTTGTTCCAGCTTACGTCTTATATTCGCCATATTCACCCGTAGAATCTTATTATCATCATCTGCATAAGGTCCCCAGATTTCCTTAAGGAGACTATGATAGGTAACTACCTTTCCTGCCTGCTTTGATAAAGAACATAATATTTTATACTCCACCGGAGTTACATGAATCTCCTCTCCAGCAAGTGATATCAGACGCTTCTCATAATCTATTCTAAGATTCCCCGCACGATAACCACATTCCGAACCGATTGCTGTACCTATGCGGTTTTGATGTTTCAGGCAATTACGGATTCTTGCAATAAGCTCCGCTGTTCCAAAGGGCTTTGTCATGTAATCATCCGCCCCGGCAGAAAGCATCTTTACCTTTTCCTGCTCCGTAGTCCTTGCAGACACAACAAGAATGGGAAGCTCACTCTGTTCCCTTACACGCTGGATTACCTCATAGCCATCCATATCCGGCAGTCCCAGATCCAGCACAATCACATCCGGACACTCACTAAAACACATCAACAGCCCATCCTTTGCGGCGGCGGCCTTTAATACCCGATAACCGCTTAACTCCAGATGCTTTGCAATAAAATTCAATATACTTTTTTCATCCTCAATTACAAGAATCTTATACTTATTTTCCATCGTTTGTACACAATCCCAAGCATTCCTGCTTGTGTATCCTTTCCTAAACTTAAACTATCAATATCCAATATTACTCCTTCTTCTATCTTGGCAGCACACAGACAAATTCTGCCCCATCCTCTTTGTTTTCTGCCTGCAGGGTTCCACCATGCACCTCCATAATTGTTTTACAAAGCGATAATCCAATCCCCATTCCCTTTCTATGATTCCCACTATGCTGGTGAGAATCTCTGGTAAGTTTTCCCTTTAGGAGTCCATTAATCTCCTGCATACAAAGCCCGACACCATAATCCCGCACACAAAAAACCACCTGCCCTTCCTCATAGCGGACCGAAAGCTTGATTGGCAACTTACTCTGACTATAAAAAATAGCATTTTCCAAAAGATTAATTAAAACCTGCATCATTAGAACCGGTTCCATCTCCACCATAACAAATGTCGGTGGCATAACAACTTCTATAGCAGCATCCGGAAACCGCTTCCTTATTCGAAGCATTACCTCCTCTATAAGTTCCTCCACCGGCTCCATCCGTTTTTCAATCGACTGGTCAGACGAATGAATCTTAGTAATTGCTAACAGATTTTCCACCATACGGAGCAGCCACTCTGCCTCTTCCTTAATTTGTTGAAAGGATTGCGCAATTTCCTCCTCGCTGTACTGATGCCTGTGTTCCCGATAAGCCTCACAGACAACAAGCATACCGGTAAGAGGTGTTCTAAAATCATGCGAAACAGAACGAAGCAGATTTGCCCGGATTCCCTCCCGCTCTGCTTCCAAAAGCTCCCGTTCTCTCTGCTTTAATATCTCCTCCTGCTTTGTCAGCATACTGGTTGTCGCACTCGTAAGCAGTGAAATTGCCAGCAGCACCAAAAAGGTAACAGGATATCCTGTCAAAGTAAAATTCAAGTGAAAATATGGATAAGTAAATAAATAGTTAATACAAACAACACAAAAGAGAGCCGAAAATAATCCATACCAAACACCCTTTGTATAACGTGAGATTAAAATTAATGCCAGCACATATATAATTGCAATATTAGCTGAATTTTCCTTAGGCATAAGAAAAAACAACAAAAATGCAATTCCCGTTGCCATTCCCAGTAATATAATGGTAACCCCTACATCCCTTTTCCGGGAACATCTCATAATCCGTCTCTCCACCTTTCCCACCACGCTATTATTTCCTTTCTTAAAACGCACTACACAACCACATCTATCATAAAGAAATATCACCAATAACACAACCAAACCAATGCTAAGATTCCGCTAAGATTCCACACGTTTTTGCTAAAACCTTGCTAAAAATCCCACTCCTTGCGTTAGGGTTGTGTTAAGAAACCACAAACGGTATATACATGTTTTTTCCCTTTTGTTATTCTTTAGATGATTTAATGATAAAGGAGTGACCAACATGTATTATTTAACTGCAGCAGCCAGCATTCTATGTTTTGGTATCGGTGCCCTTACCACCATTATTATGGTGGTTGCAATCCCTATTTCTATTATTTCCAAATTAATGGAAAATAAAAAACATGCATAACCAAAAATGGTGCTGTTTTATTTCTATAAAACAGCACCATTTTTATAATTGCTTCTTTATTTCCTGTATCAAAAGTCCGAGTGCTTCCTTATAGGGCTTCGCTATCGTACAACCGGCGGCGCGAATATGCCCACCACCACCAAAAACAACAGAAACCTTACTCACATCAACATAAGATTTGGAACGCATACTAAACTTGAAATCACCACCTTGCGTCTCATACGCAAAAATAGCAACCTCCACACCATCCGTAACACGGAGCTGATCTACAATTCCCTCCAAATCCGGCTTCGAAGCATGATAAAAGGTAAAATATTGCTGGGGAATCACAGCAGTAATCACCTTCCCATCCTCATAGCACACACTTTCTAAAAGTGCCCTGCCAAGCAGCAGATTCTGTGTATACGTCTTTTTGTAAAAAGTATCATCAATAACCTTAGAGGTATTTACCCCAAGAGCTACCAGATGCCCTGCGACTTCCATGGTATGTCTTGTAGTATTATTATGCTTAAAGACTCCTGTGTCATGAACAATTCCCATATAAAGCGGCTCTGCCACCTCAATGGGAAGCTTTGCTGCTGCTCTGGAATCGAAGCTCTCTGTAGATGCACGGCACAAGCCTTCATGAACTATTTCTTCCGAAATCCCAGTTATTCCCTGCCGTGCCATAATTAAATCATACACTGCCTCAGAAGTAGAACTCGCTTGAAACACCATATTTTCTTCGGCATAGCCTTCGTTCGTAACATGGTGGTCGATACATATTGTCCTGTCTGCCTTCTGAAATAATGGATAAAACTCTAACCTCTCTGTATTACTCGTATCCAATGCAATAAACAAATCAAAATGAGGAGCAGCCTGAATGGCTGCTTCTACCTTTTCCGGCACGGGACAGCTTACAATCTCACGAATTCCTCTTAAAAAGTTGAAATCTTCAGAATATTCCCCTAGATATACGATAACCTCTTTATCCGGATATTCATTTTTTATAAAATGATACAGTCCCATACAAGAACCGACACAATCCCCATCCGGCCGAATGTGTCCACCAATGGCAATTCTATCTGCCACTTCTATCATTTTCCAAATTGTCTGCGTCATTTTCATATTACATCTCATCCTCTGAAGACTCTGTTTCTCCATTTTCTAATGCTTCTTCCGCATCTGAATGCATCTTAGCGGTTACCTCATCAATTCGTTTAGACATATTAACACCATACTCAATGGACTGATCCATAACGAACGTTATCTCCGGCGTATTACGAAGATTAATGCTTCTTGCCAGCTCCTTGCGGACATACCCTTCCGCACTGCGAAGTCCCTGAAGAGTCTCCTCCTGCGCCTCCTTGTCTCCCAATACACTAATATATGCTTTACAGAATTTTAAATCGGGAGTCACCTCGCAATCCACTACCGAAGTCATGGAGTGGATGCGTGGGTCCTTTATTTTATAACTAATAATGTTGCTTAACTCCCGTCTTACCTCACCATTAATCCGGGTATTCTTAATGCTGTTCTTTCTCATACTAACCACCTATTATTTACGAGGTACCTCCACCATAATATAAGCTTCGATACGGTCGCCTTCCTTAATATCATTAAAGTTGTCTATTACCACACCACATTCGTAGCCCGCTTTCACTTCCTTGACATCATCCTTAAAACGTTTTAAGGAAGCTAATTCACCCTCAAAAATCTGTTCCTCATCACGGGTCACACGCAGCACGGCATTTCTCTGAATCATACCATCCAGCACATAAGAACCTGCAATAGTTCCCACACCGGAAGCCTTATAAGTCTGCCTTACCTCTAGATGGCCGATTACCTTCTCCTCATAAATTGGATCAAGCATACCCTTCATCGCTGCTTCAATATCCTCAATCGCATTGTAAATAACGCTATATTGGCGTATATCAACCTGTTCCTGCTCTGCCATGCTCTTTGCCATAGCATCTGGTCTGACATTAAACCCAATAATAATCGCATTGGATGCGGAAGCCAGAACGACATCTGATTCCGTAATAGCACCTACACCTCCATGAATGACCTTGAGTACTACTTCCTCATTAGAAAGCTTCATTAAACTCTGCTTTACAGCCTCCACAGAACCCTGCACATCTGCCTTAATGACAAGGTCTAATTCCTTAACATTACCAGCCTGAATCTGGTCATATAAATCATCTAAAGATAACCGGGTCTTGGTATCAGCAAGCATCTTCTCACGGCCAACCGCCTTGTATGTCTCCGCCATACTTCTTGCTTCCTTCTCAGTCTGTGGAGAAACAAATACCTCACCCGCATTTGGCACATCGTTTAAACCAATCAGCTTAACAGGTTTAGAGGGTCCTGCCTTGCTAACCTTCTTTCCTTTGTCATCTACCATGGCACGCACTTTACCATAAGCATTACCTGCCACAATACAATCACCAACACGAAGTGTTCCTTTTTGTACCAGAAGCGTAGCAACCGGTCCTGTTGCCTTATCAAGCAATGCCTCAATAACAACACCTCTTGCTTTTCGATTCTTATTTGCCTTAAGCTCAAGAATCTCCGCCGTCAGAAGTATCATCTCCAGAAGGTTATCAATACCTTCCTTAGTATGTGCAGAAACCGGACAGAAAATCGTAGAACCGCCCCATTCCTCTGCAACTAAACCATATTCCATCAGCTCCTGCTTTACCCGCTCTATATTAGCACTTTCCTTATCAATCTTGTTGATAGCAACAATAATCTCAATATCTGCTGCCTTGGCATGGTTAATCGCTTCAATCGTCTGTGGCATAACACCATCATCTGCTGCTACTACAAGAATCGCAATATCTGTCGACTGTGCACCACGCATACGCATAGCAGTAAATGCTTCGTGTCCCGGAGTGTCAAGGAAGGTAATTCTCTTATCCCCGCACTTAACAACAGATGCACCAATATGCTGGGTAATTCCACCGGCCTCATCACCTGTTACATTAGAGGAACGAATCGCATCTAACAAAGAAGTCTTACCATGATCAACGTGTCCCATAACACAAACAACCGGTGGACGCTCTGACATTAATTTGTCATCCTCGTCCTCCTCCTTAAGCATCTCAGCAATCACATCAACCTTTTCCTCTACTTCCGCAATATAGTTATACTCTAATGCAATCTCTGCTGCCTCATCAAAGCTAAGCTCCTGATTCATCGTCACCATCTTACCAGCCAGAAACAGCTTCTTAATCAATACAGAGGGAACCAGTCTGATACGCTCAGCAAGCTCTTGAATCGTGATAACCTCTGGCAACTCAACCGTCTTAATGGTATCCTCCTCTTTCTTCTTTGGCTCCTGACGTCTGAATTCCGGCTCTTCCTTCTGACCCTTTTTCTTCTTTTTGCCACCCTTGGATTGATTTTCATACTCCATGGTCTCATTCTGATATTTCTTATTATACTTGTCTAAATCCTTTTGCTTATCACCCTTTTTCTTCTTGCTGGATGGCTTCTCCATGGTCTCTAAACTATTGATTGCCTGATCGATATGGTTCTCATTCTTTCTTCCACCCCGATTGTCGCGATTATAGCTGCGGCTGTCACCGTCCTTATTATAGCCGCCACGGTTATCACGGTTATAGCCTCGATTGTCACGTCCTCTGTCACCTCGATTGTAATCACGGCTGTCACCGTCCCTATTGTAGCCGCCACGGTTGTCACGGTTATAACCACCACGGTTATCACCGTCCTTATTGTAGCCGCCACGGTTATCACCATCCCGATTATATCGTCCACGGTCACCACCATTGTTGTCCCGGCGTTCCTCTCTTTTGTCCCTTCTGCCTGATTTACCATTCGTACGGTTATCAGAGGAGCCTTCTGTTTTCTCCTTCTTTTTCAGCTTAACGCGGACCATCTTTTTGTTGCCATTCTCATCAATGACTTCCTTATAGTACACGACCTGCTTATTGCCATTCTCATCTAATACTTCCTTCTTGAAATATTTCTCCTTTTTCTTCGGAGCGCCATCCTGCGTCTTGGCAGCCGGTGTTTTGCCATCCTTCTTGTTAGATGCTTCTACCGCTTCCTTGGATTTTTCTTCCTTTTTCGGCTCCGCTTCTGTCTTCTTCTCCTCTTTCTCAGGCTCGTGGGCGTTGTCTGCCTTTGCTTCCTTCTTGGATGCTTCTACCGCTTTCTTCTTTGGTTCTGCTTCTGCCTGCGCTTTTTCCTCTTTTTTCTCGGAGCTTTGCGCCTTGCTCTCCTCCTTGCGATAGGCAGCCTTTGCCATGGCAGCCACATCCTCTTCTACACTACTGGACGCAGTCTTAACCTCGACTCCCTTCCCCTTTAAAAATTCTAAGAGCTCCGCACTCTTCATTTCCATTCCATTTTCTTTATTGATTTCTTTTACCAAATCATATACTCTCACTTTTGACATTCAACTACCTCCATATCGTTTCTATCAAAATACTTTGCTATTGCGTTTGCAAGGCTTGCTTCTGTTACTGCTATTGATGCTCTTGCCGCTTTGCCTATGGCATGCCCTAATTCCTCCTTGCTGCTGCAAATCACAATCGGCACTTCATAGAAACTGCATTTATCCGTAAATAATTTCTTTGTATTTAAGGATGCATCCTCTGCCACCAGCACAAAATATGCTTTTCCCTCTTTAATCGCCTTCTCTGTGGAAAACTCACCGCTTACCACCTTCCCAGCCTTCGTTGCCAGACCAAGCATATTCAGATATTTTTTATTCGGACTCAATTTCACACAACTCCCTTTCTAATTGATGATAAATCTCCTCCGGGATGGCAACCTTTAAAGAGCGGTTTAAGCCATTGTTTTTCTGTGCTTTTTTCAAGCACTCTGTTTTTTTACAAAGATATGCTCCCCTGCCATTGCTCTTCCCGGTAAAATCTAGTTTAATCTCACCTTCAGGAGTTTTTATAACACGCATTAAATTGCGTTTATCAAAGCTTTCGCAACAACCTACACATTGTCTTGTTGCCGGTTTCTTTCCCATGAAATCACTTCCTACTCTTTCGCATAGAAACGACATCTGCAAAATAAGGTATGCAAAAACTAGCGTTTTTATGCTTATATTCTATGTCCGCTCAGCATGACAGACTATTCTTCTTCATCAAGCTCCTCAAATTCGGCATCATCCGGAAGCTCCTCGAACTCTTCAAATTCTTCTTCATCAAGCTCTTCAAACTCCTCAAATTCTTCCTCAGACATCTCTTCAAATTCAACATCATCTGGAAGCTCTTCAAACTCTTCAAATCCGTTAAGCTCCTCGACCTCTTCCGATATATCGGTAAGCTCATCCGGCAGAAACTCATTTGCAGATAAATCCTCTGGCTCTTCCTTAGGATTGCCATTGGCATCATAATGAACATACTCGCCCTGACCGATATAAAGCTTGCCTTCCTCTTCCTCAAACTCGTCTGCCTGTGACTCACTCTTAATATCTATCTTGTATCCGGTCAGACGTGCCGCCAGACTGGCATTCTGTCCTCTCTTACCGATTGCCAGTGAAAGCTGGTAATCCGGAACCACCACTCTCGCACTCTTATCTGCCAGACATACCTTAACGGAAACAACCTTAGAAGGACTTAATGCATTACCGATTAATACAACAGGGTCCTCGTCCCAATTGATAACATCAATCTTCTCCCCCTTCAAGTCATTAACAATCGCATTAATTCTGGCACCATTCATACCGACACAGGCACCGACCGCATCTACATTACTATCCTTGGCATAGACAGAAATCTTGCTTCTAGAGCCTGCCTCCCTCGCCACTGCCTTAATCTCCACTGTGCCATCCGCAATCTCTGTTACTTCTTTCTCCAAAAGCCGCTTGACAAGCTCGCGGTGGGTACGGGAAACCACAATATGCGGTCCCTTTGCATTGTCCTTTACCTCAACTACATATACCTTCACCCGCTCACCCGGAATAAAATGTTCGCCCGGAACACATTCTTTTTCCAACAAGGCAACCTCGGTACGGTCATCCAAGGCAATAATGACACGGTTGCTGTTGCGTTCTATACCATCCTTATCCTGATATGTCCTGTTCTCCACCCGTTGTACAACTCCCGTAACAACCTCTTTTTCTTTGCTGTGGAAGACATCATACACATTCTGGCGTTCCGCCTCTTTAATTTTCTGCACAATGACGCTTCTTGCATGCTGTGCCGCAATACGGCAGAAATCCTTTGGGGTAACCGAAATATTGACGATATCCCCAAGCTCATACTTCTCATCTATCATCTTTGCCTGTGCCAGACTAATTTCACAGACTCCATTCTCAACCTTTTCTACTACCAGCTTCTTAGCAAATACCTCAACAGCCCCCGTCTCACTGTCCATCTCTACTGTAATCTCTTCCCTATGCTTCTCCTGCTCGGCTCCCTCCGCCTCTTTATCACGGGGCAGCTTCTCATCCTTCGTAAAATTCTTCTTGTACGCTGCCTCCAGAGAAACACGAATTGCTTCGATAATAACCTCCTTTTTAATCCCCTTCTCCTTCTCTAACAAATCCAGAGCAATCATTAATTCCGGATTGGCATTGGTTGCTGTCTCTGTGCTTGACTTTCTTGCCATTGTTTCATCCTCCTATCTATATTTCTAATCACACTTTTAGATATACTGCTTTATAGCACTTCGTTTCCCTTGTTTTATTCAAATGCCAGCCGTATCATAGCAATCTCTTTTAATGAGACACAAAATGTTCCTTCTATTCCATCCGGTTTCAAGGTGACTACACCATCCTCAAATCCGGTAAGCTCTGCTTCGAATTCCTTCAGACCATCCTGTACTTTAAACAGTTTAACCTCCACACGTCTGCCCATATTTCTGATAAAGTCTTTCTCCTTCTTTAAGGGTCTTGTTAATCCCGGAGAGCTGACTTCCAATATATACGCATCTGCAATGAAGTCCTCCTCATCAAGCTTGGCTTCCAATGCCCGGCTCACCATAACACAATCATCAATGTCAATGCCATTCTCCTTGTCCACATACACCCGCAAATACCAGTTAGAGCCTTCTTTAACATACTCTACATCTACCAGTTCAAAGTGCTGCTCCTCCACAATAGGAGTAACAAGCTGCTCTGTCTTTACTTCTATCTCACGTTTATTCACTCGCTTCACCTGCCTTTCTTAAAGCGTTGCTGTCGATAATAGTTATTGCCAACATAAAAGAGTGGGCTTGCAACCCACTCTTCAAGTTTACAATATTCAATTCCATATAGCATCATAACACTTTACCAAATGAATTGCAAGAAAAAATTCCCATTAATTTAAAAATTATCATCCAGTTCATGACTGCTTACAAAGTTATTGATATCCAATTCTTCAGTATCATTGCTCATGGCGGCTGCCTGCATTGCCAGACGGTTTTGTTCCTCCTCCTGCTTCTTTAGATATAACGCAAGAAAACAATATAAGATAATTGCCACCCGAATTATCCACTTAATCATTGTCTCAATACCACCAGATGTCAGTGAACAAAGAATAACCTTAAAAATCCAGAGTGGCAGGGCAACGGAAAAAGCAGTTTTATATAGTCCGCCAAAGCTAATATTCATATTCAAAATAGCATTGAATATTAATCCAATAACCGCATAAATTAGCAAGCAGAAATAATATATTCCAATATAAAAAACAGACAATATCACTGCACAGATAATAGTAAAAGTACTAATTAACTTTCCAAATTTTTCATTTATATTATCATTATTAATAACTGTATCCCTCGACAAAAAAGAAGTCCACGGAACTGCTTGCGCTCTCCCCGCCTGCAAGACAATCATACCATCCCTTACAATACACATTGCCCGGGGGCAATTATAAGTAGCGGCAAGCTGCGACACAGCATCAGCACCTAATCCATTCATATCAGTACCAGTATCCAAATAGAATAAAATAGCACCACCACTGCTGCTCATCGGAAGCATATAGGTCTCTTCCATAACAAGCTCACCGTTGCTATAGGTGAACTGCGGAAGCTGCCTGAACATCTCGTCAAAATTGGGGTCGTTTTTCAGCTTATTCATCGGCTGAACAAATAAAATTGCCGTAAAAACGGATAACAGAAAAATAAGCAAAAACATCCATCCACCATGCATCCTGCTGTTTTCACTGTGCTGTGCCGGCTTTATCAATCCGGTAAATGCGTTCTTTAGTGCTGTAATCATAGTATTTCTCCTCTCCTATATCAACATCTCACGGAGAAAAGTGTATCATACCTTTTTCACATTTGTAAAGGAAAATATATCCTGTATCCTAAAATACTCCCCTTGTTTTCCATAATATAAATCGTAGCTTCCCTCCTTTATCCCAAGTACACTAATTGGTATAAAATATGGTACATCTATATATTGGTCCTTCTCACAAAGCCCCTCCAGAATATCCAGCCTGTAATGGGCAGCTTTGCCAGAAAGATACAGCGTGTCTATCTCCCCATCCAAGGTTTTCATATAAAGGATTCCCTCATTGATGGAAAAGGAAGGAATATCTTCTGTAGCCTCCTCTTCTTCCATCTGCTGCTTCACTTTCACAATAACCGCATGGGTAAGAACCTCCGGCAAGGTGTAGATTTCCTTTAATGCCATCGGTTCTCCAACAATATCAAAGCATTCTTCTTCCTCTCTGCCTTCTGCTTCCCGCTCCAGCACATCTGCCCGGGGAGCAAATGGTCTGGCTGCAAAGAAGCCCGGTTTTACCGTATACGAATTTAGAATTTCTCCCGTTTCGTAATTTAACTCCTCAATCACCCCCTCCGCTCCATCAATCGGTGTAAGCAAATTGCCGGAAAAATGCAACAGACGGTTATATTCTTCATAAAGCAGAGCATTACTTCTTATGGTAGACTTGGGAATCCTTGTCGCTTTCTCCATCTCAACGCTTTGGTTCTGCTCATCTATGACATATACTGTAACATAGGAATATTCTTCGTCTCCATCAAAACACTGTGCATTCCTACGTTTTTGCCAATGATTATCGTAGACAAGAACCCTCGTAATATGCTCCCTTTGCTGTGGCAACCGATATGCTGCATGCTGCTGGTAAAACCATTTCACCTCTCCAACCGGCTGCAATACCTTATCCGCCATTGCAGTCGGCTCCCAAAAGCCGGGGCTGCCAAGTATCCATAAAAGCTTGCCCTCTCTCCATGAAAGCTTTATCACCGCATGAATATTTCTGGCACTGACAAGAACCGTGTCATCTTTTTCACAGTAATCTATAGAATTAATATGTATCCAATCCTTCCAGTTCCGATAATAATCATCAAATAAATCATCCAGTACGACCTGTCTTTTGATACTACCATCTCTCCTATCAATTTCTGTTAGTGCATTTTCCACTCCGCCATAAAAACTGCATGCTGCAACGAGATAATTACCATTTGGCAAAAGGCAGGCAGCGTGATGGATTCCCTGTCTCGTAAAATAAGTACGTCTGACTCCGCCCAGATAATCCATATCATAATACTGTGCCCCCTGCGGAACAAAGTAGGAAGGCAAAGCAATATATTTTTCTGTATAAAGAAACCTCCCCTCCTCCATCGGGAAAATACCATATGCCTTCGGCTTCTTAAACAAATAATATCGAATCTCCCCCAGTGCATCAAATACACAGGTTGTAATCTCATGCCCTCCGGTTACCATGATAAACGGCATAGCTGAAAGTTCTGATTTTTTACGAACCTTAATTGCAGTGGTAAGCTCCTTAGGCAATGATTCTGTTTTTATAAAAATTTCACGCTCCCCTATTACGTTCCCCTGCTCATCTATTAAAGATACCTCCACCACATTCTCCTTGCCAGCATACAAACCAAAAACCGCCACCTTATGCTCTTTTAAATAGCTGCTTTCTCCTGAAAAACATGTCTCCCTGGTCGGTCCCAGAACCGTATAACGTACCCTGCATGCCTCCTTTGTATAAAAAAGAAGCAATGCAGTAAGCGGTGCTTTATTGTAAGGATCTACTACCACCAGCATATTATCAAAGGTATAACAATGCCTTTTACTAAGTTCCTCAAAAAAAGCATCCTTGTATCTGGTGTATCTGGCATACCCTGTCTGCTTTACTGCTATTGTATCAGACGAAAAACCCAGACCATCCGTCCCCTCCTCCCTCTTAAATACGCCCAGCTGCTCTTTCATGCTGGTAGTAACCCAGTTCCCATTTCTCTGTACAATACCAGTTCTTGATTTTCTCCCTCCCCTTATCAGCATGCGTCCTATCACCCGTGGGATACGCTCCGCTCCTCCCTTATAGTAATACCAGTATTTCCATCGGTTCATTTGTAGTTCCTCCAGTCGTTGTTTATGTTTATATTCTAGGTGGGGGATGTGAGAAAAATTTCCAATTTGTTTGATAAGTTTGTGAGGATACTATTGATTTATTTGATGAGGGAACTCTGTAATTTTCTTGTTCTATATAATAAATGGCATGGAAGGGGGGCACGCTATATTATTTGTTCCGTTGTACGAGAATAAGTATTTCTAAGATATTCCCATAGAATAATTCGTTGCTGACGCAACCGACGCAGATTCGCCATCCATGGCTCAGACTGCGTCTTTTCGGGACATCCTGTCCCGAAATTGCTCGATACTAACGGGAATATCAAGAAATACTAATTCTCTCCCAAAGTCGCAAATAATATAGCGTGCACCCCTTCCATGCCCCTCTAGGTTATAGATAAAGTAATATGATAAAAAATACAGAATATCCCTAATTTCCAAAACAAATCAAATTTTAAGAAAAAGTCAAGATTGACCATAAATTAAGTCAAGATACTATCTTACTTAATCCAAAATAGCTTGCTATAATTCCTTTTACATTGTGAAGATTAGGAAATTGTATTGAGTTTCACAATTTTCTAAAATTTATTAAGGAATTGCAAACTTTATTATTTAGAGAACTCAAGTTGTGTCATATAAACAATGTTGCTGACAGGGTACTTTGGAGCCGTCGGTACTTGGGTGCCGTATTTTGGCACCTTATGTACCGCTACGAGCGACAAGTAGCGAAAGCGTGCCCTGCAGCAATACTGTTTATATGACACAACGGGGAAGCAGGAAAACCCATTTCGCAATCATCTATAATTTCAAATGTAAAGGAGCGTGATACCATGACAAAAGACTTAACCAACGGAAGCCCTTTAAAGCTTATTATTGCATTTTCTATCCCTGCCCTATTCGGTAATTTGTTCCAGCAATTTTATAATATGGTGGATTCTATGATTGTGGGACAATATATCGGCAAAAATGCACTGGCGGCTGTTGGCTCTACAGGATGCCTCAACTTCCTCGTTATTGGTTTTGTTATTGGAATATGCAGTGGCTTTAATATACTGGTATCCCAGACCTTTGGTGCGGGGGATGAGAAAAATATGCGTAGCTACATTGCAAATGGCAGTTATCTTTGTGCATTTTTTACTGTGGTGCTTACCATTCTTACCATGGTATTTACCAAGCCTGTGCTTCGGGCGATGAATACACCAGAGGAGATTCTTGAGGACGCCTATTCCTACATTATTATTATCTTTGCAGGAATTATTGCAATTATGATGTACAACTATCTGTCCTGCATTTTGCGTGCCTTGGGGGACAGTAAAACGCCATTATACTTTTTAATATTAGCGTCCATCGTCAACGTTGTGCTGGATTTAATATTTATCCTGCATTTTCACATGGGCGTAAAGGGAGCCGGCTATGCTACTGTTATCGCACAGGGACTTTCCGGTATTCTCTGCCTGCTCTATATATGGAAGCGGTATCCTATCTTGCGGTTTCAAAAGGGTGAGCTGGCTTTTGATATACACAAATGTCTGAAACTTATCTACATTGGCATTCCAATGGCATTGCAGTTCTCCATCACTGCCATTGGCTCCATTATTTTACAGATTGCAGTAAATAAGCTTGGACCAACCAGCATGGCGGCAGTTACTGCTGCCAACCGCTTACAGATTATGTTCACCCAGCCAATGGAAACCTTGGGACTTACCATGGCAACCTATTGCGGGCAAAATCTTGGTGCCGGGAAAAAAGAACGGATTTACCAGGGAGTGAAGACCTCCACTATCATTACCATCGTATACAGCCTGTTGCTTTGTGTGATTATGCTTGCCTTTGCTCCAAACTTAAGTCTTCTTTTTGTAAATGCCAAGGAGACAGCAGTGCTTGCCCAAAGTGCCCTGTTTTTACGTATCAACTCCTTGTTCTACATTACCTTAGGTGTCCTGTTTATCTACCGCAATTCCCTGCAGGGAATGGGCTACAGTATCTCACCGATGTTTGCAGGACTGTTAGAGCTGATTGGCAGGAGCGTAGTTGCAATCTGCTTTGTTGGCACCTTCCATTACTATGCGATATGTATGGCAAGTCCGGTAGCCTGGATTCTTGCAGATATTTTATTGATTACTTTATATATTATAAAAATTGTTTTGCCGAGGAAACGGGAACAACAAAACTAACCACTTCAAGCTCCGCCTATGGAAGGTTGCAAGCAAACCAGTAACCTTCCAGTGCGAAGCTTGAGTGAACATTAGCTTATCTCCTGCTTTAATGTCTCTACGATGCTATCCCCTTTAATTCTATGCAGGGAATACCCCATAGATAGTCCAACAATTAAAAACACTGCAGCAACTACAGCAAAATATAGTCCAAGGGGAACCTCAAAGGGCATCCCTGTCGTCTGGGCAATATGATACAAAAGATAACTTATCAATGCACTGACAGGCAGCCCGATAATCAATGCCCTCATCCCATAAAATACACTTTCCAGACGAATCATCTTTGAAAATCCAGCCGGAGTTACCCCAACGGATTTCAACATAGCAAACTCCTTTTTCCGAAGAGCAATTCCTGTAGATATGGTATTGATTATGTTTGCCAAGGTTATAAATGTAATTAATGCAACAAATCCATTAAAAAATACTTGTATTGTAAAGATGATGGTGTTCATCGTCTTACTCGATTCTACGAAATCCATTGCAATCGCATGTTTATAATCCTTCTCCTCAATAAGCATCTGTATATCCTCTGTCACCGCCTCATGCTTTTTCGTTGTAACCCCCAGCATATAAGACTCCTCTTCCTCTGATAGCCCATATTGTTCCTTACTCGCCTCTCGTGCCATACTGATAGGAACGTAAACGGAAATACTTCTATTGTTATTCAGTTCGCAAATATAATTATCCTCATCATACTCTACAAAATCATGAAGCTCTATTGTAGCCCCTTCTCCGGAGTCAACCGTTATCGTCTTACCAAGCAGCTTGTTTGTAAACACCTTCTCCCCCTTAGGCTTATGACTGATATTATTCATTACCACCGCCTTTAGCTCTCCACCATAATAGTCGGAAACATCACCACCATTCTTTTTTATAAGCTCTTCAAACTTATCATCCTCAATCCAATTTACATACAGCATTACAGAATAATCAAATAAATCCTGATATTTCTTACTTAAGTTTTCCGGATTCATCAAGTCCGCTTTTTTAATTCCATCCTTTGCTTTTTTCCCATAGCACTGTCCCCATTTTTTTACGCCGTAACATGCCTTTACATCCTCCAGCTTAGATATCTCCTCTAACATGCTATCCTTCCTGCTATATGTTGTTATGACCTGTATCTGATAAGGCACATCCTGCTCTATTCTGTTACTCTCAACAAACATCTGGCAAAAATAGTTGACTGATAAAAACAAGACAACAGATAACGTTAAGGATACCGTAATCGTTCTTGTCTTTCTCTTATTGCGTTTCAGACTTTTATGGGCAAGCTCTCCCTCATACCCAAACAAAAGACGGATATACCACGGCGTGTAAAGATTCTTTGACTTAATACGCAATTCGGTATTCTGGCGAATTGCATCAATTGGCGTAATCATGGATGCCTTTTTTGCCGGAATCATTGCAGATAAATATATCGTCAGCATACTAACTAATACAATAGCAAGGATGGACCAAAGAGGCACAACCATCTGTATCGCCTCCTCTACGCCTTGATATTCCTGAATAACACCCGATTCCAGCATTTTCTGAAAAACAATTTTAAGCGTAATAGATATACCTGTCACACCTGCCAGTATCCCCACTGGAATGCCTACCATTCCAAGAAGCGCACCTTCAAAGTAAATAGATGCCCGCTTTTGTCTTGCGGTTGCCCCCACACTAGCGAGCATTCCAAGATAACGCACCCGCTCAGAAAGTGACATACCAAATGCATTATAAATCAACATCACCGAAGCAAACATAATAATCAAAAGCATTACCAAGGTCAATGGAAGAATCGATTGAAATATGGAGCTATCCTTTGAAACCGCAAAATGACTGGCAAGATAAGTGGTTGCAATCGAATACTCCTTGATACCATATTGTTTTATAATATCCTTGATTACCTCAAAGGATTTATAGTTAACCTCCGAGAGTGTAATAGTTGCTCCAAAATACTCTCCCCGCTCCTTATCATCCATTCCGCAAATCAGCTTGCCCTTAAATTGTGTGGGGAAATTTTTATGGAGAATTGCGGTAATCACAAAGTGTTGTTCCCTTGTCTTCTCAAACTGCTCTCCTCCAACATAACTACCATCCACTACCATCCGTTCCCCATTTTCTTCCGTATATCTCGTTCCCATCGGAATCGTGACCGTATCTCCAAGCTTCCAGTCCAGATGGTTTTTACGGATAACATCCTCTTCCACTGCCAGCTCACCTGCATTCTTAGGCAATGTTCCCTCATAGCTGCCGGTTACCATCTGCTTTAGGTTCACTTCATCTCCCTGATAAACATCGCCAACTCCAACACGGTCAGATGTCCGATCATCAAGGCAAAAACCCATCTCCGTCTCCATGGAATAGCAGCCCACCATAGAAATCTCCGATTCCTTACACAGCTTTTCATACTGCTCATCGGTAACACCCATAAACGTTGCCTGTTTATTGCCATCCATTCCTAATTCAACCTCACCAAACATATGCAGTATAGATGCAATACCAACAAACACAGCGGTAATCATCGCCACCGAAACGCAGATGCCAAGCGTTGTAACTACTGTTCGCCCCTTATTTGCCTGCAAATGGCGGAGGGTCAGTCTTCTTACGATATTCATACGCCCCTCACCTCATCTCTTACAATCCTTCCATCCTCAATCGCAATGACCCGGTCAGCGGATAAGGCAATCTTCTCATCATGGGTAATGATGATGACCGTCTGCTTAAATTCCTGATTGAACAGGCGGAGCAGTGAAATAATCTCCTTACTGTTTTCACTGTCCAGATTACCGGTAGGCTCATCGGCTAACAACAGGGACGGATTATTAATCAATGCACGCCCAATGGATACTCTCTGCTGCTGCCCACCGGATAATTGGTTTGGCAAATGCTTCATTCTATGCTCCAACCCAAGCGTTTCAACCAAATCCCGGACCTGCCTTCTATCCACCTTCCTTCCATCCAGTGAAAGAGGAAGTGATATATTCTCCTCCACCGTCAATATCGGAATCAGGTTGTAAAACTGATAAATTAATCCAATCTGGCGGCGGCGGAATATTGCCAATGCCGATTCGTTCAGTTTAGAAATATCGGTTCCATCAATCACTACATTTCCACTCGTCGCATTATCTACACCGCCTAAAATATGCAGCAGGGTAGATTTACCGGAACCACTTGGTCCAATTATTGCTACAAATTCCCCATGCTCTACGGTAAAGGATATATCATTCAAGGCATTGACCTTGGTGTCACCTTTTCCATAAACCTTGGTTAAATGTTCCACTTCCAGAATATTCATCAAAAAACTCCTTCCTTTCTTAAGGTCAGAGATTGTATTGCCTGATGCAGATTGTCCCCAGACAATACAATCGCCTGACCACTTCTTTCTTGTTTATGGGATTAGTATACCAAGTCAAGGTGACTCGTCGGTGACAAAATGATAACAATTTTGTAATAATATGTTACCACACAGAAAACAACATCCCTGCAAGTGGCGACATTACAATCATCAACACGGAAAATGTAAACGATTCCATAGAAATCAATGTTGCCCTCTGCTCTGAAGGAAACATATACTGAAGAATAGTGTTGGTTCTTACCTGAAGGGCATCATCACTAAACGCAGCAATAAAGCCCCCAAGTGTCATAATAATACACACACCGGAATGCTCCACAATTACTCCTAGCAATACAAGTAATGCCGCAGCCACAAACACACTCCTATATTTAAGCCTCTTACATTTAAGTATAAGCTTTGCTCCAAGGATTCCTCCCAGTTCCATAAAAAACAATGCAAAGCCGAGTGCCCAATTGGGCATACCAGCCTCCAAAAGTTTTGCCTGAAGAAAAAACAATAGTAAAAATATCAACTGCTCCGACAAATGAATTAGCAAACATCAGACATATTGCCTTTCTCTCATGTTTCAAAAAGGATAAACTGCTGATAAAACAATTTATAAATTCTGTTCTAATCGTTTCAACAACACTTTTCTTACTGTCCTGCTTTTGAGCCACACATACTTCATATAAAGACATCAGTATCCCTATCTGAAAAACACCCACAAAAATATCTGTCGCATATGCCAACTGATATCCGATAAAAAGTGCAAATCCTGCACACAAGGTGGATATTCCACTACAGAGACGATATATTACCAGTTGATTAGAGGCATACGTTTCATAGTATCTCTCGTTCGCATCTAATTTAAGGGAATCATACGCAAGTGCATCCCCCGAACCTGATGAAGCATTATAGCTCATCGCATAAAACACAAGGGATATACATACCATTAAAAAATTGCAGGAAACTATCATTACAATATTGCCAATCATTCTCATTATACTGCTTACAAGCAGCATTTTCTTTCGTCCAAACAAATCGGCAAGAACGCCAGATGGAATTTCAAATAGTAAGCTTGTTATGTGAAAAATAGTCTCTGCAAAACCAATTTCGACCAAACTATAACCTCTTGCTGCAAGTATTGCCACCCATGCCCCGGTCAATGATAAATTGCCAAGCACAGATGATATATATAATACCTGAATCTGTTTCTTAATATTAAACATAAAAAATCTCCTTACCTATTCATAAATAATAAATGGTTAAGGAGATACTGCACCATATATGAGCTTTGCTAATTTATAATCAGAAACTGATAATAGAGCATTACGCTATCCGTTTCTTTCACAAATCTTCCCAAAAATAGGCACACTATCCCCGTAAAGAAGAAAAATGTAACCTTTTTTCAGTTGAAGATTTGTCATTTTCCAAAACATTCTTTCTGCTCCTAACTGTTTTAATCCCTGTACAAGTAGATGCTTTAAGCGGCTTTTTAGCCTATATTTACATAACTTAACTACTGTCTTTTTCATTATATCATAGAAACACATCTCATTCTAGCATGATTTTTCAATAAAAGCTATTACATCTATTTGTTTGCTTCATCCTGCTTTCCTTCCCTTATTTTTTAATTATATATTAGGCAAATGCAGACTGCCTATATTTTCCATATCGTCCCAAAAAACCAGTCTCCTACTACTCTGTAATAACCTTCCTAGTATGCCTGTTCATCTGTCATTCCCGGTATATATGACATTATAAAAATAAAGCGGTCTCTATCTTCTTCTTGGTTATAGTACATAATCCAATCTCCCCCTACCTCTTTACTCAACTTATAAAATGGGGTATTATCAAATATATATTTAGCTTTTTTTTCAAATTTAGAAGGTAATTTATCCTCAATCCCTTCATATTTACTATTATAATATATTCCTTTGTACTTTAATCCTGTAGAGAATCCATCCCCCTCGCCTACAACAGAATCCACCTTTTCTACAATATAATCAAACCGCTCCTGATTTTCTGCAAAATCATATACTATCTGGGGCGGCTCTCCCAATCTTTCAGTATCCCATACATAATCATCTGGTAACTCCTGCCTTTGTTCTGTTGTAGCTTGGGAATCAGTCTTTGCAGTTGTTTCTGTTGTCTTCTCCTCTGTTGTAATAGTATTAGAGGCTATCTTCGCATTATTATAAGGGAAGTCATGATAATAAAAATATCCCATCAGCCCCATCAGTAACACTGCTACTATTAATAGTACTCCTAACCGTTTTTTCCTTTGCTTCATCCTGCTTCCCTTCCCTCATTTTTTAATTAAATATTAGGCAAATGCAGGCTGCCTATATCTTCCATATTGTCCAAAAAAACCAATCTCCTACTACTCTGTAATAACCTTCCTCGTACGCCTGTTCATCTGTCATTCCTGCATGATACTCCATAGTAAAAATCAGCTGTTCCTTATCCTCTTCTTGAGCATACTGCATAGTCCAATAACCTGACTTGCTTTTGGTTAACTCATAAAATTTAGTATTAATTAATATATATTCTATATTTTTACGCATCGGCTTGTCTATTTTATTCTTTATATTTTTTCCACCACTATAATAATAAATTTGTCCCCCATTTGTATATCCTGCAGAAAAACCATTTCCCTCACTTATTATCCCCTCTGCCTCTTTCATAATACTTTCTATCCGCTCTTGATTCTCGGCAAAGTCATATACTATCTGGGGTGGCTCTCCCAACCTTTCAGTATCCCATACATAATCTTTGGGTAATTCTTTGTTCTGTTTTATTGTAGTTACATTATCATCGGAAACTGGCTCTGTTGTTAGCTCTTTATTTACTTCATTACCCGATGCTGTAGTGTTTTCTTCTGAATTCATGTCTTTTATTGCTTCTGTCGTTTTCTCTTCCGTTATATTTGTATTGGATGTTCCCTCTTTCCTCTTATCAGTGTTATCCCCTCCAATAAAATAGAAATATCCTGCTAATCCTACCAGTATTATTCCTATCACTAATATTACATACAATCCTTTTTTCTTCATATCATGTCCTACCTTTCCTATACTTACCTCTTACTTTACTGCCTCGCTTAACTTACCCGCTTCATAATGCTCTATTCCCTTCGCATCCTTATGGGTATATATCGAATAATTATGAAAGCTCTGCAATGAGATGCTCGACTTTTCATTGCTTTGATTTCTTCCATATAAAAGCATTACCATTTCTACGGAGCTTATCTTGTCAAATTTTTTCCCATCTTTCATAATCAAATCTTCATCCTTTAGCCGTTCACTCATTCTACTTATCGGAATCATACCCCCCTCATACTCATACGCATCATCCAGCCCCAACACATGTCCCATTTCATGTGCTGCGGAACGCTTATATATAACCGCTGATGGTACCTCATAATATTTTCCTACGTTCTGCTTTAACATCTCCTTGGTTGGCAGATAGATGGTTTTCCTGTTTTTCTTTACCACACTATTTCTTCGATAATGGGAATAATGGTACAGGCTTCGGCTGTTTTTCTTTACAGTTATGTCATCATATGTCTGCTTTGTAAAATACCAGTAGCTTCCGTTGGCAAGGGTTGGCTTTA
>JAGATQ010000018.1 GCA_017621205.1 Lachnospira sp.
ATGATGTTGGGGTCAAAAGGTATTTTGCCCCCAACGGATGCCACGGATTGCTCCGTTGTTTCACAACTCCTGCAATCCTGCAAACATTCGAAATCCGCTAATTTACTGCGTAAATTGCTTCTTTCTCATGTTTGGCGGGTCCCAAGTTCCAATGCCTTATCATGCAAGCATGAACGGCATATTGACCTTTTGACCATGGCATCATTATATTAGATTATTTATTTAAGGAGGTAGCTTATGAGTGTTGGAAATGTAGCCCTCTCTTATCACAAAACGGAATATGTTGCAGGAGAGAGGCAAAATAGCAATCAGGAACCTGTTTTCAAAACTACAGCAAAAAATTCACAGGACAGGTATACGCCATCCGTCAACGAAACATATTATACTACTTATACGTCGGGTGGTGTAATGACAGGGGAGGAAGTATCCCCTCAAGGGAAGGAAGAAAACTGTGTACTTCCGGAACGGTATAATGGCTGGAAATCTTGTTATATGTATTATCAGGGGAATCGTATTTCAGAGTATGAGCTGATTCAGACAGCAGTAAAAACAGGGGCGATTACATTAGATGAATCGAAGCCAGTGGGATGGAATCTGTCCAATGCCGAAGAAGCATTATTATATTCTAAAGCTACACCGTTATATGAATGGAGTACAACGCTTTATTCCGAGGATAGGAGATATGTATACCGTGTGGAAAACGGACAGATAACAGGAGCAACAGCAGCATATTTTCGGGATGGTACCACCTATTTAGATGTGTTAAATGCGATTGCAGGAGGGACCGAACTATCCAATATAGAGTTATATAAACTGGAGGCGGTTTTTTGGCATGATAGCGAGGCTTACGACGCTGCTGTCAATATCGGAACGGCAAAGCGGCGTTATGATACACTTACGGATATGTATCAAAATGGACAGTTGACGAAGAAACAATTCCGGCATGATTGTTATCCGCTGTGGCTGCTTTTATTTGGGAAAGATGCAGATATACATAACGACGAGCAGTTTGGGAAGCTATCCGAT
Source organism: Lachnospira sp. (assembly GCA_017621205.1). Lineage (GTDB taxonomy): Bacteria > Bacillota > Clostridia > Lachnospirales > Lachnospiraceae > NC2004. The sequence goes on from JAGATQ010000018.1 coordinate 1,027, forward strand.
TTTTTTGGACAGGACAGGGAGAAGTTTTTGAAAAAAGCGTTTGCCAATTATAATTCTTTTAACCAGTCTCTCGTTGATAAGCTACTCATAGAAAAAGGGTACCACGCATATTCAGGACTTTATTAATAGGACTGAGGAACAGCTTTTTGCTGCAAGTCAAATACCCTGCAGCAAGCATGGTTGCTCGCGGGAATAAAAGATGTCAGGAAACTGGCATTTTTTTGTTGCTTAATATTTGCCTGACAATCAGCAATCGTTTACAGAAGCTTGCCAAGCGTTGCCCATTTTTATAAAATATGATATATTTTTTAGTGAATAAGATAATAAAGTGAGGGATTATTATGGAACTGGAACAATTATTGACGGACGTGCAACATGGCTCTGTTTCCGTTGAGGAAGCGATGCAGCAATTACGTCGGCAGCCCTTTGAAGAGATGGGCTATGCAAAGTTAGATACCCATCGAAAGCTGCGTTCTGGTTTTCCTGAGGTAGTATTTTGCAGTGGAAAAGAGGATGAACATCTAAGTTCCATTTACAGACGACTTTACGAGCAGGAGGGTGAGGTGCTTGGAACGAGGGCAAGCAAGGAGCAGTACAATATGCTAAAAGACAGTTTCCCGGATATCTCCTACGACCCTGTTTCCCGGATATTGAAGCTTGAAAAGGATAACAAAAAGAAGGCGGGGCTGATAGCTGTATGCACTGCTGGTACAGCAGATATTGCAGTGGCAGAGGAGGCAGCACAGACAGCGGAATTTTTTGGAAGCCGGGTAGAACGCATTTATGATGTGGGAGTCAGTGGCCTGCATCGTTTGCTTTCCAAGTTAGAGCTTATCCAGCAGGCTAATTGCGTGGTGGCAGTTGCTGGAATGGAAGGGGCATTGGGAAGTGTTATAGGTGGTCTGGTTGATAAGCCTGTGATTGCCGTACCGACGTCGGTAGGCTATGGTGCGAATTTGAACGGACTTTCTGCACTACTTACCATGATTAATTCCTGTGCGAATGGAATAGCAGTTGTGAATATTGATAACGGTTATGGGGCGGGTTATATTGCGACGCAGATTAACCGTATTGCAATCCGTGCCATTAATTGAGGAAAAAATACCCTTTGATTTTGATATCATAATAATATAGAAGCGAGGATGTGAGATGGAAGAAATGAAACAATTGTATTTGGAATGTTATGCAGGGATTAGTGGAGACATGACAGTGGCGGCATTGCTTGACTTAGGGGCAGATGCACAGGTACTTTTACATGCGATAAAAAGCCTGCCGTTAGAAGGCTTTGAGATAACAATCAGCCGGGTGAACAAAGCAGGTGTAGATGCTTGTGATTTTGATGTAGTATTAGATAGAGAGCATGATAATCATGACCATGATATGGAATATTTGCACGGTGATGGTCACGAACAGGGACATAAGCACCATGCCCATCATGAACACCAGCATCAATTTCATCAAAAGGGGAAAGATAGTCATGTCCATCATGCTCATCGTGGTATAAAAGAAGTGAAAGCTATTATCGATAAGGGTGACCTTACACCTCATGCCACAGAGCTTGCCCATCATATCTTTGATATATTGGCAGAAGCAGAAGCTAAGGCACATGGTGTATCCGTTGAGGAGGTACATTTTCATGAGGTAGGGGCGGTAGATTCGATTGTTGATATCGTTGCAGCTGCCGTTTGCTTGGATAACCTTGGAATTACAGATGTTATTGTTCCAGTGCTTTGTGAGGGGATGGGGACGGTTCGCTGCCAGCATGGAATTCTTCCTGTTCCTGTTCCGGCGGTAGCCAATATCGTTAGCAGTTACAGTCTTCCAATGTCCTTTATGAAAACACAGGGAGAATTTGTAACACCGACAGGCGCAGCAATTGTGGCAGCGACAGCAACACAATTTTCCCTGCCGGAGCAGTTTCGCATTGTGAAAATCGGTATTGGTGCGGGCAAACGGGAGTATGAGCGCCCGAGTATGGTGCGGGCAATGCTTATCGAAGAGGAAAAAGGCAGTGGTCAGGAGGAGACCACCATATACAAATTGGAAAGTAATATTGATGATTGTACCGGTGAGAATCTTGGTTATGTAATGGAGCGTCTTATGGCATCCGGGGCAAGGGATGTTAACTATATTCCGGTTTATATGAAAAAAAACCGCCCTGCATATCAAATGAATGTGATATGCAAGGAGGAAGATGTGGGACGGTTGGAACAGATTATTTTTGAGGAGACTACTACAATAGGTATCCGTCGTATCAAAGTGGAGCGAAGTACTTTGAAAAGAAGACTGGAGAATTATCAGACTTCCCTTGGGGAAATTCAGGTAAAGGTATGCGGAGAAACGGGGAAGGAACGGTGTTATCCGGAATATGAGAGCCTTGTGCGTATCTGTAAGGAGACTGAGAAATCTTATCAGGAGGTATATCGACAGGTGATTTCTGAGCTGCTATAAAATAAGTTAGAATACGAGGTTCATAAAAGTATCATGTCAACAATAAAATTAGAAGAAAAAAAAGAAAAATTAAATAATATGCTTTTGGAGATAACGAGGCAGGATGTTATGGTGGCATATTCTGGTGGTGTAGATAGTGCCCTTTTGGCAGCGATGCTTGCCATGGCGGCAAGTGTGAATCATACGAGAGTGTTGGCAGTTACTGCCGCTACGAGACTTCATCCGGTAAATGAGCTTGCTGAGGCCAAACGGGTGGCTAAGGAGCTATCGGTGGAGCATCGTGTGGTGGCGGTGGATGAGCTGTCGGAAGCTGGTATTGGCAAGAATCCGCCCGACCGTTGTTATCTTTGTAAGAGATGTATATATGAAAGAATGCTGGCATTAGCGAAGGAGGAGCGGCTTGCCGTTTTGCTGGATGGAACGAATGCATCAGATTGGAGGGAATATCGTCCGGGGCTGAAAGCATTACAGGAGTTAAAGATAATCAGTCCCTTTGCTGAGTGTGGTCTGGAAAAGGAAGAGATACGAGCCTTAGCACAGGAGTATCATATATCGGTGGCACATAAACCGGCATCTCCTTGCATGGCAACCCGTTTCCCTTATGGGGTGGAGTTGTCCTATGAGGCTATGCAGCAGGCAGCTAAGGCGGAGCAGTTTGTCCGTGGAAAAGGTTTTTACAATGTCCGTGTGCGGGTTTATAATAATCTTGTCCGCTTAGAGGTAGATGAAACAGATATGCCTCGGTTACTGTCAAAAAAACAGGAAATCACAGAGGAATTAAAAAACCTTGGCTACACCTATATTACATTGGACTTAGAAGGCTTTCGCTCTGGAAGCATGGACTATGACTTGGGTTTTCAGTATTGAATTATGAGCATGAATATGGTACTATATTATTAATTATATCGCATTTAGTAATAGTTGTCATAATAACATAGGGAGAGGAAATATGAAACAGATTCGGATTGTATACCAAGGAAAAGAAAGCTTTCAAAAAGAATTACAGGACTTTCGGGATAATTATTGGATGAATGATGCATCGTCAATGTTGTTTCATATTTATTCTGAGATTTTGGAGGAAGACGTAGTAAATGAACTGTGTGGTATGCTGGAGCAGGCATTTCCAGAGGTTTCTTATATTGGTTGTTCTACAAGCGGCAATTTAATTGATTGTCAGCTTTCAGAAGAGATTATTGTAGTTGCAACAATTTTTGAATACGAATCCACCAAGATAAAAACATTTCAATATGATTTAAAGGAACATACCGTGGATTGGATTACGAAGAGATTGACAGAGGAGGCCAGCGAGAATCCGTGGCTAAAGGCAATCGAGATGTATTTTACAATTCCGGAGGGTTCCACGACAAGGTTTTGTGATGGACTTAAGGATATAAGACCGGATGTGCAGATTTTTGGAGGCGTCTCCTGCAGTGACGATATTACAAGTGATGCCTCCTGTGTGTTTTCCAAGACTGGAGGCTATTCGGAAAGTGCCATTATTATTGTATTTTATGGCGGAGACGATTTCTTTGTAGACTCCATAAAAATTACCGGCTGGAAGCCTCTTGGAAGAAAGTTTTTTGTTACGAAGTCAGATGGATGTATTTTGAAGGAATTAAATGGAATTCCCGCATATGATATCTATCGCAAATATCTTAACATCAATAACGATGAGAATTTCTTTTATAATACATTGGAGTTTCCGCTATTTTATGAGCATAACGAAACGACGATACTGCGTGTTCCGGTAGCGAGCAATGCAGACGGTTCTATTACGATGTCCTCAGACATTGAGGTTGGTTCTACAGTAAGAATATCCTATGGTGACCCTAAAATTATACTCGAAAGTATTGCAGAGGATAGTCAGCGTATTCGGGAATTTTGCCCCGATTTGTTACATATTTTTTCCTGTGCGGCAAGACGAACCTTCTGGACTGCCAAAGAAGCTACTTATGAGTTGGAGCCTTTTAGGGATATTGCTTCATCCCTTGGCTTCTTTTCGCATGGAGAATTTATCCGTACAAACAATTGCTTGAATCAGCATAATGTAACATTGGTGATAGCAGCGATGAGGGAGGGTAAGGTAGATGCCTCTGACAATCCGGTGGATGCACCGAAGAGAAAAACAATGTCTAAGATACCGTTAGTATCAAGACTTGCAATGTTTATTAGTGCCACTTCTCTAGAGCTTGAAGAAATGAATAGGGAGCTTGAGACTGCCAATCAGAACCTGCAGTCTGCTGCCATAACTGACGGTTTAACCGGGCTTTACAACCGTGCAGAAACACAGGCACGAATTGAAGAAAGTCTGGCAAGGGTGAAGGAGGACAATTTTTCAATTGTGATGCTCGATATTGATAATTTCAAGCAGGTTAATGATACTTATGGTCATCAGGAGGGCGACAAGGTAATTATTACATTAGCCAATATTTTACAGAATGAACAGATACGCTCGTCCTCTAAATTTTCTGCTGGAAGATGGGGTGGGGAGGAATTTATGTTAATTCTGCCAGATACGGATGTTTCAGCGGCTTCTTTAATTGCTGAACTTATTCGCCAATGTTTTGCTAATACAATTTTACCCGGAATCAGACCACAGACCATTAGTCTTGGCGTGACACAGGCTACAGTGGAGGATTCTATAGATACCTTATGTACAAGGGTGGATACGGCGTTATATAAGGCGAAGAAGACTGGTAAGAATAAAGTGGTGGTTTTGTAAATAGGAAAAGGAATATATTGTTTGTACCTCTCATACAATGAAGTAAACAAGTATGAGGGGTACTTTTTTGAAGGAGTATATTGAAGAGCGTGCAATTGCGATTGGCCAGTACATTGTGGAAACGAATTCTACAGTAAGGCAGGCAGCAAAGCAATTTGGTGTAAGTAAATCTACGGTGCATAAGGATTTGATAGAACGTTTGCCGGATTTGAATGCAACGTTAGCAGAGGAAGCCCGCGTAGTGTTAAATACCAACAAATCCGAACGCCATATCCGTGGGGGACTTGCCACCAAAGCAAAATACGAATTGATAAATAGTAAACAGGAAAGCCACACCGGATGTGCATAAAAAGAATGCGGTAGCAGTTACCGCATTCTTTTTATGCCTATATATATTTACTTTATATTGTCGTGGCACAGCATCCATAATTATTTTTTAACCTTCTTTGTATTGGAATATTTGCCATAGTAAGTCTTGCCATTTGCTTTTTTATATGCCCGGATACTGAAATATAAGGTGCCCTTCTTCTTTAGCAGTTTTTTCTGCTTAGAAGTAAGCTTAACTGTATAGGACGTCTTCTTAGCGGAGACGTTGGCAACCTTTTTCCAAGAAACTTTTTTCACTTTCTTACCTTTGGCAACGGCTTTTACGTAAATCGTATAACCAGAAACACCGGATGCCTTTTTCCACTTTAAGGTAACTTTTGTTTTAGCCTTATTTTTCTTAGCACTCTTTAAGGACACCTTTTTGACACTAGGGGTAACTGCAGGTGCCTGAGTGGTAGGTGGAGTCTGTGTTGTCGTAGAAGGTGTTATCGCTGGTGGATTTGGGTTGCCTCCCTTGGAAGCGATAATCTCCTTAATGGTTGGGTTGTTAGAGGAGCCAAGTGCTTCCAGTGTGCTTCCTCCAGCACCTTCAAATGCATCCTTGTCCACAATGACATTATCTCCAATATTAATATTCGTAATACTTGAGACATTCTGGAATGCATCCTTTTCGATGTTGGTCAGACTGTCTGGTAACACTACAGTACTGAGCTTTCCACAGTTTGAGAAGGTTCCTTCTTCAATTGTGGTGATTCCTTCGGATAACTGAATGTTTTTAATGGTAGAACAGTTAAAGGCATAGGGTTCAATGCTATACGGGGTATCGGACTGGATAATCACAGTTTCCAAACCACCACATCCCTTAAAGGTTTCTTCCTTTATAGTAGTAAGTGCACCGGTTATAGTAAAGGTGCTTAAGGTGGAATTTTGGAATGCATTATTTCCAATCACACCAATACGGTTCGCCGTAAAAGTTTTTAACTGTCCCATGTTTGAAAAAGCATTGTCGGATATAACGTCTACTGTTCCATTTAAAGCAATGTCGTTAATGCCGGAGAAAAGAACGTCTTTACCAATATATGTAACATGAGAGCCTTCTGGAAGGGTAAAGCTGGTAAATTTACAAAACTTGAAAGCACTATCTCCGATATAAGTGATAGAAACTGGTAAGGTGATAGTTGTCAGACCTGAATTTTCAAACGCCCGTGCCCCAAGCTTTCTCAAATGAGATGGCAGGGGGTTTATCGTATCCTTGTACAAAAGATTACTGGTGTCACCAGAGGCAGTACCGTTACCGGAGGTATCTTCCGAGCCGTTGCCAGAGCTGTTACCGGAAGCATCACCAGAGCCATTGCCAGAGGCGTCGGCAGAAGCATCGTCAGAACCTTCACCAGAAGTGTTATTAGAGAGATTCAAAGTATTATCACCAGAGGCATTACCAGAAGTATCACCAGAGGCATTGCCAGAAGCGTCAGCAGAAACATCACCAGAAGCGTCGGCAGAAGTATCGCCGGAGGCATTACCAGAAGCGTCGGCAGAAGCATTACCAGAGGCATTGCCAGATACGTCGCCTGTAACTTCTCCGGAGGCGGCATACACATAGATGGTTGCTAATCCGCAGCCGCAGAAGGTACAATCACCAATTACTTCTAAGGTATCTGGAAGGTAAATCGTGTTGAATTCATAATTGCCTTGAAAGACTCCCTTTGCATCGGAATCGTTGTTGCAGTAACCAATTCCGGTTACTGTTCTTCCATCAATGGTAGCAGGAATCTCAATAGCCCTATTGTTTCCGCTTTTTGGGCCAAGGTATCCGGTTATCGTAACTGCATCGCCAGATACCTCATAAGAAAATTTACCATCGCTGGTTGTTAATGTTTGTTGTGCATAAGCAATCTCTGCTGGTACGTAAAATCCGGCGAGCATTGCTAGTGTCAGCACATAAGCAATAAAGCGTTTTCGTTGTTTCATAAATAGTATCCTCCTTCAAAAATAAATACTGATACCACGGATTGCTTCGTTGTTTCACAACTCCTGACATCATCTAATGTTACCAGTATAACATATCTTTTTGAAAAAGAAATGAGTTTTTTCCTTAAAATAACAGGAAATAACAGGGTGCAAATCTTCCTAAAGTGTGCTATCATGTTTCATAAATAGAATTGGTGGATTGCGAAAGGTAATAAGGTGAGGATGAATGTATAAGCAGATGATTGCACGGTATATTGATATGCTAAATGAATATGGGTGTGCTGCCGCCATTTTTACAGAGGATGGTAAGATTTTGCACCTGAATAACGAAGCGTTAGGAATTTTGGGACGAAATGTAATTAATCTGGAGTTTTTGCCGGGGCGCTATGTTGAAAATGAAGATTTATTCCAGCGTTTGCTAAGATATCATACGATTTTTGTTCATAAGGCTTTATTAAAGGCGGGGACAGAGTCCCACAAAATCAGGGGAATGATGCATTTGCTCTGTGAGCGGGATGAGGAGCAGAAGCAGCCTATGACCTACGCACTAATGTTTGAGGTTCGGGAAGAGCGTATCTTTGGCAGTGTAACCCTGGAGCGTATTATTGAGAATTCTGGTTTTGTAGCATTTCACTGGGTGGCGAAGGAGGCTGTGGAGGACGAGTGGGATAGCAGGTATGTATCTAATTCCGTGTCTAAGTTTGGCTATAAAAGGGAAGATTTTTATGAAGGAAAGGTAACATGGAAGGCATTTATATATGAGGATGATTGGGAGCCTCTAAAGACAGAGGTTCTTGATAATATTGCCATGGGTAAATTTGAGTTTAGCAGGCAATACCGTGTTGTTGGTGCAGAAGGGCAGATAATACCGGTGCATGATTATATTCATGTTATTGTGGATAACTCTGGCAAGCTGGTGGCGGCAGAGATTGTTATTTTTGATTTGCTGATGGAGACAGAGCGGAATGCGGATTTGCTGCTTTTGGGCAATGCATTGAACAGAAGCCGGAGCATTGTGCTGGTGTGGCAGTACATCTCTAAAAAGAGTCAGGAGAAGCGGGTGCGTTATGTTTCTATGAATATGGATCAGTTTGGTATTGCCCCTTCTAAGTTGCGGAATGGAGATAAGGATTATTTTGATTATGTCCATCCGGAGGATATTGATACGGTGCGTCGTATGGTTACGCAGTTTGAACAAAAGGGGTATCTTTATCTTTCGCAGGAATACCGGTTGATTAATGATAAACAGGAAGAATTCTGGGTGAGGGATGAAAGCAATATTATAGAGCTGCCGGATGGTACAAGATATTTGGAGAGTATTTTAACAGATATATCGGGTGAGAAACGCCGTGAGCTTCAATTGATAGAGCAGCAGGAGCAGTTGGAGCGTAAAATTCGCTATATTGAAGATGATAATACGCTGCTTAGCGATATGTCAGTGGTAGATTTTATTAGTAAAGAGGAGCTTCAGGAGCTTCAGAGTGCCTTTGCTGCTATTACAGGCAGCTATAACGCGGTAATTGATTTGGACGGGGAGCCGATTACGTTTCCGGATGGCCCGGAGGAGAATATGGGTGCCTTTTATGATATGTTTGAACGCAGTGAATATAAGCGGGGCTATTTTGAATTAAATAAGAGGCTTCGCAAAGAAAAGCAGCCGGTTAAGATGACGCTTCGTGAATTTACCATGCAGGAACTGCAGGAGAAAAAAGAACGGGCGGAGATGATGCCCAAGGATGGCAGTCTTACGGATTTAGTTAAGGCGGCTTCAAAGGAGAGGCAGGATGCAACGGCTGGGTTTGTCATAGGCTTTCCGTTATATATAGATGATAAGCATCTGGCGACATGGATTAACTGTGCTTTTACCGAGAAAGAGAAGGAGACGGTTGACCAGTGTCTTCCTGCTTTATGGCATATTTGCCGTTATATGGCACAATTTGTCTATAGTAATACAGTTTCTCAGAAGCAGGCACAGATGGCCCGGTATTCTGAGGTGCATGCAAGGGAGCTGCTGGAGAGAAACTCAGTGATACGGGATATTCTTCGCCGTTGTAACGAAACCAATGATGAGAATGCAATTGAATATGTTCTTTACAAGGCGGGGAATTTTTTGAATTTGAGTCGTATTTCCTTGTTCCGGTACCAGAAGGGGGATAAGATGCCGGCATGTGTCAGTGAATGGGATTGTCCTGGTATGGAGCGTAATATAGATAAAAAGGCAGTTGCCAAGAAGGAAGATTTTTCCATGCAGGAGGAGGCTTTTGAAAGAGATGGGAAGATTATACTAAATGGTGATAAGATTCCGATTCGGATTCGCAGAATCCTATGGGACAGCCATGTGCGTGCCATTGTGTCCATGCCAATCCAGACATTGACAAGGGAACATTATTTTATCAGTTTTGTGGAGTCTAATTATGAGCGTATCTGGGAAGAGGAAGAGCTTTCCTTTATGCAGACGATTGTCAACATATTACAGGGGTATTTGCAGCGTATGCGGAGCAATGTTAATGTGCAGGATGTTATTGCAACGCAGAAAGAGTTTGTAAAGATGTCCAGAGAGTATATTTATCTAAAGGATGAGGGTACAGATGAGATTGTGTATGTGAATCCCCGGTTGGAAGAGGTGATTGGCAGGGAGGCAGTGGGCAAGCGATGTTATGAAGTATTTAGACGGCAGTCTATCCGGTGCATGGATTGTAACCAAAAGAAGGGCGAGTGCGATGAAATATGTGGTTCCCGTATGTATCAGAGGTTTTTTAAAGAGCCGATGCGTGTCCGGCAGATGTATGTTTCGTGGGAAGGTGTGAGGCAGCTGAAAATGGTGATGTTCAGTCCGGAGGGTGAGTAGATTCCTGTTTTCAAATAGAGTATAAAGAAACTTTATAGAATAACCGATAAATATAACAGGCATACTCTCTGTAATGTAGTTTGCGTTGCGGAGAGTATAGTTAGTTTTGTCGGTTTTTTCTGTAGGGAAGCCCGCAGTTTTTAGACAATTTGATAATTTTGCTTTTTTTCCCTGAAACCATTTGAATTATTTGCATTTTTGTTTATAATAAGATAGATTAGGTGTGATTAAATCTATTTAATATGGAGAAACTACGAAGAGAAAGTCCATGATGTATGGCGGAAAGGGGATACTATGGCAAGTACAGATATCGGAATTGATTTAGGAACGGCGAGTGTGTTAGTGTATGTGAGAGGCAAGGGAGTTGTGCTAAAGGAACCAAGTGTGGTTGCATATGATCATGACACGAACCGGATTAAGGCGATTGGTGAGGAGGCACGGCTGATGCTTGGCAGGACACCAGGCAACATTGTTGCTGTCCGTCCATTGCGGCAGGGTGTTATCTCTGATTATATGATTACAGAAAAGATGATTAAGTACTTCATTCAGAAGGCAGTAGGGAAGACGTTTAGGAAGCCCCGGATTTCTGTCTGTGTTCCAAGCGGAGCGACAGAGGTAGAGAAGAAAGCCGTGGAGGATGCAACCATCAATGCAGGAGCAAGGGATGTATTTATTATTGAGGAGCCGATTGCGGCAGCTATCGGTGCAGGCATTGATATTGCAAAACCATGTGGTAATATGATTGTTGATATCGGTGGTGGTACCGCAGACATTGCAGTCATTTCTCTTGGCGGAACGGTTGTGAGTACCTCCATTAAGACGGCGGGCGATGATTTCGACGAGGCAATTGTGCGTTATATGCGCAAGAAGCATAATCTGTTAATTGGTGAGCGTACTGCAGAGGATATTAAGATTCAGATTGGTACTGCATACCGCAGGGCAGAGGATACGACGATGGATGTCAGAGGCCGTAATCTGGTGACCGGACTTCCCCGGACAATTACGGTAAGCTCTGAGGAGACGATGGAGGCACTGCATGATTCTACGGCACAGATTGTAGAGGCAGTTCACAGCGTACTTGAGAAGACCCCGCCTGAGCTGGCTGCTGATATTGCAGAGCGAGGTATCGTACTGACCGGAGGTGGTGCGTTGCTTCACGGCTTAGAGGAACTGATTGAGGAGAAGACCGGCATTAACACAATGACCGCAGAGGATCCGTTGACTGCGGTTGCAATTGGAACTGGTAAATATGTCGAGTTTATCGGAGGTAAACGAGACGAGGAGTAAGGTGGAAGAAATTTCACCGGATAGGAGTGAAGGATGGTAAGAGGTCTTTATACAGCCTACACCGCTATGAAGAATGAGGAAAAGAGGATGGATGTTATCGCCAATAATATGGCGAATGCAGATACCAACGGCTATAAGGCGGAGGGTACGACATCAAGGGCATTTTCGCAGGTGTATGGTGTTAAGATTAACGACGGCTCGGAGGTACATCTTCAGCGTGCGATTGGTAAGATGAGTCTCGGGGTACGCATTGGAGAGACCTATCGGGATTGGTCGAGCGGAAGCTTCAAAACAACAGGCAATACATATGATTTTGCGTTGTCTGGTAAGGGATTCTTTACCATCAGCATGACAGACAAGAGCGGACAGGAGCATATCCGTTATACAAGGGATGGCGCCTTTACGATAACCTCGGATGGATATCTTGTAACCAAGGATGGTGACTTTGTGCTGGATGATGGTGGAAGTAAGATACAGCTTCCGACAGATGGTGGAAAACCATCTGTGTCTGGTGATGGAAGAATCACAGTTAACGGCGAAGAAATTGCAGTCCTTGGAGTGACGGATGTAGAGGACTACAGATATCTGCATCAATATGGAGAGAACCAGTTTGATTTAGTACCCGGAGGAACATTGAAAGACTTCGAGGGCAGTGTGGAGCAGGGTTTAATAGAGGCTTCCAATATTAGCATGGTCGATGAGATGGTCAATATGATTGCAGTAACCCGTTCCTATGAATCGAGCCAGAAGATGATGCAGACGGTTGACAGTCTGATTGATAAGGCTGTAAACACGATTGGCAGAGTGTAGGATTGTTGATGCAGTTGGAAGATATTTATTAGAATCAGAAAAACGAGGTGCAGCATTATGATGAGAGCATTATGGACAGCGGCAAGTGGTATGAATAGCCAGCAGACACATGTGGATACCATTGCCCATAATTTATCCAATATTAACACAGCCGGCTATAAATCTGAGAAGGCAGAGTTTAAAACGTTGCTTTACCAGAATTTGCAGAGCCAGTCGACGAACAGTGATGGAACAAGGAAGCCGATATCCGCACAGGTTGGACTTGGTACGCGTATGGCGTCGGTCACCAGCAACTTTAATCAGGGTTCGATGAATGAGACTGGATTGTTTACCGATTGGGGTATTGAAGGTGATGGCTTTTATAAGATTGATACCGGTAATGGCATTATGTATACAAGGAATGCCAGCTTTGCCCTAACAACGGTGGATGGCGGAGTGATGGTGACAACGTCCAACGGATTTCCGGTGTTGGATTCTAACAATGAAACGATGGTAATACCGAGTGATTATAGCAGCAGTACAATAACCGTGACGGAGGATGGCAAGCTGTTTGCAAGAAATCAGGCGAATGAGCTGATTGATTTAGGAATTCAGGTGAGCTTGGTTCAATTTGCGAATCCGGCAGGTTTGTCCAAGGAGGGCAATAGTCTGTTTGCGGAGACGGAGAATTCTGGAGAGCCGATGGAGGAGCTAACCTCTGATACATTGAAGAATAGTAAGATTCATCAGAAATATTTAGAGGCTTCCAATGTGCAGGCGGCAGATGAGATGGTGAATCTGATTATAGCACAGCGTGCCTACGAGATGAATTCCAAGGCAATTCAGTCAGCAGATACGATGATGCAGCAGGCAAATAATCTTCGTAGCTGATACATAACATCATGAAGATAATTGCATAATAAGGAGGGATAAGGATGGATGCAATAAGCAACGGCTTATATACCCAGTATGCTTCTGTCTATGACAACCAGGATAGTAAGACGATTCAGTCGCTCAAAGAAAAGCAGGGGGATGCAAGCAACGAGGAGATGCTTGAGGCATGTAAGGAGTTTGAACAATATTTTATTGAGCAGGTATTAAAACAGGTTAAGAAGACGATTCCAAAGGATACTCTGTTAGGTGACAATGAATACATAAATATGTTTGAAGACCAGATGTTTCAAGGTGTGGCTGAGAAGATAACGGAAAGCGGTGAGCTAGGTCTGGCACAGCAGCTCTATGATTCTATGGTAGCACAGGCAGGTGGCAGACAGCTTTAATATGTGGATAATGAGCAAAGTGGCGGACAGATGTGCTTGAACCGGCATTTTGCAAACGACTTCATCGAGACGTAAATCGAGGTGGAATAATGAAGGTGGGGAAGCGTAAGGCTTTCCCTTCCTTTTTTGAGAGGTTTATTTACTATGGCAGAGGAATATATTGTAATTGAGGGGTATGTAGAGCATATTCGGTTTCGCAATGAGGAAAATGGATATACGGTGTTTCACTTTGAAACGAAGAATGATGACATAACGTGTATTGGCAATTTCACTTTTATTTCTGAAGGACAATATCTGGAACTGACTGGTTATGAATTTGATAATAAGCAGTACAATGAGATTCAATTTCAAGTGAAGGCTTATGAGGAGAAGCAGGTTGACGATATGGTTGGCATGGAGCGGTATCTTGGTTCGGGTGCCATTAAGGGCATCGGTCCCAATCTTGCCAAAAAGATTGTTAAGAAGTTCAAGCTTGATACCTTTCGCATTATTGAAGAAGAGCCGGAACGACTGGTGGAGATTAAGGGGATTTCCGAACGGATTGCGATATCTGTGGCAACACAGTTTATGGAGCTTAAGGATATGCGGGATGCTATGATTTACCTTGGTAAATATCAGATTCCGAATAATTATGCTGTCCGAATCTATAATACTTACGGTGATGAGCTTTACCAGATTATCAATGAGAATCCCTATCGGCTAGTGGATGACATTACAGGGATTGGTTTTCGTACAGCGGATGAGATAGCAAGGAGAGTTGGGATTGCGGCAGATTCCAGATTTCGGATACGCTCTGGTTTATTATATTCTATTTCGCAGTCGGCGGCGTGGGGGCATGTTTATCTGCCGGAGGATGTTTTCATATCAGAAACTGCCCGGATATTGAATATGGAAGTGACCAATCCGCTTCTTCGGGAGAGTGTCGATGAACTGATAATGGATAGAAAACTGATTGCAAGACAGGTGGGAGAAGAAATCCGCATGTATTCCCCGCCCCTTTATTATAGCGAGCTTAAGGTAGCAAGGCGGCTGTTGGAGCTTTCTAAGGTTTATGAACAGGAAGGAGTATTGCAGGAGGAAGGAAGGGAGCAGGAGGTACTTAACAGGCTTTCTGGCATGGAGAAGAGACTTTCTATTTCTCTGGATGAGCTTCAAAGAACTGCGGTGCTTGAGACGATCGAGCATGGTGTAACAATCATCACGGGTGGACCGGGTACAGGAAAGACTACGATTATCAATGCTATTATACATTTCTTTGAGGAAGAAGGATTGGAGCTCATGCTGGCGGCTCCGACAGGAAGGGCAGCAAAACGAATGAAGGAGACAACCGGACAGGAGGCTAAGACCATTCATCGTTTGCTTGAGATAACTGGAGAACCCTCCGATGAATCCCATTTTAAATTTGACAAAAATAGAGAGAATCCTTTAGAGACTGATGTAGTTATTGTCGATGAGGCATCCATGATTGATATTTCTTTGATGCATGCTTTACTGGATGCGATTATGGAAGGGACAAGACTTGTCCTTGTTGGAGATGTAAACCAGCTTCCAAGTGTCGGGGCAGGTAATGTGTTACAGGATTTAATTGCGTCCAAGGCGTTTGCAACGGTACGGTTGAATCATATATACCGGCAGGAGGAGGGTAGCCGCATTGTGGAAAATGCCCACAAGATTAATGCAGGAGAAGAGGTTCCTCTGGATAATAAGAGTAAGGATTTCTTTTTATGCCTCGAAGTCAGGCACAGGCAGTGATTGCTACCACGGTGGAGCTGGTGGGGAAGAAAATGCCTAATTATGTTCATGTCAAACCAGAACAGGTACAGGTGCTTTCTCCTATGCGGAAAGGAGAAGTGGGAATTATCAATCTGAATGCCGTTTTACAAAAGGAACTGAATCCCCCTGCTGCATCTAAGGCAGAGCATGAAGTGGGTAAGACCATCTACCGGGAGGGAGATAAGGTCATGCAGATAAAAAATAATTATAAGCTGGAGTGGGTAAAGAAAACTCCTGATGGACATGAGATAGACAGTGGTTGTGGCGTGTTTAATGGGGATATGGGAGTGATTACCCATATTAGTGAGTATGCAGAGGAGGTTACAGTAGAGTTTGATGAGGGACATCTGGTGACCTATCCCTTTGGATTTTTGGATGAACTGGAGCTTGCCTATGCAGTTACCGTACACAAGAGTCAGGGAAGTGAATATCCTGTGGTGGTAATT
Organism: Lachnospira sp.; assembly: GCA_017621205.1. Lineage (GTDB taxonomy): Bacteria > Bacillota > Clostridia > Lachnospirales > Lachnospiraceae > NC2004. The sequence goes on from JAGATQ010000018.1 coordinate 16,921, forward strand.
CCACTGCTTTCCGGTCCTTCCGTGTTATATACAAGAAATCTGCTTTACACGGCGGTGACGAGGGCAAAGAGGTGTGTGGTACTGGTAGGAGATTTGTCTTTGGTAAACCGTATGATTCGGAATAATCATGAGCAGAAGCGGTATAGCGGTTTGCAGGAGGCGATTGCAGAGGTTAAGGAAGCCTTGGAATTTCAAGATTAACCTAAGAAGGGACCTGCGAAGTGGGAGGATACCCTTATGTCGGGTTAAGCAATTAAAGGTTAGCTCTAATATGGACCTAAGGTGGGGGATGTGATAGATGCATAAATTAAATATAGGGCAGCGTATTGGCTCGCTTGACTGGTTATTTCCGAGGCGGTGTGCTATGTGCGATGAAATTCTTGGCAGGGAAGAGAGGGGCTGTTGCAGGGACTGCTATTTAAAGCTTTCGTTTATTGAACAACCCTTCTGTTATTGTTGTGGCAAGCCCTTGGAACAGGAGGAGAAGGAGTATTGTATGGATTGCAGTAAAGCGAGGAGAAGCTTTGTGGCTAATCGGTCATTGCTTCTCTATGATGAGAGAACGGAGTTGTCAATAGCCCGGTTTAAATTTCAAAATCGTCGGGAATATGCGAAATTTTATGGAAAAGAATTATCTGATAGATATAAAAGCCAGATTTTAAGCTGGCAGCCGGATGTCTTACTGCCGGTTCCCATACACCCAAACAAATATAGAAAAAGGGGATATAATCAGGCAGGGCTGATTGCGCAGGAGCTTAGCGCACATCTCGGTATTCCGGTACTCACTGATATTTTGATGAGGAGGGTGGAGACGGCGGCTCAAAAGGAGCTGAATCCGGTGGAGCGTTTGGAAAATTTAGAAAGGGCTTTCCAAATCTGCGAAAATAGTGTAAAATTAGACAAAGTGATACTTGTGGATGATATTTATACAACTGGTGCGACACTGGAGGCATGTAGCAGAGTACTTCTGTCTTACGGGGTACAGAGGGTTTATGGAGTGACAGTCGCTGCTGGGCAGGGATATTAATTTATAAAGGGAGGCGTTGAATTATGGATTTAAGAAATTGCAGAATGTGTGGAAAGATGTTCCAATATGTTGGTCAGCCCGTATGTCCGGGGTGTATGAAGGCTATGGAAGATAAGCTTCAGGAGGTAAAAGAATATTTGCGTGAGCATGAACGTGCAACGGTGGGGCAGGTGTCAGAGGAGCTTGATATATCAGTAAAGCAGATTCGCAAGTGGGTTCAGGAGGAACGTTTGATGTTTGCTCCAGGTGTTGATACCGGCCTTGTATGCAGCAAATGTGGTATGCCGGTTGAATCCGGTTCGATGTGTAAGAAGTGTAAGGAGAGCCTTAAGAAGACATTACAGGGGGTTTATTGTCCTACTCCGACAAGTCAGGAGGGGGAGCCGATTCAAAGAAAGAATGCAAAGATGCATTACAAGAGATATGAGTAGAAGACGTATTATTGTAGTAATCTGGGCATAATAGAAAGATAGACAGTAAACAGGGTGCTATAGGGAATAAAAGCACCCTTTTTTATTTTTTTTTATTTTACTGTTATGATTTTATTGTTTATACCGATAAATAAAGTAAGAGAATGTAAGGGTGGTGAGATTATGAGGATAGGTTCGATTAATCAGGTAAGTCAATTATATCAGACCTCATCGACGACCAAGAAGAAGGGTGCTTCTTTTGAGAGTCAGTTAGATGCAGTGTCTATTTCTTCTGTTGGAAAGGAATATCAGACGGCGAAGAATGCACTTTTGAAGGTGCCGGATGTAAGGCAGGATAAGGTAGATGCATTGAAGCAGAGTATACAAAGCGGTAGCTATGAGGTTAGCACAGAGGATTTTGCAGCACACCTGATGGCAGCATTTAAGAACCGTACCATATAACCGAAATGAGAGGTAGATTAAATTTATGGCAACCTTGATTGAGACATTGATGCAAGTATTAACTGATGAATGCGAAGTGTTTGACCAGTTGCTCTCGGTTTCTTCAGAGAAGACAAGAGTGATTGTGGCGAATGATATTGATGCTCTTAAGAAGATTACGGATATGGAGCAGGATGTATTAACTACAGTTACGAATCTGGAACGGAAGAGAGAAGAGGCAACGGCAGACATTGCCATTGTTCTTGGGAAGAGTGGTAATGCAACTTTAAAGGATGTAATTGCTTATCTTGAAGGACAGCCGGAGATTCAGAAGCAGTTGTCCGAGATTCATGACAAGCTTCGTGACAAAGTGTGTCAGTTAGAACGTGAGAATGCACATAATGCGGTGCTGGTGAATGACCAATTAGAGATGATACAATTTAATCTGAATGTTATTCAGGGAATGCGTCAGGCACCGGAGACTGGAGCTTACAACAAGGGTGCTTATAATGCTGGTGAGACTTATGCTCCTACACAGGGATATTTTGATTCCAGTTCTTAATACACAGGGAAGTGTAGAGGAAGGTGGATGGGAGCTTTAAATAGATAACTGTAATGTATGGATACGCCATCAGTTAAATGAAGTAAGATACTGATGGCGTTTTTTTGTAGAAAGAGGTGAAGCAGATGGGCGTTGGTTCCATGGGTGGTTTATATATTGGTGTTTCCGGTTTGCAGGTGAATCACACTGCATTGACAACTACGGCACATAACCTTTCCAATCTGGATACAGAGGGGTATTCCAGACAACAGATTTTGATGCGGGATGTATTATACTCTACATATGCGTATGCCCCGGTTAACTCTATGCAAAAGGGCCTTGGTTCCGATATGGCGAAGATACGGCAGGTTAGGGATACCTTTGCAGATAAGCAATATCGTTTAGAGACAGGACGGGGAGCGTTCTATGAGGCGATGAGTGAGGTCGAGCAGGAGGTAGAGCGGTATTTTGGTTCCGATATTGATGGACAGCCATTGAAGAATGCCATGACTACCTTTTATTATGCCTTGAATGAGATACAGAAGGAGCCGGATAGCATTTTAAAGCGTGAGACGATGATTCTTGCGGCACAGCAGATGATTGACCAGTCAAAGCTTATTTATGACCAGATTACAGATTATCAGGAATGTGTAAATGAGCAGATTGATAAGAAGGTTAAAGAAATTAATCAGATGGCGCTTGATATTTATGAGCTTAACAAGCAGATTGTTGCCATTGAGGGCAATGAAGTAGAGGAGGCTAATGATCTTCGTGACAAGCGGAACCTTCTGCTTGACAAGCTTTCCACCTATGGTGAGATTCGTTATCGTGAGGATAAGGTGGGATGTGTTACGGTTACACTTGAGGGAACTGCATTGGTTTCTGAGGATAGAATTTTTGAGCTGGGTACACAGTTGATTAGTCCGGGTAGCAAGCTGCTTACCGTTGTATGGGCAGATCATGGCAATATGGAGCTTTATCATTATTCAGACCTGCCAAGTGCCAGCAATTGTACAGATGTAGGTTCTTTGAAGGGACTGCTTTTTGCCCGTGGTACCTTTGTTGCCAACTACACACATATGAGTGAGGAAAGTATTGACTGGGCATCCTACACCAATCGGGATGGCTCCCAGAAATATAGCAGCTTACAGGAATTCTATCACGGTGAGAGATATGCTAATTATGGCGAGTATTATGAGAAGAATGTAGAGCCTTTTTTGATTACCAATCTGGAGGCACAGCTTGATTATCTGATACACAATATTGTGACTACAATTAATGACATTTTGTGTCCGAATACAACAACGAATACAGCGATGACAGTGACAGATGCCAATGGTAATACGGTTACCGTTGCAGCAGGAACGACAGTGCTTGATACTTCTAAGGCCCCGATTGGGCTTGGTGATGATGGCGAACCCGGAACGGAGCTGTTTTCAAGGCGTTCAATGGAACGCTACACGAAGTATTCCTACACAGATGTCAATGGTAAGCAGCAGAACCTCTATGTATATAATGAGGAGGATCCGAAAGATATTCCGACACAGTACACAATAGATGAGCTGGTTATTAATCCGGATGTCATAAAGAATCCAAGTATCATTCCGCTTTCTAATCTGGATCATTCCAATGCACAGGATACAGCCAACAAATTGCTGGATGCATGGAATTGTGAGGCGGAATATGCAGAAACAATTAAGACCTTAACACCGAATACGTTAACTGGTTACGATTTTCAAGGGTATTACAATGCAATGATTAATGATTTGGCTAATGCAGGTAATTCCTACCAGAATATTGCGGACAACCAGAGACTGGTGGCAAATCAGATTGATGAACGCAGGCAGGTAGTTGCCGGGGTGAGCAGTGATGAGGAGCTGTCTAATATGATTATGTTCCAACAGGCGTATAATGCAGCCTCCCGTTATATTAATGTGGTATCGGAGATGCTTGATACACTGGTAAACCGGTTGGGTCGAAGTTAATATATTAGTATTATGGTTAATACATGATTTTGCTATTATTAGCAAAGAACAAGAAGAATGTAATATATATACTAATATTAATGTGGTGTTTTTATGTTATGGTGCTAAGTATATTTTATGAAATGCACGATAATTTATATAGCAAGCTTGAATCAAGCATTTGAAAAGCTTTATAATAGAATTCGGATGCAGAGTTTGGGCAGCAAATCAATATTTACAGGGGTGATAACATGCCTTCAACATTTTTTGGACTAAATATTTCTAAATCCGGGCTGAGTGCTTATCAATCAAGCATTAACACAACTGCCCACAATATTACTAACGCTGCGACGGAGGGTTATTCCAGACAGAAGGTAAAGAAAGAGGCAGCTCCCGCTCAACGGACACATAATACTTATGGTATGCAGGGTGCGGGCGTTGACGTGAAAGGTGTAGAGCGGGAACGTAACAGCTACTACGATACAAAGTATTGGAGCAACCATGGATACTATGGGCAGTATCAGGCGAAGATGGACTACATGATGCAGATTGAGAATTATTTTAATGAGATTGACAAGGATGGGTTTAATACAGAATTTGACAATTTCTTCAATGCACTAGTAGATTTGACTTCGGAACCTGATAGTGTGGATAAACGAGTGACTTCTATCAGTTATGCATCAAGCCTGATGGATTATTTTAATGCCTTAAGCTTGAACCTGACAGCAGTACAGGAGGACGCTAACGACCAGATTAAGTCCGTGTGTGACCGAATCAATTCTATTTCTGACCAGTTGCTTTCCTTGAATAAGCAGATACAGGTTATTGAGATGACAGGTATGAAGGCGAATGACCTTCGTGACCAGAGAGAGCTTTTGGTAGATGAGCTTTCGGAATATGTCAATGTACAGGTGCAGGAGACGGATGTATATGTAACAGGGGCGGTTGACCGGTATGGTAAGCCATTGAAGGCTGGAATTACGGATTATGCTATTTATATTAATAACCAGTTATTAGCAGATAATTTAAGCTCTAACCATTTGGTTTGCACGCCAAGAGATGAGTTGGTGAATCTCAATGACCGAAGCGGATTATATGAGGTGACATGGAACTTTCCGGATGGCGAGAGATTCGATTTGAATTCGAGTGGTATGGATGGGCAATTGAAGGGCTTGTTTGATATTCGGGATGGCAACAATGAGGAGAACTTTAAGGGAACGGTATCTGCTAATGTCGGTGACACAGTAATTACTGTGGATGCAGATTATGTGAAAGATATTGTAAGGATTAATATACCGGATGAAGGGTATATTACGATTGCCAGCTTTGACTATAAATATAGTGATTTTCAGATTAACTATGATAGCAATGGTAAGATTGCTTCCTATACCTTCCAGTTGGAGGAACCGGTTAAGAGAGAAGCGGCAGGAGTGGTTGCACATGTAGGGGAAAGCGTTGATTTTAAAGGTATTCCTTATTATCAGGCACAGCTTAATGAATTTGTTCGTACCTTTGCACAGGATTTCAATACTCTTCATAATAAGGGGATTGACGAACATGAAGGGGAAGGACTTGATTTCTTTACTGCTGAGAATGCAGTAACCGGTAATGAGATGATATTGACAGAGGAGAATGACGCATCTCTTGCAGGAGCGACTATCAGTGCTAAAGCAGATAGTTACTATCGTCTGAATGTTTCTAATGTTAAAGTGAATGCTGCTATTACCAAGGACTCATCTTTGTTTTGCACAAGATATCCAGAGGAGCAGGGCGTTGCTTCCTGTGAGCTGTTGAAGGATTTGGTAGACTTGAAGTTTGATGAGGATATGTTTAGTCAGGGTAAACCTTCAGAGTTTTTACAGGCATTGGTTGCAGATATCTCTGTTGACACCAGTAAGGCGAAGAACTTTGAAGAAAGCCTGACGGATGTGTTGCAGACTATTGATAATCAGCGTCAGTCAATATCTGGTGTTGATACGAATGAGGAGCTGGCCAATATGGTTATTTACCAAAACGGATATAATTTGTGTTCCAAAATGATTTCTGTTTTTAATCAGATTTATGATAAGCTGATTAACCAGACCGGTTTATAATAAGGAGGCGGTAAGATGCGAGTAACGAATTTGATGATGACCAATAATGCGTTGTTTAATCTCCAGAAGCAGGAGCAGCGTTTGAATAGACTGGATCAACAGTATACCACACAGAAGAAGATTAGTACTCCTTCTCAGGATCCCATTATAGCAACCAGAGCGTTAAAGCTGAATACGACTTACAGTGAGGTTACCCAGTATGTAACTAAGAATATACCAGATGCAGTGGCATGGATGAGTATGACACAATCTGCACTTGATAACACATCGTCTATTCTCAGCAGTATCTATGAGAAATGTGTACAGGGTAATACAGATGGTATGGAGGATGTGGACCGTAAAGCGATTGCCACCAGTTTAGCGGAATATCGCGATCAGATCTATCAGGAGGGAACAAGCTCCTATAGTGGCAGATTTTTATTTACCGGTTTTAAAACTGATACGAATCTGGTGTTTACCGAGCCATCTAAGGATGAATATACAATTACGGAGAATTTTACAGCGGATGATATTTCTTCTGTTTCTTCAGTAATTTATAAGGTGGATGACACAGCGGTGGTGGCAGGTAAGGTTCCGGTTAAGGTAGATTTTGACCGCATAAGGATGGCTTATGATAAATTAGATAATGTGACTCCAAGTATCAATGTAACAGCGGCAGATGGTAGTACCAGTGCATTAGCGGTAACGAAATCTTTTTCTACCTACGAGGCATTTTTAACTGACTATGAGACGAATGGTCTTGGTGCCAATGATGTAGTATACATTGAGGATAAGGGTGAGTTGATTTTAGGGGAAGACGTCAAACAGGCTCTGAAGGCGAGCAGTGGTTTTTCCGTTGAATATCAGAAGACTGGTTTTGATGTAAATGATCTTCGTCCGGAACATTATTTTACCTGCACCCGTGTTAAGGACAAAGGCTTGGATACGGAGAAAACCTATGAATACATTGCACAGAATCAGGAGATTAAATACCTTGTTAATTATAACCAGCAGATGACAGTGAATGTGCAGGCAAAGGATTGCTATACCCATAATATGGGAAGGGATGTAGATGAACTGGTGGATATTGTTAATGATGCAATAGCCGCACAGGATAAGATGGATGCCCTTGAGAACAAGATGAAAGCGGAGGTTGAGGGAAGTCCTCAGTATGATACTTATAAAGCACTCTATGAGAATGCAAAAGTAGAGTTTGAATTGAAATCTAAGCTGATGCAGCAATCTTTTGCAGATAATGAGGTGCGTTTCCAGCAGTATGCTACAGATTTTAGCGACCAGGCAACGGATGTAGGTGCAAGAGAGCAGAGAGTAGAACTTATCAGAACACGTCTGGAGAACCAGCAGGCGGATGTAGAGGAGCTGCAATCAGAGAATATAGATGTGGACTTGTCAGAAATTATTGTGCGGTATACATCTGCATTGGATGTATATCAGGCAGCACTTTCTGCTACCAGTAAGAGTATTACACAGACATTACTGGATTATCTGTGATGCCAGAGTCAAAAGGTCAAAATGCCGTTCATGCTTGCAGGATTGTAGTAGTTGTGAAACAACGGAGCAATCCGTGGCATCCGTTGGGGGCAGAATATTTTTTGACTCCAACATCTTTTTATCAAAATAAGAATGGAGGAGTATAAATGTTAGTTAACACGAAATTTTTTGGAGAAGTGGATATTGCGGATGACAAGGTTATTACTCTGCCACAGGGCTTACTTGGATTTGAGGATTTTAAACGATTTGTAATTTTGTATAATAGTGAGAAGTCCTCCGGCAATGATATTTCATGGTTTCAGTCTGTAGAGGAGCAGGCATTTGCAGTGCCGGTTGTAAATCCCTTATTTGTGAAAAATGATTATAATCCGGTTATTAACGATGAACTGCTTGAGTTTCTTGGAGAAGTGGACGAGGAGGGTTACTTTGTACTGGTTACGATGCGGATTCCGGGTGACCCTAAGGAGATTTCCTGCAATCTAAAGGCTCCCATTATCATTAATCCGAAGACGTTGTTAGGCTGTCAGATGATTGTGGAGAATGAGGAATATTCTATTCGTTACAATATATATGACGTAGTTCAGGCATTAAAAGAAAAGGCGGGTGAGTAAGATGTTGGCCTTATCAAGAAAAGTAGGAGAATCCTTAGTGATTGGAAGCGATGTAGAGGTTACTATATTGGAAGTAAAGGGTGAGCAGATTAAGATTGGTATTAATGCACCGAAGAGTGTTCCGGTATACAGAAAAGAACTTTATCTGCAGATACAGGAGGCCAATAAGGAAGCCTTGAATCAGGATGTAACACCGGAAGCATTAGAAGCTCTGCTAAAATAGAGCAATTGTTAGATAGTCTTTTTATGTTGGCAGAGGGTTCTCTGTCAACTTTTTTTGCAACGCAGCTAAAGTTTTGTATCGGATGGTCGATATAGTATATAGCAAAGAGACAGAGAGTGAAAGCGTTATTCTTTCACTAATTACTTGTTTATGCATGGAATGCATAGATTGTAGGTAAAGAGGATTTTTTGTAATAACACATGGAGGTGACATTATGGCAATTGAGGCAATCAGTAGTCCGTCTTCCGTATATCAGTCCATAAACAACGAGGCTGTGGCTGCGAAGATGGATACAGAGGCAACGAAGGTGGCTGCTTCTTCTAAGGCAGAGGATGATAGTCAGATGGGTAAACAATCAGATTCTGCTAAGGAGCAGGGACGCTACGAGGTAGAGAACGCAGACCGGGTTTCTCCAGACAAGGTGAAGAAGGCTGTGAATGAGATTAATCAGAAGATTCGTCCAACCCATACTTCCTGTCAGTTTTCTTATCATGAGAAGACGAATCGTATTACGATTAAGGTGATTGACGATGATACGGAGGAAGTGATTCGTGAGATTCCACCAGAGAAGGCATTGGATATGTTGGCGAAGACGCTAGAGCTTGAGGGTATATTGGTGGATGAGAGAAGATAGTGTAGAAGTATCTTATATAGTATTAGGTGGAATATTGAATATTTCGGTGAATGCGGGATACAAGGAATAGAATGATAGATTGGAGGAGAAATTATGTCAATTCGATTATCAGGTATGATGTCTGGGCTGGATACTGATGCGATTGTGCAGGGCTTATCTTCTGCTTATCAGGTTAAGATTGATAAGGTGAATAAGAAGAAAAAGAAGCTGGATTACCAGACAGAAGCTTGGACTACATTAAATAGTAAGATATTAAGTTTTTATAAGGGTGCTCTTTCTAAGGTAAAGACGTATGGTAATTATAAGACTAAGAAAGCATCCGTTTCCGGAGGAAGCAATGCAAGTATCTCCGTGAAAGCGGCAAGCAAGGCAACAGATGGAACCTATAAGGTGAAGGTGCGGTCTACGGCATCAGCAGCCTTTTTAACGAGTGCGAAGCTGGCTTCCCAGAAGTATAATGCAACGTATAATGCAACGAATTCCACAAGCTTTAGTGAGATGTATGATGAGAGCGGCAACAAGCTTTCGGATTCTTTGATGGGCAAGACCATTACCTTTAGTGGTTCACAGATGAAGAATAAGCTCAATGCGGATGGGGATGCTTTATTTACACTGGATAAGGAAGGTGTACCTCTGGCTATTGATGTCTATGATGATGATGGTAATGTTACTGGCTTCACTACAGAGGCGACTCCCGACCAGATTAATGCATACCTTGCCAAGGTGAAGGAAGCAGACCCGGATAATTATGATGAGAGCAAATATCATGTAACTGCCTTGTTAGAGCCGGATGATGCAATAGCAGATTTTACATATACCTTTGATGAGAACAGTTCTGTGGCAGATATTAATGCCAAGCTGAAAGAGGCAGGCTTTACGGGTATTGCTGTAACAATGGATGATGGTAAGTTTACGATTGGTAATGTGGCAGGCTTTACGACGAAGTATGACGGCTCTCTGAAGCAGATGAGAGGAACCTATTCCGTATCCGGAGCGGATGCACTGAATACATTAGGTATTGCTACCAATGCTTCCGGCAAGGTGGATGTGCTGGTTTCTTCTTCTGTAGCAAAGGATGAGGATGGCAATGATATTCTGGATAAGGATGGTAACGTAACCTATGAATACAATCGTACCGTAGCTTCGGATACTGTAATGAAATACGATGTTGCTGATACCTCACTCAGTAATAGCAGTAAGCTTTCTGAATATTTAGGTGATACTTTCGCTAATAATGCACAGGTGGATGCAGAGACCGGAAAGAAATATATTGAGTATAATCTGGTTATGGGAACAGGTGCGGATGCTAAGACTACAACACTCCGCATTGATGAGGATACAAAGGTAAGTGACTTTACGAAGGCAATTCAGGATGCATCCGGTGGTAAGGTGACGGCAAGCTTTGATGCAAAGAATCAGCGTTTCTTCCTGAATTCTAAGACGACTGGGGCGGATAACAGCTTTACCTTAGAGACAGCAGGCAGTGCAGGTTCGCAGGAAGCATTAGAGAAGCTTGGTTTAGTTGATAGTGGACGGTTTACCGGAGATGACAAGATGTCTGCACAGGCAGCTACAGATGCGGTAATTGAGTTGAATGGTGCTACGATTACTTCATCTACCAATGATGTGAAGATAGATTCCTTAGGACTTACGATTACAGCAGAAGCTGCTGATCCTAATGAGACCTTGACTGTTAAGGTTACCAATGATGTAGATGGCGTTTATAATATGGTCAAGGATTTTATTAAGGAATATAATAGTCTGGTTACAGACATGGCAGAGCTTTACTATGCTGAAAAGACAGATTATGAGCCTCTGACGGAAGAAGAAGAGGGGGAGATGTCTGATAAGCAGGTCGAGAAGTGGGAAGAGAAGGTAAAGAAAAGTGTTCTTCGTCGCGATGATAGTATCAATACCTTGATGAATACCATGCGAAATAGTCTCTCGCAGGCGATTAAAGTTAAGAATGCGGATGGTACTACCAGCAGATATTCTCTTGCTTCTTTAGGAATCACAACTGGTGAGTATATGGAGCGGGGGCTTTTGCATATTGCGGGTGACAGTGATGATCCAGAGTATGCTGGCAAAACTGACAAGTTGAGAGCAATGCTGGAAGAGGATCCGGATAAGGTAATGAATATTTTAGCTGGTGTTACCACGAATCTTTATGATAAGATGAAGAAGATGGCGAAGTCAACAGAACTTCATGGTTTTGAAAAGTTCTACAATGATAAAGTCATGAAGTCTCATGACGAAGGTTATGATAAGGATATCAAGAAGCTTGAGGAGAAGCTTGAGGCTATGCAGGATAAGTACTATAAGCAGTTTAGCAAGATGGAGGTTGCTCTTTCTAAGTTGAATTCGGTATCTTCATCCCTTGGTTTTGGTGGTACAACCGGACAGTAGTCTGGCATAAGAGGAGGCAATGGCAATGGCATATAGAAATGCAGCACAGATTTATGGGCAAAATAAGATAAATACTGCAACTCCTGCGGAATTAACGCTGATGCTCTATGAGGGTGCTATCAAGTTCTGTAACAAGGCGATTGAGGCTGTGCAGAATCAGGATATTGAAGCAGCACACAACAATATTGTGAAGGTGGAGAATATTATTGTAGAGTTTCAGGCAACATTGGACCATAAATATGAGGTTGCTAAGGATTTTGATGTAATCTATGATTATGTGTACCGCCGTTTGGTGGAAGCCAATATGAAGAAGGATGAAGAAGTTCTGAATGAAGTATTGGGGCATTTAAGGGATTTGAGAGATAATTGGAAGATTATTATGCAGCAAAGTACTCAGAAAAGGTAGGGAGTTATGGCAGAGGAGACCAGATATATCCATATATTAAGGGAAAGCTTGAAAAAGAAGGAACGCTTGCTTTACAATTTACAAGAGATAACAAAGCAGCAGGCAGACTATATTGATGGGACTGCTTTTGAACCAGAAGTGTTTGATGAACTTATGGATGTGAAGGAGCAGATGATTGATGAGCTTATGGATATAGAGGATGGCTTTGCTCCGATGTATGAGCGGATTCGTATCTATATGCAGGAACATCAGAAGGAATTAGCAGATGATATTCGTGAGATGCAGAACCGAATAAGGGAGATTACAACCTTAAGTGCATCGATTCAGGCTTTAGAAGAGCGGAATCGTCAGAGGCTGGAAGTCATTTTTAGTAAACAGCAGCAGGATATCCAGCAAAAGAAAAGGAATACTGAGATTGTAAATACTTACTATCAGAGTATGGCAGGTTCGGCATATCAGACTTCTATGCTGGATACAAAAAAATAAAATTAACTATTAGAGATTTAGTTATAAGCTTTTTAATGATATAACAGGTGTATTGTTATTCTGGTTATAAGATCATAATGGATCTTATGATAAACTATAGTTAAGCACCGTTGGCAAGGAAGCCAGCGAGTATTCAAGGAGGAATTATTATGGTAGTACAACACAACATGCAAGCAGCAAACACAAACAGATACTTAAACATTGCTGTAAACAACCAGTCAGCAACGATGGAGAAGTTATC
>JAGATQ010000019.1 GCA_017621205.1 Lachnospira sp.
ATAGTTTGGCGAAGGATAAACTTTCACTCTGCAAGGCGAATTTTCGACGGCGTAGCGGTGGCTACGGCTAGAAAATGCAACGCAGCGGATGAAAGTTTAGACAAGTCAAACTGCAAGATACTTAGTTTATGATGTACTAGTGTAGTGTACCACTGATACACTACACTAAATTCAACTTAATACCTGTTACCATACTCCTCTTTCGCATAGGCTGTATATTTTGAAACGAAGGCACCCTTGGCATTAGTATAAGCATCTCTGTTATGCTCGTATTCCTTCCAAAGCGATAACTTTAATTTCTCATATTCCTCTGCCAAAACAGGATTATCATTCATATAGTCCCGAAAATATAGCTCATCATTATCACCCCGATAACGCAGATGCAAATGAAATACTTTTTCTGCAAATCCTTTATCCGTGTATCCTTTATTCAATGATAGTTTATCCTTCTCCTCAGACATACATATATAATTACTCTTTACAAGTTTTTCCCTTATGCTAGCCATAGAAACGCCGAAAGGAACTTCAACCAATATATCAATAATGGGCTTTGCCCAAATCTTAACTATTGCAGTACTTCCAATATGGCTTATTCTCACGTCTTTGTCCTGCAGCAGCATGCTTAAATAGTTCCTTTCCTCTTCATACCAAGCTGCCCAGCAGTCTCTATGTTCCGATAAAATTATTGGAAATAGCTCCCATAATTCATCCATTGTCATTTCAGATAAGGTCTTCCCCATAAAAACCTCCATAAACTATTGATAGGTTAAGCGTTTCTTTTCCATGTATATCATAAACTACATGAAAATCATTGCCCGATATATTCCGACAATACATATACCATCGGTGAGTTCCAGTAAATGGTCACCTCGTTACAAGAGAAGCTCTGTACATTATCCACATAACATTTCGCTGGTGCTACTCCCTGCATGGTCGCCTTAGCATAAGGGTCCTCTAAATTGCTGTCCGGACCTCCGATTACCATTCCCTTCATCGGCTGCTCCAACACCTGTGAGGGACGATGGTGCGGCTGCTTAGGCGAAAGCGAACCATACCCCGTAACAAAACAGTAGGAATTGGTATTTTTCCCTAACAGATAATGGAGCTGTTCCTTCGCCAATGCCTTATCTGCCTTTTCCGGCATAATGGTTTCTGCCATCTGAAGCATCATTGCACTGCTCAGCACCGTCAGATTACTTCCCCATGTATATTCTCCTACACCAACTGCATAGCTATCCTCCTTAGCTGCCTTAAGAACCTCATCCAATCCATAAGTAAACCGATTTCTTACCTCCCCCGCAAAGTTCTCATCCTGTCCATCTGCCGTTAAATATGCCCACACACCATAATAGCCTACTGCCTGCCATCCAAAACCACCGGAGGCACTCAATACCTTAAGCTTTTTTAACTGCTTATGTATGTCCTTATCTTCTGTCGTCTTAAAAAGCTCTGCCAATGCCCAGAATTGTTCATCCACTGCATTGTCATCCGGATACTCCCCGGTCACAATATCTTCGGGATTTTTAAATCCCGAATCATCCATGTGGGCATTCAAATAATGAACCGCCTTCTTAGCAGCAGCAAGACATGTCTTGGCAAATTCCTTGTCCTGTGTTTCATAAACTCTTGCTGCCATCGCCATAACCGCTGCAAAATCCCCTGTGGCTGCATTAGAAACAGGGGCTATAATAAGCTCCTCTGTCTCCTTTTCCGGCATTACCGTCTCTGGAAAATTGGCACAGGTAACCTTATGATAAACACCACCAGATGCCTCATCCTGCATTTTCAAAAGCCAATCAAGCTCATATCTCGCCTCGTCAAGAATATCCGGTACTCCATTGCCACTCTCGGTAATTCCAAGAGAATCATCAAATTTATTCGGAGCTTTCTCATAGGTTAATAATAAATCTGCTACTGCCTTCGCCCCGGAAACAACATAACGTCCATAATCCCCTGCATCGTGCCAGCCACCAGATACCTCCTTCTTCTTCTTTGTTCCATAAATCGTCGCCTCCCCTGTATGGCAGACCGGATGGGCAAAATCTCCCGCAGCTTCCTTAGTAAGCTCCACACCACAGCGCTGTAAAAAGAGCATCTTTAAGGAATCCTCTAAAAGCCCCTGATATACATTCTCTCCAATCGTAAATGGAAAGGATTCTCCATTTTTATCTGTAATAATCTTATATTTGCCTGCTTCTTTAAGAGACGAAAAATCAGCAACCGCCGTTTCTTCCCCGCTGGCAGTGTTACTTTTTTGCTCTGTCACATTACCCTCATAAACGGTTTCTCCTGTATCTGCCTTTACCACTGTAAAGCTGTCCGAAAGTTCGTCTCCCCGGAGCACAGCCTTCTTCTCATCATCAGGCTGATAACCAATCTGATTCAGATTAACATCTTTCGTCTCGACCTCTGCCACATCCTCTATCTTATTACTATCATCTGCAAGATACAGCTCAAAATTGTCCACATAAATAGAATGTTCTCCCAAGTCCCCAGGACTTTCCTCAAACTTACCAAGATTGAGACAAAGACGTGGTGCCGGATCAGAGCCCTCTGTCATCTCAAAGGTATTTTCCACATGCTGCATTTCCTCATTAACGGACACCTTATCTGACACATAGGCATGATAGTCCCCACCATTCATCTGAATACGCCATTCCATCACACGATCTGCACTAGAGGCTATATCAAAGGAAAACTGATACTTACATCCCGTATCCAACGCAAATCCGTCAAGGTACGCCTGAACCGCATGCTCCACACTACCCAGACTGCTAATATGTATCTCAAGCTGTTTATCCTTATTGACACTGAGTGTTCCGCTTCCACCGTTCGTATAGGTGTTCCATTTGCCTACCCCATCGTCAAAGGTTCCATTCGGAATCATGTTATCCTTTGTCTCATCCTTCTTAGCAAGCTCCTGTTCCTGCGTTGTCTCCTCTGTTGTCTTTACGTTATCCTTTTGCTTAGGCTTGCCACAGGCACATAAAGAACCAAGCATTACGACACATAATAATATTGCCATCCATACCTTTCCCATTCTTCGCTTCATATAGGTTACCTCTCTTTACTGTATTTATGTAAGTAATTGCAAAACAATAACTTACTGATACGATAGTCATAATATTATATTAATTTACTTCGTTGTCGCAGCGTTGCAAAGTACAAAGGCGTAAATTTATATAACATTATGACTATCTTGTCTAACAACTACACGTTTCGCAATTATCTATTAATAATTATAGTATAACACAATACAAGCTGTATTCCCAACCCTTTTACAATTCCTCTCATGGCAAAAACAGACTATCACCTTTTCATCTATATCTACCGATATATTATTTATAGAAATGAGTAAGAATGCATGTTACATATTTCAAGGAGGGATTTTATGAATCTGAACATTAATGTTAATTCCGGGATTCAACGGGCAGGGACGCCCACAGCCGGCAGTCAGGGGCATTTTTTACAACTAGGAAGGCTTACCAAAGCGGGACAAAACGATATCGATATTAAAGAACAATCTGCCCGACGTACGAAAAGCATGACTGCACAGATTATGCGAAACGCTGAGAAAATGGAAGCCACGTTCTTAGACCGCATTGATAACAGCAGAACCAACATCGCTGCCAACAAAAAGAAGATGGATATCAATTTTACAGCTTACAAGGATTCCTACAATGCGAAACAAAAACTGGCTGAAGATTTTGAAATCAGTTCTGATGAGATGAAGCTGCTAGACAAGGCATACAATGCAGAGAAACATAAAGGCGAGGCACCTGCATTAACCGAAGAGGAACAGGCAGCTCTTGCTGAGCTTCGTCAACGTGACGGAGTATCCGATTATGAGGAGCAAGCCAATGTGTTAAATGAGGAGATGGATACTTACCGCAAGGATGTTAACGATTCCATCAAGGCAATTAAAAAGGAGAATTATATTCTCTCAACTGTAAAGCAGGAATATCTGAAGGTTCATATTATGGCAGATGCCAATCGGGAGATTGATAAGATTAAAACGGATGAAGCAAAGAGCCTGATATTTTCTGCTTATACTGAAGCCAAAGAAAATATAGATGAGAAGCTTTCAGAAGAGAAGGAGAAGCAGGCTGAGGCCGAGAAGGAAGAGGCTGAAAAGGAGAAAATCGAGGCCAAACGGGAAGAACGGGAAGCGAAACAGGAGGTTCTGATTGAGAAAGCACAGGAACAAACCGATGAGGTATCGGCTAAGGTAGAAGATGCCGAAGCTGCCATGGCTGAAACAGAGGCTAAGGTAAATGAAATTAATGCGAAACTGAAACAACTCGAAGAACTGTTGAATGGTAGTAATGTGGATACTTTAGCATAAGAAGTATGTATCCTAGGCACTGGAGGAACTAATTTATTATTGGCTATCGTCATAATACTATATTAATTCACTTCGTTTTCTTTGCTTCGCAAAGTACAAAGGCGTGAATTTATATAGCATTATGACTAATAACATAGTGGACAATAGGTTTTGCAATCGCCTATATAATATATAAAATAACAAGGAGTTTGCTTACAACCCCATTAAAGGGTTAAGCAAACTCCTTTTATGTCACTTAATAATACTTATGATACATTACCACATCATAAACTAAGTTTCTTACAATTAATTTACGATGTGCTAAAACTGAAAAGTATCTTTCAATCCAAGCCACTGTTGGTCTTTATCAGAAAGATTCAGCTTGGTTCCATCCGCAAGAGTATACCCAGAGGCATTGGCATTACCCGGATATTCTCCAGTCAGAGATGGCCACTCAATACCAATCTCCGGGTCATTCCAGGCAAGACCACCCTCATCGCCCGGATGATAAAAATCTGTCACTTTATAACAAAACTCGGCAGTGTCACTCAATACCAGAAACCCATGGGCGAATCCCTCAGAAATATAAAACTGCTTTTTATTCTCCTCTGTCAGTTCTACACCGAACCACCTGCCATAGGTTTCACTTCCAGAACGCAAATCGACCGCAACATCAAACACAGAGCCCTTAATTACACGAACCAATTTGCCCTGCGGATATTCCTTCTGAAAATGCAACCCACGAAGCACACCCTTTGTGGACATCGACTGGTTATCCTGTACAAATACCATATTAAGTCCTGCTTCCTTCATGTCATTCTGATTGTAGGTCTCCATAAAATAACCACGGCTATCACCATGCACGGTTGGCTCAATTACATATAATCCTTCAATTGGTGCTTTTGTCACTTTTATTTGTCCCATAACTGTACTCCTATTTCTTATCTGCTAACACTCACTTAAAACATAACACTATTCATTGGCTTATCTTTTATCCATTGATTTACTCTATTTATTTTTAACTCTACCAAGTTATCACCTTCAAATAACGGGATAAGGCATCCTGCCATGAAGGAAGTCGTTCAAATCCATTATCACTAAGCTTCTCCTTGCTCATCCGGCTGTTATAGGGTCTCGCCGCTTTAGCCGGAAACTCACTGCTTGATACCGGAGTAACCGTTACATCATCCATGCCTGCTTGTTTAAATATCTCACACGCAAATTCATACCAGCTACATAGTCCCTCATTGGTTGCGTGATATACACCATATTTATCTGTTTCTACCATATCTACCAGTAAAACTGCCAAATCAAATGTATAAGTAGGAGAACCGACTTGATCCTCCACTACCTTAACAGCACCATTTTCCTTGCCAAGACGTAGCATTGTCTTAATAAAATTCTTACCATTTACGCCAAAGACCCACGCAATGCGAACAATATAATATTGTTTAACATATTTTTGAACGGCAAGTTCCCCCTCATATTTTGTCTGACCATATACATTTAAGGGAGCTTTATGTGGATCATCCGGTTCCCAGTAATGCTCTCCCTGTCCATCAAAAATATAATCTGTACTGATATAAATCATCTTAATATCAAGCTCACCACACACCTTGGCGATATTTACCGTACCATCTACATTAACTCTGCGGCATAGTTCCTCATTCTCCTCCGCAGCATCCACAGCAGTATATGCTGCACAATGAATGACAGCATCAACCTTTGCACTCTTAATCGTCTTTTCCACAGATGATGCATCAGTAATATCCATCTCCTCAATATCTACTCCAATCGCCTTATGTCCTCGCTTCGTTAACTCATTCATTACATCATAACCAAGCTGACCCTTTACCCCTGTCACCAACACTTTCATCGTAAGCTTCATCCTTTCTCACAGCATGCATAGCTAGACCATCTACATTCCAACCTGCTGTTACTCCACTCTATCCTTATACATCTGTGCAAAATAATTGCGGTATTCACCGGAAATAATATTCTCCCACCATTCCTTATTATCCAAATACCACTGAATAGTCTGCTGAATACCAGTATCAAAGGTATATTTCGGCTTCCAACCAAGCTCAGTCTCAAGCTTCGTCGGGTCAATCGCATACCGCATATCGTGTCCCGGACGGTCTTTCACATACTTGATTAAGCTCTCTGGCTTATCAAGAGCCTTTAATATCGTCTTAACCACCTCTAAATTCGTCCGCTCATTATGACCGCCCACGTTGTATACTTCCCCAACCTTACCTTTATGAATAATTAAATCAATTGCTACACAATGGTCATACACATGCAGCCAATCCCTAACATTCGCACCATCTCCATATACCGGGAGCTCTTCATCTGCCAAAGCACGGCTAATGATAAGTGGAATTAGCTTCTCTGGGAAATGGTAAGGACCATAGTTATTGGAACAACGGGAAATCGTTACTGGCAATCCAAATGTTCTGTAATATGCCAAAACAAACAAATCAGCACTCGCCTTACTGGATGAATATGGACTTGATGTATGAAGTGGCGTCTCCTCTGTAAAAAATAAATCTGGACGGTCCAATGGCAAATCCCCATATACCTCATCCGTAGACACCTGATGATACCGCTTTACTCCAAATTCCTTAGATGCATCCAAAAGCACTGTCGTACCTAATACATTGGTCTGTACAAATATACCAGGGTCCTCGATAGAACGGTCTACATGGCTCTCCGCAGCAAAGTTTACAACAATATCAAACTTCTCTTTCTCAAACAAATCATAGATGAAACTACGGTCTGCAATATCCCCCTTTACAAACTTATAATTAGGCTTGTCCTCTACTGGTTTACAGGTCTCCAGATTACCAGCATAAGTCAACAAATCCAAATTCACAATGTCGTAATCCGGATAATTGTTTACCATGTAATGAACAAAATTTCCCCCAATAAATCCGGCACCACCTGTTACTAAAATCTTCATACTTCTATCCTCCATTTTTACATTTACTATAAGTATATCCCATTTACTATACTTTAAAGCATATTTATCCTTTTGCCATAATACAAAGTGCAAAAATCACTATAATTTTCTATATTTTACCATAGGAAAATATTGGGTGCAAGTGTACCGACTGTTTATTCTGTATCATTCTGACAGATTAATAACTCAATTTTTTCAAAAATGCTTTTGTCCGCTCATTCTTCGGGTTGTCAATCACATCCTCCGGCTTTCCTTCCTCCACAATCATTCCATCATCCATGAAAATAACCCGGTCAGATACCACTCTGGCAAAATCAATTTCATGGGTTACGATTGCCATTGTCATATTGTCCTCCGCCAGCTGCTTCATAATCTTTAAAATTCCTGCAGTAATCTCGGGATCTAAGGCAGAAGTCGGCTCATCAAAATATAACATCTTCGGATTCATGGCAAGCGCACGGGCAATCGCAACTCGCTGCTGCTGACCACCAGAAAGCTCATAGGGGTAGGCATTTTCCTTGTCTGCAAGACCTACCTTGGCAAGCAGTTCTCTTGCTTCCTCATAAACCTCCTCCTTCTCCCGTTTCTGGATACAAATTGGAGCATCCACCACATTTTTTAATACAGAATAATGTGGAAACAGGTTAAAATTCTGAAAAACCAGTCCGAAATCCATTAATACTTCCCGCAATTCTTTTTTAGGGGGATAAATTACTTTTTTTGTTTCCTCATCCTCAACAACTACTGGATGTTCACTATAGCTTAATGTACCACCGTCCATCTGCTCTAAAAAGGTAGCACATCGCAGCAGCGTTGATTTACCACTGCCGGAAGGTCCAATAATTGACACTACCTCCCCCTCCTCTATAGTCAGGCTGATATCCTTTAATACCTCCTTGCCATCAAAGCGTTTCTTCACATGATTCATTTCCAATACCTTCATATTGCCACCTCCTAGCGATAATAATTTAATTTTTTCTCCACTGCTTCCATTACAAAC
This sequence comes from Lachnospira sp., assembly GCA_017621205.1. Taxonomy (GTDB): domain Bacteria; phylum Bacillota; class Clostridia; order Lachnospirales; family Lachnospiraceae; genus NC2004. The sequence continues at coordinate 8,287 of JAGATQ010000019.1, forward strand.
GCTACTACAAAATTAAATATATAATAGAACAGGCCTGCAACAAACAAAGGCAAAATGCTGGTCTGTGCTGCCGCAATCTGTTTTGCCAGCGTAAACATCTCTGTATATGCCAGAGCAAATGCTAAAGAAGTATCCTTCACAAGCGTAATTACCTCATTGGTAACCGGCGGCATCACACGTTTTACCATCTGTGGAAAAATAATTTTGGTAAAGGTCTGCATCCGGCTATAACCTAAAACAGAAGCGGCCTCCCGTTGCCCCAGCGGCACTCCCTCAATACCGGAACGGAAAATCTCAGCAAAATATGCTGCATAATTCAAAGAAAAACCAATAATCACTGCATAGAACCGATAGCTATAGGACAGATTCATTTTTAGTAAATAATATGGTCCAAAGAATACTACCAATAGCTGTAGCATTAATGGCGTACCACGCATAATTGATATATAAATCCGGGCAATCCACTGTAACACCTTATATTTCGACATGCGGACAAATGTTAACAAAAGTCCAAGGGGGAGGGAGAACAGCAATGTGAAGAAGAAAATCGAAAGCGTCGCCAGCATACCCTTGCCGAGCTGCTTTGCAATAGAGAGAAAATCACTCTTGGAAGCACTTTTTCCTTCTGTATTGTTTGCAGTATCCTCCTGTACCTTCTCCCCCTGTACTATTTCCTCCCCTTCTTCTACATAGGAAGTCTGTGATTTCTCATCATCTTCCATATCACCCTCTTCTACCAAAAGTGCAGGAACATATTCCTTAAGGCAGATACAATCCGTAAGTCCCCACTCCTTAGCAATAGTTTCAAATGTCTTATCCTCACTCATGGCAAACAAGGTATTTTGTACGGTATCCCGAAGTGTATCATTTCCCTTCTTAAAGCCGATTCCATACTGCTCGGAGGAAACCGACTCCTCAAGCATGCGAAACGCATCTCCCCTGGACTCTATCTGATATTTTGCCACACCAATATCCATACAAATAGCATCCACCATACCACTTTCCAGATTCATAAAGGCACTATTATAATCCCCTACCTGCTGTAAATCCTGAAAGGACTCACAAAGTGCCTTATTCTCATCCGTCGCATCCTCACCAGTAAAGGCAGCCAATGCAGAGGAATCTGCCTGTACTGCAACAATCTTTCCTGCCATATCAGAAAGCTTGTGAATCGCAGAATCCGCCTTTACAATCACGACTTGGGAATTATCCACATACGGAACTGACCAGGTATATTCTTCCTCCCGTCCATTCATGGTAAAGCCATTCCAGATACAATCAATGGAGCCGGAATTCAACTCCATATCTTTGGAATCCCAATCAATTGGCTGCTTTACCAACTTCCAGCCATTCCGCTTGCAGACTTCCTGCGCCAAATCCAAATCAAAGCCCACATACTCACCACTTTCATCCTGATACCCATAGGGCGGGAAAGACGCATCAAAACCTACAATCAGTGTACTATCATCATTCTCTGCCTGCACAGCAGTGCCATCACTGCCAAACCAAACAAAAATTCCTGCAAGCAGAACTGCTGCCAATAACAGCATGCGCCTCTGAACCTTTCCCTTGTTGCTTTCTTTCATCACTTCCTACACCTCCATAGCTTACTATTAATCATATACTTCTACTTCAACCACCTTAATGAACTATCTGTGTATCCATCTCTTATAATACCCGCGCCAGAAAATCCTTCAAGCGTGGACTCTTAGGATTTGAAAAAATCTCCTCAGGACTTCCCTCCTCCATGATATTCTTCTCATCAATAAACATAACGCGATTGGCTACCTCTCTTGCGAATCCCATTTCATGGGTTACCACCACCATCGTCATACCATCCCTCGCAAGCTCCTTCATCAGATGCAAAACCTCCCCAACCATTTCCGGATCCAATGCGGAGGTCGGTTCATCAAACAGCATGACCGACGGATTCATTGCCAGCGAACGGGCAATCGCAATTCGCTGCTTCTGTCCACCGGAAAGCATATTCGGATAGGTATCCGCCTTATCTGAAAGACCTACCCGTTCTAACAGCTCATCCGCCCTTTTCGATGCCGCCTCTTTATCCATCAATTTTAATTTCACCGGTGCCAGCATAATATTTTGTTTCACCGTCATATTCGGAAACAGATTAAATTGCTGGAACACCATACCAATCTTTTCCCGCAATGCATTCAAGCTTTTTTCACTGGAAGTCTTTTTATGAAACAATCCCTGCTTCTCCCCTGCCATATCCATCAGGTTCTCTCCTTCAAACAGAATCTCTCCACTGTCTGGACGCTCTAACAGATTTAAGGATCGTAAAAAAGTAGATTTGCCACAGCCGGATGGACCAATAATGGCAATTACCTCCCCTTGGGAAATGGTAGTATGAATTCCATCCAGCACTACATGATTTCCATAAGACTTTTTTAGATTATTTATTTCAAGCAAAACCTTGCTATTCTTATCGCTCATCCCTCTTTAATCTCCTTTCCAAATGATTCACTCCAGCCGAAAGGAGCATAACCAGAACCAGATAGATTAGTGCCACGGCAACTAATGGTATAAATGCCTCCCAGGTAGCACTCCGGATGATGTCACCACCCCTTGTCAAATCCATTAACCCGATATAACCACTGATAGAGGTTTCTTTCAACAGGGAAATAAACTCATTGCCCAAAGCAGGAAGCACATTTTTAAAGCCCTGTGGAAGAACAATCAACGTCATCGTCTGGGAAAAGCTAAGTCCCAAACTTTGTCCTGCCTCTATCTGCCCATTATCAATAGACATGATTCCAGAGCGAACTACCTCTGCCACATAGGCACCGGAGTTAATTCCAAAAGCAATAATTGCTACCACCACCTTATTCATATTCATGGAGGCAAAAATAACATAATAAATGATTAACAACTGGACCATCATCGGAGTACCACGAACAACTGTTAAGTAAAGCTTACATATCCAGTTGATAATCGTTAACGTGCCATTTTTATCATGGGTGACACGAATCACTCCTACCAAAAAACCTAGCAAAATACCAATCAGTGCAGCAAAAAAAGTAATAATCAATGTGTTGCCAAAGCCCTTAGCAAGATATTTCCATCGGGCATCCTCCACAAAATTCTGATGTAGTTTCTCCCCGAAAGTAAGCTTCTTACTGACAGCAGAAGCATCTGCCTCCTTTGTCGTATCATTTCGCACAATAATTACTTGTTTCGAAGTCGTATAGGACTGCGTAAAGTCAATATTTTTTAACCGGTCTTCCGTCACCGTCATACCCGCAATCCCAATATCTGCCTTACCAGACTGTACCGCTGTAATAATAGAATCAAATTCCACATCCTGAATGGTAAGCTTCATACCCAACCGGTCCGCAATGGCTTTTGCCAAATCCACATCAATTCCAACAGCCGTTCCATCCTGATAAAATTCATATGGAGGAAAAGCAACATTGGTTGCCATCACCAGCGTACCATTACCATTCTCCACATGCTCTGGAGAAGTATATGGGGTTTTACCTGTATTATCACCAATATAATTGTCAATAATAGAAGCCAGCGTACCATCCTGCTTCATCTGTTCCAAAGCCGAATCAATCGCTTTGCGAAGCGTGTCATTGCCCTTCGCCACACAGATAGCATAGTCTTCTAAAACAAACATCTCGCTCAGAATAGTCAAATCCGAATTCTTATCTACAAATGCCTTAGCAGGCTCTTCATCAATAATAACACAGTCTATCTTGCCCTGTTTCAATGCCTGTATAGCATCTGCCCCTTTATTAAACTGCTCAACCTTCGTACCCGCTTCATCCCCCTCATAATCAGAGGCATATGTAGCACCTGTCGTTCCAAGCTGCACCCCAATTACCTTACCATCCAAATCATCTACCCCATTAATCTGTAGCTCCTTGGAATCTGATTTCGCTGGCTGCTTACCGTCACCATTCTCGTCTGCCTCTTTAGCAAATACACAAAACAGGCTGGTGGTAAGCAGGAAAATAGTAATTATCGCAAGAACCCTTGCATTTTGTCTGTGTCTTTTCATTATCATTTCGCCTTTCCTTATAAAATCATAACTTTATATATAAATTAAAACCTTAAATATGTGGTGTAATACATTGAACTATTTTATGAGTATGTAAATACAGAACCCACTAATAAATAAGTTTACCATAGAATAAAAAAATAGAAAACAAAAAGATGCAAATTAAAATTATTGATTGGGAACCTACTCTAACAGCCAAAAAATCCCCTTTTATGTAAATCTTAAACTCTACACAAAAGGGGATTCAAACTATACTATATCATTAATTGAAATCATTTGACTGTTTGCCATCTTACTATCACGCTATCACTCTCTTATTACTTCTTACTCTTCCAGCCTACAATATTAATGTAAAAATCGTTGTAATCGTTATCTGTCCAATCCTCTCCACAGCAGGTAAAGGAATGACCTATTACTTTTCCAGTATCACTAATCATTGTACTCATGGATGGTATCGGACGAATCTCATCCGATTGTGGAATGGAAATCTCCAAAACAAGATTTTTTCCTATATACTCATCTTTTCCAAAATTCAATGGGGGCATAATTGCGACACTTTCTTTATCATCTGAAAAATAAATTTTTTTATCATCCCTCAAAGTAACTGTAACTTTATATGCAGCCTGTGTTGTCACAAACCAGCAAAGATATTCTCCCTTCTCAAATTCTCCAAGCTGAATGGTGACTTTATTACGTTTGGGTTGCTGTGCTATGTAACTAGCAATAATTCCATCAATCAATTTCTGCAACAAAGCAACATCCTTTACACAAACCTCCTGGCTTCCGCTCTCAACATATTTATCCAAACGCAAAAGTTTTAAAAGCTGCTTTTTTAACATCTCGGCATCTTTAGCATCTACCACCCCATCACCATTCACATCACCCGGCAGTAATTTATCAATATAATCATGCAAATCTAAAAAATCCTTCATCATTAGTCTGCCACCACTATTATCCATGTCACCTGCACGTCTCTCCTCAGAGTTTGGGAAGAATTTTTCTACTACTGCCTGTTGTATTAACCATTCATCTACCTCATTCACTACTCCATCCAGATTAACGTCACCCTTTATCATACCTTGTACCTCCTTAAATTATACTGTAGTCAAATAATCCCAATATAGTATACAAATCGTTTTTAAGATTAAGATATATTATTTGTATATTCACTGAAATCATTTATATTTTAGCATATAATTTGTCACATTTCCACAAAAATCTATATTAAATTTTAGCAATTTTACTTTTTTAAAATAAAAACACGTATAACATACCAGATGTTATACGTGCAAGCACATTACTCATTTCATATTATTTTTATTCTACGGTTACACTCTTCGCAAGATTTCTCGGTTTGTCGACATCACATCCCTTCGCTACCGCAACATAATATCCAAATAACTGTAACGGAATTACAGATAAAGATGCTGCAAAAAGTGGATTGCACACAGGTACATAAACTACAAAATCTGCTGTATCCTCAATATCAATATGCTCCTTGTTGGTGACAACAAAAATATAACCTCCCCTTGATTTTACCTCAACTACATTACTAATCGTTTTATCATATATGGATGGCTGTGTTGCTACAGCAACACACAATGTACCATCCTCAATCAAGGAAATACTTCCATGCTTTAACTCCCCTGCTGCATATGCCTCTGAATGGATATAGGATATCTCCTTAAGCTTTAAAGAACCCTCCATGGAAACTGCATAATCTATACCTCTTCCAATAAAGAACATATCCTTTGCAGCCGCATACTTGGATGCAAACCATTGTATACGCTCCTTATTTCCAAGAATCTCCTTAATTGCCTCAGGAAGCTTTTGTAAATCAACAATTAGAGATTGATATTCATTAATGTCAATGCAGCCTCTTACGAAGGCGAGCTGGATGCCTAGCAAATAACAGGAAACTAACTGTGCAGAATATGCTTTCGTTGTGGCAACAGATATCTCAGGACCTGCCCATGTATAAAATACACTGGTTGCCTCTCTGGCAATAGAACTCCCCACTACATTAACAATGGCAAGAACCGGTATGTCCCTTCCTTTTATATCTCTTAAAGCTGCCAGAGAATCTGCTGTTTCACCAGATTGACTAATAATAATTGCTAGTGAATTTTTATCCATCTTAGGATTCCGGTAACGGAATTCTGATGCTAAATCCACCTCTACCGGAATATCAGTAAGTTCTTCAATCATATATTTCGCAGCAACTCCAACATGATATGCAGAACCACAGCCTATAATATATAACCGATTTATTTTTTTTAACAAATCACTACCTAACTCCAACTCATCCAGTGTAATACAGCCATTCACAATTCTAGGAGAAATTGTATCAGAAAGAACCTTCGGCTGCTCATAAATCTCCTTTAGCATAAAGTGTTCATATCCGCCCTTTTCTGCTGCCTCCATATCCCATTCAATTCTGGAGAGCTCCTTTTCAATTAACTCACCATCCTCATTGAAAAATTCGCAACATTTCTCCGTTAACTTTGCAATCTCAAAATTATTAATAAAATATACATCTCTGGTATATTTTAAAATTGCCGGAGCATCACTGGCAATGTAATTAGCATCTTCAGAAGTGCCAACCACCAATGGACTATCCTTTCTTACTGCATACAATTCTCCCGGATGACTTTCAAAAATTATCCCGAATGCATAAGAACCCTTTACTCTATGCATAATCTTAATAATGGCCTTAATAGGATCCCCTTCATAATAATAATCCAGCATGTGTGCAATTACTTCTGTATCTGTTTCTGAAACAAACTCATACCCTCTGCCAATCATCTTTTCACGTAGTATCTGGTAATTCTCAATAATTCCATTGTGGACAACTGCAATATTAACTTCCTTATTGGTATGGGGATGTGCATTGGTAACCGTCGGTTCTCCATGTGTTGCCCAACGAGTATGACCAATTCCTAACGAGCCTGAAATATTAGTTCCATCAGCCGTTAAATCACGCAGACCTTGTAGCTTCCCCTTCGTTTTAACAATTTCTATTTTGTCATTAAATACTGCAATACCCGCAGAATCATATCCACGATATTCAAGCTTAGACAGACCATCTAATAAAATCGGAGCCGTCTGTTGTTTCCCAACAAAACCTACAATTCCACACATAATATATCCCTCCCTGTTTTTCTCTTGTATCGATAGTTAAATTGACGTTTTAATCGTCTGATTTGTCTTTGATGCTTCAAAGGCCTTCTCAACAATAAGCATCTGTCTTCTAATCTGCTCTGTTGTGACATACGGTACAGCTTCTCCCTTTACTGCCGCAACAATATTATTCCAGAATTCCATATCCATGTTCTCCTGCTCCGGAACAGCAATCGTTTCTAAATACTCTGGTTTTAATGGTGCCATCGTTCGGCTTGGGCCAATAACCTTTTGTCCAACCACACTATCAAATCCCTCAACATCACCCTTTATGCGGGCAATTCCACCTTCTGTACTACACAAATTATCAAGCTTCATCGTACCACGGTCACCAAATACAAACCATCTTGGCAGCTTCTGCAATGCGAAAGTCCCTACTATGACCTTACCACATACACCATTCGACAACATCATCGTAATCTCAAAGAAATCATCTACCTTCGGAGTCAGAATACTTAATATTCTAGCATTTACACTCACTACCTGCTCCCCCGGATACAGCATCAGTATCTGGTCAATCAGATGCACTCCCCAGTCATACAGCATTCCTCCACCATACTCCGGTTCAGCTCTCCATCCAAAGCAAACACCACGCTCACCAAGCACACGGGACTCAATCGTCGTCACATTACCAATCGTTCCCTTATTAATCACTTCACAAATTGCACGGTAATCAGAATCAAAACGCCTCTGCTGATGAACCGTAAAAAACTTACCAGTCTCTTCAGAACAAGCAATTACCTCATCTAACTCCTTCACTGACATAGTAGCTGGTTTTTCGCACAACACATGGCTGCCAGATTGCATACAAGCAATTGCATATTGTGCATGCCATTGATTAGGAGTGGCTATAATTACCAAATCAAGCTCTTGCTCTATAAACTTCTCCAACGTATCATAAGCTTCCAGGCCTGCATCCTTCGCATCCTTAAGCTTACTCTCATCATTATCAAATGCACATACTGCCTTAACATCATCAAACTGCTTCATCTTGTTTAAATGAAACTGACCCATGTAACCAAAACCAATAATTCCAACCTTTATCATGTTTCTATACCTCCATTGCATTATTCTTCAAAATTATTATACTGTTCCCCACATTTACTACATCTAAATTGATTATCTAAGCGGCACCCGCAGCGACACACCCAGCCAATTCGCCTTGCCGGATTACCAACAACCAGAGCATGTGCCGGGACATCCTTCGTAACAACACTTCCAGAACCGACCATACAATATTCTCCTAATGTATTACCACATACAATAGTACAATTGGCACCAATAGAAGCCCCCTTCTTTACCAATGTTCTGGTAATCTGCCAATCATCATTAAATGCCCTCGGAAACATATCATTAGTAAATGTCATAGACGGTCCCAAAAACACATCATCCTCCACCTCAACCCCATGATATACATTGACATTATTCTGAATCTTAACACGATTGCCAATTTTAACTTCAGAATCTACATAGACATTCTTACTGATAATGCAATTTTCTCCAATCTCACTTGTCTCTCTAATCTGAGCCAGATTCCAAACCTTAGTCCCTTCACCAATTTTAGCACCATCTGCGACCTCCGCCGTCGGATGAATAAATATACTCATAGTTTTCTCCTTATTTTTCAAAAAATTCTTTAATACACTTTACAACATAATCCAATTCTTCCTGTTTTAACTCTGGGAAAATCGGAAGACACACTGTTTGCTTTGTAATCTTTTCTGCAATCGGCAAATCCCCCTCCTTATAGCCAAGATTAATAAATGCCTTTTGTAAATGTAATGGCACCGGATAAAATGCTGCACTTCCCACGCCCTTTGAGGCTAAAAAATTGCCCATCTCATCCTTATGGTTACAACGGAACGCATACTGATGCCATACCGGAGTTAATTCTTTCGCCGCCTTTGGCGTTATAATTCCCTCTATATTCCCTAACTCCTTCTCATAAAATTCAGCAATTTTTGTCCTGTTCTCATTATACTCCTTTAAATGCTTAAGCTTAATAGACAATACTCTCGCCTGAAGTGCATCCAGTCTCGAATTAAATCCAATCAGATAATTATAATATTTATAGGGATTATACAAACCATCTGGTGAAACAGTCCCAGCCAGTTCATCCTCCACACCCTCTAAAATATATCTCGCCTTCGCACCATTTTGTGCCATGCCATGTTCCTTAAAAGCCCTGCACACAATAGCTGTCTCATCATCATTGGTTGTAATCATACCACCATCGCCAAAGGCACCAAGATTCTTAGTCGGAAAGAAAGAAAAACATGCGGCATCTCCAAAAGAGCCAATCATCTGGTTACCAATCGACGCTCCAACTGCCTGACAAGCATCCTCAATTACCAGTAAATGATGCTTGTCCGCAATCTCCTGAATTCGTTTCATTGCAGCTGGCTGCCCAAATATATGAACCGGAAGAATTGCCCTTGTCTTGTCTGTAATCTTCTCCTCGATCTTATCCGGGTCGATATTATAGGTATCCTCTTCTATATCAACAAATACAGGAACTGCACCAACAGCCGCAATGGTTTCTGCTGTTGCAAAAAAAGTGAATGGAGTAGTAATTACTTCATCCCCTTCCTTGATTCCTAACGCTTTCATAGCGATTACCAGAGCATCTGTTCCACTATTCACAGATATAGCATGCTTTACTCCAATAAACTGGGCAAATTCCTTCTCAAAATCTGTCACCGCTTTACCACCAATAAACATTCCACTTCGCATCTGCTCACAGACAGCTTTCTCCACTTCCTGACTAATACTATCATACTGTCTCGTTAAATCTAAAAGCTTCACTTCCATTATTAATACCTACCTTCCCAGACTAAAAATGATTACACCTGCTACAATAATCAAATTGCCTAATACTTTTTTCTTTGTTAATTTCTCCCCAATAAAAACCCTGCTTAATATCATTATATATAAATAGGTTAAGGATTCTAATACTGCACCATATTTATATGGCATGCCTTTAAAAGCAATAATCATCAAAATCATACATGTTGCCGTAATGGCATAACCCCCGATTACATAAGGATTCACATATTGTTTTACTATAGACTCTTCTTCCTTTAGGGCACTCTTTTTTAATAATATTTGAGAAAAGGAAGAAAGCATTCCCGATACAATTGCAATAATAAAATATTTAGCCATCTGACGACACCATCCATATTCCAAATATAATAATCACTGCCCCGATGATATTATATAAAGTAACTGTCTCACCAAATAACAAAACAGACCATATTAAATTAATTATCACTACAACGCCCTTACTCGCCATCGCAGTTACTAAAGAAAAGTCCTTTAACACCTGCTGCCAGATAATGGCATAAACTCCAAGACACGCCACCTCAAGTCCCATAAAAACAAGTACCTTGATAAGCATATCCTGCTGTGCAGCATATTTTGCACATATTGTTGTCCCGGAATATATGAGAAACGCCCCATATAGTAAACCATATTTCTTAATCTTATTTAGTAGCATCTTTATTCCTCTATCGTTTTTTTCACATCAACCACAGACGATACAATAAAAGCTGGCCGCTTTCTTGCCGCATCATACGCTCTCCAAAGATATTCTGCAATAATACCAAGAGCAATATTAGTAATACCAAATCCCAATGCAAGAATGCATGCAATTGTGGAATACCCAACCGGAACTGCCGGATTAAGAATCTTATTAACCAGCGTAAAGACTCCAATGATAAGTCCCAATATAAAAATCAGAACCCCGATAATACTAACCATACGGATAGGCATAAAGGAAAATGCAACAAAAGAATCAATAAACAGCTTGATTTTCTTAGAAAATGTCCACTTGGAAACACCTGCTGAACGCTCGTTGTAATCTAGGGAAATCGTACAATTCTTAAAGCCGGCATCCATTATCTGCAACATAATTGAGGAGTTAGATTCAATATTATTATTTAATAAATCAATAATTTTGCGATTGAATACAATATTACTAATTCCGCCAGACGCATAATTGCTCACAGCATATTTCCTCATCAGAGAAGAATAAATCTTAGAAAAGCATCGATTAGCAGCAGACACCTTTATGGTATTCTTCTCCACATATACTGCATCGTATCCCTCCATCATCCTCTCATAAGACATCGTTAAAAATTCAAAGGGTTCCTGCAAATCACTTCCCATCCATGTACATATATCATAGCTCGCATGTAATACACCTGCACGAATTGCACAATGTGAACCAAAGTTCTTAGAAAATGCAATCATTTTAACCCGGTCAATGTTGGTAAATGCATATTGACTTACTAACTCGCTGGTACAATCTGTAGAACCATCATCCACAAAAATAAGCTCCAGTGGGAATGCTATCGTGGCTGCAAATTCATTAACAGCTTTACAATACTGTTCAATTCCTTCTTCCTCATTAAGATAGGGTACTACAACCGTCATACCCTTTGTTTTTTCACTTATAGTATTCAAAACGAATTCCCTCTTCTTCCTCTATAACCTCGCCAATTTTTTTGGCCGGACAACCTGCTACAATAGAATAGTCTTCTACATCTTTGTTTACAAAGCTATGTGCTGCCACAACACAATGCTTCCCTATTGTGACATTACAGGCAATCATACTCATAGTTCCAATTACTGTATTATCCTTAATGGTGACAGGACCCTTATCAAATGGATTCTTACCACCAGAAACATAATATTTCGTAGAATCATGGGTATATATCATTACTCCTGCATCGATACTGACAAAATCACCAATTGTCAATGATGCCGTGCTTCCCTCCAGCAACGTATAGGGACCAATCCACACATGGCTTCCTACCTTAATGTTTCCCATTACCACACTACTATCATAAATCGATGACCCCTCACCAAAGCCCAAGTCTCTTGCCTTATCAAAACGATTATAAATATATTCACCAGACGGAAGAACACGTCCATAATTCTGAAGCATTTCTTCCCGTCTCATCCTCATTAATATATCAAACTGCTCTGCAAATTCTTTATTCATAGCATCAACCCATATACCAATCCAATGTTTTCTTAATCCCTTGTGTAAAATCAATCTCCGGCTCAAAGCCAAGAAGTTCCTTTGCCCGTTTAGAATCCGCACAAAGATTTCTAACATCACTGGTTCTTGCTGGTCTGTGCTCCCACTCACCATCATAATGCATATAATCACAGATACCCTGCAATAAAGAATTAATAGAAATATCCTTGCCAGAACCAAGGTTAATTATCTTCCCTCTGGATTCCTCCTTCTCGTACGCAAGAATCAAACCGCGAACCGTATCTTCCACGTAAATAAAATCTCTTGTCTGCTCACCATCTCCCTCTACCATTGGCATTCCACCTTCTTTGATTCTTCTGGCAGTCGCAGGAATAATCGCTGCCAGCGAGCCCTGTGCATTCTGTCTAGGTCCATAATTATTAAATGGACGCACAATGGAAATGTCTAGTCCCAGAACCTTATAAAAGCTGTGGACCATCAGGTCTGCTGCCGCCTTACCCGCAGCGTAAGGAGTAGTCGGGTCCGTCGGATGATTCTCATCCATCGGTGAATACTGTGCTGTACCATACGCCTCTGAAGAGGAGGTATGAATCAAGGTTTTGTAAGCACCAACCTTAAGAAGCTCCAATAATGTATTGGCAATCTCCACATTTACCATATAAGCATCAAAAGGATTAAAGAAGGAATAATTTAATGCTATGGTCGCCATATTAAACACGACTTCAATTTCTTCTTTCTCCATAATTGCCTGAAGCACTCCGAAATTACGGGCATCATCACGATAAAGCACAAAATTATCGTGTGTTAATGCCTCTTCCAGATTCTCCATCTTACCAAGGAAGAAGTTATCTACACACACTACTTTTGACGCCCCCTTTGCCAGTAGTCCATCACAAAGATGGCTCCCGATAAAGCCTGCACCACCTGTTACTAATACATTTTTTCCCTTAATATCTGCCATTGTTTCCTCCTATCACTGCAATAATTCTAACATCTACATCGCATCTATTTCTTCTCTCATCGTCTGAACAACAAGCCTCTGTTCCTCATCACTCATCTGTATATACAACGGAAGGGTAATGGATAAATGGTCACACGCATACGCATTAGGGTAATCCTCCGGAACATACCCATAGGTATTGCGATAATAACCCAACATGTGAACCGCATGTGTTCCCTGACGTGTTGCAATTCCTTTATCCTCAAGTCTTTGTAGGAGGATATTTCGAAATTCTCCTCCCTCTTTAATACTGGTAAGACCTAACTTTTCTATGTCAAGCATACACACATAGGATTGATAAGTATGGAAATAACCTTCTGGCACCATCGGAGTAATCAGCTCAGGAAGCTGTGCTTTAATTAGCTCATTATAAAGTGCCGCACGCTTTATCTTCTCCTCAATAATATAATCTAATTTCTTTACCTGTTCTAATCCAATTGCACCTTGGATGTCGGTCATACGGTAATTGTATCCCGCCTCATTAAATTCTGGAAGCAAAAATCCCTTACCTTGATGTCTTGCATCAGCGGATACTGTACTGCCATGCGTTCTTAACTCCTTCATCCTCTTAGCCAGTGCCGCATCATCTGTCAGGACCATACCACCCTCTCCAGTTGTGATAGACTTTCTTGGATGAAAACTAACACACGAAGGATTGCCAAATGCCCCCTGATGGGTTCCGCTTACCATTGCCCCCAATGCACATGCCGCATCTTCTACCACTTGTATCTGATACTGCTTTGCCAATTCATTAACCTTATTAATATTGCAGCACAAACCAAATTCATGAACTGGAACAATCCCCCAAAGTGTATTGCCCGTCTTCTTATTGATATAAGAATCCCCCTTTTTCTCATATTGGTTCTTTAGTATATCTTCCAGATTCTCAATATTAATATTAAAGGTTTCTCTATAAATATCTACAAATATTGGTGTTGCCCCGGTCTCAACAACGGCATTGGCAGTTGCTACAAAGGTAAATGCCGGAACAATGGCATCCATTCCTGCCTTTAGTCCCTTGGCAACCATCGCCAGATGCAAAGCCGAAGTACACGATGTAGTTGCAACACCATAGCCAATTCCCTCATGACCGGCAATTGCTTCCTCAAACTTGGCAACCATAGGTCCTTGCGCCACCCAGCCGGATGCCAGTGCCTTTTCCACCGCCTTTGCTTCATCATCTGTGAAATACGGAATTGTAACAGGTATATTACTCATGATTCTTCCTCCCTAACAATACTATTACTACTAAGACACCATCGTCTTTTGTGCCCACTCAAGAACCTTCATCACACGAAGAGATGCATCCGGACCCGAAAGCGACTGCTCTCCTGTCTGCACACAATTCTCAAAAAACTCCAGACTATTCTGCAGAGAATCTTCAAATTCAATATTGGGTATATAGACATCTCCCCGGCGGTTGCGGAAGGCATACTCCATATATTCCTCCATCGGAACCACATCAATTCCGCAATCGTATATCTTAACCTTCTCAATGCTCATATCATCAAAAATAACCATTTTCTTAGTACCCGCAATCACAGTCTGGCGAATCTTCAACGGAGATACCCAGCTCGATTTTAAGTGAGCAATAAAATTCTCATATTTCATTGTCAGATAGGTCAAGGTCTCCTGATGGCCAAACGGTGTCTCACCAAACGCAGAAAGCTCCTTCGGCTCCATACCGCCAGACAACCAGTCAATTACAGCAACATCATGTACTGCCAAATCCATCAACGCATTAACATCTTTCCGGATTGGACCAAGGTTCAACTTCTCCACATCAAAATAAATTAACTCACCTAAATCCCCTGCATCATACATCTTCTTAATATAACGATAATATGGATTATAAAGCATAATATGGTCGCAATGTAAGATGACCTTCTTCTCTTCTGCCCTCGCCTTCAAATTCAAGGAACGTTCTACCGTTGTTGCTAATGGTTTCTCCATAAACACATGCTTTCCGGCAGCCATTGCCCTCATACCAATATCGTAGGTATTCTCAGTCTCAGTCGCAATCACAAACGCATCCACAGTGGGGTCGTCCAGAAAGACCTCATAATTCTCACAGACCGCCACTGACTCTGGCAATTCGTTTCTCGCCTTTTTCATCCTATCTGGCAAAATCTCACAAAGTGCCTTAAACTCAAATTTTTTGGAAGCCACCAATTTCTTAGAAATATTAGCTCCCCAATATCCATAGCCAACCTGAATCACTCGTAACATAATAACACACCCATATGTCCCTGACATACATTCCTTTCTCTGATTTTATATACATCTAATGTCCTGCAATTGCATGAACCTTAGGCTTATACAACCCAACAATTACCAATATAATACCACTAAGCAAACTTATTATGCAACCTAAATACAAGGATTTATTCTTATATACAAATTCCACATTATTATCTCCAGCTTCAAGGGCTACTGCCACAAATCCATAGTTAGCCTTTAACACATTGTGTTCCTCACCATTGACATACACCTTCCAATTGTCATCATAAACAATAGGACAGTATAGAATACGCTTATCTTTATTATTCACCTTAACCTGGACCCTGCTTCCAAAATTAGGGTTAGATACCTCCTCAATCTCCGAATCTGCTCTCGGACTTATCATATCCACATCGTTCCCCTCTAAACTATTGCCGTCTTCCGGCTTCATATAAAAGTCCTCTGCACTGATTCTGCGATACCCCTCTAATTGAACGTTATCTTCAAGTACCACTCCCCGCTCCAATACCTCATCCTTCATCACATTAGTAAGCCCTGCATAGTCCTTCTCCGTAACAAAACAGTCCGATAATAATGCACTACTTTTGAAAGAATCATTGCGGAATAAATAAAACCCATTATATTCATCCATTCTTGTCCAGCCTTCATGCTCCCCTTTATGCATAGAAATAATATACTTTAAACCAAGTATATTGGCAATCGTTGTATCATAAGGTTTACCATAAGCACCAACCGAATAGTTAGCAGAGGATAATATTGTGGTTCCTGTTATATTCTGACTAAAATATCCAAGGCTCTTACTTAATGTGCTGTTATATGCTGCAAGCGTTCTCGACGGACAAATAAAACCATGTCCATAGTCAGATGAACCATCTACCCCTGCGTAATCCTTCTCTATTCTATAAAAATTGTCTCCCTCCAGTTTATTAAGCTTGTCAATAAAATGTTCATATTGCGGCATCTGATAATATTCTATTTCTTTCTTTTTCATCAGCATCCGGTCTCTATATAGGGAAACCCTGACATCATACATCGTCGGGAGAATAACAACACCAAACAAAATAATACAAACGCCACGTCTAAACCATTCCTTTTTTCCATACCAGAGCAGACATTCCGATACTGCTATCAGCACCATGGCAATACAGATAATATAATAAATCCTCCTGCTCAAAGCGTTTGAATCATCCAATAATAACCACACTCCAACAAAAGAAATAACAATTGTTACTATACTATTAAACCAGATATTCACTTTTTTGGCGTATATATCATCAATTGATTCCGCAATACATACCAGCTCCACAGGAAGCAAAACAAAAGCAAATCGAAATTGTATCGAAGTAAACATATTGGTCATTGATGGAATAAAGGCAAAGCAGGTTGTAAAAATTACAATTGCAAAGATTGCAATACGAACAAGCCGTTCCTTCATCTTTTGTACTGTAAACAGCTTGGTAAACTGATGAACAATACAAAAGGGTAAGAGCAAAGAAAAGCAGTAGGGAGTAGTAGAATAATAAATTTTACTTGATGTCCAAATCTCATCATTAATTAACCCCTCTATATTCGCAGAATACAAACGTAGAAATCCAGATTTTAAAAATATCCCATCCAGCAATCCAAATGATGCTTTAATATTATCCATCATCGACACTCCATCTTCAATTCTTGAAGATACGGTAAGAAGCTGATAACACTGTGGCAGAAAAGAAACCATAGATAAACCGATTGCCGCAAAAACCAATACCAATGTTTTAAGCAATCTTATAATAACAGTTTTGACTGTATGCTCCCGCATAGAATAACGAATAACACAATAAACCCCTAAACCCAGCAGACTATAGAACATATAATATGGCCCGATAATGCCCTGCCATGCAAGAACCAGAACCAGTCCTCCCCACTTTTTTTCATTCGCAATATAACGCTCCATCATAATTAATGCAAGCATATAAAGCACCGCATAAGTAGCAAAGGAATAGTGCTGCCCGGTAATAAACAAATATCCACAGAATGCAAGAACCGTTCCTCCAAATACTGCACTTTTTTTAGAGAACTTTAGCATCCTCAAATATTTCACACCAAACAATCCAATGGTAATATTCTTTAGAAACAAAGAATACACAAGCAATAAGCCTACCTTTTGTATTCCTAACAAAACCCCACCCATAATAACAAACAAACCAAACGGATCGGCTAAAAAAGGAAAATTATCAAAAATAGTAGTACCTGGACCATAGGAAAAATCATACTCACTAAATCTAAGTCCGGATAACTTATTGACATAGAACTCATAGATAGCAAGATAACTGTGCTTAGTATCATATCCCCAGTCTGAATAGGCAAAAATATAATTACCAAAGAGAAATGGTGCATATAAAATAAGCCCAATCATCACAATCGCTGCGAAAGCAACAATATAGGGGGATGTCATTAATTGTCTCAACACATTTTTCCTTATTTTCATTTTTCCTATGCCCCTCCTTCAGCAAAGAATACTCCACCCAATCATTCTGCTACTTCCCAATTTCTTAACAACATCCATATGTTTATTTCCCCATAATCTTTTTAATCTTACTATTATCTCCATAAATAATTTTGGAATCGTACGGACGCTCTGGAAACACACCATATTCTAAAGCAATATCAAGATTTTTTTCTTTTATAAATGCCTCTACCCTGTCCTTCAAAGCTACCGGCTCCCCTGTACATACATTGATTACACCAGTAACTTCTTCTTGCGTGCTTGCTGCCACAATCTGGGCAGCAAGTTCCTTTATATCGATAAAATCATACTGGTTCGTTCCAGTGGTAAAAGGAAATGTCTTCTTTCCATCTTCTGCTGCCCGCAATAACTTTGTAAAGATAGAACTGTTTCTGATATCATCACCCAGAATATAATAGGCACGCAGCCAATATAAATTAACATCTGTATTCTGTGTTAAAAGAAGTATCGCCTGCCTTAGAGCGTTCTTGGCAATTCCATATTGGGAAAGAGGGTTACATGGCGTATTTTCATCTACCTTTCCCTCATAAAATCCAATTTCGTGCATAGTGCCCATCACAGAAATGTTTTTACAGCCACCATCAATCATATTTTTTAGAAACTCAAAGTGACCGGAAAGATTCTCCATATGCTTAGAGGAATTATGGACAAACCCATCCTGCCACGCCAGATGAATGCATAAGTCTGGTCTTTGGGTCATATTATAAATATCCTTCTCACCAGAAAAAATATCTACATCAACAATCTGCGCATTATCATTAATTTCCTTATGGTTTAAATCTACCGCCAGCACCTCATGCCCTTTACTAAGCAGATTTCTTACCACATGCTTTCCCATATACCCGGCCGCTCCAGTTACTAATACACGCATTATAATACCTCCATTCTATAACAATCGACTCCATACATATTTTAACTACTAAATTAAATAGTCATTTCTTAATTACTTTTTTTTAATAGCTTTCTGCTCCAATTAATCAATGGTTTTTCAACGAAAAAATAACTAAAGATTGCAAAGCCAATCGTTATTATAACCGCACTCAAATGTAAAATAATAAACGGCTCCTGCCAATTATATTTATAATTGAAATAAATAATTAACTGTTGAATAAAAAAACCATATAAAAAGATTCCATATGTCACCTCAAACTTGGATAATAATTTGGTAATCCAAAATTTATCTATACTGGCAACTCCAAAAACAAAAAACGGAACACATATAAATGTTAATATTGTAATATATGCCTCTGTACCAAAGACAAACATAAGTGAAACAAACACTACAACAATTGCATATGCCGGATTAATTTTACTTGATAGCTTTTTATTTTCCTCCAGAATATAAACCATCATCCCAATAAAATAAAATGGAACATGTTCAATTAATGGGCCTAGGTCAACCGCATATATCACATAACGGAATTCCGGAAAATAGACATTTTTAATAAATGCAATAACACAGGCAAACAAGGTAATACTAACGCCAATCTTATAACTTTTTTTACTTAATTTATAATATATTGGCACTAAAAAATACATAAACACCTCAACCGGCAGACTCCACAAAGAACCGTTTACTGTATTGGGATAAGGATTATTCTCAAATACGCCCGGTAAAACATAATTAATATATAGTCCCATGTTTAGCAAATACTTCCTAAATGCCGGATGTGTAAAATAGTCCTCTGCAGAAAGTGTAGAAATCATTGGACCTATTATCACCGCTGCTACCAACACAAATAGTATCAACGGAGGAAATATTCTTATTCCTCTCTTAATATAAAAATTTCTTAGTTTCTGGTCACGGGCAAAACTTCCGGTAACCAGATATCCTCCTAATACAAAGAAACAATAGATACCTATTTTTTGAATCGGTTTCCACAAAAGCAATGGAGGATTACTCAACATGATGCTATACATATGACCTGTCATTACAAACAGTGCTGCTAACCATCTTATCAAACATACATTTTCTAATTTTCTTGTACTTTCCATGTCTCTGTTCCCTTTTACTTTGTGTCCTAAAGCCCCAATTGTAATGACCTCTAAAACCAGCCTTTCTTATGAAAATATCTCTTTTTTCTTAGATTTTTGAATGCAAGGAATATATCCAATAGCTTTGTACTAAGTGTACCTCGTTCGATAAAACGTTTTATCTCTCCGGATATATGAACACACTCAATATACCTTTCATCCTCAAATTCCCATATCACTTCTGGATGACGGTACATAAACAAAATATCATCATGAAACTTCATTCCTGTATGCACACAGTCTTCAAATGGAATAATTTTCTTTTCCCCATTCAAAAATATGACCTCTATGTCAATCCGCTTTAGCAAAAACAAGCTTTCATCACTAATATCAAACCGCATAGCAGATATTTTATTAGAGCGAACCTTTAATGGAAACCAATAATTAAACTCCGGATAAACACCCGTATCTACAGCCCTAGCGGTCATTAAATCATGAAAAGGCTCTCCTTTACTATAATATAATGTACTTTTCTTATTCTCCTCTTCCGTAATATCCTGCTTATAATTCTTGGTAATATTCTTTACAATATCTTTTGCATAGGACTCTGGAAAATAAAGGCCAAACCTTGAAAGATTCTCTTGTATCTCTGCAAACGATTCATCCCAATCCTCCTGACTATGAAGCGTTGCAGAATTTTCAACATTCTGCCAAAAACGATAAATTGCTGTTGGCTCCGGGATATCAGCTACACCTACAACATACGCAAGTCGCATAAAATATTCCCAATCCTCCATTACATTTAAAGTCTCATTAAATGTTATACCATATTTTTGAAACATTACTGTCGGAAATGCCAGTGTCATTAGGGGACATTTATTAACAGCAAGCTGTCTTGCTAAATCAAACGGTTCACAATAATTTGCCTTAGGACTGGATTCTGCCCGATATCCAAGCTTTTCCAGATTCTGCCAATTCTGTGCAAAGGCATAGCTATGGAGAATCTGTCCATCATGCTCCTTAAACCCACGATAAAAGCAGTCCGCCCAGTTATCAAATAAAATATCATCATCATCAAACACCGAAATGTATTGTCCCCTTGCCAGAGAAAATCCTAGGTTTAAGGGGGCGGTTCTCGTCCCTTCATCCAGCTCTACAAAACGGATTTTTTGTCTAAATTCCTCCTGCTGGTCATCTAAAATCTCATGAATTATTTGTTTACATTCTTTCGTTGCCTTGTGCCCAATGATAATAATTTCATAATCTGTAAAGGTTTGTGCCATTACACAAAGAAGTGCCTCCCGTAATCCTTCCTCACGCTTGCCCTGTGTCCGAATCAAAACAGTAAGGAACGGTCGCTCCCCTTCCGGTACGGATACAATATTTTCTTTATATTGCTCATAATAGTTATCAAAAAACATATCTTCATAAATATGCTTTATATACCTTACTAGAGTAGTGTGCTCTGACATATTCTGAATACAATCGATAATTTCATTTTGTTTTGAATTACTCATATCCTTCTCCCTTATTCCGCACCAATCCTGAAACGCATTTCACAATAATCATCGCCCAGAAACTGGGCTATTTTATGCTCTTCGTCAATACACTCCGGAAGTGTTCCTTCCTCTTTTCTCCGCTCGTACTCTTTCACCGCATTTATTTCATCTTCATTGCCACTAACCTTATATATCTCCTGTAGTGCATGTACCCGATCTAAATCCGACCATTTATGGGCAAGTAGCAATGCTGCTTCTGCAGAATAATAAATCTCCGCTTTTGTTGGCTTCCATCCGGCTTCCACTGTCAATGACTTGGAATGATATACGACAGCCGACGGAACATACAAAACCCGGTATCCCGCCATGCGGACTCTCCATGAAAAATCCAAATCATCACAATACAAGAAAAACGTTTCAGCATCAAACCCCTGAACTTCATCAAACACCTTCTTTGTAAAGATTGTGCATGCAGTAGATGCCCAGCTTGTTTCTCCAGTATTTTTATCGTATTCCTTGGCATGCTCAAGTGGCGTCTGTCTTGCCTCTACCATACCAACTTTATCCTGCTCAATTGCTTCCAATAATTTTATAAGGCAGGATGGCTCCAATAGGATATCCGGATTCATAATCATCATATATTCACTTTCACATTCTTCTGCCATCATATTATGTCCTCTGGCAGTACCCGAATTAAAACCAAATGGCTTATAAACAAATTCCATTACCCCATCAAGCAGGTTTTGCATCTGTTCAATATCATCCACAGAAAATATCGGTTCAGGCGATGCATCTCCATATACCAGCTTTGCCTCAATATCTCCAACTCTTTTTCTATAAACCGAAACTGCCTGACGCAATCCCTTTACCGCACGGAATAAAGATTGCTTTTCATTGCCATATATTACCGACTGAATCTGAATTTTTTTGCTATTACCTGACATAAGCTCTCCTCTCTCAATGCAACCAGGGAAGAAACGGGAACCGTAACATAATAACCCTCATGTTTTTTTCGAACGGTTTTTAATGCCTCATCCAATTTTTCTTGTCTGCCTGCCTGTTCCTGCTTCTTAGCAGGAACCTTATAAATGGATGTCGTTTTGGGAACACATTCATAATCTGTTTCCTGCATGTAACGAACCCATAAATCCCAATCCTCCAGATAATCCAGTGTCTCATCAAAACCCCCAAGCTTCTCATAGAGTTCCCTGGAAAACATAATACACTGAATAGGAATATAATTGTGATGACTTAATGTAATCTTATCAAAGCTTTGTTTATGTCTTCCAATATGACTGATTACCTCGTACTCATATGGCTCCTGACTATGAACCACCACAGGTGTTTCAAAAGCAAAGGAATATGCTGCCTTTTTATCTGTATTTTGCAAAGCCACAACAAGCGTCTCAATATGGTCAGCATAAAACAAATCGTCATCATCCAGAAAATTTATATATTCTCCTTTTGCCATGGAAAGTCCGATATTACCTGCCACCGAACGTCCCTTCCGCTCACCAGTGGCATAATATTGTATGGTTAAATCGTTGAATTCTGTCTCTATCATCTCCTTTGCATCAGGTTTCCCATCCTCAACGACAACTACTTCAACATTGGGATAGGTCTGATTTCTAATCGAAATCAAGGTCTCTCTTAATACCGAAGGCCTCTGGCATGTTCTAACAATAACGGATACAAACGGCTGCTTTTTCGGAAGCTGTACCTCAATAAATGCTCCATCCCGTATTAGTTCATAATCCCACCCCAGAAACTTGGCGATAGACCGGTCATTTATCCTTGTTTTCTTAAAATAGGGTGCTGCCTTACGAAGTTTTTTATAATTTTGCAACAACTGCCTCTTTGCTCCCTCAAAAGGCTCCTGATGGCAGAAATAAACCTGCCAGAACATCAACTTACCCTTTAATACCGTCAACCAGTTACCATAGCGGTATTTTAACAATATATTGTTCTTAATCGCCTCCAAATATTGTGTTGGCTTTACTTCATTTTCCTTCTGGTAAGAATAATGCCGAATCATTACCTTAGGACAATACTTTAATGTATAGCCCTGTGCCCGTATCCTCCAGCTAATATCCACATCCTCCGCATACATAAATATCTGTGGGTCGAACCCCCCAATAGTCTCAAAGATGCTTCTCCTAACTGCAAAAGCTGCACCCGACATCCAACTAGTCTCTTCCGTCACCGGGTCATAAAGCTTGGGGTGTTCAAAGGGAATCTGTCGCATCTCCCATGCACCAACGTGTGCATCAGACGCAGCAACCTCTGCCTGAAGATTCGCAAAAGTATCCGGAAATACCTCTGTATCAACATTGATGAAGCATATTATGTCGTCTTTTCCAAGCATTGCTCCAGCATTATTGGCTTTACCAAACCCAAGATTTTGAGTCTGCTTATCAATCGTAAATGAAGTAAATCTTTTATCCTTGCTAAATTGTTCCAACTGTACAATAGTATCATCGCTGGACTGATTATCTACAACAAATACATTCAACGCCTGCGTTAAACCTTGTGAGGCAGCTATGGCTTCCATACAGCACTTTATCCATTTACTTGAATTATAAGTAACTAAGACTATATCCATTATTATCTCCTATGTCTATATAAATCTAACATTTTCTTTCTTGTTTGCATATACAGAAATATCACCAGATATTTCAATATACGAGGAATTATATCCCGCATTCACAATTTCAAGTTGCCTGACCGCATGAAGCCACGTAAGCATATCATGCTTTGACTGTGTTCCCTGTGCCACAGAAGCCCCTATCAGATATACTCCATTCAACACTCTTGGAAGCTTATATCGGAACACCACCTCAAGAATCTGTCCCGCCTTTCCGCTAAAAACCTCCTGCTGGTTGATAAAATTATTCATATCATACATGGGAAGTCCTTTTTTGTTTTCCACCACAAAGCCTACAATGATATCCTCCATATCCTGCAGGCATTCAATTACAATATGTGCCTGATAAACTTTATCTACATAATGTGTATTGGCATATTCCCCTTTATCATCTGTAAAAAATACCGAGCGGATTGCGACCTTATCACTTCCAAAACGGTCTTCCACATGCTCTAATACCGGGTAATTTCGCTCCTCATCCACTTCACTTACAAGCATGTCGCCTTTTTTCTCATCCTTTGTATGTCTGGACACATACGATGTGTTTTTCCTCTTCTCATCCATATACATATCACAGATTTCATTAGCATCTCCGAATGCTTTCATCGAACCATGGTCCAGCCACAAAGCTCTCGAGCACATCTGTCTGACGCTCTCAATATCATGGGATACAAACAGTATCGTAACACCTTTATCCCTCAATTCATCAAACTTATGAAAACATTTATTCTGAAAGAAAATGTCTCCAACACTAAGTGCCTCATCCACAATCAAAATATCTGGTTCAACATTAATTGCCACTGCGAACGCCAATCTGGCAAACATTCCACTGGAATATGTCTTTACTGGCTGGTTGATAAAGTCTCCAATATCAGCAAATTCAATAATCCCCTCCCGGCGTTCATCCATCTCCTTTTTAGAGTATCCCATCATACGCCCATTAAGATAAATGTTTTCCACACCGGTATATTCCATATTAAATCCTGCCCCAAGCTCTAACAGTGCAGATACTTTACCATTAATTTCCACCTCACCCTCAGTAGGATTCAACACTCCGGTAATGATTTTTAACAGGGTAGATTTACCGGCACCGTTAGTTCCAATAATTCCTACCGTTTCTCCCTTCTTCACATTAAAGGTAATACCATCTAACGCACGAAATTCTGTATAACGTTGCTTACGTCCAATTCTAAAGGTCTCCAGTACCCTGTCCTTCGGATTATCGTAAAGCTTATATACTTTTTTTAAATCTAATATATTGATTGTCGTTTCTTCCATGATTATTATCTCCTATAATACATCTGCAAAATGCTGTTTTAATTTTTTAAAGGTATACATACCAATTCCCAGCACAACAAATGCAACAAACCAATAGTATAATACATCTCCAATCGGATATTCCACAAACCACTTATGATTTACCAGAGCATCCCGATATCCATTCGTGATATAATAAAGCGGATTATAACGAAGAATTGTTTGAATATGCTCCGGCATAACCTTCATCTGCCACACAATCGGAGTTCCCCAGAAAAACACCTGCAATATAATTGCCACTACCTGAATGGTGTCTTTAAAAAATACATATAGTGCTGAGGTAAAATAAGCAATCCCTGTACATATAATCACCATATATAGCATATAATAGACAATCTGTAACCAGTATACACTTGGCATTACACCATAAACAATAGATAATACGATAGCTACCACCAACAGGAACAATTGAATAAACAATACCGAGATAATCCTCGCAAGCGGTAATATGTCAATGTTGAACACCACCTTTTTTACAAGATAGCTATATTCCACGAGACTTGCAGTTGAATTATTAATTGCATCACTGACAAAAAACCATGGCAGTAAGCCGGAAACAAGCCAGATGATAAATGGAACGTTATTCACTGCTTCATTTCCAAATCCTATCTGAAATACAAACCAATAAATCACTACTGTAACCGCAGGTTGCAAAAACGCCCATATAAAGCCTAACAGGGAACCGGCATATTTGGTTTTAAAATCATCTAAAGCAAATTGACAGATAAATCCAATATCATATTTTGATTTCATAATGTTAACCTCTACTATTATTTGTACTTATCAATTTTTTGTATATCTTAGCAGACTTCATGGTATGTTTCATAATAAACTTTATTTTTCCTTTGTCTGTTACAGTTTTTTTCTTTGTTGCAACACCATCACCGTGTATCACCTGAATGGATGGGTCATATACAATGCGGTATCCTTTATTTTGGCAATTGTAATATAAAATGTATTCTTCATAATAAAACTGGGTTTCTGGATAAAAAACCTTTATCTCCTGCTCTATAAATTCCTTTGACAAAACTAAGCAGGCACCACATGGAACAATATTATCAACCCTTTGCAATATCTCCTTATGTTGTTCATTCACAGGCTTCTTTTGAAACCGCCCCCGGATAAATGGATAAACAATCGGGAACAATGTGAGGCAAATTCTATTCATTGCAATCGTATAAGACGCTTGTCCTTTTGTTCTTAGCTTCGTATCGATGGGGTTCTGATGTTCTCCCGAATCCCTGCCAATAATATCTGGTGCAAGGACTGCATAAGCTTCCTGCTCATGGCTCTCTTGAAGCCGGGACAAAAAATCCTTCTGGCAAAACAAAATATCATTGTTGCTAATAACAATATACTGTGGTTCATAGTGCTTTTTTAAATATTGATAGCCCTGATTATTCGCATAGGAAAAACCCCTATTCTCCATTATAGGAATAATTGTAATATTATTATAGCCTGCATAGAGTGACTGTAAAAGTTCACGCTTATCGGCGGGCTTATTCCAATCATTATCCACCACCACTATATGAATCATATCCTTTGTTTCTAACTGCAATATGGAATCTATACACTCCTTTGTAACAGACACATCTCCATAATGTAAGAGAACAAATCCAACCCTGCTCATAAACACCTCAACATCAACATATTATTTTTAAAGCAACCGGCAACATATTGTATCTGGCAACCATCACCAATAACTTCACTGCTACCCTCTGCACAAAAGGAATATCAAGTCCGCTAAATATGTGGGTAAGTTTATTTTTATAATAAACAGGATAGTACTGATTCAATATAGTTTTTATATAAACTCCCAGATACTGAACTTCTTCCTTATTCTTTCCTTTTGCGAGCTGTACCATAGTAACCATAATTCTTAAAACATATAATTCATGAAAATCCCTGCCGTTTTTAATTCCTATATCATGGATTTTCTGTATCGTTTTCTCCAAAGAACGGTAGGGCAGCGGAAACTGCTTCGTGCCCTTTAAGGTATGCATAGCAGAGTCCCTGTGTTGTACATAATAATATTGTGCCGTAGGAAGTATTGCTATTCTTTCACAAATTGCTGCAAAAAAAAGAGAAATTGGCATATCCTCTCCCCGTTCATCCTCAAAAAAACGAACATGATAAGTCTCCCACATAGCTCTCTTATAAAAATGTACTGCAACTGTACCAATTCGAAATAACCATTCTTCCCTTTCGTAACGAATATATTCCCTTGGGCTGAGACTAGATAAAAGTTGTCCATCTTCATCTACAAAAGAAAGTCCACCCAACACCATATCCGCCTGATGCTCTACAGCACATGCAACATATTCCATGATATAGTCTTTACCAACATAATCATCTCCATCCACAAAGGTCAGATATTCTCCCTCTGCTTTTGCAATGCCGGCATTTCTCGCTCTGGAAACTCCTTTGTTATTCTGTGAAATATAGCAGATTCTTTTGTCCTCTGCTGCCATCCTGCTAATAATTTCACCAGAAGCATCACTGCTGCCATCATTTATAACAATAATCTGAAGATTATGGTAACTCTGCCTTACCAGCGAAGACAGACACATCTCTATATAGCTCTCATTGTTATAAACTGGTATAATTACAGATACCAATGGTTGCTGCGTCATCCTCTCGGTTCCCTTTCTATCATTCCCTATACTTCCAAATACTTACCATCAACAATATTCTTCAGATATTCACCATACTGGTTTTTCTTCAATACCTCATAGGTCTTCATCATATCCTCCTTGGTTATCCATCCATTCAAATATCCGATTTCCTCCAAGCAGGCAATCTTGCGGTGCTGATGCGTCTCCACCGTCTTCACAAAATTAGTAGCATCCACTAAAGATTCATGTGTACCGGTATCTAGCCATGTAAAACCCTGACCCAAAACCTCTACATTCAATTCCCCATTTTGCAAATAAATCTTATTCAAATCTGTAATCTCCAACTCTCCACGAGCAGATGGCTTTAGATTCTTTGCATACTCTACAACCTTATTATCATAAAAATACAACCCCGTCACACAATAGTTGGATTTTGGTTTCGTCGGTTTTTCCTCAATAGATATCACCCTGCCTTCAGAATCAAATTCTACAATACCAAAACGTTCCGGGTCATCTACATAATATCCAAAAACGGTTGCTCCCTGTGTCTTTTGGGCCGCTGTTTTTAAACGCTTTTTTAATCCATGCCCATGAAAAATATTATCCCCAAGCACCATAGCAACTGAATCCGTTCCAATAAAATCTGCTCCTATAATAAAAGCCTGTGCCAAACCGTCCGGACTTTCCTGAACCTTATAGGAAAGTTCAATTCCAAATTGATGCCCATCTCCTAAAAGCTCACAAAATCTTGATGTATCCTCCGGAGTTGATATAATCAAAATTTCCCGAATTCCTGCATTCATCAGTACTGATAACGGATAATAAATCATCGGTTTATCATAAATGGGAAGCAGCTGCTTTGATGTTACCATTGTTAACGGATACAACCTTGTACCACTTCCACCTGCCAAAATAATTCCCTTCATCCTTTATATCCTCCTGTTATATTATTATCTTCCCCCTTCTCATCCCTCTGCTCCTTCTCATTGATGCCAATCTGCTGTACCAATTCCCTCACCTTGCTCTCCAGTGCCGATAATTCTATTGTCATCATAAAAACCTTTAACAATAGTATGGCAATAATAAACAGATAAACGAGATTAACCGGGGACATTACCTTCATCAGATTACAGACAAAATATACCACCTGAGGGAATACTGCCATCACAATAAAAATAATAGCCAGCACAATCCAAAACAATGCATACTCAATCTGCATTCTGGAATACCTTATCTTACGGACAATGTACACCAAGCTTCCTACAGACATCATTATCAGCAAAGCTCGTAACGCTACCGACATGAAACCATCTACCCCCTCTTCATAATGACATGTTTATCATCTCTCTTGCGGAAATTCTGTATAAAGAAAATGGATGCAAGCATCCGGAACATATACATCGCCGATTTAGTAAGATTAAGATAGCTTGTTCCCGCTACCCTTTCATCCATCTCTACCTGCACCTCTGCAATGCTGGCTCCCTGCTTTAACAGATAGGATATTGTGTCCGGCTCCGGCCCATAGTTCATATTAACCGCAAATTCTTTAATCATTGCCTTGTTAAACATCCGCATCCCTGATGTCGGGTCTGCAATCCGCTTTCCCGTTGTCAGTTTAATCGCAACCGTCAGCATCCTTGCACCAACCATCCTTAGCGAACGCTCTTTACGCTTGTTAACAAAACGGGAACCGATTACAATATCATATCCCTGTTTTAACTTCTCTAGCATATCCTTGATATACTCTGGCTTATGCTGCCCATCTGCATCAAATTGCAGCACACAGTCATAATTCTTCTGATAAGCATACTTAAGTCCCGCCTGAAATGCACCAGCAAGCCCCAGATTTACCGGCAAATCAATAACCTCAAAACCGTTCTTATGGCAACGCTTTGATGTATGGTCCGTGGAGCCATCATTTACCACCACATAATCATACTCGGGATACCGCTCTTTAATTGTATTCACTACACGCACAATATTATCTTCCTCATTGTACGCCGGAATCACCATCAACAGTCGCACTCTGCCATCCTCCGTTAATTATCTCTAAACACAAGGCTTCCTGAGCCTTTATTCTAACTTCTTCCTAACAGTATTACCAGTTATTGCTATACTTATAAATATTTATTATGAAAACAAATATGGATATCCATGAAAACATCATAGATATCCATATTTTACCATTTCTGACAAATTAATACAACTGATTCTACATTTTTATTCTTTAATCTTATCAATATCTACAAGATTTACACCAGATACATTAAGCAACGCCTTTATTGTCAGATATTCATCCTTTAGCTTTGCGTATGTCTCAGTGGCATTTTCTTTTCTTGCTAATAACATATACTCCTAAATCTTTTTGAAATCATCAAGTGCAGCTTTTGTTACTTCCATACCCGTCAGCATTTGAATCACCTGCTTTCATATTATGGATTATGTTAATTACTACAATATAAGTATAACAAAATATATTAAGTGTAAAGCTGATTCAGTCTCCCCTCTACACCTCATTACTCTTCTCACTTGCCCCATAAAACCCGCTAAGCCATTTTGAAATCCATCTCGGCCAGAATTTTTGAAACATTTCATAATCCTCCATACCACGCTCATGGTCAGCAATTGTCGCACTAGTCTCCGAATCTTCGTGAATCCGATGCGACATAAGAGGCTGGTTCACATATAAAAACGAACCCGGGCAACGGCTCAAGAGCTCCCACGTCTCCCAATCCAGATTACTTCTAAAATGGGTACGAAACAGCTCTCTTTGTCCAATACAATCAAGATATTTTCTAATGGGTTCCATGCAATAGGTAACAGTCGGACAGCAGATAGCATTGCCAAAGCGGATACACCACCGCTTGAAAAATGTACTTTTGGCTCCGCCCTTAAGCAGAAGTGGTGCTAGGATTGTTTCCTTTATCCGCATATTCAACCCTTTTTTTGCCACCATTTTATTACGAAGCTCCGCATATTTACTAAATGCAATCAGTGCATCGCTTCTACCAGAAACAGCCTTTAATATCTGCTTTGTGTAATCCGCATAATATATATCGTCCTGATGGGCAATCGTAATATATGGCGTATCTGCACACGACAGAGCAAAATTCCAGTCTGGCGCAATGCCGGGTGTACCCTCCCGCACAAGATAAGTAATTGCCTCTTCTTCGCACAAGGCTCTTAATGTTGGGCTCGGTGTCGAAGTTGCCAGTATGATGTTACTCGTTACACTCTGTTGCTTTAAAGACGCCACACACTCCCGAAGATAGGGACTTTCCTTATAAGCACATATCACAAATGTATGCTCCATAAGCCACTCCTAATCCAACAATGGCATTGCAAATAGCTGTGCCATCGTTTTCTCATCCTGCTCACCAAAATTACCATACTCTACTATAGCATACTCCCTTATGAGAGAGGAATATTCATTATCCTCCTCAAGACTATGCCACAAACCATCCTTTGTCATATAGCCATAGGCGTTTATTGCCTGTATGCTATCCTGCAGACCAGACAGATATTTCCCATAACGGTAATTAGGAAGCCCTGCATGCTCTATCACAAGATTGGATAAAAAGTTTGCACTGGTTATTCCATCAAGCTTTGTCGGTATCTCATAATTTGCCCATAGTATATAAGGCGTACAATACCGTTCCTGCTGCTGCTCAAAGGTATAGCCAGCCTCCGTAACACCGAGTGTCTGACTAACAAATTCCTCCTCAATCGCCGGCTGATGGTCACCGAACATTAATATGAGTACCGGCTCTTTATAATCCGAAAAATAGTTAATTAACCGTTCATATGCCTCATCCGAAACACTGGCAGAGGATAGATATTCATTCGCCATCGGATAGCTTCCATCCCCAGCAATAATGGGATTCTCCCAATCACTTGGCTCTGTATACCCACCATGATTCTGCATCGTCACTGCCATCACAAACAACGTTTCCTCTGGCTTCTTACTCTCAAACTGCTCCTCCACCTTCTGATAAGTAGCATCATCACTAACCTGCCTTATTATCTCCGGATTTTCAAAGGCATCCTTCGACAAAAACTCATCAAAATCCATACTGGCATACGCATTCGTACGATTCCAGTTTGCCGGATTGCAAGGATGTACCGCCAGTGTCCGATACCCTAATGTTTTTAAATAAAGG
This sequence comes from Lachnospira sp., assembly GCA_017621205.1. Lineage (GTDB taxonomy): Bacteria > Bacillota > Clostridia > Lachnospirales > Lachnospiraceae > NC2004. Next base: position 40,458 of record JAGATQ010000019.1, read on the forward strand.
GGCAGGGAAAATGTCGTCCCCTTAATAAACTGCTGATAAGGTGCTGTTGCCATAGGAAGAAATGCCATGGAATTTCCCGTCAGACATTCAAATTCCGAATCCGCCGTCAGACTCCCATAAATAGACACATAACATTTCCCCTTAATGACATTGTCATTCAAGGAATGAATGTAGGGAAGATAATCCCTGTTATAGGTCATGTTACCCATCGGGTCAACCTGTGTATAATCTGCCAGACTCTCATTCATAACAACAATAATATTCGGCTTTTGCGAAAACTTTGTCTCATCTACTTCGTCGCTCTTTATACCTGCCAGTATCCGCTCAACCTCTTCCTTGGCATAGCCCTCTGGTTTCTCCATATTCAGATAATGTAGATTCATGAAAAAATCAAGATAAAAACCATGTTCCCTGCAATTGGTCACCCGGTCCCAAGGAGAAACTATAATGCCATTTTGTGCCAAAATATCTGTAGAATAGAGATTATTAAGACCCCAAAAACCAACTGCAAACAAAACAATCCGAAATACCAGCTTACCAATCCCATAGTACCAGCGAAGAAACCACACTTTCAAAGTATATCTCCTGTCACTCCCCTTTGTGTGTCTGCTCCATATCTCCTCTTCCTTCTGATTCTCCTGTTGCTTCTTTTGTTCACGCTTCTCCTTATATTTCTTCATCAGTAAATAGCAGATTCCTCTTTTATCCGGGCGATACGTTCCGAGCAGAAAGACAAACAATAAATAGGCTGCTATAAATGCGAAGCTCCTAAGCTGGTCATGACTCCACACAATATCGTAATGCTCACTAACCTGCAACGCTGTTTTAATAAATAGCAAGTCCGCCGGAGTAATCGGGGCACTCCTAAATACGCCAACCTGATAGCTAGCGACGGCAAGCAGCAACCCAATACCATTTACCAGAAGCAGTGTCACATATTTATGTCCAATCAATGCATACACGATACATTGCACCAACAGCAGTAGCAAAGAGGTATAGAAAAAAACTTTCTTATCTGCTCCCTGTTCTATTCCATAAAACTGCGACGTCAGATAATAAATAATCAAGGGATTACTAATAAATACTGCCCAGCCTATTCCCCACACGCTGCCTAACCGTTTTATGAACCAGCGTGGCAACAGCAATACTATCAGCATCAAAAGTCCTGCAATAAATATACCAAGGCAATTATAAGAATCATCCACCTGATAATTACAGTTCATAGCGAGTGTACGGTTCTGAATCCGCTCCCCACCGACATAAAGTGCCCGGTAAGCCTTTATCTTCGATGCCAGATAAACCGCCGGACTTATCTGCCCATCCTCCACTTTAGGGCCCGTCACCACAACAAGGTACGGATTCCCGCCAGAAAGATATTCACCGCCAGCAAAGGAAATCCGTGTTTTTCCAGAGGAAAAAATATCTGTTATCTGTATTCTCCGCTTCACAATCTCTTTTTTTGTCTTCTTCTCCAAAATAGAAACTGTCATATACTCTGTATTTACAGAATCCTCGAAGGTCTCAAACCAGATATCAATACTTCTGAGAACAACATCCTGCCCAAACAAAATCTCCTGCCTTGCCCGGTTCCCCTTGCCAAGACTTCCCGTATGGCTGTCACTGATGGTTCCTGTCTCCATGCATTCATCCCGCATCTGCTTTCCCGGAAGCCGGACATAGATACACCCCAGAACCAAGGCTGCTATCAGCAGAATTCTAACAATTCCATATCCTTTTATCCAATTCCAAACCTTGTTTTCACTCATCCTTACTCCGTTAATGGCAATGCAAAAATATCTGCCATCTCCTTTTCATTTTTCTCCGAGAAATATCCATATTCCAATATATGATAATTATTCATCAGCTCTGTCACATCTGTGGTCTCTTCATAACTGTGCCATTGTTTATCCTTTGTCATATACCCAAATGCATTCATTGCCTCCACCTGCTCATGAACCTTACTCACATACTGATTATACTTAGGCAATGGAATTCCCGCTTGCTCCAATAATTCGTTAGCAATAAAATTAGTACTGCTTACACTCTTAGTATCGGTATCAATGTCGTAATTGGCCCAAATCACATATGGCGTACAATATTTCTCCTGCATCTGCTGCAGGGTGAGCGTATCCACCGTACCACCAAGAACCTCATCTAAAAAATCTTCCTCAATAGAAGGCTGGTGGTCACCAAACATAAGAATAATGGTCGGCTCCTCATAATCCTTAAAATAGTCAAGCAAATACTCATATGCCTCATCAGAAATATGGGCAGAGGACAGATATTCATTCGCCAATGCATACTCTCCATCACCTGCTATAATCGGTTTCTCCCACTCCGTATCATCCGTATAACCACCGTGGTTCTGCATCGTTACTCCCATAATAAAGAGCTTGTCATTCTTCTTTTTCTCTTCAAATTGTTCAATGATTTTTTTATAGGTTTCCTTATCACTAATATAGCGAACATACTCTGGATTCGTAAAATCATTCTGCGTTAAAAATGCATCAAAATCCATACTTTTATATGCTACATCCCGGTTCCAGTTTGTCGCTACACAAGGATGGATGGCAATTGCCTGATAACCAAGGGTTTTCATATAAATTGGCAGAGAAAATGTGGTCCCATTCATATACTGCTGATATGGCACACTGGATGCCGGAAGGAAAGCTAGACTATTCCCTGTCAGGCATTCAAACTCCGAGTTCGCAGTCTGCCCTCCAAACACAGATACATAGCACTTTCCCTTAATAACATTCTCGTTAAGGGAATGGATAAATGGCAGATAGTCCTCGTTATAGGTCATATTTGCCCCATCATTAAGTATAGAATAGTCTGCCAGACTTTCATTCATAATAATAATAACATTCGGGTCATCTCCCTTGGTTTTTGCATTACCGGCAACCGTTTCTTCTTCATTTTCTTTCAGAATATTCTTTACCGCATCTATGGAATATCCCTCTGGCTTTTCCATGGAAAGATAATGAAAATTCATAAAGAAATCCAGATAAATTCCATTTTTCTTAGAACCCTTATTCCGGTTCCAGATATCAACAGAGATACCATTTTGTGCCAATACATCCGTTGTATAAAGATACTGGATACCATAAATACCAATACCAAGCAGCACCAGCCGGGCCGCCAGTCTCATAAGGAAACGACGATGTCTGCCAAAGAAAGCAAGGACTGCCGGACGTTTTGATGCCTTTACAGCATCCTCCTCTTCCTGCTCTGCTATCTTGGGAGCTTTCGCAGCAGCGACCTCTGCCTGTGCCAATTCCCCTTCGCCTGCTTCTGTTTCTAACTGCACTTGCTGCCCTGTTTTCTCATCCTGCTCAGATAACGGTTCTTGTAATCCATCTTCTAACTCTTCGGGATGTTTTTTGCGAAGCATCCTCTTAATCAATGCAAAGCGTTTCTTTTCTCCCTCCGTTTTCTCTTTCCGGTAGGTTCCTAAAAGCCAGATAAAGAAAAGATAAACTACCATAAAAATCATATAATGAAGCTGAGTATGCGTCCACTCAATCGTATACTGGTCACTCACCTCCATGGCTGTCTTTAAGAAAAGAAAATCCGACGGCAAAAGAGGAACTCCCTTAAAGCTGGAAACCTGAATATTTACCATAGCAAAAAGAAAGCAGATACCGTTATGCACCAGCAAGGTAACATATTTATTGCCAATAATAAAATACAAAACACATTGCAAACTAAATAACAGCAGGCAGTTGTAAGTTATCGTTGCCGGAATCCGCCCATTCTGCAACTCATAAAAATGAAGCACCAGCCAATATAATATCATTGGATTGCTGATAAACAATGCCCATCCAACACCCCAGATTGCACCAACACGCCGGAAAAACCATCTTGGAATCAAAAGCAATACTATCATAGTAAGTCCCGCAATATACATGCCAAGCACATTGAGAGAATTGTCGTACTGGTAATTATATATCGTATCCAATGCCTGATTTTTTACAAGCGAACCACCGACATAAAGCCTCTTATTAGGTGCTGTAAAGCTTGCCAGATGAACAGCCGGACTAATTTCCCCTTCTTTTAATCCCGGACCGGTTACAATGACATAATAAGAATGGAGCCCCTCCAGCTCCACGCCTCCGGAAAAACGCACCCGGGTCATCTCCCCATCCTTCATATCCTTAGTATAAACCCTTTTTCTGGTTATTTCCTCCATCTTCTTGTTGCGGATATATACCGTAAGCCACTCGGTATTAGCCGTGCCATCAAGCATATCAAACCGCATATCAATGCTATAAAGAGTAATGGTCTTCTTAAAATAGATTCTCTGCCTTGCCCTTCGTCCTAGTCCAAGGCTTCCTGTATTTTCGTCTCCCACAATACCTTCCTTAGAAGCCTCTGCCACATTCTGACGTTCCGGCTGGGTGACAAAAATACACATTCCAGTCAATATCATAATTAAAAGCAAACGGATAAATCCAAATTTTTTGAGCTTTGTCCATTCTTTCTTCCACATTGTTTTCAAACTCCTTATTCTATATAGTAACGTTTAACACAAGGGCATAAACCCGAAGCAGTATAAATGCCATTGTCATAAGCAATACCATACTTATTTTGGCAGTCTTTTTGCGCTCTACATGCACCATCGGACTGCGAAGCAAAAAACAGGCGAGCGGAAACAGACATAGAAAATATCTTCCCTGCAGCCCCTGCACATAAGCCGCCCCTGAAACCGTAAAGGATACATACATCGACAACATAATCAATCCGACCGTTGCCACAATGGATAGGCTATACACAATCCGGTCCCTTGTTTTTAAAAGGATAGTATCTTCCTCAACATGGGTCAATAATAAAATTGCTATCAATAAAATAATCAACAAAAACCAGTTTGGCTGGATACCAAGCCACGCAAGCCTTCCTCCAAGCAGCCCCGCCAGATTATTGTCACCTACCTGAACAATGGTATTCCAAACGGCATAAACAAAACGGTGCGGGTGTGTGAGAACATATCCCATTGTATAGCAGGTCCCCTCTTCTACAGATACCAGCTCTCCATCTGCCGGCGATAGCATGCGTAACACTGTCGGAAGATATTTTATGAAAAAAGTAGCTATTACAACCACAAAGCCACCCACAGCAACACCAAGCTGCCATCTTTTAAACGACTTTGTTTTCTGTTGCTTGTAAATCAATATTCCAAACAGTAAAAGTGGCAGATACACTCCCCCCTTTACCAATGCAACCATTACACTAAGCACCGCTAAAAGCATCCACTGTTTTGCTGACACGCCTTTACTATATGATAAATTTATTAGTAATGCAAGAAAGAGAAACAAAATACCATTAATTACCGCATCGTATGAGATAGACGCTGCTTCCTGTAATGCAATTGGTAACAGCATAATTGCAGATAGCATGTATTTTCCTACTGGAATAATCCGAAGGGCAAAAAAACATAACAAAGCATAAACAATTAAATTTACCAGCCGCCCAAGCATAATTGTCAAAAAATAGGAGCAATGTAACAGACGTCCTACACTAATACCTACTGCTGCCGGTGCATAAACAAGCGTAGGAACTGCATTCGTGGTATTTACTCCAGAAACCGGAATCAGCTCCCGTTCTTGTTCTGGCATGGAGCGAAACAATGTTTGTTTCATCTGATAATAAGAATTATTCTCCATCCCATTGACAAGCTGATTCGACATGCGTACATCGCCAAGCCGTTTGTAGATAATTCCCTCCTTTGAAGAATCGCCTGCATGCAGCAACCGATTCGATAGGGAGTAGGCTGTGTCAATATGGCTCGGTTCATCCGGTACTCCATTAGGAGTAATCAAAAAGTTAATGGCAATACCCATATAAAGTGCAAATATTAAAAAACAGGAAACAAAAGAATATCTCTTCCACACCAGCAGAACATAACATAATATGACAAAGCCCAAAAGCCAAAGGCATAATAACAAATACAACACCTTTAACCCTGCCGCCTTATCATAAGTAATATTATAAATAAAATTCGTAGATAACTCCTCACTGTCATTAAAGCGTTCCACCAGCCCCTGTTTGGTATTGGCAGTCACCGTCACAAAGGTATCCTCCGGATTAATCAGCTCGATAGACAGCTTAATATGATGCCCCTCTAAGTCACGATATTTTTTTGGAATATCAAGTGTAATCAATTTCTTTTTCTTCTTTAGCAGAACAGCTGCTCTTCTTTGTTTTTCCGCAATTACCGTATCCGATTCCTCATCCACAACCAGAAAACGAATTTTGGTATCCTGATGAAGGGTTTCTCCCTTGCACTGCACTGTAAATTGCTTTACATTGGGGAATTGGCAATAAAACAACTCCTCTGCCTTCGGGCTTGTCTCACTTAACAAAAGCTTATCATTCGGCTTGTGCTTTAAGGCAAGGGTACAGGTAACAGACTTAGAAAGTGCAGGTGCAATCTCCGTCTTATAGGTCAGAGCCATCACTATGACAGCAGCTAATAATAAAACGCCTCCTGCCAAAACCTTTCTTTTTCTATCCTGTTTTTGGGATTCCATCTGCACACACCACCATCTCTACTATATACTAATTAGCCGGCCTAAGGGTATCCTCCCAGCTTCGCCGGGCCCCTCCTTAGGTCCTGGTTTACCATATTTCTTATCTATCCTTCACTTTGTCTTAAGCCGACCTAAGGGTATCCTCCCAGCTTCGCCGGGCCCCTCCTTAGGTCCTGGTTTACCATATTTCTTATCTATCCTTCACTTTGTCTTAAGCCGACCTAAGGGTATCCTCCCAGCTTCGCTGGGCCCCTCCTTAGGTCTATTCAACATCATCCCAGCCATTATTTTTCACAATAATCTGAAATAACTCTTCATCCTTCTGTTTTAGATGCCTCGTCGCTCTTCTCCACAAATGATATACCTTAGAATAGGGAGTATACACCATCTCAATCCCCTGTTCCTTCGCCTTGGCACAATAAAGGGTGTCCGATTCATAGTGCCGCCCCTGCTCCTCATCTAAAAGCCCCAGCTTCTGATAGCATTCATTCGTAATCAGTACTAGAAAAAATGCGGCAAAATTAAGCTGCACAAACTGTTCCTTCGCATATTTGGTGATATCCACTACATTCCGGTGACGGAAGGAAAGATTGACATCCGTCTCCCTATATCCATCACTTCCCGGCACATCCTTTACAATGGTATTGCGGTGCGGCAATAGCTGCTGCCTTGGTACAATCAAACCTGCCTTAGGTACTTTGTCCTTTACCTCATACAAAGCATCCAGCCAGCCCTCTGTCAAAAATGCATCGTTGTTTAGCAGCAGATAATCAGACCCTTCCCTTGCCGCTTTTATTCCCTGATTAACAGCATAGGTATAACCCATATTATGCTCATTATATATTACCTTAACATAATCCTTGTTTTTCTCCAGCCACTTAAGGTATGCAATGGTGATACCACTGCTGCAATTATCTACCAGTATGACCTCATAATCAATATATTCTGGTGTATAACGCTCAATGGTCTCAATACAGATTCTAAGGCATTCCAATGCCTCATAGCTCGGTATAATAATCGCCGTTTGCCGTTTAGTCTTCGGATACTGCCGCCTCTGACAGTAATGATAAATGGAATAACCATTGATATCCGCATCCACAAGCTCCGGAAGTATCAGCCTTCTGGCAGAGCTATTCTTCTGTACCAACGCTTGGTTTATGGTCATCTGTTCATACTGGTCATCCTGTATCATCATCTGAATACGGAGCTGCTCATCTAAACTATCATTCTTTAACTCCTTATAAATCTCCGGTCTTGGCTCTGCCAATGCCTTCTCCAGACGGAACAGCTTATTCGGCTGCTCACTTAACACTACCGGAAGACTAACAATCGGTGCAATGCGGGTAAAGCGAACCATAAAGTCATTATAAAATTGTAACAATGGCAATTCTGTCTGAAACAATCCATACCGTGTCACATACTCTCTCCTGCAAACAAATGTACTAATGGAGGTTTCATTTTTATTCTCCATAATCGCCATAGTATAGGCAGAAAAATGAAGCTTGAACCGCTTCTTCCCCTTCATCAGAAATTGAGCAGCGTACATCGCCCCCGCCTCACTGTGCTTTTCCATGGTAGCATTGACGATTGTCAGATATTCCGGATACCAGATTACACCACCAACAAGAAAAGCAAGATAGTCACCCGAAGCCTGCCTCTCCATGGTATTATAAGCTGCCGCAAGAGATAGTTCCTCCTCAATCTGGCTATAGTGTAACCGTTTTACCAGTTCCTCCCTCTCTAAGTCAGAGGGAAGCTCCATGTTCTCTACCGCCTGTCTTACCACATCAGGCTCCCTTGTCCCTATTAAAATCTCATAATTGTCATAGCACTGACATAAAGCAGAAGACAAAGTAGCAAGCCATGCCTTATCCGGCACATCACAATAAAGCAGAATAGATATTCTGCCCTGCAAAACATCCTTACTCTCCACAAAGAGCTTCTGCTTGTTCTCCTCCATCACCCTGGCAACCTCTTCCTCCTCCTTTGTTAACGGATAGGTCAGATTACGGATGAATATACTATAATTATAATAAATATCAAACAGAGAGCGTTCCTCCTGCTCCATGTCCAAATCAGCAAGCAACTGGTTCCATCGCTTACCCTCTAACACAGCAGGGCTTGCGGATGCCTCCTGCTGTCCTGCCAACTCCTCTTTCCCCTTTTGTTCGTTAACCTCCTGCCCCTTTACCGCTTTCATTATCCGTTGCAAAAGTGAAAGCTTATTCGGCACCGCCTCTTCTTTCTTAGCACCTTTATCACCCTTAATCTGATTCGCCTGTGCTTCTATCTGTTCTTTCTCTGAGCGTGCAATCTCCTGTTTAAGACGTTCCTTTTCCTGCTTTCTCACCACCGCACGATACCTGCGCTGCTGTTCCCGCTCCTGAAATCTTGCTGCTGCTTCACTAAGCTGGCAAAGCTCACAGGACTCTTCATAAAGTACATCCTTATTCTGCTCCAGAAGCTTCCACACACTAGTATCCGCCCTTGCGCCAACCACAAGCTCATGATAAAGTGGATAGCTTTTACTCAGGGCTTCCTTATCCATATCAGCAATGATTCCTTTAATACTGCTTAGAATACTTGGAAGACTGCTGCCTACATTGTGTGCAAGAACCATTCCATCCGCAGAAAAACGGATACATTTCGCAAGCTGTTGCAAAGCAAGCACTCCGCCAAGTCCATGAATCCCATCAATTCCATCTAACACAATCACATCAAAGCATTGTCCATGTAATGCCTCCAAGGAAACAACCTCATAATAATCCTCGTACCCGATATAAAAGGTATGCTCAAAAAAATCATCCGTTGCAATTGTCAGCTTGGCATTACATCCTTGGCAGAGAAAAAGTAAATTCGTAATCCATTCATAATCATTCCCTGTGTAAAAAAGCCTTGCTCCCTGCTTATTTATTACAGGAGCTATTACCTTCTCTAACAATTGCTTCATGCCACACCCTCGCTTTCCTTTATAAGGTTCTTTCTCTATTTCTTTTGCAGCTTATTATAATACTCGACAACCGCATTCATAATACGCTCGCTGTTTTTGTCATCCACATAGGCAAACGCAGAGTCCCATTTTTCAAGATATTCTTCCTCTATCACAAAATCCTGCTCTACTACCTGCTTTATCCGGAACACCAGCTCCTTAAGTGTCTTTGCCCGGCTGCCAAAAAGCTCCGTCTCAAAGTCAAGATAGCTCCCGTGTATCGTCTCGTAATCCTCGGCATCAAACTGATAAAATATAACTGGTTTCTTCAAATAGAACATATCCCACGCGGCACTGGAATAATCCGTTATCATCAGCTTGCTTCGCATAATAATCTCATTCAAAGGCTGCTCTCCAAAGGAAATAAGGGAAATACGGTCCCCAAACACATGGAAATCATCTATAAATTCTCCCATAATCGGATGAAGGTAAAAAGTGATATAGATATCCTCCTGCTCAATAAAACGTAGCAAGTCCTCATCGGTCAGCAATCCCTCATAATGTTTAAAATAGGAGCTTTTACAAAACTCTTCATCACTAACACTATCAAGCCAGCTTCTCCATGTTGGCATGATAAGAATCTCCTTACGTCCGCTTTCTACATTTTTCAGTGCATCCCATCTTGCGAGGCCTGTTACCTTAATGGATTGTTCAGGGTAACCAAGTTCATTATGAATAATCTCCTTTTCCCTTTCGGAAGAAGCAATAAACAGGTTACATCCGGAACCGGACTTTTTGCCATACATCTTGGTAATATTCTTAAATCCTATCACACCATGCTGTAAGAAAACATTCTTCTTCTCCTGAATCACATCATAGAGGATGCTTCCTTTCTGTCTCCATGCGTATGCATGCGCCTTAGAATCGGTGCTAATCAGTACCTTTGCCGCCTGAATATAAACCATGTGCTTAAGGCTTAAGAATGGCACGACACGATGCCCATACTTCCGCACCTTTCTGTAGTCCGGAGAATGCTTGTCAATCATATAATAAAACTGCACATCCTGCCTCATCCTGCGTGGATGTTTTACACAATAGCGGAAAAAATAATAGCCATTATCCTGTGCTGCCATACAATATTTTTCATAAATCAAGCATATTTTTTTGTTATCCCAATATTCTTTATTACTCTGATAGATTTTGCGGGCAATCCGTTCCTTAAGACGAAACCAGAAGGAATCACCCTCACTAATCTCTCTATATTTAAATGCAATACCATCCTTTTTTGTCACAAAGGGAAAGAAAATATATCCATCTTTGCGGTATGCAATCTCTGTACGCAAACGTAAAAAAGTGTCCTTAAAGCTCTGCTTATGGTTTCTAGGCTGTACCTCATAGAGAAAATGAAGCCCCAGATGTGCCTCCTCTTCCTCCTTGGAATAAACATAAGCGACCAAATCCCAATACACCGGGCGAAACTCAAGCTCCGATATATCAAGGTCCGCATCTAGTACATACCTGCCATTTCTCTTATCTACCGGACCAGAATTCAGTGTATAAATACACTTTTTATCTGCCTTTTTCGTCCGGAACCGAAGCACAATCCTATCTGGAATATAATCGCCCTCCTTGATAGAAATCGCCACACTAAGCTTGGAACCCTTAATATCAATCCGGTCAATACGCACATCCAGTACCGGCAGATAAACCCTGTCTTTCGGCTTCACCAGCAGCCCTAATCTTCCCTTCAGTGTAACATAGATACGGGCTGCATAATCCACATCGTTCTGTTTAAACAGATGAAGAACCGGACCATAACGATAAGGTTGAAGTCTGCGTTTGCCGTCTGTCTCTTCCTTCATCCTCTTCATCACCGCCCGGCTCACAAACCGACGGTAACATACCTTCCCATCCTGTTCATAAGACAGACAAAGCTTCCATTTTACGTCCGGATGTTCCTCAATCTGCTTTAGTATCAACGGTTCAACAACAATGTGCTGCTCCTCCTTATAATAAGTATAAGGAAGCTCCTCATAATAGCTGCCACCCTCATCAATCAAACATAGCTTTGCATTATGAAATTCTTCAAGCTCCCACCCAACTAACAACAGACGAAGCTGCTTAGTATAATTGCGCAGGAGTCTAACATTTACAATCCCTGAAATATTGTATTCTTCCATACTCTGTACCTCAATAATCCGTCTCTCCCTGATATAACCCCAATTGTTTCCTCTGTGCTTTCGCAGCAGCAATTACTGCTTATCATCCCCATCTTCGGTCTGACCCTCTTTGGCTTTATCCTCCTCAGTGCCTGTCTGGTCATCTGCCTCTTTTTTATCACTCCCGGCTTCCGTCTGGTCCACTGCTTGTGTTGATGCTTCGCTTTCACTCTGTTCCTTTGAAGCATCCTGACTAGCTCCATTATTTGAGGAATCAGAAGCAGTCACCGAAGAATTCGCAACAAAATCAATCTCCTTCATATAGTCCCAATTGACATCCTTATCGTAGTCAAAATCATCCTCTTCTGACCATTCATCGAATTTCTTATCAAGAAGCTCCTGCTCCTTTTTGGAAAGAAGCTCCTCCTTTTTGTCTGATGTCGCCTCCTCATCAATCACCTGCACCATCTGGATAATGTAGAAGCCGTCCGAAGTCTTAATCAACTTATCGTAGGTCTCTCCATCCTTCAGATTCGCGATTGAATCAGAAATCTCCACCGGCAAATCTGACTCTGCATCAATACTCAACTGACCGGAGGTGCTTCCCATCCCATAGGCTGCTGCCACCGTGGCAATATCATTGCCTGCCAGTACCCGCTCCAATGCCTTTTGTGCATCCTCCTTCGCCTGCTTTAAATTATCCTCATCTGCCACCACAACATCCCCGGATGCGGTAGCAGCTGCTGTAGGAAATTGGATATAGTAAATCTTGGAAGTCTGTGCTTCCTCATCCGAAATCTCAATGCCTTCATCCTCAGCCAGCTTCGTCTTCATCTTTTCCACAAGTGCAGACTCTGAAAACACCTGCTCTGCCAATTCCTTGCTCAAGCCCATTTTCTTGATTTCATCCTTCGTGACCTTCTCCATAAAGGAAGCTGCCTGACTTGTTACTGCTTCCTTCTCTGTTTCAGAAAGACTTACCTTAACATCCTTAGCATGCGCAACCGCTATCTTAATCTGTCGAATCTGCTTAATTGCCGAACGCTTTGCGATATTCTCCAAGGTTGACTCCTCCGTGGAGCCATCCCCCTTCGTCACCGGATATGCCGATGTCCACACATCCGGACTGGAAAACATAGAGGAATAATAAGATTCATAATATTCCTGCACGGACTTACAATAAAACCACAGCTCGTCCAATGTTACCTCTGTATCTCCCGCTTTAAATACGACCTTTTTCGATTGTTCACTTTGCCCACATCCGCTTACCATTGCAAGTGTCATTGCCAGTAATAATAAAAATGCCGTTAACCGCATTACTCTTTTCTTCATAATTATCCTCCTAATGCGTCTGATGACGCAGTTTCGCTAATATATTATTATAATATATGTTTTTACAGCACGCAACAAATTTAGCATTTTTTTCCAGAAAAGTCACACAATTTTTAATTTTTCGACACGTTATATGACTGACAGCTCCTCATCCATCAATGCTGCTACCTTATCAAGCATTTCCCACACCCGGCTAATAAGCTCATCCTGCTTCACATGCCCTGTATCTAAGTCCAATACCGGGTTTTTTTCCTGCCGGAATACGAGCTTTCCCTTCTCCTTTTTCAACCACGCATCAAGCCTTTGTATATCCGCAGGAGCATGATGGTAAAGTGTCATCTGTATGCTGCCCTCCTGCTGTTTAATTCTGGTTACATAACTAGCTGCTGCCGTATTTTTCAACAATGCAATCTCTAGCAATGCTGTCACCTCCTGCGGCAGCTCCCCATATCGGTCAATTAGCTCATCCGTCATATCCTCCAAATCGTCTCTTGTACATACAGCAGCGATACGTTTATACAACTCAAGCTTTTGAAATTCATTTCTCACATACACAGAAGGAATATAAGCCGTCAATTCCATATCCACTGTAGTGTCAATATGAATCTTACGCCTCTCTCCCCGCATCTGCCCAATGGCATCATTTAACATCTGGCAGTAAAGATCATATCCCACTGCTTCCAAATGTCCGGACTGGTCTTCTCCCAACACATTTCCGGCACCACGAATTTCTAAGTCCCGCATGGCAATCTTAAAACCAGAGCCAAGGTCAGTAAATTCCCGAATCGCCTCTAAACGCTTTTGCGCCGCCTCTTTTATCAGCTTATTTCTGCGGTACAGCAAAAAGGCAAATGCCCTTCGGTCACTCCTGCCCACCCTGCCACGAAGCTGATAAAGCTGTGCCAGCCCAAAGGTATCGGCATCGTGTACAATCATAGTATTTACGTTCGGTATATCCAGTCCCGTCTCAATAATCGTAGTGGCTACAAGCACATCAATTTCCCCGGATACAAAGCTTACCATCACCTGCTCCAGCTCCTTCTCACTCATCTGCCCATGCCCATAAGCAACCCTTGCAGCAGGAACAAGCTCTTGAATCGTTCTTGCCATCTCTTCTATATTTTTTACCCGATTATAGACATAATATACCTGTCCGCCACGGGCAACCTCACGTTTTATCGCCTCTTTTATCATTTCCTCATTATATTCCATGACATAGGTCTGAATGGCATGCCGATTGACTGGTGCCTCGCTTAACAGACTCATATCTCTTATGCCGCTTAAGCTCATATGGAGGGTTCTTGGAATCGGGGTTGCGGTAAGCGTCAGCACATCCACATCCTTTTTCATCTGTTTAATCTTTTCCTTGTGGGCAACACCAAACCGCTGCTCTTCATCCACAATTAAAAGTCCCAGATTTTTATAGACCACATCCTTGCTAAACACCCGGTGTGTTCCGATAACAATATCTACCTCACCCTTCTTCAGTCCCTCCAAGGTCTCCTTCATCTCCTTGGGCGTACAAAAACGAGACAGCATCCGAATTGTTAAAGGATAACCTGACATCCGCTCTGTAAAGGTATTGTAATGCTGCTGTGCAAGTACCGTAGTAGGAACGAGATATACCACCTGTTTGGAATTATTGACCGCCTTAAAGGCTGCCCTCAGGGCAACCTCTGTTTTTCCATAGCCTACATCGCCACAGATTAACCGGTCCATAATCCGGTCACTTTCCATATCCCTTTTTGTTTCTGCAATTGCCTTTATCTGGTCATCCGTCTCTTCAAAGGGAAACTGCTCCTCAAACTCTGTCTGCCAGACGGTATCCGGTTCACAGGCAAATCCCTTCTTTGTCTGCCGGATAGCATATAACTCAACCAACTCCTTCGCCAGCACGCCAACCTGCCTGCGCACCCGCTCCTTGGTCTTTTCCCATTCCTTGCTGCCCAGCTTATGGAGCTTCGGTTTTTTTGCATCACTGCTGGCATACCTCTGAACCTTTTCCATCTGGTTGATATTAATATAATACATATCACCGCCAGCATATTCGATAGATATATAATCCCTTATAATATCATCTATCTCCCTCTGCACAATACCCCGGTAGATACCAACTCCCCGGTCTACATGCACCACATAATCCCCCACGCTTAAATCATCAAAGCTTTTGATAACCTCTCCTTTAAAGCGTGGTTTGTGCCGCTTTTTCTTTGTTTTGCGTTTTACAATATCATTCTCTGACAGCAATGCAATTTTCTCATCGAGATAAATAAAACCAGCACTTAAATTTCCTGTAGTAACGCCAATCTGTCCCGGCTGCACCTCATCGGTAAGCGTCTCCACATAATATGCCAAAAGTCCTTCCTTCTTAATATCATCCGCTAACCGTTTCGCTCTGGTAGCAGATGGACAAAGCAACAGACAGCGGTACTCCTCCTGCTGCCATCTCTTCATGTCACTTAGCAGCAATTCAAAATGATTGCGGTAAGTATTGGTACGCTGGCAGCGTACCTCTATTGTTGTCTTTGGCACAAACTCCGGCTCCTGATATCCAATTTTAGAAAAATAAAATGCCCTGCTGTCACGAATCCGTTTCTTGATTTCTTCTTCCTTAAAAAACACCTCAAGCTGTCCGGCAAGCACATGCCCGGCGTCAAGCCGCCCTTGCATTGCAGTCTCAAACTCTCCTATTTTTTCTGATAAGCTCTCCTTAATCCAGCTTGGTTCATCATAAAATATCATTCCCCCTTTTTGGGAAAATACATCAAGCAAGGACACGGTTTCTGGATAAAAATAAGTAATAAAGCTGTCGATTCCTGCCTCCAGCCGATAGGTGGAAAGCTGCTCTAAAACTCCGGTAACTGCATATTTTAAATTGGCTGCCTCTTTTGTCTTTCCCTCCGCCAGAAACTGACGGTATCTTACATCGTATTCCGCTTCAATGGCAATCTCGCCCTGCTTTAGCTGCTGCTTCGTCAAGGGCATCTCTGTAGCAGGAAACAGGGTAATCTTTGACAACGTCTCAATGGAACGCTGACTTTCCGCATCAAAGCTTCGTATCGTATCAATCTCGTCCCCCCAAAGCTCGATGCGAACCGGCGAATCCTCCCCTGTAGGGAATATGTCCAGGATACCACCACGAATCGCATATTCTCCTGGTTTTTCAACAAGCGGTACACTCTCATAACCCAAGTCAACCAATGTTCCCTTATATTCCGAAAGAACAAGCTCCTGTCCGGCAGAAAGAGTAGAGCAAAACGCCTCCAATTGTTCCAGAGAAAGCAAACGGTCAAGGCCGCCATCAATGGTTGTCACCACTGTTGCCGACCTCTTACTGATAATTTCCTTCATTACTTCTAACCGCTGGCTCTGGGTGGCGGAGCCATGAATATCCGCACTGTAAAACAGAACATCCTTTGCCGGATAATACAACACATCCCGGTCAAACAACCGGTAATCCTCATACAGCTTACGAGCCCGCTCCTCACTATGCGTTACAATCAGCTTTAACGGATAGTCCTCGCCAATCAGATACATCATATGGCAAATCTGTGTATCCACACAACCGTTCAACTGAATTGGAAAAGTCCCCTTTGTCTTTGCCTCTTCCATCTCCCGAAACAACGCTGAGCCCGTCAAAGCTTCCCGAAACCATTTCATATTTATTTCCTCACCTTTTTTTACCATTATAGGTATTCATTGCCTTAGTAACACTGTCAGAAAGAATTATCTCCACTGCTTTAACCGCATCGTCCATGCCCTCTGCAATCATTTCCTGTTGTTCCTTAGGGAATTTGCCTAACACGTGATTGACCAGATTCTGTCCCTCCCGCTTCATCCCTACACCAATTCGGATTCGCGTAAACTCTTCACTTTTCAGATGGGCAATGATACTCTTCATTCCATTGTGTCCGCCGGCGCTTCCCCGCTCCTTAATTCTAAGCTGTCCCACACTGAGATTAATGTCATCATAAATTACAATTACATCCTCTGGAGAAAGCTTATAAAAATTCGCTACCGCACTGACACACTCTCCACTATTATTCATATATGTCATCGGCTTTACTAATAGTACCTTTTGTCCCGCAATCACACCCTGTCCCACGCTGCCCTTATGCTTTTGCTGCGTTACATCAATCGACCAGGCATCCGCCAGACGGTCAATCGTTTCAAAGCCAACATTATGGCGGGTGCCTACATATTCCGTGCCCGGATTACCTAAACCAACAATTACCTTCATCTCTTCTAATTCTTCCTCCTTAAGCTCCTCTGTTAGTCCAAGAAGCTTACGAAATAATGCTTCTAACATATTCTCCTCTTCTTACCTGTTAATTAGGTTGTTGCGAAATATCTATAATTCTAAGCCCAACACGGTTCCCGGCGGCACAACGGTGCCTTCCCTTAACACCAGATTCCCATAAATAAAGCTGTTTGGATAAATAGTCACATCCTGCTCCACTACAACATCCGGTCCAACAAAGGTAAGCTCGGGAGCCAGAATAGTCACTCCTTCCTTCATCAGACCATAGTTGATACGCTCCTGCATAATTCTTGTGGCATCCATAAGCTGCACTCTGGAATTCACTCCCATAATCTCCGTTTCATTCTCCGCGATTACCGCATCAACCTTTCCTCCTTCACTCCGTATGATTTCCAGTGTATCCGGGAGATAATATTCTCCCTGTGCATTGTCATTCGTAAGCTTTGAAAGACTATCATAAAGAGCCCCGGATTCAAATAAATACATACCGGAATTAACCTCCTTAAACATACGCTCTTCCCTGGTCGCATCCTTATCCTCTACATTCTTCACAAATTCACCCTTATCATTTCTGATGATTCTTCCATAACCGGATGGGTTGCCTAATATCGTGGAGAGCATCGTTACCTGATTCCCCTGCTCCTTGTGACGCTCCACCAGATTTATTAAAGTATCCCCCTTAATCAACGGAGTATCTCCACACAAAATGAGTGTTTGTCCTTCCTTTCCGATAAACTCCTTCGCACACATAACAGCATGCCCTGTGCCAAGTTGTTCTTTCTGCTCCACATATGTTACCCCTGCTCCGATTTTTTTCTTAACCTGCTCGCCACCATGTCCGATAATAATACAAATCTGCTCAGCTCCCGCCGCCTTGGCTGCAACGATAGAATACTCCACCATTGTTTTACCAAGCACCTCGTGTAATACCTTTGGAGTTTTGGATTTCATACGGGTTCCCATACCCGCCGCTAAAATAACTGCCTTTAACATTTTACATCATCCTTTCAATCATTATCTATTAAACTTTTTTAAATAATAAAAGAAAACCTATCATATCTGATAGGTTTTCTGAAAGTTTCTATTAGTCAGTAGTATAAGGTAATAACGCAACGTGACGTGCTCTCTTGATTGCAATTGTCAAAGCTCTCTGATGCTTTGCACAATTGCCAGTGATACGACGAGGAAGAATCTTACCTCTTTCAGAAATGTATCTCTTTAACTTATCAATATCCTTATAATCAATGACTGCATTCTTGTCTGCACAGAATACACATACTTTCTTTCTTCTGCGGCTTGGTCTTCTTCTCATCGGAGAATCAGAATGCTCACTCTTATTAAATGCCATGACGTAACCTCCTATATCCAATACTAGAATGGTAATTCGTCCTCAATACCATCCTCAATGTTAATAAACCCATCGCCGGATGCTGCACTCGGTGCAGGAGCCTGTTCCATCGGTGCATCAGCACCATTATAACCTTGGCTTGCCGACTTGCTCTCCGCAAATTCTATCTCATCCACAATTACCTGAACGGAATATACCTTCTCTCCGTTATTATTGGTGTAATTGTTATTCTGGATAGAACCCACAACAACGACTTTGGTTCCCCGATGCAGATACTTCTCTACAAACTCACTCTGCCTGTTAAAGGTAGTACAGTTAAAGAAATCTGCTTCCGGCTGTCCTTCTCTTTTAAATCTTCTGTCCACTGCAATAGTAAAACGCCCGACTGCAGTCTGGGAAGCTCCCTGAGAATAACGAATCTCAGGATCTCTGGTCAAACGACCCATTAAAATCACTTTATTCATGGAAATTCCTCCTATTCGCTATGCGTCCTGTTTTACGCATAAGAATCTAAGCACATTGTCCATTATACGAAGTCTTGATTCAACTTCTGCCGGTGTGTTAGATTCTGCATCGAATTGGATGAAATAGTAATAGCCAACATTCATCTTCTGAATCTCATAAGCTAATGTCTTCTTACCCGCTTCATCTACATCAGTAATCGTTCCGCCGAAAGTAGTAATATGCTCTTTTACCTTCTCGACAACCGCTGTTCTGACGTCATCTTCGATTTTTGCATTAACAACCAACGCTAATTCGTACTTATTCATAGTTGTTAGCACCTCCTTTTGGTCTCTGGCCCTCGCCTGCCACACATGTCTGCACGACAGCAAAGAGCAAGGAAAATTATTATCACACCCGACTATCTTAACACAACAAGCTTTCGGTTGCAAGCGTTTTTTACAAAATTGTATTAGTGCATTGGATACGAAATTTAACGTAAACAAAGTTAGTATTCAATGTACTAGTGTACAATCCGGAAATGAATCGTCTTGCTTCCGGTATACTTTCCTTTTCCCTTAATCTTAATCGTTCCCTTTCCAACCTTTCTATTCTTGCCATAAGAAACTGTATAATCCCTTCCTTTTTTCAGCTTTTTGCCACCATTTCGTATGGTAACAGAGGGCTTTATCCGCTTATTTTTATATTTATAATTCTTTACAGATGATATCTTACAGTCACGAATCGCCTTTTTCCCAATCTTAAAGCTAAGCTGCCTGCTTCCCCGATAATTACCGGTTCCGGTAACAGTAACCTTAGCCATCCCAAGATTCGTATTCTTTTGGTAGGAGACACTATAGTCCACACCCTTTAGCAAAGAGGTCTGTCCATCCTTAAGCTGTACCTGTGGGGTCAACGCCCTTGCCCCATATGGCTGTGTTCCAATGGATGCCGCCTTTAATTTGGAAATATCAGCTGGTGCAATCGTAAAAAATGCTTCCTTGCTTCCCTGATAAATACCTTGTCCAACTACCCTTAACGTTGCCTGCCCTGCACAGCTATTATGTTCATATTCCACCTTATAATCCGTTCCCTCTACCAGTGTCTCTCCCTGATAGGTCACAGCCGCCTTCGCCTTCTGCTCCTTCTGGTTATAGGTATAGCTTCCTAAAACTGTTACAGAAGCATCCGCAATATTTCGTTGTACAATTGGGAAGTAAACCTGATAGCTGCCACTGTAAGCTCCCATCAAGGTAATTGCCGCCCTCGCATTACCAATCGACACATTATCAAAATATTGCACCGTATAATCCTGATTCTCTATCAGTTCTGTTCCTGTCTGTGCCCTAACAACAAGCTTTGGTGTGACCGGCTGTCCTGTATAGCTCTGTGGAGCAGGTGTCTCTACGGCAAGCAGCGGACTATCTCCAATCATATACGAAACCGCTACACTTCCGGTGTAATTACGCAGACCCGTTACCGTCGCCATTGCCGATACCGCCCCAGAAGTTCCCAAAAACTGTCCTGCATTTGCCAGATTATTGGTATATGTCACAGAATAATCGACATCCTGCACAAGCTCCCGTCCCTGATAGTGCAAGGAAAGCTTCGGTGTTACCAAAGTCCCTACCGCCGTCTGGTCTGATATCTGGTCTACGCTCACCTTGCTAACATCCACAGGCTTAATGGTAAGCATCTTGGAAATGGTTCCGCTAAAGGTTCCCTGACTGCCACCACTAACCTCAACCAGTGCTGTTCCCACATTCTCATTATCTGAATATTTTACCGTATAATCCCGGTCAATAAGCAATGTCTTTTTTGCCTTCGTTACACGAACCGTATCTGCCGGAACATATCCATAACTCGTTTTTCCACCAGCAGTAACACAAACTGCATAATATTTACCCTTACTTCCCTCAATCTTCAGACTAGTACCCTTCTTTAGTGTCTTCAACAAGGAATAAGAGCTTTCCGGTCCCGAAAACAGCTCACCATTCTTTTTCATGGTTCCGCTATCTGCCTGCTTTTTCTTTGAAATCACCGTCACCGCAGGCTTCAGCTCTCTCCCTGTATAATCAAGGCTGTCTGGACATTGAATCTCATAGTTATTAAGATTCTCTGACACTACCACCTTACAGCTATCCGATAATCCGGAAGCGGTCGCTGCTGTGATTACCGTCTCACCACTGGACACACCATAGACATTACCATCCTTAACATATGCCACCGAAGGGCGGGAGGAGGTCCATATAATATCATCCACTGCTCCCTGAGGCGACAGGGAATGATAAAGATATGCCATGTTGCCGGATTTTAATGTAATACTATCCGAGGTAACAGATAGTCCGGTAGCAACCTTTTTGGTCGTTATTTCACTCGTCTTATACCAGAAATTACAATCCACGTTACCGCCAATTCCCGGCACCCGTCCCCGGCTCGTATATTGCCAGAAAGAGTAGGTTCCATTATAAGCGGTAGCAAATCCTCGGTCCTTTCCATTATTTTTACCGAAATTAGCCAGCCACATCAGTCGGGTCTTTGCTAGCTCCTCCGCATACAAATGGTTATTCAGCATATCTCCGTTGCCATATACCATCGATGTGTAGCCCGCATTTTCCACCGTCTGGCAAAACGCTTCACAGACATTGGTTGCCTGCCGCTTGGACAAATGTGCCTTAAAAAGACGTCCCGACGTAGAAGTATAAAACTCATAATCCAACACTACGGGCATAGAAATATCATACCCTTTGATTCGTTTTAAAACAAAGTTGGCTTCCGCCCTTGCTTCCCCTGGCGTCGTTGCTTGGGAATAAATATATACACCAACCTTAAGCTTTGCCTTTAACGCCCCCTTAATATAGCTTAAGTAACGGGAATCTGCCCGCAACGCCCCGGTTCCTGCACCACGATAACCTACCCTTATAATCACATACTCTACTCCGGACTTCTTCACCTTACTCCAATTAATATTGCCCTGCCACTGTGACACGTCAATACCATGTGCCACCCGATAACCACTAAAACGAGCAGCATGACGATAGGTACTTCTCGTAAAAGGACTTTTTATAACCGGCATTGTACTTCCAACCATAACATCCGTGTCCTCGTCGGCCTCCATATCCCCAGCATACATATTATCCTGCTGCATCTTAATTAGCTGCGGATCCGTATCAAGCCCCTGCTTCATCGCCTGCTCTATCTCACTGGTTTGTGCTGCTTCTGTTTCAATGGTTCCCGCATGTACTGTAGCAGAAAGCTCCTCTATCCCGGTTAAGCCAGTCACTTTAAACAGCACAATTCCTATCACAAGAAGCAAAGCAAGGCAGCGCCGTCCAAGTCTTTTTTGTCTATGATTCATTGTCTACTCCTCCTCAATAAACCCCTTAAAGTTCTTTTCCACCAGTTTTCTCGTAACCATTACCTCATGATTGCATCCCTTACACTTTAGTTTAAAATCCATCCCCACGCGTAAAATCTCCCACTGATTCGTACCACAGGGGTGCTGCTTTTTCAATTTGATAACCTGTCCCACTTTAAAATCCATACAGCAATTCCTCCTTAAGGCATACACTACTTAATGTCATGGACACTTTTACCTGCAAGCAGGCAATTTGTCCCTGACATTTTTTGCACTACTTGGAGCCTACGCATAGTATACCACATCATGCTGTTCGTTTCCATTTGTTTCGCAAGGAAATAATTGCAAGAGAAAGCCCTGTTACCGCTACAAATAGATAAAAGCTGATTCCCCGGCTAAGGAGCATACCGCTGCTAAGATAAATACCCGGAAACAACGTTTTAAAAAGAATCATAAAACCACTCTCGCTTACTCCTACCGTTCCCGGCAGAGGCAACGCACTCACCGCAATAAACATAACTGCCTGCAACAGCACAATATCCCAAAAGCCATACTGTGCCAGGCCAAAAGAATGATAAATCCAAAATGGAATACTGTGCAGTGCCGTTATTTGCACCAAAGTGGTAAACAACATGCGAAGCATAAACATCTTGTTTTCCTTTATGTATATGGCACTGCTTTGATACTCGCCCACCATCTCATGTGCTTTTTGCTCCCATGCGGACAAATGCTTTGGCGATAACAACTTAACAATTTTCAATACCCCCTGTACCAATTTGAATATTAATCTTTTAGAAAAAATAGCGATTCCAATGAGCAGTAACAATGCCAGATTTAACAAAACACCAACGGCAAACAAATATTTTATATTACCAACCGTGTTACTTAAAAACTCCCATTTTACAGCAAACCCCACCAAAGCATATATAATTGTCACCATCTGATAACTTATCAGCTCCAAAAGTAGTGCAAGAGAAGAATGTGCCATAGAATAGCAATCCTTGTGCATATAATAAAGCTGCATTGGCTGTCCTCCTGTGGCAGAGGGAGTGATAGAACTGAAAAAGAAGCCCACTATAGCATATTTAATTCCCCTTATATAACTGGTTTCACAACCAAACAACCGAAGCCCTCTGCGGATATTACACCCCTCTGCAAACGTAAAAATACACATACAAAAAAAGGCGATAATAAGATATTGCCCTTTCGCCATAGAAAGACTTTTTATAATTGCCGGCCAATCCTGATTTCGAAAAAGTACCAACAAAGTAATACCTACCAAGAAAAGAAATACAATTCCGCTTTTTATCAGAGATACTGCCCGTTTCTTAGAATCCGATGCTTCTCCTTCTTTTATTTCCGCCATCCTATCCCTCCTTTGACAGGCAGACAAAACGATAACCTTGTGCCTCAAGCTTAGGAATGGCAATTTCAAGTGCCATAGCCGTCCGAAGGGGTGCATTATTTTTCCCTCTGCCATCGTGAAGGCAAATAATGCTTCCCGGTTTTACCCTTCGCATAAGCTTATCTGCAATTCTTTCTGCTGTCTCATCCCCTCGCCAATCCTCTGTCATTACATTCCACAAATGCATAGTAAGACCATGCTGCTTTTGCCAAAACAAAACAGACATATTCACAATTCCCCACGGCGGACGGAACATTTTTACAGGAGCTCCTAATCCCTGCATATCCATATACCCCTGCTGTAAATCACGATAACTACGAAGCGGACTTTCAAACATCGGATTTTTGTGCCTGCGGGAATGCATGCCTACTGCATGTCCCTCCCTTTGAACCCTCCTCACAATCTCAGGATATTTTTTCGCAAAATCAGAAACCATAAAAAATGTTGCCTTAACATCATATCTTTTCAAAATCTCCAGTATCTCCTCCGTATAATATCCCGGACCATCATCGAAAGTAAGATAAATTTTTTTTTCTTTCGGATTTTGCTTATTTATATGTCTTTTCCTTCTATAAAACTGCAAACAATTCTTTCCTCTCTTGATCACTGTCGGAATAACACTGTAGGACAAGCCTGCCAACACACATGCCGCCCCAATTTTCCCCTTACTAATATTCATATCATTATCCTCCTTTTCGTTCATTGCAAACTTCATTTTCAAAACAGCTAATCAAAACTTCTGCTACTTACATAGGGTATTCATCCGCCAATCGTCTACTTCATAGCCCCCCGGCTCATTTCACGGGAATTACAATGCCTGTGCACTTCTCCATTCTGCTTCATAAGGACACCCATCGTCTAACCGATATCGGAAACTACGCATATTTTTACGCATTTGTAATAACGTATATGGACTATTTAGCAATTCACGAATACATTTTGCGTAGTCCTCCTTTTTCTTCCACATCACAACACCCATTTGATGATTTTCGATAAATTTGGCATTATCCTGTTCCTGAGATAAAAATGGAGCTATCACACACATTGGTGTTTCGCTATAAATTGCCTCAAACATCGTAACACCTCCTGACTTGCTCACGAGTACGTCTGCCTGATACATATACCATGCTACCTGATTGGTAACTCCGATAACACGAACTGTTGGAAAACTTCTCTGTATTTCTCCTTGCAGGGCTTGATTGTTTCCAGCAATAACCGTAATGTGAATCCTCGGAAACTTAAGAAGCTGCTTAATCATCTTCTTCCACCCCGGAATCATTCCCATACCTCCTCCCATAATGAGTACTTCCCGTTTATTATGATTCCTCACCCGCAATGGTGTTCCGTTTTTGTAAACGAAAGAAGACCTTACCGGAATCCCTGACACTGTGATATCCTCTCTAAATACTCCCTTATCTATCAGGCTTTGTTTCACTTCATCACTTGCTACAAAATATTGATCTGTAGATGCTGCAAGCCATTCCGGACGCACCTCAATATCTGTTATGTAAGTATATAATGCAGGTGTTCCCCCATGCCGCTCCTTATAACAGCTAATGTAGCGTGCGAGAAGCGGTATGGTGACTACCACAGCGTCCGGTTGAGTGGCATCAAGAAATGCATTTATTCTCTTAGCAATCATTTTTTGAAAGGCCGTTATCTCAATCTGATTGCCTGTAGTCACCTTACAATATGTGTTATATGCAAAGCTGACATGATTTACCAGAAAATGAAACATTCCATAAATAAGCTTGCTCTGTTTTTCAAACAATTGACTAATAACATCAACAATCTGAATCTGTGCATTTGGCAGTCTATCATGCAGCTGCTCGGAAACCGCCGTTGCTGCACTTACATGTCCTCCACCAAAGGCCCCTGTCATAATAATTATCTTCATTTTACCTTCCCCCTTTTGTACAGAAATAAAAAACAGATTTTTATTTCTATTTTCCACAAAGTATATCACCATTTTCTTACATTCTAATTACCAAAATCCTTAAGAAGCGATTAATACTTTCTTAAAATATATTGTGATGCCAGGAGTTGTGAAACAACGAAGCAATCCGTGGCATCAGTTGGGGGCAAGATACCTTTTACCCCAACATCATATTATGATAAAGCAACATACTCTCTGGCACGCAATATCAATAACGTGTACAACAAAAAATATAAACATGTTAGTTTTACATGCTCTATTGTATTACTGTTTTGTTGTATTATGTAACTGATACAATAATACAACTATACAATTAACTTGTCAATAGAGTAAAATAAAAAAGATGTCCAGACTATTCTGGACACCTTAATCCTTACAACTTTTTTTCATAAGCATACCATTCATGCTCAAATAATTTTATCTCACCTTTACAAGTATATTCAAATTTCCGATATGCCTGCAATGCCCGATGGTTCGTCTTGCTCACTATATAATGCGCCCCATCATAGCCTTCCTTACGAAGCCGCTCCTCACTTCCCAAAATCAACGAAACCGTTAACCCTTTATGTTGATACTCCGGATGCACACATACTCTGGCATACTCCGCAGTCTTATGAAGTGTGGCATCCCAACAAGACAGTGCCGCCACCTTCTCATCTCTATCCCATGCTATCGTGGCAATCATTTTCCCATTTTCTTCCCGAACACAAAATACTCTTTTGTCAGCAATATCCTGCCTTGCCAGTTCATAGCTAGGATATCCTTCATCCCAAGTGCAGCCATCTGTGCCTATCTGCATGGAATATAACTCCATTAATTCCCCAATATCCTTAATAGATACCAATTCCAATGGATACTGTGGATGTAATTCATCACCCATAGAATACTCCTTTAATCAAAAGATTATTCTATTATACATAACACGCGTCACTTTAGCAATACATTCTCGAATAACTATCTATCCTGTCCATATACCCGTCTAATAATTCTTTAATATGGACAATGCTATTTTTCTGTTTACTTTACAGAAATTAAGAACTCCGTTTAGAAAGAACGGAATCAATTAACCCATACTGCAATGCTTCCTCAGCACTCATAAAATAATCTCTGTCTGTATCCCTTTCAATCTCTTTGATAGTATGTCCTGTGTTTTCTGCCAAAATTCGATTTAACCTTTGTTTGCTCTTTTGCATATAATCAGACATAATTTTTATATCACTGGCAGAACCCTTGACACCGTTTCCTTGAAGTGCTGGTTGATGAATCATCACTTCTGCATTAGATAATGCCATTCTCTTTCCTTGTGTCCCACCAGCCAACAAAAAAGCCCCAAAACTGGCTGCAAGCCCTACACATATAGTCGACACATCACACTTAATATATTGCATCGTATCATAGATTGCAAAGCCAGCCGTCACAGAACCTCCTGGGCTATTAATGTAAAATTGTATATCTTTGTCTGGAGCCTGTGCTTCCAAAAAAAGCATCTGCGCAATAATTAAACTAGCAGCATTATCGCTCACTTCTTCTCCCAGGAAAATAATTCTATCCGATAACAAACGGGAGTATATATCATAACTTCTTTCTCCCCAACTTGTCTGTTCAATTACATAAGGAATTGTACTCATGCTGCAATCTCCCCATTTTCCCGTAAAAATCCACTATCTATCTGAGTACGAAAGCATACACACATAGAAAATTTATTCTGTCTGGGAACAAATATTCCTCTGTCTCTGTAAGCCTTGGGAGAATATACATATACTTGTTTAAACGCATAGGAAAATGCTTGCTGTGAATCGTACCCCGCTTCATAAGCAATTTCAACAATTGGCATCTGCGTCTCAACCAATTGTTCGGCAGCTATGGTAAGGCGCCGAAGCTGTAAATACTTATAAATTGTATAACCTGTTTCATCCAAAAAAATTCGATTAAGATGAAATTTAGAATATCCAGCATGCTCTGCAATATTTTCCAAATTAATTTCTCTTCCTAAATTCCCTTCAATATAATCGACAACTTTTTTAACAATATCCTTTCTTGGACCCATAATCATCACCTCTGTCATAACAATATAACAGATTTCCCTCTGATTTGTCTTAATAAATATTGCTGTATTAGGATGAAATTCATAAAAAGGGAGAACAGAGTAAGCATTACGGAATGGAAAAATAGCAATTTACTATATATACCTAAAATAATTTTTCGTAAAATAAAAATGCTGCAATCCTCAAAAGAAAGATTTACAGCATTCTATCATAAAAGGCGCCAACCAGATTTGAACTGGTGATCAAGGTGTTGCAGACCCGTGCCTTACCACTTGGCTATGGCGCCTTAGTGACCCCAACGGGATTTGAACCCGTGTTACCGCCGTGAAAGGGCGATGTCTTAACCGCTTGACCATGGGGCCGATATAATTCGGCTTTAGTAATTATATGAAATATCTCTATGAATATTCCTATTTACTAAAAAAGCTCCCCGAGTAGGGCTCGAACCTACGACAACACGGTTAACAGCCGTGAGCTCTACCGACTGAGCTATCGAGGATTATTAGTGCTGTTATACACTAAAAACTGCACACAGTCAAGACATGCTAAAATTTTTTGATTCATTACCTTAATCATTAAAAGACAAGCCCTCGACCGATTAGTATGGCTCAGCTCCATGCATTGCTGCACTTCCACCTTCCACCTATCTACCTCGTCGTCTTCAAGGGGTCTTACTGACTCTAAGTCATGGGAAATCTTATCTTGAAGG
>JAGATQ010000020.1 GCA_017621205.1 Lachnospira sp.
ACTTCTGTTATCCGGCTGTTCTGAAAACATAAAGCCGGGACAGATTTCAGGTTTTCAGGCAGCTTAACACTTCCGGTACAGGCATTTTCAAAGGTGTTTTCGCTTAGCTGTGTATCCGGATGAAAGGCTGTTATTTCTAAGTTCTCATCATCTTTAAAGGCAGCTTCCCCAATGCTTCTTGCACTGGATAGGTCTGCTTCTTCTAAGGCGGTACAGCCTTGGAAAGTGTTGGCGGCTATGGTAACTACATGTTCCAGGTTAATATCCTGTAACGTGGTGAGCTCTAAAAATCCGCTTTTAAGCGTTGTGATACCGTCCGGCAATACTATCTTTTCTGCTCTGGTATTTGTTTTGAGACTATCCTCTGCATAACCCAGGGCAATGGTGTCTCCGGGGTAGGTGGGGAGGTATTTAATTTCTTTGACCATTGTGGCTGTAACCCCTTTGATGCTTAAAGGACGTTCATGCTTAATGCCGCCGCTGCGGTAGCTTTCTGTTCCTGCGAAGGGTTCTGCTGTGTTGATGAGCAGCGTTCCTGTTATATCGTCAAAGTGATAGCTTCCGCCTGTCGTGTGAAGCTTATATAATAAGGTTTTATCATATAGAATAGGGATGTCGGTTAGCTGGGTGAGGGTTAAAAATTCCTGACTGGTCAGCCCGATGTCTGCGGCACTTTCTTCGAACAGGAAGAGGTCGTATGCTGTGAGAGGGTGTTTTACCATGGTGATGTCACCTGTGTATTCAAGGATGATGCTGGCTGGCTTTGAGGTGCCTTTATATATGGTACTGGTTCCTTGCTGGATGAATTCATTTACTAATGCTTCCCCCTCATCCCCGAATATTAATATGTTGCCACTGGCTGTTTTCTCATCTGTGTTAATTTCTACCTGTTCTATTGCTTCTACTGCTGTTAAAGCAGGACAGCTATAGGCATAATTTGCATAATCTGCAACTGTATATGGACGTTCTTCGGCTTCTGGTATGTCCTCCGTAGTATCTTCTTCTATATCTTCTGTGCTATCTTCTTCATTATTGTTTTCTGTTATATTTTCTGTACTGTCCTGCGTAACTGCCTGACTCGCATCTGCTGACGCTGTTGCCATTGCTGTGTTGTTTTGTATTGCATCAGCTATCAATATCCTCTGCATTGGCAATTGTTGGGATAACATAGCAACAAGGACCAGCAATGCTGCCATTTTTCTGCATATAGGTTTTCTGTTCATATTTTCTCATCCGCCCTAAGCATGTTTATTTTTTATCCTATATATAATATACTGTTTTTAATTTTTTAAGTCAATTCTTATTTACAAGGGTAAAAAAACACCTTCAAAACAGAACCTTTCTTCTTCATTGTCTGCTTTAAAGGTGTTTATAATCATTTCAATTTGTTATTCTATTCTCTATAATCTTTTTCATTAATTCCCAAAAAAGTACTCAAATGGGTCAATTGTCTGGCTATCATTCCCATTGGGATTCTGCTGTCTGTTGTCACTATCATTTTTATTGCTATCACCCTGATTATTGCCGCTGTCATTGGCATTGTTTTCCGTAGAGCTGGAAGCATCCTTCTTGTTGCCAAGCTTCACTGTAACCTCCATCTCCTTATACTCACCATTGCCGTCCTGACGCTGAATGGTTATTGTCACCTTTGTTCCTGCTTTCTTTCTTGCAATCTGTGCCTGCAGCCCATCCATTGTTGTAATCTTATGGTCATTAAATTTGGTAATAATATCTCGCTGTTGGATTCCTGCTTTTTCTGCCGGGGAATTGTCTGTAATATTACTTACCCAGACCCCCTCCGGCATATCGTAAGAGTCGACTAAATCATTGCTCACATCTGAACCATAAATACCAAGGTATGCCTGCTCATTTTCCCCTACCTTTTCTTCGTTCATTAATTCTTCAATAATCGGACGGGCAATCTCCATCGGTATCGCATATCCCATACCTTCTACCTCCTCGGAGGCATATTTTACAGAATTGATAGCAATCAATTCTCCACTGGTGTTAAGAAGTGCTCCTCCAGAATTACCAGGGTTGATGGCAGCATCTGTCTGCAGCAAGGTCATTGTGCCGTCCTCAAGCTGTATCTCACGTTCCTTCGCACTGACAATTCCTCGGGTTACGGATTGTCCATAGCCTAATGCATTACCGATTGCAATTACTTCATCACCTACATACAGGCTCTCAGAATCACCGAGTACCGCCACCTTAACCATATCCAGCGTTTCCTTTTCCATAGCCGATTTATCTACCGTAAGCACTGCTAAATCTGCATCTGCATCCTTGCCCTTAACCGTAGCTTCTACTATCTTATCATCAGAAAAGGTTACCTGTACCTTGGTTGCATCTCCATAGGCATTGTCCGAAATAACGTGGTTGTTTGTTACAATCATAAACTGGTCATCATTTTCACTAATCACAACACCGGAGCCACTACCGGTCTGCTCCTTGGAGCCACTGTTGTTTCCGCCATAAAACCAATAATAAAAATCATTAAAGTTACTATTATTGCTTGCTGAAAATGTGCTTGTAATTGATACAATCGACGGCATGACATTGTCAACCAATTCCCTTACAGAGCCGGAGCTGCCGCTTCCTGCCGTTGTCTTTACAGTACCTGCCGTAGACGAAGAAGCAGAATTGGAAATTGGCTGATTGGTTGGTTTCACCGCAACCTTCTGATAAGCAGCAGTCATTCCAACCATAACACAGCCTGCTACCGCACCAAAGGCAACCGCCTTTCCAATAAATCTGGCTACCTTGTGTTCCTTTTTGTTCTTGTTCTGTGGCTTCTTTCTTGCGTCATTCGCATAACTTTGTGCCGCACCATAAGGATTGCTGCTTTGATAGCTGCCCGCACCGGAATACGCCGTGCTGCTCTGATAACTGCTAAAGCTTGTCTGTGAACCGGTATTTTGTCCAGCACCGCCTCCCGGTGTATAAGTGGCGTAAATCGGAGGCGTCTGCTGCTCACTCTTCTTCTGTGCCTGCTCATCATTACTTTCATTCACATAGGTCTTTGCATTCGGGTCACTGTCATTAATGTAGCTTCTATGATAAGTCGCATCCTGATTCTTATTACTATCTTCTCCCATTGAATTCTGATTGTTAAATTCTTCGTTCATAATGCATACCCCTTTCTCGTATACGTTTCTCGCTTTTACGATTTTTATATTACCAAGTGTTTGTGATTAAATTGTGTCTGACCTGTTACAAGTTTGTGTTACTTTTGAATTTCATATTCAACAGTTACAAATACAATATTACAAATGGAAATTATGAGATTATGAAGCAAATATGCAAAAAAACATTGTGAAAAATTTCCATCTATTGTATCATAGAAATAGTTTTATGCAATACTTTAGATAGGAAAAGAGTCTATATCTTTTAATGTTGTTTTTAGATGAATATAGAAATCGAGGTTACTATTCATGATTAAGGAGAATCAAAAATATTTTAACGGGCTGCACCTTGTGCTGGATGCCATTATAACTGTTGTATCATTTGTGATAGCTTACTATATCCGGTTTGAGTTTCCACTCTTTGCACCCAAACAGCTTCCGGGGACACTTGGTATCTTTTATTATACCTTAAGAGACTACCTGCTGCCAGTCTACAAGTCTCCTTTGCTATATATTACAATTGGCTACATTATATTATATTACATTTTTCATTTGTATGCCCCAAAACGATTTTTAAGCCGCAAATTTGAGCTGCTTAATATTATCAAGGCTAATGTTGTGGGACTTGTCATCACCTTTGTATCGCTTTATTTATTTAAGCTTGACAATTACTCCAGATGGCTGTTTATTATATTCTGCGGTGTCAACATTTTCCTTTCCACACTGGTGCGCAATATCATCCGCAAATCGCTGGCAATTCTTAGGGAAAGTGGACGAAACCTAAAGCATATTATTATTATCGGCTTTAGTGCTGCTGCTGCCTCCTACATTGACCGATTGAAGCTGAACCCCCAGTGGGGCTATCGGATTCATGGTATTTTCGATGACACGATGCCAATGGATTTTGAATACCGGGGAGTGCCAAAGATTGGAACGATTAAGGATTTGGAGCCTTACCTTACAGAGAATGTATTAGACGAATCCATCATAACCTTGAATATCAAGGAATATTCTAAATTGGAGAGCATCGTCTCTATTTGTGAAAAAAGTGGAACACATACCAAGTTTGTACCGGATTATTATAAATTTATTACTACCCAGCCATACATTGAGGATTTAAACGGACTTCCGGTTATCAATATCCGCAATGTACCACTTAGCAACACCATTAACAAAATAATCAAACGCATTATTGATATTATTGGCTCTATCGTTGCCATTATTCTGTTTTCACCGATTATGCTTGTGGTAGCACTTCTTGTAAAATTGACCTCTCCCGGTCCGGTTATATTCAGCCAGGTACGGGTCGGACTGCATAACAAGGAATTTAAAATGTTTAAATTCCGCTCCATGTGTGTACAGAATGCCGCCAAGGAATCCAAAGCATGGACCACCAGCGATGACCCGCGTGTCACAAAGGTTGGTAAATTCATTCGGCGGACCAGCATTGATGAGCTTCCACAGTTCTTCAATGTATTAAAAGGAGATATGAGCTTAGTAGGACCAAGACCGGAACGTCCATTTTTTGTAGAGAAATTCAAGGAAGAAATCCCAAAATATCTGATAAAGCATCAGGTACGCCCCGGAATAACCGGATGGGCACAGGTCAATGGTTTTCGTGGAGATACCTCCATTAAGCTTCGTATTGAACACGACATTTACTATATCGAAAACTGGACACTGGGACTGGATATCAAGATATTGTTTTTAACAGTATTTAAGGGCTTTGTAAATGAAAATGCATATTAAATTCAAGAAGGGATGATAAAATTATGTGTGGTATTGTTGGATTTGTAGGGAAACAACAGGCGGCTCCTCTTTTGCTGGATGGACTTTCCAAACTGGAATACCGGGGGTATGATTCTGCTGGCATTGCAGTTTATGATAAAGAGCAGGATGCCATCGATGTCGTCAAGGCAAAGGGACGCTTGCAGGCATTACGCGATTTGACGGGGGACGGACAGAGTGTAAAGGGATGTATTGGTATCGGCCACACAAGATGGGCGACCCACGGAGAGCCAAGTGTTGTTAATTCCCATCCCCATTTTAATAAAGATAAAAGTGTTTGTATCGTTCACAATGGTATTATAGAAAATTACCAGCCTCTTAAGGAGAAGATGCAAAGCCGTGGCATGGAATTTATTTCGCAGACCGATACTGAGGTAGTAGTCCACATGCTGGAGCATTACTATTCCGGTGACCCGCTATCAGCAATTATCAAGGTAATGCACCGTGTAAAGGGTTCCTATGCACTCGGTGTTATGTTCAAAGAGCATCCGGGAGAGCTATATGCGGTACGCAAGGACAGCCCGCTCATTATTGGCGTATCAGAGGAAGGCAACTTTATCGCTTCCGATGTGCCTGCTATTTTAAAGCATACAAGAAATGTCTATTTTATTGATAATCTGGAGATTGCTAAGCTTACAGAGACTAGCGTTGAATTCTTTAACGAGGATGCAGAACCGATTGAAAAAGAATTAACTACCGTAAAATGG
Source organism: Lachnospira sp. (assembly GCA_017621205.1). Classification (GTDB taxonomy): domain Bacteria; phylum Bacillota; class Clostridia; order Lachnospirales; family Lachnospiraceae; genus NC2004. The sequence goes on from JAGATQ010000020.1 coordinate 5,621, forward strand.
GATATCGAAGCTGCCGAAAAGGGTGGCTATGAGCATTTTATGCTTAAGGAGATTTACGAACAGCCAAAGGTTGTTGCAGATACTATTAATCCTAGAATCGAACAAGGGCAAATCGTATTAAAAGAACTGAATATGTCAGATGAGGAGATTCAAGCACTGAAACGCATCTATATCATCGGCTGTGGCTCTGCTTATCATGTGGGCATGGCAGTAAAATATATGATAGAACAGATTGCCCGGATTCCGGTAGATGTCGATTTGGCATCCGAATTCCGCTACCGCAATCCGATTATGGAACCAGATTCCCTGGCAATTATTATCAGCCAGTCCGGGGAAACTGCCGATTCCTTGGCGGCACTTCGCGAGATTCAGAGCCGGGGCATCAAAGTACTTGGCGTAGTCAATGTGGTGGGAAGCTCCATTGCCAGAGAAGCAGATAACGTATTATACACATGGGCTGGACCTGAGATTGCAGTTGCAACTACCAAGGCATATAGTGCCCAGTTAGCTGCCTGCTATCTATTAGGTATTCATTTCGCCAAGGTGCGGGGACAGATTGATGATAAGACATACCAGAGTATGGTAGAAGAGCTACAGGCTCTTCCTGATAAAATCCAAAGCATCCTAGGGGATAAAGAACGAATCCAATGGTTTGCCAGCAAATATTCTGCTGCCAAGGATATGTTCTTTATCGGCAGAGGACAGGATTATGCCACTGCCATGGAAGGTTCCCTAAAGCTAAAGGAAATCTCCTACATCCACTCCGAGGCCTATGCTGCCGGAGAGCTTAAGCACGGCTCTATTTCCTTAATTGAGGATGGAACCTTGAGCGTTGCGATAGCAACCCAGCCGGACTTATATGAGAAAATGGTAAGTAACATTGTAGAAGTACGAAGCCGTGGCTCATTTGTATTTGCGTTAACGACGGAAGGCAATTACAGCATGGAGGATACTTCCGACTTCACAGTATATGTACCAAAAACACTATCCTGCTTTTCCACCTCTCTGTCTGTGATTCCGCTGCAGCTATTCGGATACTATGTATCTGTGGCAAAGGGTTGTGATGTGGATAAACCAAGAAACCTTGCAAAATCGGTGACAGTAGAGTAAAAACTCAAACTTCGCACATGATAATACTATACTACGTAGATGATTGCTATATGTAATCTATAAGATAAACGTTTATAATATAAGTTAATTCACAGGGATTATAACCAACATTCGGTTATAATCCCTGTTTTCTTACATATACTGAAAGCAGGGTAAGTAAAATAACCGAGTGAAAGGAGACTCCCTATGGAATTAACGAAGAAAATGATACATACAAGCACGGTAAAACCGGGAATTACGATGCAAACCACCTTGGACGACGATTTTAATGTGCCGGACAGCAAAGCGGACGTGGAAAAGCTGATTACAACCCGGGGCAATCTGGAAATCACTGAGGTAGAGGCCATGGTGGATAAAATTAAAATCACCGGTGTCTGTCATTTCTATGCACTTTATACGACCAACATGGACAGCTATCCCATTAGCTCACTGGAGGGCAGCCTGCCATTTGAACAGGTCTTAAATTATGATGGAGTGCATCCAAATGATACTATTAAGGCAAAGGCAAATCTGGAGGATTTGAATATCTCCATCATCAACTCCAGAAAGCTGAGCATCCGCTGCCTCATATTTTTAAAGTGTAGTGTCAGCGACACGCAAAGTCTGGAGGCTACCATCGATTTAGAACAGCCACTTCCAACCAAGCAGAATGGTTCACAAAGAGAACCATCCATGGAGCGCCTCTATAAAACACTTGACATGACCACACTGCGGGTTAATAAAAAAGATATTTTTCGCATCAAGGAGGAGCTTCGAATCCCTTCCGGCAAAGCTCCGGTATATGAAATTTTATGGACAGAAACGACTCTCAACAATTGGGATGTCCGCCTGTTGGACGGCAATCTTTTGCTGACGGGAGACCTTGCATTGTTCCTGCTTTATCAGACCGATGAGGAGCAGACTCCTATTCAGTTTCTAGAAATGGAGCTTCCATTTAAAGGAGAGCTCCCATGTGATGACTGTATGGAAGGAATGATTGACTGTGTGGATATCCGCATTGCCTCAACCAACCTAAGCATTCATCCAAACAGCGATGGGGAGGAACGCCTGTTAGAGCTGGAATGTACATTGGATTTGGATATCCGTATCTACGAGGAAGAACAGCTTAAGCTGTTATCCGACATCTATTCTCCGAGTGCAGAGTGTAAGGTAGAACAACTACCATTCCACTATGCAAGACTGCTCCAGAAAAATAATGCAAAGACCCGAATCAGCCAGAAAATGAAACTGAAGGACGCCAAGGAAAGTATTATGCAGATTACCCACATCAATGGTAATGTGAAAATTGATGAAATGACTATCCAGCCTGACGGAATTAAAGTTGAGGGTGTAGTAACAGCCGATGTTCTCTATGCTGCCGGGAGTGATTCCCATCCATTCAATGCAACCTTTTTAATGGTTCCGTTTGATTATCTGGTAGAAATGGATGGAATTACGGAAAAGGACAGCTATGAAATGGTGGCAAATCTTGACCAGATTACCATTAATATGATTGACAGCGACGAAGTAGAACTAAAGGCCAATGTCTCTCTGTCTGCCATCGCCTTTGAAGAGCTGACAGAATATGCCATTAAAGATGTCAGTGTGGAGGCACTGGATGCGGAAAAAATGCAGAAGCAGCCGGGAATGATTGGTTACATTGTAAAGCAGGGTGACAGTCTGTGGAGCATTGCCAAGACCTATTATACAACCAAGGAAAGTATTATGGAATGTAATGAATTGGAAAACGAAAACATTAAGGTTGGGGATAAGCTGATAATTGTAAAATAAAACAGTTCCATTATTCTCACAATCTACCTTGTGCCTAAAAATTTGACATAATATGCACAATACAATGTCCAAGGCAGCTTATCTATCTCTATATAGGATAGGTAAGCTGCCTATCATTTATTTATAGCTAAATTTTCTTCCGATTCACTGCATGCAGGCAATATGTATGATAGGAAACATTGTAGTTTTTCCGAAAGCTTTTTGCTTCCGCAAACAAGGGGTCATATACTCTTCCACCAATCTCCGTCCACGCATGTTCCGTATCGTCACACACATAAACCTTTCCAGCCCCACATTCCTTTGCCAGAAAAGCAAAAGCACATGCCTCGGATACACAACAGCCATCATTCCTCTTAAAAATATCGTTAGCAAATTTCATCTCCCAGCCGGAATGCTTCCTGCCAGAACAAAGGGTACGATAACGGTGATAGGGGAAATGAAACAGCCACTTAAAGCATTTTTTCAGCTTAACCTTCTTAGAGTCTGTAGGATTCGTATGCTCCTCCATTATCCTTCTTGCAGTTATCATGGTATTTATTTTATTCTTGTTATAGGTCGTAAGCTGAGCTGTTCCATCCTTTTTCAGTTTAATACCATCCACATTTTTCTTCGTCTGCATGCATCCGTTTTTCCGGCTAAAAAAATAATATTCATCCCCTATCTTCCTCCATCCCTTTACGACTCTTCCCTTTTTATCTACATAGTAGGTTTTCTCCAACCACTCTACAAACCGGGATGTCATCTTGTCACTAAAGTCATCCAAAATATAAGTGTAACCGTCCTTCTTGGTTATCATGCGGGCAGGAACAGGGGCTTCAGCATCCTGCACAGCTTCACTGGTTTCTTCATTAGGAGAAGGCATGTCCTGCTCCTTGGCACTACACAATAAACAGGAACAAAGCAAGCATAAAATAATTGCTAGTAATTGATAGTTTCTTGATTTCTGTCTCATGGATTACTCTCCTTTTAAAGTTTTTGTAATGCCAGATTGAGTGAAGCAGCCATGCCCTGTCGCCTCTAACATTACTATATCTTATTGTAGGCTATTTCACTGCCAACGACTATGCCTGTTCGTATGCTAAAGTTCGAGAAGATTCGGGAAAAAATGGCAACGTAGCACACTTTATCTCACAGCCTATCAACTTTATTTCCATCAAATGTTAAAATCATAATGCGAAGCTTGAGTGTTCACTTAATTTGAAGTACCGAATGTCTATTGTTTTATATGAGCTAAGGAGGGATTACCATGTCTGTTATCAAAGGTGATGTAGCTGCCGATGTATTGGGTACTACAAGGCAGACGTTAAAATTATTAGAAATCAATCATTCTTATAAGGGATACGCCTATCTAATATGTGCGATTTATCTTGTTTTAGAAGACCCCGGCATTCTTACATATATCTGCAAGGGTTTGTATCTTGAAATTGCCCGGCAATTTGATACAACCGCATTCTGTGTGGAGAGAAATATCAGAACAATCAAAAATCATTTGTGGGAATGTGGGGATAAAGCAGTATTACATGAAATCTTTGGTGATTTGTATTGTTGCAGGATTCCAACAAATGCAGCATTTATTGATGCTCTTTCCTGCTATGTTATGGAAACGCTAAGCAATCGTTAGTGATACCGGCTCAAGCTTCGCATATTTTTGTTTGTACAATATTTATATTGGAGGCACATCTTTCCTGATTAAAGCTAATGAATTAAGCCCTCCAACATAAAAAGCCTTCTCCCTAACGATTCTCTATCGTTAAGGCAGAGGCTTTTTATGCTTATAATCCATTATTTTATTGATTCACTCTGACAATTATTTAATATTCGTTACACTAACTATCCGATTAATACTCTTTTCCCTTCAACGGCAAATCCATACTTACAAATTTTTCCTGCTTTTATGCCGGTATCAAGCCCCATCTACTCATACCGCCTATTATCCCTTGGAAATGAAAGATAAAAACAACTTCCACTTAAGACTTCCGATTCTACCCGGATGGAACCGCCAAGCTTCTCCATAATCTGGCGGCATAAAAACAAACCAATTCCGCTCGATTTTTTGTCAAGCCGCCCATTATACCCAGTATAACCCTTTTCAAAAATCCGGGGTAAATCCTCTGAAGCGATACCAATCCCCGTGTCTGCAATACACAAAATATTATTTTGAAACGTAATCGTGATGCCGCCTTTATCCGTATACTTGATAGCATTGGAAAGCAACTGTTCAATCACAAAAAGAAGCCACTTTTCATCCGTTACAACAGTTCCGGATAGGGAAGCCAGCTTCAGATTCAGCTTTTTTCGGATAAAGAGTCCCGCAAACTTACGGATTGCCTTCTTCACAATAGGCTCAATTTCACAGACACCCAGTACCAAATCATTTTCCTCAAATCCCAGACGCAGATAAGTAAGTACCATATCTACATATTGTTCAATCGAAAACAGCTCCGACTGTAATTCTTCCTTGTCAGCACTGTCAGAGGTCTGTAATAGTAAACTCATCCCTGCAATCGGTGTCTTTATCTGATGTGCCCACATGGTGAAATATTCCCCCATATCCGCCTGCTTCTTTGCCTCCCTGGTCAGCTGCTCCATTTTATCAGAATGTATCATCCGCAGACAATTCTGATATTGCTCCTCCCGTATGTTCTCCGGCTTAGGTAAAGCTTCTACACTCACTTCAATTCTCTTCTGTAAATAGAGCAATTCCTTATATTTTTTACGGTATTTTAAATAATCTAACATGCCAAATACCATTATTATAAATACCCAGATTGCTACAAGATACAAACTATCCCCTAAAGCTTGATAATTCAATTGTCCATACAGCACCCAGATAAACAGCAAAAGAAAAAATAAAACGAGAAGACTTCTCTTCTCCTTTACATACGCAATGAAAAGATGCTTTTTTTCCATACTTTATCACTCCAAAATATACCCTAACCCCTTTTTCGTTTTGATAATATCTGTCAAACCAATGGATTCCAGCTTTTTTCGCAATCTTGTCACATTGACTGTCAGTGTATTATCATCAACAAAGCTATCCGATTCCCATAACACCTGCATAATTGTTTCACGGCTTACGACACCGCCATGCCGCTCCATTAATAGCTGCAGGATACGAAACTCATTTTTTGTCAGCTCCAGATGTGCTCCCTCATAAGTAACTGTAGCATCCTTACAATTCAACAAAACTCCCCCATGCTCTAACAAATTACTGTCATTATCAAAATCATAGGTGCGCCGGAGCAATGCCTGTATCTTGGCAATCAGCACATTGAAATCAAAGGGCTTCGCTATAAAATCGTCCGCCCCCATATTCATCGCCATTACAATATTCATATTGTCTGAATTGGAAGATATAAAAATAATAGGAACATTAGATACCCGTCTAATCTCTGTACACCAATGATATCCATTGTAGAAGGGTAAGGAAATATCCAACAAAACCAATTGCGGGTCAAACTCCGCAAAATGCTCCATAATATTGCGAAAATCCTCTGGGACACACGTTTCATAACCCCAGGCCATCATCTGTCGGTTCATTGCTTTGGCAATCACCTTATCGTCCTCAACAATTAATATTCTATACATTCCCCAACCCTCTTTATCTTTTATAAATTTCTGATTGTATTATATACAGTATTCATAAGAAATACAACCATCCGCATCATTTAAAATCCAATAGGGGATTTCAACGAACATAATTGTTTTTTCATTACTGTACTTTAATTCTCTCTTCTTTTTTTATGTTGCAAAATAATATGGATACTTAACAGTATCAGTCCGACTAAACCATATCCAAGGGAAACAACCCAATGAGCATACATCTCTCTTCCGAAATTAAAAACATTAGCCCGAAACACCTTTCCAGACATATTTACTGCAATTTGAACAGTTCCTTGCTGAATTTCTTTCTCATCAACCTCTATTTCGTTAGAAAAGCTTTGTTTTTCTATTTCATAATTAACTAAAGCAATATTTTTTTCTTCTGTTACAATATTGTATCGACCACCATAATATTTTTCAACTCTAACTTGTTGAATATTCGCCTCAACAATACAACAATCATTTTTATGAAATAAGAATTTAATATAACTTATATTTTTATTCATATACGGTTCCAGAAAAAAGGCTATAGCAAAAAGGAAAAAAAGCCATGCACCTTCAATAAATTTTCTATTCATTCAACGTTTCTTTCCAAACAATCCGCAATCTGTATGTAAACTACGCTTTTCATTTTAATTCCTCTATATCTCTGGAACAATAAAATGCCTATCGTTAAGTGCCTTTTCTATCCGGTCCAATATCTCCTCCGATTCAGCCCGGACCGTATGATAGTGATACCCTCCGGTAATATTCATTAGCTCAGTGGATTTACCACTGCGAACCCCCTCAATAAACTGCTTTACATGAAGCCTTGAAAAAATGTTAAGCTTGGCCTCCACCTTGCCATACACCTTATGCCAGACAAAGACATCCTCAACCATGCCACCAAGGTCTACAATCAGATTAAGCTCCTCTTCTGTCTGCTCCGTCGAATGACGAACCTTGAAAATCCTTTCGACAAATGGTGTCTGTTGAAGAACATATCCATAATGGGTCGAAAGAATCTCAAAACCACCAGCCTTTAAAAGCGAAATATCCTGTACAATAATCTGTCTGGATACCCCAAATCGTTTTGCAAGCGCTCCACCTGATACCGGATTTTGTTCTGACATAAGAAGATGTAGCATTTCCTTTCTTCTATCTGCTGCCTTCATGAATTCACTCCTTTATATAGCATGAAGATTTTTCAATGATAAATCCAAAATTGGAGAAGAGTGGGTAAGGGCCCCGCTTGATATATAGTCGACACCAATATCTACAAGCCTTCCAACATTTTCCCTCGTAACATTACCACTGCATTCCGTCTCAGCTTTACCAGCAGCCATGCTTACCGCCGTCTTCATATCCTCAATACTCATATTGTCAAGCATGATAATATCCGCTCCTGCTTCCAATGCTTCTCTAAGCATATCAAGATTTTCCACCTCAATCTCAATCTTACGGACAAATGGAGCATATTCCTTTGCCATCCTAACAGCCTCCTTGACACCTCCTGCGGCGCCAATATGGTTATCCTTTAAAAGAATCCCATCACTTAAATTGTATCTGTGGTTGCAGCCACCACCAACCTTAACGGCATATTTTTCAAAAACACGCATATTGGGCGTTGTCTTCCGGGTATCAAGAAGCTTTGTTTTGCTTCCCTTTAACAGCTCCGCAATGGTATGGGTATAGGTTGCGATTCCACTCATCCTCTGCAAAAAATTCAGTGCGGTACGCTCTCCCGAAAGCAGCACACGGATATCCCCGCGAAGCAAACCAAGCTGTTCCCCTTTCTTTACAGCATCCCCATCCTTACAGGAAAATGCAATCTCCGTCTTCTCATCCAAGAGCTCGAACACCCTTTTAAAAACATCAAGACCTGCGATGATACCGTTCTCCTTGCATATCAATTCGACCTCTCCCATCTGAAAATCCGGCATCACCGAATTAGTGGAAATATCCTCGCTGGTAATATCCTCACGCAATGCGCTTAAAATTAATTCGTCTGCATTCAATTTCATGGTAATGTTATTCATGGCTTTTTTTCTCCTTTTCTATTGCATTTAAAACTAACTCTTTATATTGTTCTTCATAACCCATATAACGGGATGTATCAATAACCGGCTCGCCAGATTCCTTTATCCTTTCATAACCAGAGACAATATGTCTTGCTGCACGTTTCGCAAAAACAAGACTCTCAAGCATGGAATTACTCGCAAGACGGTTTCGTCCATGTACCCCATTACAGGCCGTTTCCCCAACCGCATACAGATGCTCCATAGAAGTCCTGCTGTATTGGTTAACCGCAATTCCTCCCATAAAGTAATGCTGTGATGGCACAACCGGAATATTTTCTCTCGTAACATCATATCCCTCTTCCATGCAATGGCGGTAAATATGTGGAAAATGTGCTTTAATCTCCTCTGGTGGAATCGGTGCAAGGGACAGCCATACATGCTCCGTCCCTTCTTTCTCCATTTCCTTGAAAATAGCATTGGCAACCACATCCCTTGGCAATAGCTCATCGACAAAACGTTCTCCCTTTGAATTGAGAAGTATGGCGCCCTCCCCCCGCACCGATTCGGAAATCAGAAACGCTCTTCCACCCTTATTCGTATATAGCGTGGTTGGATGAATCTGAATGTAGTCGATGTGCTCTAACCTGATATTATATTTTAAAGCAAGTGCCAGTGCATCCCCGGTAAGATGGCGATAGTTGGTAGAATGCTTAAAGAGACCTCCAATCCCTCCCGTAGCAAGAACCGTGTAGTCGGCATGTATGCTTATGTAGTTATCAGCAGCATCATGTCCAATAATGCCTCTGCAACTATTGCCGTCACAAATTAAATCAACCATCGTAACATTCTCAAGCAGAGTAATATTCTTATGGCTTCTCACTGCATCCAGCAAATGTGAGGTAATCTCCTTTCCCGTCTCATCCTCATGAAACAGAATACGGGGTCTGGAATGTGCCCCTTCCCGGGTGTACAGATATTCCTCACCATTTTTCTCAAAGCGAACACCAAAGGATACCAGTTCTTTTATGACATCCTGAGAAGAACGAATCATGATGTCAACCGAATCGGGGTTATTCTCATAGTGCCCCGCACGCATAGTATCCTCATAAAATGCATGGTAGTCTTCCTCGTCAGGCAAAACGCAGATTCCGCCCTGTGCCAGATAGGAATCACTTTTATCTGCTTCCTTTTTTGTAACAATCATTATGTTTTTTTCCTTTGGCAGATTGAGTGCACAGTAAAGACCAGCGACACCACTGCCAACAATTAAAATATCCGTATTCATAGCTTTTATTTTGCCAACTCCAACATTCTTTCAAGGGGGATTAATGCTTTATTACACACATCCTCATCAATTTCTACAATCTGATTTTCATTTTGCAACACGGATAAAACACGTTCCAATGTATTGCGTTTCATATCCTGACAACAGGGGTGGGGATTGGGAAAATAAAAACGTTTATCCGGGTTATCTGAAATCATCTGAAACAGTACCCCCTCCTCCGTACATACAATAAATTCGCTGCTCTTACTTGTTTTGGCATAGTCAATCATGCCCGCTGTACTGCCTATGTAATCGGACAAAGCAAGGATTTCTTCTTCACATTCAGGATGGGAGATAACTAACGCATCTGGATGCTGCTGCATTTCTAACTGCACCTGTTCTGATGAAACCTCAGTATGAACCGGACAACATCCATCATTGAGAATAATATTTTTATCGGGAACCTGCTTAGCAACATAACTGCCGAGATTGCGGTCTGGAATAAAGAAAATATTGTTGTTGGGAAGTGCTTTTACAATGTTGACTGCATTAGAAGAGGTAACACATACATCACTCTGACATTTGAGCTGTGCCGTAGAATTGATGTAACAGACAACCGCAAGGTCATCATACCTTTCACGCATCTGTTCAATCACTCCCGGTTTTACCATATGTGCCATCGGACAATCCGCAGACAAGTCTGGCATCAAAACCTTTTTATCCGGATTTAGTATCTTGGCACTCTCTCCCATAAAGGATACACCACAGAACACAATGATATCTGCCGTACTCTGCTTGGCAATCTTAGCAAGATAGAAGGAGTCTCCTACATAATCTGCAATGCTCTGGATATCGTCGGGGGTGTAATAGTGGGCAAGAATAACAGCATTCTTTGCTCTTTTCAATTGTTCAATCTGTTTTTTCATTTTTCTTTCCTTGTCTCTTGAAGTTATTATAATAAGTAACCCGTATATTATATTCTGATGCTTTACATCTGTCAAGTTATGTGTAAAGTTTCGGAGCTGGGCTCGAAACATACCTTTCACCCTATAATTCCAAAGAATCCGGATTTAACAAAAAGTCATATATGTTCATCATCAATATGCCCTCCTCACTATAAAAGGGTTTGGGCGTATCCGATGTGATTACGATTTTTTTAAATGAATCATTAATTTTTAAAAATGGTCTAATCTCCTGTGCCATCTTTTCCTCTGTACCAAGGATATATGCGGACTGAATATAATATTTTTTAGAACCCTTATGGCAAATAAAATCGACTTCTAACTGTTTTTTTGCAGGCTTACCATCTTTCCCATTTTCTACAATCATAAGATTCCCTACATCAACGATAAGCCCTCTCATTCTAAGTTCATTGTAAATTATGTTTTCCATAGCGTGACTTACTTCCATTTGCCTGAAATTGATTCGGGAGTTTCTAAGCCCCATATCCATAAAATAATACTTCATGGGGGTACCGATATAGGATTTTCCTTTGATGTCGTAGCGTTTTACCTCTTCAATCAGAAACGCCTCTTCAAGATATTCGATATACTTTGTAATGGTCGTAGCTGTTATTTTTGATTGATTCACACTCTTACATGTATTCTTTAGTTTATTGGGATTTGTTAATGCTCCTATCGTAGATGACAACACGTCCAGTAACGTCTCCATTTCACCAATATTTCTGATTTTGTTTCGTTTCACAATATCACGGATATAAGTTTCTTTAAACAAATTATCCAGCATTGTCATCTTCTGTTCTTCGGTTTCTGCCAAAACTACAAGGGGAATGCCTCCATAGGTAATATATTCATTCCACCCATCATAACGGTTTCCTTTATATATGGACATAAATTCTGAGAAGCTCAAAGGGTACATGTGAACCTCATCACCTCTGCCCCCAAATTCCGTTGCGATATCTCTTGAAAGAAATTTCGCATTGCTTCCGGTTACATAAACGTCACAATTCTTTTTATCTGCCAGACCATTGAGGACACTCACAAATTCATCCAACAACTGGACTTCATCCAAAAGAAAATAGTATTTCCCCTCATCCTTAAGCTGTTCCTTTGCCCATGGATAAAACAGCTTTGGTTCTCTATAATCTATATTGTCAAATAAATCAAAAGCCATTTCAATAATATGGCTTTCATCCACGCCGCTCTCCAGCAAATGATTTTTAAACAAGGTACGAAGCAAAAATGATTTACCGCACCTTCTGATTCCGGTTACAATTTTTATTAAACTATTATTTTTACGTTTTATCAGTTGTTCCAGATAATAATCTCTTTTGATTTCATAGTCCATGCGAATCACTCCTATAAGATATTTCGGTTAGTTTTTCCTCAAATTTCTTTTAGTATACCGCACAAGCTCTATATATTCAAGTTGTACAAAAGATATTTCGGCAAATATTAACCTAAATTTCTTTTAGAAGCGTAAAACAAGTATAACCTTATTTTCAGCCATTCTTTTTTTCACTACAATTTCCTCCTAACTTCTTGAAACCAAAATAAACTATCTGCTTATGATAAACAATTCAAATTCCGGTCACAATCCAGATACTTCGTTTGGGAACATAATCCTTGGCACATTGGGGCGGGCTATTCAATTGTATATCTTCTAAATTATGTAATATCATATTTTTATCCATTCCTTTCGCTTCGCTCAGGCACAAAACGTTATGAAAATGATTCATTAAATTTTTCTCTTTATTAAGCCCCCTAAGAACCATTTTATTCTGCAAACCAAATAGAAATATATTTTATTTAACACTAAAATCAATCAAATCCAGAATCTTCTCTTTTTCCATCTCCTCTGGTGCTTCCACCACTGCTTTAACTGTATATTTAGCACCAATGTCTATATGTATAAAATAGGTATACAAAGACTCTTCATCTATTTTCTGAGATATGGCGGAATAATGAGCATCATAATCCTTATACTTCATTTCTTCGCCAATAATCGGCTCACCAATGATTGAATCAGTGTCGTTCTTCAAATAATTTATTGTTGAAGTTATAACTTCCTTGGCACTTTCTAAACTTTCATCGCCAAGTGATACTTTATATTTTATATTATCTTTAATAAAGCTTGCTTGACTTTCACCACTCATAAAATCCTGATATCCTTTAGGACATTTCACAACTATCGTATGGGTATCATCAAATTTCAAAGGAACTTCTAAGCTTCCCTCATCACTAACACTGCTTTCTGTCGTGCTGTTATCTGACTGATTAGAGTCCGGACTACTACCTCCCTTTGTCCATCTCAATGCAGCAAATACCACTGCCCCAACAACCAGCAACGCTACTACGATACCTGCCAGAATTATAATTTTTTGTTATTACTATTCATTTTGTCAATCTCCCTTCCAAATAATCAATAATATATATGTAAAATGCTCCTACACACTCTAACTCATCTATTCTCTGTATGTCAAAGAAATATACCTTTTCATCCTCGAAACGAACCGCATAATATGTATCTCCTAATTTCCGAAAAACAACATAATCATCTGGCAATCCCAACGTCCTCAATTTCAGTGTTTCTTCCACCAATGCATAATTTCCTGCATCTTCTTCAAATAAAAAAGAATCATCAAACTGTGACAAATCACTCCATCTGAATATCCAGCTTAACTCGTCCGTCAAAGGTTTCTGCAAAACAGAATAGAATTTTTTTGCAAGCCTGATATAATTTTTATTCTCTTTTTTATTGTGAACTACAGCCTGTTCAAGATTAGATATTCTAATATCCGAATCATTTAATGGCTCTTCGTAATTATTGACAACCGACGATTTCTCCCCGATTAAAAAACATAACCATACGATATATAAACATATGGCGGCAAATAAAATTGTTGATTCAAGAAATCCTAAACGGCTATTATAAGACCAAAACAAATACTCATTTCTGGTATATTTATTTTTATTACTATTATTAATGGCAATCGTAATTTGTTCCCCTACTTTATCTCCCATTTTATGTGTTACTTTATAATATTCTCCATCAACCTTAACCCAAGTATATACATAACATACATAACCACTACGCCTACTCCCGCCGATATACTCAGGCTCAATCTCTTCAATCTGTACTATTTCTGCTTGATGCAAGCTGTACAATTCAGGATGCAGACGATAATATATGTACTCTCCTTGAAAAGTTGTCATCAAATATATAACTAAAACACTACTTGCAATTATAAATATTGATTTTGAATTACATAAACGATCTAAATCAATTCGTATTTGCATCTGTATTTCTCCCTTAAATGTTAGAACAAACTAACTTTTTTAATTTTTCTCCAATTATTTTCTATCCGGTATTATACTTGGTAAATAATAATTGATAGGAATTACCTTTCGCAACGCTGGCAGAAATAATTGTTAATCCCCGGATTGGATGCTTTGTTATAGTAGTAATACAATGGCTATATATACACTGCGTATTAAGCCATCAATATGGGTCACATCATAAAACCTACAATCATTATATATCATCCACCATTATATATTTACTTGGTATTTCATCAGCCAACCAAACTTTTTCATTTCCATAATAAAAAATTATGCCATCTTCCCATGCAAGTTTAGCATCGATTTTTAAGATGCAAGGTTTCCTATCATGTCTCATACCAACGCTATGTGCAGTTTCAACATCCTGTGATAAATGAACATATTGCCTTCCCTTAGGTAACAAACCCTTTTCTTTAATAGAATTTAAAAATCTTCTAGCTGTTCCATGGTACAATACCTCTGGTGGTACTTTTTCCTCTTTTGCAATTTTCATCGGGATAGAATGTCCATAATGGGCTTTTATTTTCCCATTGAAAATCTCGTGCCTTTTCTTTTCCGATTTTTGAATCATTATAACCAAATCGTTTTCAGAGACATTGCTCCACTTCTCCTCCTTATGCAAAGCGTCCAATAATTGCTCCACTGGCACATAACCTTCTTCATCCATTTCCAATTCATATTCCCATGGAGCATGACGAAGGGCATAAGATATTTCCTTACTTAATTCAGTATAATTAATCATATTTCTTCACCTCGTATAATTGTGCAATAAATTGAGATATTCCAATTCAATTTTCCTGCATTTGTTAAATTCTTCCGATTACCAAGTCACATCATTCGTATATATTTCTTTTAACTGATATTGAGGATTGAATATATTATTCAAGAAGTCTTCTATTGTATCTCCCGCAATCGACAAGCTCTTCCAATCACCAAGATACACTTTTTTGCTATCACTTACATAAATAACCCAGCCATAACATTCACCTATTGGAAATAACTCTTCGTTGCTTGCTTGATTAAATATTTCCATTCTATCATATTCTCCATTGGCTGCATTGACCGGATTAAAATGCATTGTTACACCAAAATGAATTGTTTCCCCTAAATGATTTTTATCACTAGAAATTCTAACTTGTAAATCCCCTAATTCAGATAAAATTAATTTCGCATATTCATTAACAATATATCCTTCTTCTGTCAAAATTTGAATCCAATAATTTATATCTTTTTTTCTATCCCTACTCCACCCACTTTTTTCAAAACATTTAATACATATTCGTCTAGCAATTCAACAACCATAGTTACCTCCTAATTTATATCTTCTATATCTAAAGGAATTTAACACTAAAAATAAATATGAATCTTAAACCAGACTATAATTTGTAAATTAATTTAACTTACTTTATGTATATAATGGCGGCTTGCTCTGGTTGAAGATTAACATCCATTATTTTTCGGAGTCAGAAAAATCAAAAATATATTTGTTACTCTTTTTATCAAATTTACTTTTTATCTCTTTACTCTCAAAATCAAACACCTTAGAACACCAGTTTATCATAGCAGCAATCATTGCTTCTTTTTGGTAAAAACATACACTATACTGCAAACTACATATTTGAATAACGACTCCATTAGCAGCTTGACTATTTGACAAAATATCATATTTAACCATATCAAGAGCAGAATATATTGCATCCCTGTCTTCTTCACAAAATATTTCATTTTCACTTAAAGGATACTTACTAAACGAAAGCCATAACCCAGTGCACACCTCGATACAATCATCTTGAAATGAATTTTTACTATATACTTGTCCATATATAGTTATGCTAATCCCCCATCTTCCTTCAAATAAGATGTATTTATAGCGTTCCATCATAACCCTCCGTCACCAAAATAATGTAATTTATCAAATATTGTTTTGTTGAAATAATATTCAACTCCTAAGCTGGTCTCATTAATTATACAATCAAATCTATAATCAGGTTCTCCATCATAAAGACATGCATAACGGTTCCGGCTAGCACTGGTGTCCATACTCTCAGTTTCAACATCCTGATTGATGAATAATCCGTTTCCTATGACAATTCTTTTTTAGCAACTGCCTTAAATGTTCATCTATCATGTTTACCTTTAGTTCTAAAAAAACAGGGTGCGAAGTACGTTCGGAATCATTTATGAAATCAGCATTTTCCCACCATTTGGGTAATTTCATTCTACTCCCATGTGTACATGATTTGCAATTACTACACCATGTCCATATTGTACCTCTGTCATCTTCATAGCGATGCATATATATATGAGCATTACTAGTATTACAAATTGGACAGTTTATGGGAATTTGTATTTCTTTATTGTCTTCTACCACT
This sequence comes from Lachnospira sp., assembly GCA_017621205.1. Taxonomy (GTDB): domain Bacteria; phylum Bacillota; class Clostridia; order Lachnospirales; family Lachnospiraceae; genus NC2004. The sequence continues at coordinate 22,041 of JAGATQ010000020.1, forward strand.
TTAATAATATCCATAATTTCATCGCTGCTATCATCCCACTTTATATTTTCTTCCATAATTATAAAACACCTCCATTTATAATTTCTCCCAAAGCATTTTCAGCAGTCCTTGCTATATCTTCTGAAGCATGTCCTCCTTTTAACCAACTTCTAGGCATGATTAAATTTATATGAAATTGTTCTTGCTTGATTCCGGTTTCTATTCCCTTGCCGGATTCGTCCTTTAACAGAGTAGTACTTTTAAGTTGTCATAGTAATTATAGACTTAGTTTAACATGTCCTGACACGTTTTTATACAGTTACCAAAAATAAATATGAATTTTAAACAAGACTAGAATTTGTAAAATAGTTTAACTTACTTTATGTATATAGTGCCGGCTTGCTCTGGTTGAAAATTAGCATCCATTATTTTTCAGAATCAGAAAAATCAAAAACATAACGGTTATTTTGTTTCTGAAAAACAACATTTATCTTAGGCGGTTCAAAATTAAATGCCTTGGCAGCCCATTCTATCATTACAGCAATTAACCCTTCCTCTTGAAAATCACATGGAATAATCTCTAAACTATGAATTATTATCAAAGTATTCTCATAGATACTGCTATTAATTATCTGCTTTTGGACTATCTCTAAACCCTTTTTCAAATAGGGCAAATCTCCATCATAAAATAATTCGCCTTTTTTCATAGGTTTTTCTGCAAATTTCATCCATAAGCCATCTACAATCTTTATCGTTTTTGAATTCAAATCGACACTATTGCAATCTACATATTCAGCAAAAATCTTAACATAAACCCACCAAGTGGAATTATATGCCCGAAAAGAGTATGTATGCTCTATCATAATTTCACCTTACTCCTAATGTTCAAATCTTAGTTTGTCAAATCCCTTGCGATTCCAACCACGGAAAAGTAACCTGCTACCAGAAATGACTTCTTACACATCTAGCCTTATTTAGTCTCACGGCCTCTGGTTAATCATTCAATTCATTTTCAAAATCACAAGCAGCTACCACACCATTACAACATTCTTTTAAGTATTTTAATAAGTCATGTATTCTCTTAATATATGTAATCTCATCATCTACAATTGGTTCTATGTCAAGATAATACTTCCAATATAAAAAATCATCAGTATCTTGGAAATACTGCTCTTTATTATACTCTTTATTCTTTTGAATAAACATATCACACCAATCTGTAACAATATAACTAAATGATTCCTTTTTCCCGCCAACATAATTCATTATCCCTAAAAATATTTCTTCATAACTTAAGTTCGTGTCAACAAATACTTTACAATATAAATTATCGTACATAATCATTCCCCTAATCAAATGGAATATTCGTAAAATTTCACATATAACTTTATATGAGTTTTAATAATTCCTTTTGCAATTCATTATCACTCAACTCATCAATATGACAAAATACAAACACCAAGATTTCCATAACTTTTTTAAAAGCCATATTACTTGAGCCTACCTCATCATATCCTCCACTAATTATTTCAATAGTACCACTGGACAACATCCCAAGAGGATATTCTTTAAAAAATTCATCTATTGCATTCAAATATTCTCTATTTAGTCCTATCCTTACTGTTTTACTAAGCAGTAACACTTGCGATATAAAAAAATCATCTTCACACCCATAATTTATAATTATATCTGTTTTATTTCTCTGATTATTTCTATATCTCATGCATATCATTGCATAATTACTAACATGCCGCGGGTGCAACTTTGCCTCAATACAAATTGTTCCAATATGCCAATTAACATCACCACATTCAACACACAAACGCAAAAAATTATACCCCTCATAATCAAATGGTATTTCATCCTTCCATAGACATATTTTCCTATACTCATTATCACTTTCAAACAATAACATATTTAATTCCTCCAACTTTCTTTAATCATATCTCCTCCAATATTATTTTATTTATAATACTATCGTCTATTAAGTCAACATCAAGAATTCTAAACAAAATATTAGTTATTACATAAAACATATTTTGACTAGAACCAACCTCTCCATGTGCTCCAATATTAAAATTATATGTTCCACATTTCATTGTTTCTTTTCTAATACCCTCGACACTTTTTATAATTCCATCTACATAATCCTCTGGTATTCCTTTATGCACTATATCAGGCATAACTGAAATATTAGCTTCATATAATTCTCCCTTGTAATCATTCACATTAATAATTATATTAGTTTCATCTCCACCCTTCCTATATTCAAATCCCAACATTCCATAATTATTATGATTTCTGGGCAACTTTAACTCAACAATCAAAATCATTTCTCGTTCATTCTCTGTTTTTGAATAGTCTCTTTGAAGCTTTTTCACTATTTTCTTTTGGACCTTACATTTTTCGAATGGGTGTTCATTTTTCCATATTTTAACTCTTACTTCATTATCATATTTATAATCATACAGCATTATTTCATTCCTCCCTATATTCCTTTGCCGTATTCTCTATAAGTGCCATAGTCACCTAAAGACTCTCCCATTTCATTAACATCATAGACGTAGCGGGTAGTTTTACAAATGCTAAATTGTTAAGGATAACAATTATAGAAAATGTTTTATTTTATCTGCCAAATCTAAAATTTCCCACCAAAGCCTAGATGTTTTTACCCCTTTACTATTCCATATCTGTGGATGATTAACTTTAATATCAATATATAAATTTCTTAGCTCTATGCATTTCTCTTTCATCTCATCATTTATCCATCCGTTATCTACAAACATCTCTAAATTATCATCAGAAGCATCATTTGTCATACTTACATCGAAGTTTTCAAATATATTCATTTCAACAATTTCATCTGTAGAATTTATAAGAAATTTCCCACATTGTTTTAACGAATATATTAATCTATGATGCATGGCCTCATTTTTATTTACCTTTTTGAATAAAACTAAATCTGTTAAATCCAACTTAGTATTATTACACTCAACCATGGCCGATATGCCAGAATCGAGGGAATTAAAATAATGTCCACATGTCCATATTTTATTGATTATAACAGTTTCATATGGTGAATAGTCATCAATAATTAATTGACCGATGTTATTACAATGTTTTGAGCAATTATGTATATTAATATTTCTAAACACAATAAGTTCATCAAATATTTTTATATCTTTTAATACTCTTCCAGCCAGTTGCTGATAATTACTACATTTTTTTACCTCAATAACATCAAATATAGATTCATCTATCATAATTACACCCCTCCTGCTAGTTTAATAAATTTGTCATGCAGTTTTCAAGGTTCAAATAAATCTGAAAAGTATTTTGCATTATGTCAGACTCGCTTGCAGTTCTTCGATACTTTTATATATTCTATTTCCATTTTCTAACATCTTATTAATAATCAAAGTGTCCAACATATCATCTTCAATCAAAAAAAACATAATTTCCTTTCCATTTATATAAAAGATACTTTCACCTAATTCATCAGTTACTAATACATATTTATCTCTATCCTCTTCCCAAATATAAGAGTATTCATTCAATAAGCTCATTCGTTCTCCTCCAATCAAATCATTTAGATTTGGCAAGCTCTGCTGTTTTACTGTAAGCGCTCTACCATAAAATGTACACTTACCATTTTCACACATTTTCTTTGGTATATCTTTTTAGGATATTTGTTATGAAATAGTACTGACTTGCTCCGGTTGCAGATTGGTATAAAATAAGTAAATCGTTATTGCCCGAACGAACGAGAAATTTCTTCTATTGCACTCTGAATATCCTCATTAGTATATTCGTCAAATTTCTCTCTATTAGCATTATACATGTTAAGTGTAATACTCGTGTTTAGCAAATACAATACTGCCATTGCACAATGCCCCGTCGTCCATACCCCTAATACTTTAGGCTCATTTTTTATGTTCTGTGAAATAAAATTCAATTTTTGAATAATGCTATCTTCAGTAATTTGATTTCTAAAAACAGCTATAATCGCATTTGCTTTTATTAAAACAGATGGACTTTCCAAGTACTGTTCTAATTCTTGATTAGTAAAGTTATTGGCTATCAGATTATCTATTATTTTATCTACATATATATACCTATCCTGCATTCTACCATTACCCTCTAATGTTTTTTTCCTTCTCTATAAAAAATTCTTTACAGATTATATTATATATATCTACGTCATCAATAACTAATGTTGTAGTGTTAGATAATCTCTCTTCAATACACTCAAACACTTTACTATTATTAGCTTCTTATTGAAAATCCTCAATTACTTCTATTATTTCCATGTTGTCCGCATGAGCAACCAATTTAAATATATCTTTTTTTAAATTAGGAACTACATCAATAACTAGTTCAATTAATCGTCTAAATTCCCACTCATCTAAAAAATCAATAGCCTCCTGAGCAATTTCAAGAAAATGTTTATTTAACCATATACTGCTAATTTTTCTTATTTTATTTCTCCCGAGTTCTATTGCTGCAATATTTTGTGGTTGACATGCCCACTCTAAATATATTTTTAAAATTTGACGAGATACAGCTAATGGGTATTCCTCTATATGTACCTCTTCATATTCGTGAAGTCCAATAATTGATTGTATCTCTCTATTCATTCGCTTTTCATAATTATTCATTTTTTTCATCCTTTTATAATTTTCTCAATTTGGTTATTATCTATCACATCATAAAATATACTTCACACATTCCCGATACATCCACTATTCCATTATAACATGTATCCAATACCTCTATTTTACTTTTACATAAGGGTAAATCTTCACAATAAGTAGAGTACCACATTGCGATTTTAAATCCACTCTCTAACAATTCATTTATTATCATATAAAAATCTGTTTTTTCAAAGACAATTCCCTTATTAATCTCTTCTTGTGCTTTTGTTAAATAGAAATCTATATCTTTTTCTTTAATACTAATTGTCCAAACCTCATCAGTATCACTCCATATTTTGATGCTTGTTCTCGCAAAAAATCATCCAACTCGATAGCAGCTATTCCAAATTTAAAATTGTTAGGCTTATGCCCTTTACAGATTATGCATTCACTCATATAGTCTTCTCCTCTTTCCCTTACGAATAGTCATTATGCCATTTCTTAATTATCAGCATTATCAACATCTTCAGATGATGTGTCCCAAACAATTCTATTGTAGAACAGTGTAAAAAATATTCACTCTTCTTTTTTCCATTCCTCAAAACCGCACTTATCTAGTCTGTTTTTTACTTTCTCCAATAAATTAGAATCAAATTTCATTTGACACACTCTATAAATATCATTTTCTATTATTCCTAATGGTTTATTTATAAAAAATGACATAATCAATGCCAAGTTTTCATCCGACATATAATCATACATCAAATAAAGTATTATCCAATATTCTTCTTCACATACTCCATTCGGAAATGCTTCAAATAACATAGAATAAGTTGTTTTTAAAAATTCTGGTATTCTCATACTTTATCTACCTCTTCACTAATGGTACAGGATTATGAATATAAACATCAGAATCCACTCCTTGTGCAGATGCTCTTTTAACAAGTTTTTTGTGATTTGCATATTCATCGCTCTTGTAGATGGATTTGCAATAATCCTAATTTAGGTTTTTGTCCATATCCCTATTTCTATTTATACACAAATTATGTAAAATATCATCACTCATAATTTTTATAGCAGATTCCGGATATCCTGTATCATCATATAATATAGAATATACCTCCGCCCCATCCAACATAAATTTTAATATATACCTGTCCTCATTTTTATCTATTTGATTATACACCCACCTACTTTTTCTTATAAACTTATCAATAACTTTATTTCGTGAAATGGACCATGTTGAATCATGATACTTCACAACTAATGTGTCAAATTCTTTTGGAAATCTGGGTTCAAAGGTTTCATTTTTTGGTATTTGAAAATAATAATGTTCCCCCTTTCTAAACATTATTCCCTCTTCTACAGCTTGTTCGCATATTTCTTTGATTGTATTTCCATCATAATACTCAATATATTGACTTCTATTTCTTTTTAAAGTTGAGACAAGTTTCCAAGGGTCAATACCACACCACCTGCACCTATAACCAAAATCCCACTCTACCCAAAAATCTTTATTAAAAGCAAAACAACCTATACCATGCCATCTATAACTAATTCCATTAATCTCATATTCATATTCCCATTTCTTTTGTTTCTCTCTATAAACAAAAAAATCTCTTTTTGTTTTTAAATTTAGATTATTATCGTGATTAATTCCATCCAATAAATTGTTACAAATATTTTCAACACCTTTTATATACTCCTGCATTATGACTTTTATTCTTTGCTCCATAAACCCTCCATTCTAAAATTAAAGAAGTATTGATAGACTTTTACCATCAAATGATTTTCCCCATCCGCCACTCTCTTTAAATGAGTATTTTCTAAATGGTTCTGCTGAAATAATCTCTATATTATGTGCTTTTAACATATTGATTCCCTCCTCTACCTTTTCAAGTGTACCGGGACTATCATCATATATAGTTGTATAAAGTTCTACAGATTGACAATCAAAAATGATTTCTAAAAACAAAAGTATATCCCTAGGAGTTTTACTATATACTTTATTTAAATAATTAAAGTCGCTCTCTGTAATATATTCGGCATCATCCATCGTATCTTCCAATATACTATCTGGCAAATACTCTGCAAACTCATACATCCACTCATCCATATATTGAACAGTAGTAACTGACCACAACTTTTCTAATACAATTTTCCACTCCTCTTTATCACACTTATAATATAATAATAGTCTTTCAAACAAACATATTAAATAAGCCACACGACCAATAATAGATATATTTTTAAAAACTTCCCGTGTGTGCTTACTCACTTTATATATATACATTTTCTAATCAACCTCCTAGCTTTTTTCTTTATAAAACAACTTTTAAAATTGCCCTCTTATTATGAGCATCATTGTACCCATATCCTTATTCCATCAACAGAGCTTCAAATTCATAAAAACTATTATATAAAAATAATATTCCTTCTTCTGCGTTTTCTAACGCTAATTCATAATTCCATAATACTATTGATGGTTTTTTCATATTTTCTATATAATTCAAGCATATGTAATCATCATCATCTGTCTGTGCAATTGGAATTTAATCATACCCCAATATGTTATAAAATTCATCCAAAATATCATTAATTTCAGTTGTAGTTAAAAATTTACTTATACAAAACACATCATCTCCTACATGAAATTTTTTCTATTATCAATTTGTTTAAAATTAGATTGATATAATCGTTTGTATTCTTCTGGGAACTTTATATTTTGTTTTTTCTCAATGCTTTCCAAACTATACATTATAATCACCTCCATAATAAAAAAATTATAATTTTCCAATTTTTTCCAAATCCTGCTGTATTGATTCTTTTAATTCATCTAATAATAACTATCTTTGGGTATTATTATAAATTATTATGTCACCATCCTTACTAAAAGCTGTAAAATCATATGATAAATCATCCACTAAAGAAATTGAAATTATTTCGCTATTTTTCTTTCCCATAAACTCAATTTTACTTGTCCCATATTCAAACACATCAATAACTTCAATATTGTTATTAAATAAAATATTTTTGATTATTTCTCTTGCATCTGTCAACACTTTATTTACCCCCTTCTTATGTATTCCGGCAAACCGGTCATTGGCTCGGGAGGCTACCGCCCCTGCCATGGGCACTCTGCTGCTAACCCTAAAGTCAACTAAATATACTCTTCTGCCAAATCAATATCTTTTTTCAAATTAAGACTAGGAAATTTTTTATCTAATCTCCTTAGACAGTCAATATATTCTTTACTTTGCAACTGTTCAGATACATCTTCAAAAACTTCGCTAATAAAATATATGTCCTTTTCAGAACAACTTTCTAAATATGTTTCTGTTTCACGAACATCTTTAGACAAAATATCTACCATCTTATCCCAACAATCTTGTATCCCGTAATCATCCTCGATACTTTTTTTCTTTCTCTCTGCAATTATTTTATCCATTAAATTTTTAATCATCATTTCTGTCCTTTTCGTCTTATGGTTGTGATGATGCATCTTCCTTCACTTTATAATTTGAACAAAATATAAAAGCTTCATCCAGAGCACCAATTACATCAACTTTTTGCATAGCATCATCATCATAAAAACAATATATTGGCTTTGTCTCTTCTAGACTTGATATTTCTACATCCATTGCTTCAAAATACACAAATTGGTATGACACAAACTGTGAATTAGTGACCGAAAGCTGTGCTATACAATTTTGAAAATCGAAGTCAATAATTAATGCGTCATCACTGTTTTTTGACAGAATAATTTCACCTTTATCTTTTAGTTCATATAACACTTTCTCATACCATTCTATAACAGATGCTTTAATAATCTCATAATTATAATCACTCATATTACTTACTCCCTTCCTGCCTTACCCGCAAGCTTACTGATTTTGCCTGCATCTCTGGCTAACGTTATCCCATCCGAAGCAATCTGGGCTGTCTTGCTTACACATTTTTCAGCCTTTAATGTATTCTTTGTCAGTTTTACAACAGATTTTAATTCCTTAGCTGCCAGTTTGGCTGTGAAAACTGCCAGACCGATTGCAGCTGTTGCACCATGTTTAATTCCGTCTGCTATATTTCCACTTTTGAACTCATTATATGAGTGTTTAATGTCTCTTGCTGTTCCTACTACTGGCTGGAAGTCTGCTACATTAGAAAGTCTCTTTAGGGCATTGGCTTCATAGTACATTGCCCACATATCATTTACTTCATGAACAGGTAAGTGATGCAGTTATTTTTTGAAAAAAGATTTAGGCAGTTGAAAGTCCTAAGTATAACCCTAATGTATTTAATTATAGATATTTATGAAAGTGCTTAAACTATAACTAATTTGGAAGTCGCATAATAAAAGCTTTTAATGCTCTTTCTCCCTTTGGTATTTTTAACAACTCTATTGCATTTTTACCTCCAAGTTTATGAAGTGGTGAACGCAACCAATTATATCCAACTTCATCGCCTAAAATAGTCACTACTGCATTAATGATGTCTTGTGGAATACCTTTGATATGTATATCAGACTCTTCAAAACACCTTGCATATTCAATCCAGTTTTCTTCCTTATACTCATTTAAAAGAATATCAATCATATCCATCGCCTATTTCACTCCTTTTGTATTAAATAAAATAATATTTACGCCTCCGTCTGCTCTTGCTGAAGGTGCTATAATTCCATTATATCCATTACTATATGCATATTAACCAATAGCAATTGACTCTTTTACAGCAGGTCGTACTTACTATCAACACCTCTGTAAATGGTTCCTTCAAATGTAGCATTTATAGGGTTACTACAACCCTTGTACCTCCCCCAAATGTTCCGCCTTTCACTCCTAAAGACTTCCGATTGTTTCTACTTACTTAACTATGTTTCAATATACTCTCTATATCGATTTTAAGCCAATTAATAGGGCACTTTACAAGTGTATTTCTTTTTCTAATAAAAACATTATCTTTTTACAATACGGACACCTAACCCTATCAAACATAGTAACTTTATGTTGTGTAAATTTGTTTAGCTTTTTTCAAATTCCTCTACTTGTCTCTTTCTTTTCTTTAGCTTGCTAAAACGCCTGGGGCTGCCGTTTAAGGTTACGGATAACGTTATACCCAACTCGGCAAAATTTCGCTGGTTCATATCACTTTACAGCTGAAGTAACATCCGGGAATTGCCCATTTTTTTTAAATATTATTTTTTACTATTTGTTCTTCTACCCAATTTTCATATGCCTGATTTGAATTCCTTGGATCATTGACTTGTTTTAAAACACGAAATTCTTTTTTTCTTTGTCAAATTCAATTTCTCCCATTAAGTTTTCATCAGGTCCAAATCGATATATCACTTTCTTCTCATCATCAAACATTTTAATCATTTTGATTATAATTTCCACTTTCTAATCTTTTCCAAGCATCTGCAATCTCTATATGTGGGTCAAAACGTCCTATTCTATCTCTCTTACATCACTTCCTACTCTGTCATATAGTTGTTTCTTACGATATTTAGGTATATTTTCAATCAAATTGGAAAAGTTGAATAATTTATCTTAGAACCTATCAAATAACATTTCTTTATGTTTCTTTCCAATCTGGGCTTTATTTTTTCATCAAATGTTTGAACTGTTATCAATTTCCAAACATACTGTAATAATTCTTTTGCCATTTCTTGCTCACCTAAATCATATGCCCAAAAAATCATACCACTTCTTTCTGATAAAGCCTTTCTCCCAAGCACAGTTTCAGAAATACATGCATTTACATTTAAATTTGCATAATTCACTTCATGTAATGCTTTTTTCAAAATCAATAAGTTTTCTCTTTTATGTTTATTTTCCGAAAGATCATACATTCTATTAAACAAATCGCTTGACCCATTTTCTTTTAGTTGTTCCCACAAGTCAAGAAACAATTCTTGCCGCCATTTTTCTACCGTTTCCTCAGAAATGTTTAATAATTTATAATTTTCATAGGCTTCTTTTTCTTCCCTAGCCATTGCAAACAATGAGCCGTCATACTTAAAAAATATTTTTTTTACTTCTTCAGATGTCATATTTACCTTCCTTTTCCAACCGGAATCATATATCATATAATTTTTGATAATATTCTCCCATCAAATTTATTCCCCCAGCCTCTATTTTCCTCTATACTAAACCTTCTAAAAGAATCAATATCTGGTAAAGGTATATGATTTTTAACCATATAATTTATAAGCTCTGTTAATCTATTAAAGCTAGCTTGTCCATAGCCTTGTATTACACTATAGGAATGGCTGGCACCTATATAATAAATAGCAGACATTAAATAATCTATTTTTCCATCAATATTCTGATATAATTTATAAAGATATCTAAAAGTATCTTCATCCAAATACTCAAAATCATGTTCTTCATATGACATAAATTCCAATAAATTTTCCGGAATGATTTCAGATATTATACCATTCCAATCATCCAGATACTTAATGCTTGTAAATTGCCATAGATATTCTAACACTATTTCCCAATCTTCCACATTATAATCTAAATAAAACAACAAATTTTCAAAACACCTGATACTATATGATACTCTTCCGTTTAATGATATCCTTTTGAATTCATTAATATCCATTTCAATTATCCTCCTATTGAAAAAGTAAAATTTATATAATATTTTCCCTAATCATCAATATATCCACTTATTATATCAGCCACTTTCCCTCTAAATGTATATGTACAATTTTCACATGCCGGCTTCGGTATGCCAAAATCAGGACTTGGAATTTTGTATTTATCAGTTGTAACATTTATTGTATAAATATATAAATCCCGTAAATTGCTATTATTATTTAAAGCTTGATTTACTGCATCAACCTCTGCACAATTTCCTACTTCATATCTATTCAAAGTATTGGGAGGTAAAATATCAGCTAATGTTTTATTAACATCATCCCCGCTTAATTTTATTCCTTTGTTCATTCCATAATAGTATTCGCCTGTTCTAGCATCAAAAACAACTGAGGCTGTGTTAAAACCAGTAATCTTTCCTTTAGATGGTGCAAGATTTTTTTCCATTCTTGCCCACTCTATAACAGCATCATGCATTTGTTGCTGCGTTGGTATAGAAAGAACATCATCCTTATATTTGCCCCTTATGCTTCGCTTTTCACTCTTGAAGACTTTCGCCGCATTCTTCTTCACCGTCCGTGCAACAGCGCTTACCCCATTCTTAACAGTCTTTGCTACCTTCTTGCCGGCATCCCCTACACGTCTAACAGCCTTTCCAGCTAGCTTAATTCCTTCCGAAGCAATCTGGGCTATCTTACTTAAGCATTTTTCTGCTTTTAATGAATTCTTCGCCAGTTTCATAGCAGACTTCATTACTTTCGCTGCTGACCCTGCCAATGCCAGTGCTGCTGTTGCCCCATGTTTGATTCCATCTGCTATATTCCCGTTTTTAAAGGCATTGTAAGACCTCTTAATATCCCTTGCAGTTCCAACTACCGGAAGATAGTCCGCTACCTTATCTGCTACCTTGAAAAGTCTCTTTAATGCATTGGCTTCATAATTGCCATATTCCATGTCCGGACTTAAACCAAATGGGTCGGTGAGACTGATGGGGTTACCTTGCACGTATGCATAACGGTTTAAGCTGGCACTGTCATTCATGCTTCCTGCTTTTACATCTTGGTTAATGAAGCGACGAATGGTTGGATTATAATATCTTGCACGCATGTAGTAAAGTCCATTGCTGTCGCTACTTACTCCCAATCCTCCGTTATATAGGAAGCGGGTTAAGATAGTGTCGCCACTGGTGACTTCACCATATGTGCCATAATCGTATGTTTCTACTACTTCTCCTGTTGCATCTGTTAGGAGCGTAGTGCTTTTAAGGTTGTCATAATGATAGTAATATGTTGTACTGGCTGTTGCCTTAACACCATCATCCTTTAATTCCTCTAAGCTTTTCCCATAGGTCTTTGCACTGATTAACTCATTACCATACACATATCTCGTTGTGGTTGTTCCGTCTTCTTCTACCAATAACTGGCTTAAGTCGCTGTTCGTGTTGTGGATGAAACAAATGGATAAATTAACAACATCTTACTGTTAGTTTATCATATATGGACAAATTTTTATATGTGGCAAATTAAATTTGTAAAACTGATTGCAAATCCCAACGACATGGAACGAAAACGCACACTTCATTTGTTTCGTTGTACGGGAATAAGGATTTCTATGATATTCCCATAAAGCAATCACCTTCTGACGCAAACGATGCAAATTCGCCTTCCATGGCTCAGTTGCATCTTTTCGGGACATCCGGTCCCGAAATTGCTGATTGTCAGATGGGAATATCAAGAAATACTAATTCCCTTCCAAAGTCACAAATGAAGTGTGCGTTTCCGTTCCATGCCTTCTGATGTTGTTGAAAAGTTAGTTTCATAATTACAAATAATCAAAATATCACTACCTTCAATCAAGGTTTAAGATTTCCTTTTCTCCATTCCTACTACTTTTCTTCCCAAACCTCGATTCAGCACCAAAATTCCGCTGGTTCATATCACAATTCAACTGAAGTAACATCTGGAAATTGTCCATTGTTTCTAACCAATATTTTTAGTATTTGTTTTATTGCCCAATTTTCATAGTACTGATTTGAAAACATTGAATCAGGAGCATTGACTTGTTTTAAAACGCGAAATTCTATTTTTTCTTTGTCAAACTCAATTTCTCCCATTAAGTCTTCATTAGGTCCAAATCGATATATCACTTTCTTCTCGTCATCATACACTTTAATCATTTTAACATATACTGCCATTAATTTCCCTCCTTATATGGATCCCATTTTCTTCCTGATTCTTCTGTTTTATTATGTGCCGTTCTATAATCAGTTTTATAGAAACTCTCAAATTTTGACTCAAAATACTCATGATTCAATAAATCAATATCATTTTGATTATAATTTCCATTTGTTAATCTATACCATCCGTCTGCAATATCTGGATCTGGATCAAACCTTCTTATTCCCGAATCAAGTATATGCTCATTGAAAAATACATGTTCCTTTATTTTACTAATTTTCCATTCTGGCATTCCTGTATTTTGAGCAATTTTCGATATATCCGTAGTATCTATGCGTATACTCTCATATTCCATACCCACCGTTTCTAATCTTTTAACAAACGCACTGTAATCAACTTGTCGTCCACCTGTTTGTAATGTCTTACTACCCCTTATGTTCTGTCTTTTACTCTTGAAAACCTTCGCCGCATTCCTCTTCACCGTCCGGGCAACAGTACTTACCCCATTCTTAACAGACTTTGCTATTCCGGCACTGACACTTCCTGCCTTACCCGCCAGCTTACTGACCTTGCCTGTATCTCTGGCTAACTTGATCCCATCCGTAGCAATCTGGGCTGTTTTGCTTACGCACTTTTCAGCCTTTAATGCATTCTTCGCCAGTTTTAAAGTTGTCTTTGCTGCTTTAGCAGCCAGCTTTGCTGTGGGTATTACCAGACCAAGTGCTGCTGTTGCTCCATGTTTGATTCCGTCTGCTATATTCCCGTTTTTAAAGGCGTTGTAAGACCTCTTTATATCCCTTGCGGTTCCAACTACCGGAAGGTAGTCCGCTACCTTATCTGCTACGTTGAAAAGTCTCTTTAATGCATTGGCTTCATAGTTGCCATATTCCATGTCCGGGCTTAAACCGAATGGGTCGGTTAAACTAACCGGATTACCCTGTACGTATGCATAACGGTTTAAGCTGGCACTGTTGTCCATGCTTCCGGTTTCTACGTCCTGATTGATGAAGCGTTTGATAGCTGGGTTATAGTACCTTGCACGCATGTAGTAAAGCCCATTGCTGTCACTGCTTACTCCCAAGCCTCCGTTATATAGGAAGCGGGTTAAGCTAGTGTCTCCACTGGTGACTTCTCCATAAGTGCCATAGTCATAGGTTTCTACTACTTTTCCTGTCTCATCCGTTAATAGCGTGGTGCTTTTTAAGTTGTCATAGTGGTAGTAGTAGGTGATATCTGCCTGCTGGTTACCACTTTGTTTATTCTTCTCTCCTTCCTGTTTTAATTCCTCTAAACTTTTCTCATAGGTCTTTGCACTGATTAACTCATTACCATACACATACTTGGTTGTGCTTGTTCCGTCTTCTTCTACCAATAACTGGCTTAAGTCACTGTTGGTGTTGTGGATATACCTTATGGTTTTCCCTGTCTGGCTGTCAGTAGTTGCTATACGATTATTTTCTGCATCGTATTCATAGCTTAGATTTAAGACGTCAGTCAGACGATTCCGGCTGTCATAGGTATACGTTGCCATGCTGCCATTGGCGGGTCCTTTAGTCATATTGCCGTAGGCGTCGTATTCTACCACCTTGCCTTGGTAACCAATTAACTGGTTGGCAGTGTTGTACTGCATTTCTTCCTTGGTGTCAGTACTTTTCGTACTGTCTGCATCTGAAACTTTGCCAACACCAACATCGACATTACTGTCCTTACTACTATCCGTTACCTTTTCTTCTGTCTGCTTTCCTGCCTCCTTTACTCCTTCACCATAGGTCTTCACCTTTTTGCTGATTTCCCCATAGCCGTTATAAGTATAGCTTATGGTTTGCAAGAGCTGTTCTCCTTTTTTGTCTGTCTGGAGGGTGAGCTTCCCTGCGGTGTTGTATTGATAGATTTCCGTGCTTCCATCGGGTCGGCTTATTTTAATAAGCCTTCCATCATTATCATATTCATAGCTGGTCTGGCTTCCTTCCCAGTCGGTGACGGTTTTTAGCTGACCGTTGTCGTAGGTATCGTAGGTGACAACACTTCCGTCGGGATAAGTCAGGGTTTTTATGCTTCCAAACCTGTTGTAAGTATAACATATTTTGTTGCCATTGGCATCAGTTATACTGCTGATTCTGTTGTTTTTGTCATAGGTTTTCTTTATGGTCTGGATACTTCCGTCTGCTTTGGTTTCTGTTACTGCTGTGATGTTGCCGCAGGGGTCGTATTCATAACAAATGGTTCCTTCTTTGTCGGTTAGTCTGGTTAGTCTTCCAATGGCGTCATAGCTGTAGTTGGTGGTTTTACTGTCTCCTCCCTGCTCCCTGCTGTCCGTCCTGCTTTCTACCTGCTGCTGTGCGTTGTAGCTCAGGCTGACTGTCATGCCGATGGAGTTGGTTTCCCTGGTTAGGCGGTTACTGCTGTCGTATTCATAGCGGATGCCTGTGCTTCCAGCTTTGCTTTCTTCGGGATTGCTTAAGGTTTTTATGCTTCCGACTTTACCTCACCAGTACGAGTATCAAGGCAAGTATCTTTTGACAGATTACGGACTATGCAGGTTTTATTATTTCCGTCCGTAAACTGGACAACCGAAATGTTTCCAGCCGTTTTCAATTTTACTTGGACTGAATCATATATTTTAATCTCATTTGAGTTTACCTTTCTTACACTCATAAAAACGCACCTCTTTCGCAACAAAAATTTGTTTTAAAAGAAGTGCGTTAATATCAGCGTATTGGAACTAAATATTGGTTTTTAATTTTGAATGTCCTTAAGTAGAGAAATAATTAAATATTATACTTCATCATAAGCGTCACCCAGATAAATAAAATCATCATCTAACCAGAATAAGCTTTTACCTTGATTACTATACAATTGTGACGCTAATTCCGTAAAAGATTGTGCAACAATAGCACATTCTCCAACCACACCATGTCTATCCCAAAAGCTATCGTAACACCTTCCTAACCTTTCTTTTGCCAAATCAATAGTAATATAATTATTTTCGCTATCTTTACCAATAATATACCACTCTGATGATATATCTTCCTCACAAAGTTCCCCGACAATAATTGGGTTTGCTAATACCATTTCTTCTGGACTTACAATCGTAAACCCATACGCACTATCAGCAAAGAAAGAAACACCTCCGCAATTCTCATAAAAAACTTTTAAATCATTAGGCAAATCAACTCCTTCAATTAAGATTGGTAAGCCACAAGGACTATATACAATACATCTTTGAGTGTTTCTAATTTTATCAAGTATCTTCAAAATATCCATTTCTAATTCCTTTCTAATTTCCTAATCCATAAATATAGCGATTGAATTCTCTATAATAATTATTTCTTGCAGATAGAGGAACATTTGCTGCGTCAAACATTCTTTCCGATAAGGCTTGTGCTTCTTGCGGTGACACACTTGTCCAATCAACTTTTCCTCCTACTTTTTTACCAGTCCTCTCATACAACCAATCTCTATATACTGATTTTGTAGCTGCATGCTGTTCTGGTGTTAATGCTATTGTTGTAGATTTACCTGCCCTTGATTTATAACCATCAATATTATGGGTTGCCCATACATCTAAAACTCCATGATGATTTTCTAATCCAGGAGTTTTATCTCCATATTCAACAATATCAAATACTTGCGTCTTACTACCACTCTTATATCCAACACTACTACTTTTCTTACCAAACCTCGATTCAGCCTTTAAATTTATAATTCCACGATTATCCTTATGAAATTTGACTGCTTCCCTCTTCACCGTCCGTGCAACAGTACATACCCCATTCTTAATGGTCTTTGCTACCTTCTTGCCGGCATCCCCTACACGTCTAACAGCCTTTCCAGCTAGCTTAATTCCTTCCGAAGCAATCTGGGCTATCTTACTTAAGCATTTTTCTGCTTTTAATGAATTCTTCGCCAATTTCATAGCAGACTTCATTACTTTCGCTGCTGGCCCTGCCAATGCCAGTGCTGCTGTTGCCCCATGTTTGATTCCATCTGCTATGTTACCATTCTTAAAGGCGTTATAGGAACGTTTTATATCCCTTGCGGTTCCAACTACCGGCAGATAGTCTGCTACCTTATTTGCTACCTTGAAAAGTCTCTTTAAGGCATTGGCTTCATAGTTGCCATAGTCCATGTCAGGACTTAAACCGAATGGGTCGATTAAGCTGACCAGATTACCCTGTACATATGCGTAACGGTTCAGGCTGGCACTGTCGTCCATACTTCCGGTTTCTACATCCTGGTTGATGAAGCGTCGGATAGCGGGGTTATAGTACCTTGCACGCATGTAATATAGTCCGTTGCTGTCACTGCTTACTCCCAAGCCTCCGTTATATAGGAAGCGGGTTAAGGTGGTGTCTCCACTGGTGACTTCACCATAAGTGCCATAGTCGTAAGTTTCTACTACTTCTCCTGTCTCATCTGTTAATAGCGTGGTGCTTTTTAAGTTGTCATAGTGGTAGTAGTAGGTGATGTCTGCCTGCTGGTTACCACTTTTTTTATTCTTCTCTCCTTCCTGTTTTAATTCCTCTAAGCTTTTCTCATAAGTCTTGGCACTGATTAACTCATTACCATACACATACTTGGTTGTGGTTGTTCCGTCTTCTTCTACCAACAACTGGCTTAAGTCGCTGTTGGTGTTATGAATGAAACAAATGAATAAATTAACAATATCTTACTGATAGTTTATCATATATGGACAAATTTTTATATGAGGCAAATTAAATTTTTAAAACTGATTGCAAATCCCAACGGCATGGAACAAAAACGCACACTTCATTTGTTTCGTTGTACGGGAATAAGGTTTTCTATGATATTCCCATAAAGCAATCACCTTCTGACGCAAACGATGCAAATTCGCCTTCCATGGCTCAATTGCATCTTTTCGGGACATCCAGTCCCGAAATTGCTGATTGTCAGATGGGAATATCAAGAAATACTAATTCCCTCCCAAAGTCACAAATGAAGTGTACGTTTCCGTTCCATGCCTACTGACGTTGCTTGTAATATTATATAAAAACACAAAAATTGATTTCTTTTACATAAAATTATGATTTAATTTTTTATACATCACAATCTTCATATTGATTCAACACATAAGCTTTATAATATGCATTTAAAAACTTATCTGGCAAACGAAGCCGACAATAATCATCAATAATTTGTAAACTCTTTTTTATTGACTCCATATCACTATTTAATGAACAGTGTTTTCCTAAAAATTCTGTTATTACACCTTCCTTTCCTATTTCCAAACCCGCTCCAAATCTTCCATACTGGTCATCCAAATCACATCTTAACCAAAAGGAATCATATAATATACATCCGATTTCTTTTGTTTTGGAATTAAGATACCTCATCTTTACTTTATATCCATAAAAAACTTCCACTAAATCATATAATTCATCTACACTCATTGTTAATCTCCTTTAATTTCGTGGTTTCATTGTCATACTTCCAGCATCCCACTTATAATTATTTTTTAGTAGATATTGATACTCTTTCCCTAATGAATCAGTATCATTAATCGGATTATGCGAAAAATGAAATGTTTTTCCTGCATTTATACCATCATCTAAGAATGCCTCATTAAACAATTTAAACATATCATCATCTGTATATCCATATTTAGCTTTAATAATATTCCACTCATTCCCTAAACTAAAATATGTATAATCATCTCCTGCTTTTGTTATATAACTGGTTGGACCGCCTCCATCATATTTTCCAAGCATTATCTTATTTTTCCCTGCATTATGTATACTACTCTGATATATATTGTCATAATCTTTATAAGAAATAGTTTTACACCTACTCTTCTTCCCAAACCTCGATTCAGCACCAAAATTTACACATCCACGATTATCCTTATAAATTTTGACTGCTTCTCTCTTCACCGTCCGAGCAACAGTACTTACCCCATTCTTAACAGCCTTCGCTATCTTCTTACTAACATCTCCAGCCTTATTTGCCAACCTTCCTAACCAACTGCTATTCCCAGCTAACTTAATTCCTTCCGTGGCAATCTCTGCTGTTTTGCTTATACATTTTTCAGCCTTTAATGCATTCTTCGCCAGTTTTAAAGTTGTCTTTGCTGCTTTAGTAGCCAGTTTGGCTGTGGGGACTGCCAATGCCAGTGCTGCTGTTGCCCCATGTTTGATTCCATCTGCTACGTTACCATTCTTAAAGGCGTTATAGGAACGTTTTATATCCCTTGCAGTTCCAACTACCGGAAGATAGTCCGCTACCTTGTCTGCTACCTTGAAAAGTCTCTTTAATGCATTGGCTTCATAGTTGCCATATTCCATATCCGGACTTAAGCCGAATGGGTCAGTTAAGCTGATTGGGTTGCCCTGCACGTATGCGTAACGGTTCAGACTTGCACTGTCGTCCATACTTCCGGTTTCTACATCCTGGTTGATGAAGCGTCGGATAGCGGGGTTATAGTACCTTGCACGCATGTAATATAGTCCGTTGCTGTCACTGCTTACTCCCAAGCCTCCGTTGTAGAGGAAGCGGGTTAATGTGGTATCGCCACTGGTGACTTCTCCATAAGTGCCATAATCATAGGTTTCTACTACATTGCCTGTTGCGTCCGTTAATAGAGTAGTGCTTTTTAAATTGTCGTAGTGGTAGTAGTAGCTTATATCTGCCTGCTGGTTACCACTTTTTTTATTCTTCTCTCCTTCCTGCTTTAATTCCTCTAAGCTTTTCCCATATACCTTTGCACTAATCAGTTCATTACCATACACATATTTCGTTGTGGTTGTTCCATCTTCTTCTACCAATAGCTGGCTTAAGTCACTGTTCGTATTATGAATATAGCGAATAGTTTTCCCTGTCTGGCTATCTCTGCTTGCTATACGGTGATTTTCTGCATCGTATTCATAGCTTAGATTTAAGACACCAGTCAGACGGTTCCGGCTGTCATAAGTATAGGCTGCCATGCTGCCATTGGCGGGACCTTTAGTCATATTGCCGTAGGCATCATATTCTATAGTCTTGCCTTGGTAGCTGATTAACTGGTTGGCAGTATTGTACTGCATTTCTTCCTTGGTGTCAGTACTTTTCGTACTGTCTGCATCTGAAACTTTGCCAACACCAACATCGACATTACTGTCCTTACTACTATCCGTTACCTTTTCTTCTGTCTGCTTTCCTGCCTCCTTTGTTCCATCACCGTAGGTCTTTACCTTTTTGCTGATTTCCCCATAGCCGTTATAGGTATAGCTTATGGTCTGTAACAGCTGTTCCCCTTTTTTGTCTGTCTGGAGGGTGAGCTTTCCTGCGGTGTTATATTCATAAGCTTCTGTGCTTCCATCAGGTCGGCTTATTTTAATAAGCCTTCCATCATTATCATATTCATAGCTGGTCTGGCTTCCTTCCCAGTCGGTGACACTTTTTAACTGTCCGTTGTCGTAGGTGTCATAGGTGACAACACTTCCGTCGGGATAAGTTAAAGTTTTTATGCTTCCATACTTGTTGTAAGTATAACATATTTTGTTGCCATTGGCATCAGTTATGCTGGATATCCGGTTGTTTTTGTCATAGGTTTTCTTTATGACCTGGATACTTCCGTCTACTTTGGTTTCTGTTACTGTTGTGATGTTACCGCAGGGGTCATATTCATAGCAGATGGTTCCAGCCTTGTCGGTTAGCTCGGTTAGTCTTCCAATGGCGTCATAGGCGTAGCGGGTGGTTTTACTGTCTCCTCCCTGCTCCTTGCTGTCCATCCTGCTTTCTATCTGCTGCTGTGCGTTGTAGCTCAGGCTTACCGTCATGCCGATGGAGTTGGTTTCCTTAGTTAGGCGGTTACTGCTGTCGTATTCATAGCGGGTGTGAAGGTCTTCTGTTTTGCTTTCCTCCGGGTTGCTTAAGGCTGTCATGTTGCCTGTTTGGTCGTAGGCTGCCTTGGTGATGCCGCCTGCTGTGTCGGTTGCTTTTATCATTCTGCCCATGCTGTCATAGAGGTAGCTTTGTGCCCGTTTTGTATTTACCAGGCTTTCATTGTCTGCGTTGTTGCTGTTTCCTGCCTGGCTGGCTGCTTCGGTGACGTTGCCTAGCAGGTCATACTGGTAGGTGGTGACCGTTCCGTAGCTGTCGGTGCTTTTGATGAGCTGCCCTTCGCTGTCGTAGTCATAGTGGAAGAGGGTGCTGCCCTTGCTGTCCTTTATGTCGGTGACGTCTCCCGTTGCCTTATCATAGCTGTAGCTTACCTTGTGCCCGCTGGCGTCTTCCTGCATGGTTAAATTGCCGTGGCTGTCGTAGGTGAGCTGCGTTGTGCTTCCCTTGTCTGCCGTGTCCTCTTTTATGGTGATGGCGGTGTTCCTGCCTGCTTTGTCGTAGCAGTATTCCGTTATGGTTCCCTCCGGGTCTGTCTTACCAATGCACTGCCCGGCGGAGTTATAGCTATAACTGGTGCTGTTGCCCCTTGGGTCCGTGCTTTTGATGAGGTTGCCATATGCGTCATAGCTTAGGCTGGTTTTGTTGCCCAGACCGTCCCTCTGTTGTGTTATCTGTCCCATGGCGTCATAGGTGTAGCTTGTGACACCACTGATGCTGTCGTCTGTTTCTACCAGGTTCCAGTTCCGGTCATAGTTGTATACGATACGCTGTAACAGCTCTCCTTCTTCCCCTTCGCTTCCCGGTGCTCTTCGTTCTTCTGTGCTGACCTTTCCGTTTGGATAGTAGGTGTAGCTGGTGCTGATGCCGCTGCTGTCCGTTTGTTTTTCCACCCGGTTTTTGGCATCGTAACAGTAGACGGTTCTGCTTCCGTCTTCTTCGGTCTGGGTTAAGAGGTTGCCTGCTTTGTCATAAGTGTAGCTGGTGCTGTGCTTTTTCGTGCCTGTCCCGTCACTTAAACACTGTGATGAGAGATTGCCCCGTTTGTCATAACGGTAGCTGATGGTTTTGGTGACGGCTCCTGCTTTGTCGTAGTAGATTTCTTTTTCTACCTGATAGGCATGATTCCGCTCATAGCTGACCTTGCTTCCATCTGCATAGGTGATTTGCGATGGTTCCTTATTGACTGCATAGGTATAACTGGTTGTCCCTCCTTCTATTGTTTCGGTGAGCGTCTGCCCCTGGCTGTCATAGGTGTAACTGGTGCTGTTGCCTTCCCCGTCAGTGATTTGTTCTATATTTCCTGCTGCGTCATAGCTGTAATGCTGGACAACATCTGCCTCACTGCTTCCTTTTTTCCTGGTTACAGTCATTACCATACGGCTGTTGAGATAGGTGTATTCTACAAGCTGGCTTTCCTGCGGGTTGCTCCTGCCATAGGTTTCTTCCCGGATGAGCTGGCAGTTGTCATTATAGCTGTACTCGGTCGCACGGGTGCTGTTCGTTTTCCTGATAAGGCAGTTCCTGCTGTCATAGGTGTAGCTTTCTGCGATGCCCTTGGCGTCGGTTACCTGTGTGACATTGCCCTGCTTATCGTATTCCATCGTGATTTGGTTGTCATCGGAATCCAAATCGGCTGTCATATCCCCGGCTTCATTATATTCATATACATGGGATGCACCGAGGGCGTCTGTCATGCTTACCTGGTTGCCGTATTTGTCATAGGTGTAGGTGGTTTTATTGCCCCGTTCATCTACATCCCGGATGATGTGCCCGCCTTCGTTGCTTACCTGCTGTCTCTGGCTGCCGTCTGCATAGGTGATGTCCGTTACTGTCCGCAGGTATTCGGATTCCGTGTCATATGCATACTTTGTGGCGGTATTTTCCCCGTCCTTTTGCTCTATGACCCTCCCCTTTTCATCGTATGTATTAGTCATGTAGGCTACGCCTTCTGCGTCTGTCCCTTTTGTAATGTGTCCGTTCCCGTCATAGGTGTACCGGTAAAGAACACCTTCCTCTTTTAGGCTTATGGATTCCAGATAATTGATTTCCCTATAGTATTTCTCTTTCGATACGGCTCCTTTGGGTGTCAAATCAATCTTTTGGGTGAAGTAGCTAAAGCTTGCTTCCCTGCCATCATTCGTATACGCCCGGCGGATGACAGAGCCATAGCTTGTGTCTGTGTATTCTAAGGTCAGGCTTTTTTCGGTTGCTTCTTCCTTAATGACCATGGATGCCACTCCGGCTGCTCCGCCTTCTGCTCTCTTCCTTTTCTTTAGCTTGCTAAAACGCCTGAGGCTGCCGTTTAAGGTTACGGATAGTGTTCTTCCATGGCTGTCCTCAATTCCTGTCAGATTGCCTTTTTGGTCAAAATAGTATTTTTCTCCGGTACGTTTGGTAAGGGTATAGGTGTCCTTGTTCCTGGTCAGGGTGTAGGAGCTGCCTATCGTGTCACTGAGGCAGTTATAGGTACAGGTTTTGCTTGCATCATTGCTGTAACGGTAGGTATAGCTTCCATTCTTGTTCTTTTCCCAATAGCTGTCCTTTGTGCTTTTAAAGCGGGTGAAGGAGCCGGGTGTAAAGTATAGGTCGACCTCTTTGCCCCGTATGGAAAGATAGTTGCTGTAGTTACTGTACCAGCCGCCTCCGAAATCCCCTTCGCAGTTGGCAAGGTTCGAGTCATGCTCGAGGGTTAGGCCATATTCCTGAATCCCCTGTATATCAAGGAAAGAAAGCTCGTCAATTAATGCCCCGTCCGATAAACGTACCGGGTCTCCGTCCAGACCATCGTCTACAATATATTGGGAATAGTTTGGGGTATAGCGTGCTGAAATATATTCTACCCGCACATCTACTCCTAAGTTTGCTCCCTTTATAATATCTATCTTTTCATTTATGATTTGCCAGCAATACTGCTCTCTTCCTAAATCATCTAAATTAGAGGGGAATCTGAATGTAGAGTGTGCTGTCACAGACATGCCGGGTGCCAGCTCCAGCACGTTGACCACATCCCCCATATCTACTTCTGCAATCTCTGAGTCCTCTTCCGAAGTATCTTCTGTACCATCAGAACCGTCAACAGTAAGTATCTCCCCCTCTCCAGCGCTCGTGGAGAATTTCACATTGTGGAATACTTTCCTTCCTTCATTCATTAATGATATATATAAGTCACAAATGGAGCCCCCAATTGCCTGATTGGGGAGCTGTATTAGGATTACCAGGCCCTTACCTGCTGATACATAAATACTTGTCTTTAGTTTCGCAGTGTTTTCCAGGCTGCGTTCAAATGGCATCAGACGCCCACTAATATCCGCGTAGATTTCCTCACTGTATACACCCGGCTTATCTCCCCTGATAACCCATGTCAGTGTTCTCTGCTCCATTCCGCCAATATCGCCATCTACCTTCATCTCCTCGTCCTGCCGTTTTGCCATTGTTGCAAGAGACAGCCCATGAGGCAGGTTTAGCTTTGCGGCAACATCCTGAAGCCTGATAAAACTGCTATTAGCAAGATTGGTAATATCACATTTTATCTCATACATATCCTTAAGCCACGATACAGTGGCACTGGCATTGATAAAAACACAAGGCACCGGCACACTTTTATAGAAATCCCCACTTTCTCCCGTACCGGAACCAGTAGAACCAAACCCTCCACCTCCACTTCCGCCACTATTTCCTGCACCGGATGCCATAGGAAAATCACATACCTGTCCTGCCAGCCCTGTATGCTTTCCACAGGAATCATAGACTATTGTACTTGGAGCATATTCCGCCTCATACTCAACAACAAATACATGGTGATTTGCCGGGTCATTCAAATTGATTCCATAATCAAGAATCTCCTGCATTGTTAATTCCCTTGAGGAGAGTGCTACCTTCATATTCTCTCCCTCAACAAGGGCAAGGGTTACCTTTTTCTGTTCTCCATGCATCACCTTAACAGAGCATTCCTTTGCCTGATACCCTGATTTATAGGCAGCACACTGATAGGTTCCGGCATTGGCTTTAATGACCGCAACTCCCTTTTCATCTGTTACAAAATTAGGATGGCTTTCCTCACTAAGATTCAGATAGACATCCGCATAGGGAATGGGCTTCCCCTTAGTATCCGTTACGGTCACTGTTACAACACCTGCCGATACCCGGTCAATGACCGTTACTTCCTTAGAGCACGATGCTGTGTTACCACTATCATCTGTTACGGTTAGTGTAACCCGGTAGGTTCCGGCTGCTGCAAAACGATGAATCGTCTTCGCTCCCGTGAGTGTAGTGCCATCCGATATTTCCCAGTTATAATGCTTAATATGGACATTATCTGTAGACTGGATACCATCCAATATATATTCATAACCTGTCATGCCCATCGCATCCCCTGCGATATATGCCTCCGGAGCTACCGTATCCACATCCTTTGCACTGCCATATAGCAGGTCACCTTTCGTCTCATTGCCGTAGGCATCTCTCCATACAACATAATAGGTATAAGGCTCCAATGCTACAATCTCAGTATCTGTATAGCTGTTTTCCCCTGTTGTGGCAATAATGCTGAACTCCTTTTCATAATCGTTTTTACGGTAAATCGTAGCTTCTACCGCTTCATTAGTCTGCCAGGAGAGTGTCATCTGATAATTTTCTTCCACAATCTGATAGCTGCTGTATTGTGGTGCGGTCTGGTCAGATAAATAGTCAATTTCCTCTGCGACGCTCTCATTACCGCTAGCATCATAGCATAAGGCACGAAGCCGGTAATTGCCATCCATCAATTGTGCCACAGACAGGTCAAATACTGCTTTAGCATTTACCCCATCTATTTTTGCCTCACCGAAATATTGCCAGATAGGAGGCTCTATGCCACTGTGGCAATAAGATAATGTAACACGGCTTAACGCACTGTTATCCTTTGCTACTACATATACCCTCTGTACTCCTTTCTGACACTCCTCGATAGGAGCCGCCATAGAAACAATCTCCGGTGCCTCTCTGTCTTCATAACTACCCGATGAAACAGGGCTGCTAAACTGTCCAATATTGCCTGCCTTATCAATACAGCGTATCCGATAAGAATATACCGCATCCGCTTTCGCAGTCGAATCATTATAAAAGAGTGACTGTGTTGTTCCAAGCTGTTTATATCCTTCTTCTCCTTCCTCTGCCCGATACACTTCAAAACAATCAATATCCTTGTCCTCATTCTGCTCCCAAGTAAGCAGAACCTGTCCGGCAGCAGCTTGTGCCTTGCATGCTGTAACGGTGTTAGGAGCGGTATGGTCAATCCGGTAGGAAATGGTATCCTTACCATAGCTTTCATTACCTTCCACGTCCAGCATATATACCCGGATATAAACTGTACCCTCCGGCTGTTTTAAAACAGAATAGGTATAGTTAAGCTCTGCTTCCTTGGGAGCGTCACTATACTCCTTTTCATACAGTGTCTCCCACTGCTTCTGGTCACTGGAAATAAGATATTTCATTGATACAATCCCCTCATTGTCGGTTGCCTTAGAGGAAAGCTCAAGCTGTTCCCCGACAAACCGGGCTTTTGGAGTTTGTGCAATCAGCCTGGGCGGCTCCTTATCCGCCTTAAGGGTAACTGCTACTGCATCACTTTTTTCGGAGGCATTGCCAAGCATATCATAAGCAGTTAGGACAACCTGATAGCTTTCACCAGCAGTAAGTCCCCCCACAAAGGTATTTAGATAATTATATTCCTTCTGCTCTTTAATAAGCTTGTCTCCCTTCATCACCTGCACCTTCATATAGCTATAATCCTCTGCCTTGGGGTAGGCAAAGCTTACAGAAAGACCATTCTGATACGGTATTACCTCTTGTATCATTGGCTTATCTGGTCCCTCATTGTCTACGAGATATACCTTTTTAAATTCATTAACACTGTAATTACCAGAAGCATCCACTGCCTCCAGCAATATCGTATAATTCCCTGAAAATCCTGTTGTATCCCACTGATAACTAGCCGTTCCTTTATCATCTGCTGCTGCCTCTGCCAATAAAGTAGTATTGCCCTGTGGTTCCTGAACAAGGAAGCGGATTGTTTCTACCTTCTTATTATCTACTGCACTCGCCTGAAGCGTTACTAGTTTATTTACTGAAATCTGCATTGGCTGGATTCCTTGGATTATTGGTGCCTCCTCATCCCTGCTGGTTTTCACAAAGACCTTATTGCTTTTGCCCTCCGTTTGCCCATATATATCATAAGCAATCGCATAATAGTGATATAGCACCCCTTCATCTACCTTGGCATCCTCATAGCTTACACTATCTTTTCCGGCAACCTTTGCTAACAGCTCCTCCTCTCCTTCTTGCTGTCCTTCACTCCATCGGTATATTGCATAACTCTCACAGTCCGCACTAACAGAAGGCTGCCATGTGAGAACATTGACACCATTGACTGATTCCGCCTTTAATTCTCTTGGCGCCTCTGCCCCCTTAGTGTCAACGACATATTGCACATCCTTTGTTGTACGGTTGTAATCCTCATCCACCAATATATAACGGATATAGAGTGCCTTGGAGGGAAGTGTCGTTAAATCTACGGTTACCGCCGCTTTCAAAACTCCGTTCCGATAAGGCTGTTGGGATGCCCCTTCCTCATTGATGCGGGTATAGCACTCTCCATCCTCACTATATTCTACATAAAGACGATTTCCTCTGCTGTTTCCTGTATCATAAAACAAGGCAGTAAATATCGTTTCCTTCCCACCAACAGATGCAAGGTCTGTCGGTGTCACAGTTAAAAACATGGGAGCAAGGGGCATCATTTCAACCGCATCACACAACGCTCCCTTATTTCCACTGCCATCTATTGCCAGTATCTGATAGGAATGAGCTTCATGACTCTTTAACCCACTATCCTTGTAACAGGTTTCCGGAGTTGTGGCAAGGTATTCTCCGTCCCGATATATTTGATATTCCGTAACCGCTACGTTGTCTGTTCCCTGATTCCATTGCATAACAACAGAGCTTCCCGTTCTGCGAAACATGGTAAGTCCTGTCACCTTGTTCGGCGGTTCACAATCAATGGCAAAACTACATTCCCTGCTGTCCTCATCCCCATCCACATCTGTGGCAACGAAACGGAGAATATAGCTTCCTGCTGGTATTGTGATTTCATTCAAAGATATCTGATATCCCTTATCAGTAACCTCTGGTGTTACTTCGGAAAGCTCCTGATATTCCTCTTTTTCCTGCTCCTCTTCCTTACCCTGCTTTTTATAATATACAGAAACACCCTTTATATTTTCCTTCTTATATGCAGATACTGTAAACTTTGCCGGTTCATTCTCCTTGTCTGGCAACAAAACCATTGGACAGGAAAAGTTTGTTATTTTAATCGGATGCAGGGCAGCTGTTACCTCATTGCTTTTTTCTGATTCATTTTCTGCCTCGTCATAGGCGGTTACATGATAGGTATATGTCTGCCCTTTCTTTGCAGTTGTATCCCGGTACTCTGTTTCCTGAACGTTACCAATTCTCTCACCATCCCGATACACATGATATCCGGTTACACCAACGTTATCATTGCTTTTTGTCCAGCTTAGTGTAATCGCTTTTCCTGTACTGTTATCATGGCTGATTGCTGGTTTTGTCGGTTTCTCCTCATCATTTTTTGTGGCAACCTGTACACTCTCACTCATATCAGAGTAGTTGTTTCCTGTATCATAGGCAACAACAGAAACCGCATAACTGGTACGATAAGTCAAATCTCTAAAGCTATACTTTGTTTCTTTCGTTTCCCCCTTTTTCACCCCATCAATATAAACAATATAACCTACTGTTCCATAGTCATCCGATGCAGCATCCCAGCTTACATCAAAACCTGTCATTGTGATATTGTCTGCCTTGATTCCACTTACCTGCTCCGGTGCATTCTTATCTGTATATTCATAGGTAACATCACCAGACAATGCTTCTATGTCATCGCTGATGTTAAGAGCATAATATTCCTTACGCTTGTTCAATACCAAATGGGCAATACTTCCAAGGCTAGCCTTCTGCATGGAAAGCTTCTGTGTCTGAAGAACGCCATTCTTTCCCGGCAGCTGATTGAGTATCGTTCTGTGTACCTTGGTTGTTGCATAGACCTTGCCTGTTTCATTGTCCAGACTCCCACCAACAGCAAGTGTTCCTGCTGAGAGATTCTTTGCAAGCAGCAGGTTCGTGTGAAGCTTCATATCACCAGATATGTCAAGCTCTGCACTGTCCCCTGTCATATAAAGGTCACCATAGACAGTAGCATTTTCTACCTCTACGCTTCCTCCCTCCATGATAAGGGATGCGGTATCATGGACCGTGATATCCTGACAGGAAAGGCTTCCCCCTGTCATTTTAAAATCAGCATCCAAAAAAATGTCTCCTTCAACTGCAACCGTATCCTTCCATTCCGTATCTCCTGTAATACAATAATTACCTGTAAGCTTTCCGGTATGCTTAGGAAAACCTGGCACATGAATAACACCTACCCCTGCTACCTGCTTACATTGGTAGGTTAATTCCTGCGTTACCATAAGGTCAGAATCCAGATAGAGTGTTCCCTTGTTTGCCAGAACGACCTTGTTCCACTCCGGCTGTAAAACCGTTGCAGGATTTTTATAGTGTTGGTTTTCTTCTCCCTGAAAACAAAAAACTCCCGCATTGATTGAATCCTTCTGCTGTTGTTTACTCGTAAGAGATACATCGCCCTTTACGATTAACACATCTTGTGCATTCTGCATGACAAGCTGACCATAGGCAAGTTCAAAATCATGGTCTATGGTTAATGTGTGCCCATTGAGATTCAGATTGCCACCCATAAGGGTCAGGGAATCTAGTGTTTCGTCCTTTTGTAATGTATATCCATAACGCTCCTGCCCCGGCATCGTGTACACAGTGTCCTTATTGATAAATTCAGTGACAGGAAATGCCGTTTCAAAAACAATCCCTTCCTTACTGCCGTTATGCAAGGTTAATTGCTTTAGCATCTCACCCGCCTTTATTTCCATCTTTACTGATTGTGTTTTTGCACCATTCAGTGTTAGGCATAGATTGTTCGCACCATTTATTTTTTTTGTTCCCGTGTTTACATTCCCGCCCGCTGTTAGCTGCAAAGCCTTCGTCAGAGAGAGCGCCGCATCCTTTACAACGGTAAGATTATCCGTAATCTGAAGAGTAATGCTGTTGTCTACCGTTACATCACCAGCTATCTCCAGGCTACCCTCCACGGTAAGACTTTCAGACAGTTTCGTCTTTTCGGCAATGATTAAATCTCCCTGATATCTCCCAAGCTTATTTAACAGCTGCTCCTTACAGGCAATTGCTCCTGTCAACGGATAGTCCAGGGCAAGCTCTTCTGCTACTATAATGGGTGCTATCATCGTAATCTGCACAGGTTCTTTATCACCCTTTTTGTTTTCCTTCTCCTGTTCTCTATTGGCTGTTGTCAGACTTTTCACGGTAACGTATTCTTCACATACATTTCCCATTTCTTCTGTATTCCTAATCGCTATCACAGCCACTTTCTGGTCTGTATCTCCCATAAACTTTAATGCGACATTACTATAATCTGTCTGACTGCTTGCTAAAGCACAATTCCCCAATACAACAAGCTCACCCTTACTTTCCTCTAAAAGCTCTTCTCCTTGCCAAAGAAGGTCTCCATCAACAATAAACTGTGCCTGTTCCTGATTCATTGTCAATATAGAAGCCTGCTCTAATACCGGACTATCAATATTTTCCAGATTAGAAAGATTATAACAGCTTCCCTCAATATGAATTGTATCGGAAAGTGTAACATATCCATCCGATAGCCATACATTTCCTGTAATCTGTAATGTACCCTTTACAACAAGACTTCCTTTCTTCATTGCAAAATTGCCATCAATGGTAAGCGTTACCCCCTCGTCTATACGCAACACCCCACCAGATAATGTGTAATTCCCTTGAAGGATTGTATCTTCACTGATGGTCTGTCCTGACAAAATAGCAGTATCAGCAAAATCTGTTTTTTTATTCTCCAGTATACTGCGTCCCAGTGAAAGATATTGCTCATAGGTTGTCTGCTCTGCTTCTTCTGCTTCTGCCTGCTTTATAAAAAGCGGTGTCGGAAGCATCTGTAAGAGAAGGGAAAGACATAACATAAAACTAACTATCTTTCTAACACAACTTTTACCAAACGGATTACTATAGCTACCTGGCTTATTATATGTATTGTCATGCTTTTTCTTAATTATCTGCTGCATAATAGCCTCCTTATTTCACGATTCCATATTGTTTTAACAGCTTTTTATATGTCTTCTTTGTTCCTTTTGGAATAAGAAAGGTGATACGGTTCTTTTTGCAAAAGGCAAGCTTGCCAATCCGCTTTATTTTCTTCGCTTTAATGGTTACCTTCCTTAGCTTTTTATTTTTATAAAACGCTTTTTTATCAATTTCTGCAATCCCATAAACCACACCCTGATAGGTTACCTTTGCTGGTATAATAAGCTTCTTTTTCGCCTTCTTGTACCCTGTGATTGCCACAGTTTTTTCGGAAAATGATACTATCCGGTAATGAAGATTTCCACTGGAAAAGGAAACCTTCTGCCTGGCTGCTTCTGTTACCGCAGGCACCATAGTGCCTGTAACTGCATCCCCTTGTACGGTTGACGTCTCTATCAGCTCTATCGTGGAGGACTTATCTTCCGTGGTGGATACTGCCTGCTGTGCCGTTGTAGATTTATCCTCCGTCGTTAAGACTGTCTGTTCTGTTGTGGTCTTATCTTCTGCGGTGGATACTGCCTGCTCTGTCGTGGCAGGCTTTTCTTCTGTTGTCGGCACCACCTGCTCTGTCGTGGCAGGCTTTTCTTCCGTTGTTGGCGCTGTCTGCTCCGTTGTCGCAGGCTTTTCTTCTGTTGTTGGCACTGTCTGCTCCGTTGTCGCAGGCTTTTCTTCTGTTGTTGGCACTGTCTGCTCTGTCGTTGGAGACTTCTCCTCCGTGGTCGGCACTGTCTGCTCCGTCGTTGGAGACTTCTCCTCCGTGGTCGGCACTACCTGTTCCGTTGTCGCAGGCTTTTCTTCCGTCGTCGGCACCGTCTGCTCCGTTGTCGCAGGCTTCTCTTCTGTGGTTGGCACTTGTTCCTGCGTCGTTGGAGATGTTTCCTCTGTGGTTGTTTCCTGTGTTGTAGGGTTTACTGGAGGCATTATCTCCCCCTGCTCCTCGGTCTGATTACGATAAATAGTAAGCTTAGCAGTGATTGTTACCGTTTCATATCCCACCGCCTCCATTTTGCAGCCTACCTTATAGCATCCCGCTTCTATCAGCTCCGGGTAGACTGCCTTATATTCTCCATCATTGAGACTGTATCTTACTGTTACATTGGAGGGTGTTATAATTTCTGGTATCACTATATGAGCTTTACCATCATATACACACCATTCATCCTCAAAACGATAAGACATAGCAGGAATCATGTATATTTGTTCCGGATTCTGGCAGTTCTCTCTCTGGCATCTGTGAATTGCCTTTCCAGCCTTTGCAGTTGTTGCAGGGGTTACCAGCTCCCATTCTTCCGAATAAAGATGCCCCAATGCAGGAATCGCACGCTGTTTTGTCTCACCACAAAGAGTACAGGTGGCTGTCTCCCTTCCCTGGGTATCGCAGTCTGCCTCCTGTTCCACAGTCCACGCTCCCCATTCATGAATGGCACTGCCTATCACCTCAAGCTTTGTCTCCTCATCCGGCATTGTAATTGTAATATAACCACTCTGCTGCTTATATTGTGATACTCCATTTACCCTGATATCATCTATCTGATAATCTGGTTTCGCAGCAGCATAGATTTTCACATTACTGCCTCGTTTACCATACCGTATATCCTGATAAATAATCGTATTGGAGTCAAAATTATTATATCTTGCATCAATCTGCTCCTGATTCCAGAAAAGGGTATATGGATAATACACATAAATACCATCAGTATTATGCAGCGCACCTCCCATAACAAGTATTGCATTAGAAGCATTCGTATTATTAACATGTTCTGCCGTAATCTGCCCCATAAGATAGACTCTTCCCTGACAGGACAATGTATCCTCCACGAAAAGTTCTCCGCTATCCTTTACTGTAAGGTCATAATGAAGCTGCATATTATCTGCCTTTATTTTGCCCCGTATGTCCAAGGCTCCGTTGATACTTATATCCTGTGCTGCTATAGTAATTCCTTTGGGAAGCACAGCGTTAGCGCTCTTCTCTATTGTAAGAGAGACGCTCTCAATATCCTCGTGAAAACAATAATCTCCCCCAACTGTTATGTGTTCCTTCTGCCTTACCAGATATCCCTGTGCTACATTACTACCGGATAGTGCGGTAATCGTACCTATCTGGCTGCTCTGGCTTTTGATGAGAAGGGAGCCGGTGATGGTGCTGTCTACCATTCCATATACCTTATTGATACAGGCATCCTCTGCAATGACAAGCTCTACCTGTTCCACCGTACCTGATGCACCTTGCAGACCACATAAGGATGCTAGCTCGCCACTTTCTACAACCACCTTGTGAAGCTTAACCTTTGCTTCAGCAGCTTGCAGCTGCACATGATAAGCAGACAAATCTCCCTCATATAATATGGTGTTCGTTGCCCCATCACAAACAGCCGTATTCCCATTGGGCAGCTTCTTTATCAGAACATTGTCATGATATACTGTTATTTTTTTTGTAATATCATCCACAAAAATATTCTGCTGTCCCTCAGGCTGTGTGACATGCCGTTCCCTGCAGATAAGCTCACAGTCAACTGCTTCTTCGGGCATGACAAAGGACTGGTCCCTGCATGGCAGCTGCTCTCCTGCTTTATTCCGGACGCGAATCTGTTCCAGATAATAGTGTTCCTCATCCATTACGTGCATGGTAACCAGACTGTCCTTCAAGGAAAAATATTGTGTTTTATTATCAATCTCCATGGAAACCGAAGAGACAGAGATACTATCCATTGCATCAGCAAGACTTGTCTCTATCGTAACCGGGTAGTATATGAGTCTGCACTGCGACAAAGTCTGTTGTCCAAGCATACTTACCTTGCCAGCATAATAATATAGAGGTCCCTGCTCCTTATATTCTTCTGTAACCAGCGTTCCACAATTGACAAGAACACCACTATTGGTAAGCTGTTTTACCCGCAAAGCACCCGTCTCTTCAACGGTAAGCCTGGCTCCCGCAATTACTGTCGCTGTTTCAAAGCTTCGCTCCTCCTCTAATTGATAGCTTCCATGGAAGGTAACATCGCCCCTGTCATTATCGTATCCATTTACACCACCCGAAGCATTTATACCAGCTCCCTGTATATAGTCTCCTCCGATTCTGTCAATACAAACTTGTTTTACCGGGGTTGCTGTCCCCGAAAAAGTACCAATGGTTCCACAGTAAATTTTCAAATTGTAGGCTTGTCCAATACCTCCCTCATTTCCAAAAAAGCTGGATACAGACATGTTGCCAACAGTTACATCATATACTCCTTCAATGGCTCCACGGTTACCAATATAGCTGCCAGACATTTCCCCCAAAAGAGAATAGTCCGCCACCGCACTTCCCTTAATTTCCCCAAGATTAAAAGATAAATTATAGCTTATGGTAACATTGCTAAGTACCGTCTCTACATCACCTTTCACACTTCCTGTATTCACACTCAGGCTGCTAATATATCCGCCACCGGTTACCGTAAGCTTAAAATCTCCAAGAATAACACCATTAGAATTGCCATAAAAATAATTTGCAGACTGCTGCTGCATTCTAACTATAACGTTACCGCCCACAACACAGCTATTGCCTTGGAGGATGTATTTATTTCCACTATTTGTTGTACTAATAGCAGAATCATCTCCAAGTAAGGTAATACTGAGATTACCTGTGACCTGCGTGCCATCCACTATCCCATAAAAATCATCTATCTCACCAGAAAGACGACATATCATATCACCATTTACCCTAGAAGTACCCCGGGCAACGTAAAGCGTGTTATTATAACCATTTCTTGTAAGCTTATTGCCACGCAGGGTGATAGTTCCCTCTATCTCCCCGCAATCCCGCTCCGCACAGAGATACTGTACAGAGCATTGTATAAGGGAAAGCATAATAGCCTGTCCATCGGTTGCAGCAAGATTAGTACCATAGGCACCATACACATCACCGCTAAAAACAGTATCATCAAAATACATCTCAACACCCTTACATTCCTCATAAAGCTTATACACACCATATGTATCTTTAAGGGAACAATGAAAGCTATCGAGAATCACCCTTTTCTTTACGGTTCCTTCCCATGCCCCATATATATTCTGTTTAGAAAGACAGTCGGATAACGCAAGCCGGACATTGCCCCCTACGCTCCCCCTATAGCTTCCATAGATATCGCCACAATATTCCTTGGCCTCTATCCTGATATCCCCCTGCACAGTTCCATTCATTAAGGCAAATAACCGCTCTAGATTTCCAGAAACAAGGCAGGACAAATTACCCTTGATATCCGCTCCATAATTGCCATAGATAAACCCTCGCTTATCTCCGCTGGCATCAATGATTACATCTGTATAGGCAGTACACTTCTCCCCTAATACTCTGATAACGCTATCGGTGTTCGTAATACTGGCAGTAAGCGTCCCATAAAGAGAGCTGTTTTGACATAATGTTTTTATAGAGCTTCCACTGATTGATGTTACGTTTGCAGCGGATATCTTCGATACTCCTCCAATAACCGCCTTTACAGCCAACTGAAAGTCATCAATATCCGAAGCATCCTCTATACAAAGTGTAGCAGCATTGCCACAATATCCATTGTCTATGGCGACAACCGTATTGATTACAGGCGTACCCTTTATGTCAAGCTTCACTTGCTTTGCTGTACCATCCTTTACCCCATAAATTGCACCAAGAGGAACCCCGTCAATCACCATATCTACAGCATAGCTGGTCTCCTGTCCCAGCACACCATAGACAGCATAATTGGCGAAGCTTCCCTTGATTGTTTCATCATTTTCTACTGCTATCAGCGTATCCTCAGCCTCCACCAGTCCATTCCGGTTACGGTCAAGGTATAATACGTTTTCTCCATCCTCATTCTGACAGAATATAACAGCATTGCCGTTTAATATAATCTGTTTCTTTTCTGTATCCAATTGAAATGTCCCTACGGAAAACGACTCTGATGTCTCTATTTCTCCTGCATCAACAACCTCCAAAGCTTCTGTAGGAGTATTGGCACAAACCTCCACGAAAAGCCTGTTATTACATCCCTCTCCTGTTATACAAACTGCCATTACCAAAATAAAAGCAAGTACCCTTTTTCCCTTTATATATATTTTTTTCATCCTATTTCTCTCCCATTGTATTTACAGCAGACTCTTTTTTATCTTCAACTGTTTATATGTCTTTGTCTTCTTCATGTACTTTATATATTTTTTATAGCATTTTCTTGGCACCTGAATTACTGTTCCTTTTTTTAAACCCACAAAGGCATTTTTATGTATGGTTTTGATGTCTTTACTTTTTAGCACGACTTTTTTACACTTTTTACATTTACTAAAGACCTTAGAACCGATAGAGGTCACCTGCAGTGTACACCCCTCAATCCGGACCTTGGCAGGAATCGTATATTTCTTTTTGGAATTCTTTCCTTTTACTACAGAAACCACTTTAACCGTACGCTTTTCTATACTGGTAACCTTATATTGAAACACACCCTTTTTATATACCTTTCCAAGTTTCAGCTTAGAGGTATCATTTAAAAGCTTATCTACCCATGCTGTCGTCTGCTCCAGCAGGCTGCCCGAATCATCAACATCGGTTGATGCATTCCCTGCTCCGCCATTATTACCTGCCTGAGCAGTGGTATTACCTCCCTGTTCCCCCGACGCCTGTGTAGTGTTACCCTCTCCTTGTCCCGTCTGGGACTGCGTTGTACTATTCCCTTCCTGACTGGACTCCTCTGTTGTACTACCTTCTCCCGACGCATCACCAGACCCTGTCTGTTCTGTCCTTTTACGTTGTTTCACAGATTTTATATTGCCATTACTGTCATACTCATATTCCTCATAACTCCCATCCTCATAAACAACCCTTTGTACCCTGCCCTGCGAATCATAGGTGTACTGTTCTGCTGCTATCCTCAAGGGAATAATAAACAGACTAATTATTAATACACCCATCATCAATATTATGCTTTTACATTGTGTTTTCATATTTTTTCTCCCATAGCTGTAAATTAGTATAAATATAGTTTCCGTTTCAGTAAGTATACATTATAAATATATATATAGTCAATTAAGATTATTATAAATTATATTAACATCTATAAATTAAAATTAATCATTACAAATAGATATGTGTTTTTAGAATTATAGCTTTCCGCTATGATATCTATTAAAAATAGTAACAAACCCCCGTTAGTAACAAAAAAAGGAGACCTTCCAGTCTCCTTTTTTATGTTACTTGTATATTACCAAGTCTTTCTTGCTATCATTTTATTATCTCTTTTAAAACTCAGTTCCCGGAAATACCGTTCCATCATAAATCAATCCATGCTCTGGTAAAACATCCTTGTTCCTATCAATATTCATCGCCTTTACCTCATCTAAGGTTAAGATAAATTCCTCTGGCACCTCATGATTCTCATCATACACATATTGATATTTTCCATCCACATATTCATAAGTTCCATGGTATTTATAATTGTATGCTGCACTCCATGTGCCGGATTGGCTGTCATAATGAAAACTGACATCCTCGGTATGGCTGTTTCCATCATAATCCACATATGTCATATTTCTCTTGATAATCGTAGCAGTCGGATGGTCCACAAAGGCAGCTCCCGGCACATATGCATGGTTTGCCTCCACATAACGTCCATCCACCCATACACCGCCTTGTGTATAACCACTTGTTGATGCATAGGCATATTTATTACCATAAATGCGAATCCATGTACCTCCCCTCTCCTTCACCTTATTATGGAAGGTATCTCCCTCAAGCAAATCCTCATAATAATCACTATCTGCATCTGCATATTGGTCATATTCCTTAAGCTTATTCAGCAGCCTGTCAAGCGTAAGACCCATTGCAAAGTCATTAGCATCTCCCTGAAAGCTAAATAAGCTGGGGCTGACATGATTCGTATACAGAGGGTCATATCCCCCGTTGCCTGCTCCCCCATAGTAGTGCGTCTCTCCATTCCATGTAATCCCAATCAAATAATGGGCATCCGTCTGCTCTATCGTGCAATTGGGATTCAACCGCTTTGCAGCTTCAATAATTGTCCCCGGAAATCCAAGGGAGGACAATACATAAGGATATAGCTGATACCCTAAATTCTTCCCGGCACTCTCATACATATCCTCGTAATGGGAAAGAAGATAGGTCTGGTCCAGATAATACCCGGCAGTGTAAAACGGATATGGATGCGTAGCATTGGGTTTGTTTTTATCATAAGTCCCCCGCGGATAAATAGAAATAGAATCTAGTGCCCGCTGAATTTCACCCACATTGGTAAAAAAGTCATTGGCTGGATTAGTATACACCTGTATGAGATAATCAACATAATCTATCACATCTGCACATTGTACCGAAAGAGCCGTATCCTTAAATTCCATACTAGGGTCACCCCTGCGGTTCGTCGTCTTTACAAGCGTCTGCAGCACCAGACTGCCTCCATCCGTATTGCTTCCACTAGCAATATAGCCTCCTCTGACACGCTTGGTATCCAGATTCTCATAAGACACATCGCAAAAAGAACTGCCAGTTGGAGTAATATATGCTTCCTTTTGTTTGCCAGAATTAGAATTATTTAAATATTTTGAATCCCTATCTATAAAACGGAAGCTCTTCGGGTCGGGATTGTCTGTCTTAATATAAAAATATTCATTAAACGGAGCAAGCAGTGGTGTCACATTATATGTATATCCTTTGGCATCCTTTATATTTTTATCTTTATTATCCTTCTTTTTAGCTTTCTTTACAGTAACGCTGCATTTATATTTCTTGCCCTTATATACTGCTGTAATGGTTGCTTTTCCTGTTTTCTTAGCTGTTATCTTACATTTGTTCTTACCAGTTTTCTTAACAGCAACCTTCTTTTTGCTACTGGTCTTCCATTTCACTGCCTTTTTGGCATTTTTTAACCGAAGCGTCTTACTTTTTCCAACAACAATTGTTATCTTTTTATTGGACAGTGCTATTTTTTTGCTCTTTGCCTGCACCTTGTTCATAGGTATAAAAAGCATACCTATCATAAGCATGGCACATAACAGCCATGCAATTATCCCTTTTCCTGTTAAGCCTTTCATAATAGTTCCTTTCCATACTACTGTTAAAAAGCCCACGCAAACATCATTATATAATGTGCGTGAGCCTTTTAAACATTAATAATTCTCCGGTTTCACCTGAAAATAACTCTGCGGATGAGCACATACCGGACAAACCTCTGGTGCTGCAGGACCAACACAGATATGTCCACAGTTTAAACACTGCCAGATGCGGTCACCGTCCTTAGAAAATACAAGACCACCTTCTACATTCTCTAAAAGCTTCTTATACCGCTCCTCATGCTCCTTTTCAATAGCAGCAACACCTTCAAACAGGTTTGCAATTTCATCAAAGCCTTCTTCTCTTGCCTCCTTGGCAAAAGTCGGATACATCTCTGACCACTCGTAATGTTCCCCGTTAGCAGCATCCTTAAGATTGTCAACAGTGTCCGGAATACCTCCCCTTAGCAGCTTGAACCATAACTTGGCATGCTCTTTCTCATTGGCAGCAGTTTCCTCAAAAATATTGGCAATCTGAACATATCCATCCTTCTTAGCCTTGCTGGCATAATAGGTGTACTTATTTCTCGCCTCTGATTCCCCGGCAAAAGCCGCCATCAAATTCGCCTCTGTCTTTGTTCCCTTTAAATCCATAGATATATCCTCCTTTTATCATATACTATATAGTAGGTAATTGCGAAATTCGTATTATGATTATCGTATCAGTAACTTAGTGTTTCGCAATATCTATTATAGTAACATGTCTGTCATTAATTTACAATTATAGAAATATAAATTTTAGTCCGATGCTCTATGTTACCTTACCATATAAATAATCAATCTACAGCATTGAAATAATTATCTCAGTACTATGCTCCTGCTTTGACAAGGTTAGCTTGATTAATATGCTTGCCCTCATAATCCTTGGCATTTTGCAGAGTTGTCTCTGCTATGGCTGATAGTGCCTCTCTTGTCAGAAAGCCCTGATGGGAGGTAACAATAACATTGGGGAAAGAAAGTAATCTTGCCGTAACAGAGGATTCTAGTACCTCCTCCTCACGGTTTTCAAATACGTTGTTTCCTTCCTCCTCATAAACATCCAGTCCTACTCCAAAAAACCGTTTTTCACGGATTCCCTGAATCAAGTCATCTGTTTTTACCAATGCTCCTCTGGAGGTATTAACAAGCACTACATCCTTCTTCATCCGGGCTATGGTATCTCGGTTAATCAGATGCCTTGTATCCTCCGTTAATGGACAGTGCAGGGAGATTAAATCTGACTGCGATAACACTTCATCCAAGCTTTTATATTCTACAAAATCCAAATCCTTATTGACATACTGGTCGTATGCAATTACCTTCATGCCAAATCCACGGCAAATACGGCACATTGCTGCACCAATCTTACCTGTACCAATAATACCCGCCGTCTTCCCATAAAAATTAATTCCGGTCAGTCCCACAAGGCTGAAATTATTTTCCCGTACTTTGATATAACTCTTATGCAAATGCCGGTTCACAGAAAGTGCAAGCGTCATCGCATGCTCTGCCACTGCCTCCGGTGAATATCCGGGTACGCGAAGTATCGTCATTCCAAGCTGCTCTGCCTTCTCTAAATCCACATTGTTAAAGCCGGCACAGCGAAGCAATAGCAGAGAAATTCCTAACTCAGAAAGAGCCTCCAATACAGGAGCACTCAAATCGGAATTAACAAATGCGCAAATTGCATCATAGCCCCTTGCAAGTGCAACAGTCTTAAGAGAAATATCAATCTCCTGATACGTAATTTCTATCCCCTCATAATCTGGCTTCTTCTCATCAAAGGATTCCATATCATAACTTGTTGCATCATAAAATAATATTTTCATAACTAAACCCTCTTTCTCTTATTTATACATACTTTTTCCAGAATGCTGCCAATTTATTCATGAATCGGGCAAGTTATATTCCGGTTAAGTCTCTAATTACCTCTCCTGCCAGTAACAGCCCTGCCACAGCAGGAACATAGGACATACTTCCCGGCGTCCGCTCAGTCATATCACCACATACAGGCTTCTCCTTGGAGTAAACAACCTTTAAATTAGAAACCCCGCGTTTTTTAAGCTCCCGCCGCATGACTCTTGCCAATGGACATACGGAGGTCTCATAGATATCTGCTACTGTAAAGGTCTTTGCATCCAGCTTGTTACCAGCACCCATGCAACTTATTATTGGCACCTGTTTCTGCTTTGCCATCATAACCAGGGAAATCTTAGCCGTAACGGTATCTACCGCATCCACAACGTAGGAATATTCGGAGAAAGGAAACTGTTCCTGATTCTCTGGAAGAAAGAAGCAACGGTGTGTATGTACCTCAATATCCGGATTAATATCCTTAACACGTTCTCTCATGACATCGACCTTATATTGTCCTATCGTACTATGTAATGCAATAATCTGACGATTCATGTTACTTAGGGAAACCGTATCACTATCAATCAAATCCAGTTGTCCGATTCCGCTTCTGGCAAGTGCCTCAACGGTATATCCGCCAACACCGCCTATACCAAATACTGCTACACGGGATACACGAAGCTTCTCTGTCGCTTCTTCCCCAATCAGTCCCCTTGTCCTTACCATCTGCTCCATCATACACTATCCATGGACACCAATTCACGGGCAGAAGCACTCAAACCATCCATCGCTGTACAAAGCTCATCAACAATCGTCTGGTTCTTTGAACTGCTATCGTAGGTCTCCTGAGAATGACCTGCCACTTCCTCTGTCACCGCTGAAATTGTCTCAATTCCTCTCATAATCTCTTCATTTGCCTTATTTAAATCCTGTACCATAGCAGACATGCCTTCTGCCTGTATATATATCTCTTGCGTTTGCTTTACTATCTCACTAAAGCTTTGAGCAGTATTATGTGCCGCCTCATTCTGGTCGTTCGCATTTTCAATCATTTCCTCAATCACACCAACGACCTGTTTTAACTCATTAGAAATATTATTAATCAATGCGGTAATATCTACAGTTGCACTCTGTGTCTGAACAGCCAGATTAGAAATCTCAGAAGCCACCACAGCAAATCCTCTTCCCGCTTCCCCTGCCCTTGCTGCCTCGATACTGGCATTCAGTGACAACAGACTAGTCTGGCTTGTAATGTTGTTAATCAATTCAATAATCGACTGCATCTGATTCGTATAGGCATTTAACTCTTTAAGCTCGCTTGATACATTCGCATTCGCTTCATTCGATATATTGACATGCTCAATAAGGCGGTCAATATTAGCCTGGGAAGACTCAAACTGTACCTTTGTATTCTTTACATTGGAAACAATACCTTCCGATGCCTTGGATACCTGCTCAATCGACTGCTTAATCTCCTCTGTCTTTGTCATCTGCATCTGAACGGAATCTGCCGCCTCATTATTGCCACTGCTAACCTCCTGCATAGCTGTCACGTTGGCACTGGCAATCTCCTCTAAGGATGCTACCTGTTTTACCATTCCATTAATATCATTGGTCATACGCTCTGACACCGCAAGAATCCGTTCGGTCATCTCCATCTGGCGGCGTTTTTCCATCTCTATCTCTTCAAGCTTCGCATCATTATTCTTTTTTACTGTACTGGTGCTAAGATAGATATATCCGGAAAACAAAAATACGGATGCCACCTGAATCTCCAATGTTGGTAACTGCTCTGCCGTAATC
This sequence comes from Lachnospira sp., assembly GCA_017621205.1. GTDB lineage: Bacteria > Bacillota > Clostridia > Lachnospirales > Lachnospiraceae > NC2004. The sequence goes on from JAGATQ010000020.1 coordinate 65,226, forward strand.
TGGTGGGATAATGCTTTATATGCAACCAAAGCCACATTACCAACCGAAACAGCAATCGTATACATATTGGAAATCTTAATGTCACTATAACAAACCAAAATCGCACCAAGCACAAAAGCATACACATAAGCGACTGGTGAAGTTGTCGTAAATATAACGTAAAAATAAAAAATAAGGAAGCCAATCGGTAATATGTATTTTATACTATTGGTTGAACGATTCCTTCTATATGCTGCAATACATAAAATCAAAGGGAATAATGCCAAAATACAAAATGCTACATAATAGGCGATGGTTCTGTCTCCCTTTATCACCTCGATCAGATAACATCCTACCAACAAAATGTCCATAATGCCCAGACACAGGACACTGACATAATTACATTTTTGTAATTCCATGTTTTGCATACTCATAGTCTATCCTCTCCTTCAATTAATACTATGCTATATTTTACCTCATCTTTTTTTATCTTGCAAGTATTGATTCAAGGTATGATTAATCACAACTGGAAACCGGATCGTTGCACAGAATAAATCTGCGTCAATACTAATATCAAATTCTCCTCCACAGACCTCAACAAAGCTGTTTGCTATGGCAACGCCCAGACCAGAACCTTCACTGCTCCTCGACTGGTCTCCTCTGAAAAACCGTTCCATCACCTGTTCTCTGGTGAAATTCATCTCATCACGGCTCATATTTTTTATGGAAAATACTGCATGGTCGTCCACTACATCCAGATTCAGATATACCCGGCTCTGCTCCATGGAATAATTAATCGCGTTACTAATCAGATTTTGCAGTACCCGGTACAAACGATCCCCATCACCCACAATATATACCTGCTCTAATAAATTGCAACGGAACTGCAGCTTGCTTGCCTCAATATCCTCCTGCATATCCGCCATTGTCTGCTGAATCAGCTTTGTAAAATTCAGCTCGCTAAATTCCACCGAAAGATTACCACTGGTAGCCTTAGATAAATCAAACAAATCCTGAATCATGGACCGCAGCCGGTAGGATTTTCTTTGCAGTACTTGCACATAATCCGCCTCCGCTGCCGGAAGGTCTTTCGAATCCGCAAGCAAATCAACATAATTGATGATAGAGGTCAACGGTGTCTTAATATCATGGGAAACATTGGCAACCAAATCAATCTTCATTCTCTCTGAACGCATCTCCCCTTCCATAGCATTCATCATTCCGTTTTTAATCGCCTCAAACTGTTCCTCCACCTGAAATCCATAAAAATTTTTCGGCAAGGGGACAACTGTTTCAAAATCTCCCTCTCCCATCAAATCAAGCTGGCGCTGCACCCCGTTTAACCCCTCCACAAAAATAGCAAGAAAGTGCAGATAGGAAATAAAAATAAAAACCATCACCACAGCCAGGAACATGAGAACAAGTGTCCATGGGGAAACATTGATATCCTGTCCAAACAAGGGCAGAACAAACAACTTTTTCCCCATCGTATATTTACAAACAGCTGCCACAAGTATAAGAATACCTAGTACCAGCTCACTACATGCAAACTGGGTACTACGTTTGCTTAGAAAGAAACTCATGCCATGGGTCTGGTAATATGCCTTGGTTCGTTCTGATATATGGTCTGCCAGCTTCTTTACCCATGAATTAGAAAATACACTTTTCTTATCCACTCTCCACCAGCAGATATTGCTTCCCACAAATATCATAAACATCAGAAAAAGGAACGGAGTGATATAACCATAAAGATTTCTCTCATAAAGCATTGTATAGCAGTAAATCAAGCATAAACCAAGAGCAATCAGAATCAGTCCCCGCATCTCTATTGACAAAAATCCCATCGCCAGAACACGGGCCGTCTGCCCTGTTTTCTGTTGCTTTCTATAAATACCTATCACAAGAAAACATACACTGAGAAGAAATAAGATTGGAGCAAGCATCGTGCTGTATCGAAGCACTACTGCTGCCATCTCATAGGAATAAAGCGGTGACTCCTTATATTGAAAATTAAAATTCTGATCTGCAAACAGTGCAATAATCTTTTTATCCTTTGAAATAACAGATTGTATCGTCCGGCTCTCATGGGGATAAACTGAATATACATCTTTACTGTTCCTATAGCGTTTCGAGCTTACATACTGGGCACTTTCATTGTCAAACACCTCCACAGATTTCTCTCCGTACAACTCCCTGTATCGTTTCACATAGGTCTGGTTTCCCTTCAATAAGAAACCCATGGTATCATCATATGACAAAAAGAGAAGGGGGGTTTTCTCCGGAACATACTTTGCCAAAGCAAAAATACCGTTCCATACCTCCTTAAATTCCAATGTATTATCCTGTTCCTCCTTTTCTAAAAATCCTTTCCCTTGTGTGAGGGCTTCTGAATTTAAAGATACATCAATATGTGCCATATATTTATCGCTTTCATCCGACACCGTATACAGATAATCAGAAGCAATATCAGGCTTATTATCAGTGCCTTGTTTTACAGCAAATTTGTCTAATTCGATAAATTCGTAGCTGTCCTTTCCAATTCCGGCATCCTCTTCTCCAAGGCGGTCACACTTATATAAAACTCCATTGTTTATAAAACCAAGTCCTATAGAAGAATTCCCCCATTGAGAGGTAGGCAGGGTAGCCCTATCTGAACTAATTATCATGAACTCCTGCCAGCCGCTATTATAAAATGTCATCCCTAATTTGTTAAATTTTGTTTCTCCTTTATAGGCATTGTATTCCTTCTCACGATAGGAGGTAATCCTGCTGCCACTATATGCATTTCCATTATTATAAAAGGTCAGTTCAATATCCCGGGGAAGAAATGAAGCATTCAAATTCTTGGGAAGAGGCTTGTCAGAATCTTTGCTGCGTAAAGATAATTGAAACTGGGAACTATGCCCCTGATTAACATAGGTATATAATCCACGGGTACTGCGAAGCTTCGCTGTCTGGTTATAAATCTCCCCCGAGCTTTTTCCCCCATTTTTCTTTGTATCAAAAAAATAACCATCCCGATAGAGCGTATCAGCTACCAAATCATGATACATTGTAACACAGGTTTCTACATAATTGTCATCCTCCCGGTATTTGCCATTCGCCATATCAAATATGGATGCCGTCTTAAAATTATCCCGATAAATTTTAAAATCAATAATAAGCAGGGAAAAAAACAAGGCAAAACAAAATATCCCAAGTCCAAGAAATGGAATGCTTCTAAGTTTTTTCTTTCCTCCCGCTAATGATTCCCGCTCCTCTTTTAAATGATTATTTTTGAACCTCCAATTTATAGCCAATACCCCACACCACCTTTATATATTCCGGTTCCTTCGGATTCAGCTCCAGCTTCTCCCGAATCCGCCTGATATGTACCATTACCGTATTCTCTGCGGCATACGCCTTCTCCTTCCAGACACGGGCATAAATCTCCTCCGCAGAAAATACCTTACCGGGAGCACTAAAAAATAATTCCATAATGCCAAGCTCCGTTGCCGTTAAATTAACCGCCTGACCATCCGCATAAACAGTCCGGAGCTCACGGTCGTAGGACAAGCGGCCGACACTTACCAGTGATGACCCCGCCCCCTTGGTTGCGTCTCCCAGTGTAATATAACGGCGAATCTGTGATTTCGCCCGTGCCACCAGCTCCATCGCATTAAACGGCTTTGCTATATAATCATCTGCCCCTATGGAGAGACCAAGAATCTTATCAGTATCCTCCGTCTTCGCTGACATTACAATAATCGGAATGTTTTTCTCCTGACGAATCTTCATAATTGCAGAAAAACCATCTAAATTCGGCATCATGACATCCATTATAATTAATTGCAGTGGTGTCTGTGCCACGACATCGAGTGCCTCCAAACCGTCGTATGCAGTTTTCACCTCATACCCTTCCTTTTCCAGACGGATTTTCACTGCATTTACTATCTCCCTATCATCATCCACCACCAATATTGTCTCCTGCATTATGCTCCCTCCTTCGCAGCTGGTTTACACTGCAAATCCACTAGTACATCGTAAATTAAGTTCCTGATGTACCCGCTTACTCATCCGCCCATCGGATTAGATATTACAATTCTGCCATCTACCATCTCTACCTTTAAATTATTGCCGGACAGATGTAATTCTTTTAGCATATCTTCATTTAACTGTATTCTTCCGTTTCTGTCAAGTACCGTAAATTCCTCATGGGATAAAGTAATATCCGAAAGCTGCTTTTTAATTTCTTCATCGGAAAATGTTTTTGCCTCTAAAAGCTGTTTTTTAATATTTTCCTTCATTAGCTGTTCGCTGCTGATTTTACCATCCCGAATCCGTACAACCCGGGAAACCTTATTTGCCAGATTGGGGTCATGGGTTACAATCACAATCGTTAATCCAAGCTCTGTATTCAGCTTCCTAAATAAATCCAGTATCATGGCAGCAGTACGCATATCCACTGCACCCGTTGGCTCGTCTGCCAGCAACAAATCCGGATTGTTGGAAAGGGCAATCGCAATTGCAATACGCTGTTGTTCTCCTCCAGACAGCTCACTTAACCGATTATTCTTCTTATGCTCCATTCCGACAAGCTGTAACAGCTCTAAGGCACGTTTTTCCGTGTCAATAGTATGATTCTTTTCTTTAGAAGCATTCTTTCCCCTTTTACGCTGCCTTTCCTGAAGTAATAAGGGTACCTCCACATTCTGCTGTGCTGTTAAGTATGGGAACAGGTTTCTGGCATTATTCTGCCATACAAAGCCTACGGTATTTTTCTTGTAGTCCACAAGCTCCCGCTCACTCATACGAAACAAATCCTTGCCTCCTACATAAAGCTTTCCCGCAGAGGGCTTAGCAAGTCCACCAATCATATTAAGAAGGGTCGATTTACCACTACCACTGTTACCGATAATCGCCATCAGCTCCCCCCGCTTCACAACTAAATCAAGCCCCTGTAATGCCATAACCTCTACTTCATCCGTCTTGTAGATTTTTACAAGGTTCTCGCAGCGAATCATCTCATCCTCTGCCTGGTTAACATCCGCATTGCTATTTTTCTTCCGCTCCTGGTACTCCTTTATGCGGCGTAGTGTTTGTGCAATCTTACCTTTCATCCTGTTCCACCTCCTCCCGGTTCGTATAATTTACTACCTGTCCGTCCAACAGCTCATAGAGTACATCGGCTGCCTCCATCAAATCCACACTGTGGGTCGTCATCACGATGGTACAGCCCTCCTCCTTTATCAAATCCTTGAAGATATTTACAACACGCAGTGCCGTTACCGTATCCAGCTCTGCTGTCGGCTCGTCGGCAAAGATAACCTTAGGATGATGGGAAATCGCCCTTGCAATCGCAACACGCTGCTGCTCTCCACCGGACATCTGTGCAGGCAGATGATACATCCGTTCCGAAAGCCCTACCTTCGTAAGACACTCTATTGCCCGCTCCTTACGTCCTTTTTTTACCCCGGCAAGCCTAAGGGCATACTCCACATTTTCGTAAGCGGTCATCATCGGAATGAGTGCAACCGCCTGAAACACAAAACCTATCTGATATCTGCGAAGCTGCTCCTTTTCCTTCTCTGTCATTCCTGTTATCATTAAATCGTCAAACCTAACACTTCCACTGCTGCTATCGTCTAAAGCACTTAAGATATTAAGCAGCGTCGTCTTTCCCGAGCCGGAACGTCCCTTTAGTATCGTTAGCTTCCCATCCGGAATCGTCACATTGACATCCCGTAATGCATAAAAATCTTCGCCACCCGGCAATGGATATATTTTATTGATTCCCTCTGCTGTAATCATAAGACACCTCCTAATCTTCTCCAAGCTTTAATGCCTGTGATATCTTCAATCTGGAAACCAGACGCATCAACACAAGGATACATATAAGCACCATAACAAGTACGACACTTCCAAGCTTCGCTATATCCATGAAATTAAGCACCATTTTCATTGGAATAATCTGTGCTCCCGGAAGATAAGTAATCTCCATCACTGGTACAAACAGCAGAGAAGTCACAATACCAATCAGGGCCCCCGCCACAATGGACAGCAGTGTACTAAAGAAATGCTCATTGATAAGCATCTTTTTAAGTTCTCCCTTAGATAAGCCCATGGCACGGTAAATACCAAAGAGCAGCTCCCGTTCCCTTATTGACAAGGTCCAGTAAATCAAAAAGCCTGCCGCACAGAGAACAATCACCACCAGAAAGCTAATCGTTAAGATACCATTCGTCACTTGTAGCATTGGGTCATTTTTCTTAATTAGAATCTCATTTTCTGCATCCTTAAATTCCTTTAGATGCATCCATGTCTGTCCCTTTATAAACTGATAAACCGGCTCTGTATCATGGTTCTTCGCTTTGATGTAAACATTATATTCCTGTACACCAAGCTCACCCATAATGAAATCAAAGTTACCTATAACATAATACTTCGGCGTAGAGCGAACCTTCCCCTTATCGTCCATAGTAACCTCTTCGTTAGCACGGGTTGGAAAATAATCCACAATCCCCACAATCTTCATATTATAGCAGTTAAGAAATTCCTTGCAATCCAATTCATCAGCAAACTCCAAGTAAACATTCTGACCAACCTCAAGATTATATTCCTCTGCCGCCGCCTTTGACACCAGAACACCATAGTAATTCTCAGCCAGCAGGTTTAAATAATGATACCAATGCTTCTTCATTAAATCATTACGAAAATAACATGCTTCCCCAAAACTCTTCGACTCAATTCCCATATAAGAAAAATTCTGTGTCACTGGTGGTATCTCATTTGACGAAAATGTAACATTATCACAGTGAAACACACGGGTCACTACGTCGACCTGCTCCCTAATGGTATCATATTTCTCATAATCTGCCTCTTTATATACAATCTCGGAGTTTTCCCCTCCTTGGTCTTTTTGCCTCTTAACACTATAATAATTACTTTCAAACTGCTCCTTCAGTACAATATCCGTCCCATTCGTAAAGCGGATTCCCTCCTCCATATTCTGGTTTACTGTACTAGCCGCAGCGGCATTGAAAATACCCAGTGCAATCGTCATCACCAGAAACAGGGAAATCATCTCCTGCTTTTCGCTGGTTCTTATAATCTGTAGAAAGGATGCGTACATCTCAGGCTTCCAAAAACGCTTGCCAATGGAAAAAATAACCCAGACCAGTACTGGAACGAGACGGATAAACAAAAATCCCATACCAAGAATAAAGAATGCCGAGCTTAACAACAGCATATAATCAACATCTCCGCCCGATGCAATTTTAAGGGACAATGTGTCTTTTTGCTGTAAAAAATTATAATATATATAGGCAGTGATTCCCAATAAAATAACGTCCAGAAAGCACCGTCTCCAAAACGGTTTCTTTTTCTTTTTATGCTCCTGCTTGTACTCTACAATCGTAAGCTTAGAGGTTGTAATTACTGGCAATACCATCATCGCAATGGAAAATATCATTGCAATAAGAAGATATAATACCACATCAAAGGAAAATTGAATCGACATATTGCTCCTGCTGACAAACTGTAAAAAGGAATTGGCGGAGCCTATCATCTTACTTAAAAATATGGCAAGCGGAATCCCAAGCAACGCCGCAATTCCCGATATAATTGAAGACTGCATGATATACATCATCAGAATCTGTCTCCTGCTGGCACCACGGCTTTTCAGCATTGCAACCTCATTTTCTTCCATCGATAACATCTGCTTACTTACCATATAGATAAATAACGCAAGAAGAATAAACAATGGCACCTGCAAAATCAGCATAACCATATGTACATTACTGCGGTTTTTCTTATATTCCTTAATCGGTCCGGCAAATCCGGTATTCAACTGAATATCACTGTCACCCTTAAAAAATCCATTTAATCTGCTCTCCTCAGACTGTATACGCTTATAATTATAATCCGTGATATCTTTGGGGTCTATTGCTGTATGAAATGTAACCTCAATATATTTTCCAGACGTAAACATTACATGCTCAAGACAGTATTGGAAAAAAGCATCCGATACAAACAGCTCCATCGTATAAAGTTCCGTATCCTCCATCCAATAAGGGTCATCCTCCTTCTCCCTGAAGACACCTTCAACCCTGAGTGTCAAAGCATTACCCTTATCATCCTGCACCTCCTCCAGCGTAATTTCCTGCCCAACCATCAAACCTCTCTCCATCATGGTATGTTCATTTATCACACAGGGAATTGCCTGCTTCATGTCCGTCTCCTCCGAACAAAAGCTGCCAGACACAAGCTCTGCATGCTCTTTAAGCTCACTGAGATAAGAAACCATAAACTTATCTGACTGTGAAAAATTTCCCATCGTCATATTCTTAATCTTACATGCAGGGAAAGCATAAAACCGGTTGCTGGCAATCATCGGCAAATCAAAATCCTTGGCAAGCTGTGCACATACCTTATCCGGATCCTTGTAATCCCCCTTATAAAACTGATTCCGGAATAATCCACTTTCCTTATCCTTGACAAGTCTGCCTTGAAGACGAATCTCGCCAACATCTCTGGTCTTCCCAGGCTCTGCATCATCAAGATACTGTTGCAGGGTCCGGTTTAATGCTGCGTGGTAATACAGTGGATTGCTCATAGCAATTCCCAATAACAATATGTTACCAAGCAGAAGACATATCGTCATCCATTTTTTATGTAACATTTTCTCTGTTATAAATTTCCTCATTCCTCTACCTCCTACTCAACATCCGGCCACTCCAGATAACCAACGGTATCTCCCTCAGACATTCCTTCAATAATCCAGCTTGCATTATAACCCCCTCCAGTTATCACATTGGTTTTGATATAATCGTCTTCCCCAATCTTTTTATTGACAAAACAGTTGTGATACCCATCATACAGGCTTGTCCTAAACTCAACAGCATCATCTGGAAGAGATAAAACATTCTTTAATTGAATAATGTTACAAGTCGCCCCCTTTACCAAAAGCTTGTAATCCAGCTTTTGGTCGGTTTTAATATAAGCACAGCACTCATTCTTCTGCACTTCCTCACGCAATAGAAGGTCATTTGTGCCACCCCGGTACACATCACTGCCATCATATATAACCGTCCCGGAAACCTTACTATCATCCTTCATCATCGTTAATGTTACCCTCTGGTTCACATGCAACTGCCCCCAGACATGTACCCTGCATAAATAATAATCGTCGCCAGCAATTTTACAGAGAAAATCCGCTGGGGAAATGCTCTGTCCTTTCGTAAACACACTGGTGTCTACCACTGTACCAGATGCGGGTGCCTTTACTATTCCGGAACTTTTCTCCTGCAAATCAGAAAGCTCCTTCTGACATCCTCTGATTCCCTGATTCAGAGTCTGCACCGTCAAAAGATACTGTGTCTTTAGTATCTCCAAATCATAGTTAACCTGACTCCGCTCATAGGAATTATCCGCCTTTATAAGTTGCTTTTTATACTCCTTCACCTGCTTATCGTACGAAAGCCTCTCCCTTTGAAGCTGTCTCCTATTTTCGGCAATCTCATTTTGCAGGCTGACAAGCTCGCTTTTCTTGACATCATGCCGCACATACGCAACCGCCTGCCCCTTCTTTACCTTGTCACCAGTAGAAACCAGTAGCTTTTCAAATACACCGGATTCGTAGGTATCCACCACCTGATACTCAAAATATGGTTCAAAACCATCGTCATCCTCAGAAAGGTCCATGTTAGGAGCATAAGCAATATCTCCCCGTTCTACCTTAGCCTCCGTCACTTTAGGAAGCGGTCCTTCCCCTGTTCCCTCATACTGTTTCACATCCAGTGTTTCGTTGGCAGTCATTCCCTCATAGGAGATATAGGATACTTCATCACCCTCAGAAAGTCCAGTTACAATCTCCGTATAGCGACTAGATATTACTCCGGTTTCAACATAAACCTTCTCCCCCTTCACATAGACAAACTTCTGTTGTCCCTCTGATTTAACAGCATCATTGGGAACAACAAGAGCATGCTCCTTCACATTTATCTTATAGACAATTTTACCCATATCCCCTATCTCCATGCTCTTAATCCCATCAAAGATATAGCATGTCTGCAAGCTGGTCTCCATAGAAACTCCGGCACGTTTTTGTCGTTCGTTATATGTATACTCCTCCAGATTATACTTCTTATCCTGATAGTAAAATACAATATCCTCTGCCACTATCTTACTGCTTTCATCATCCATTGCATATTGCACATCGCTGTCATAATTTAAAACCTTGCAATCGGTATTATAAATCACCACGGCTGGCTGCTTTGCCGTAATAGAGGAACCGACTGTAATACCCCTTAAAAATTCCCCTACAATCCCATCGCAGGGAGATTTAAGTACATTTTGCTCGAGCTGTTTCTTAAGCTCCAAAAGCTGCTCCCTTTGTACCTTGACTTTTGCCTCGTGCATTCTGTTTTCATAAGCAATGTTATGGTCAATCTCTGTTATCTCTGCCTGACATAGCTTTATAAGCCTGCTCTGCTCCTTCGCATCCGCCTCCCCGGAAGCGTCCCTACCCGCTTCTGATTTCAGATAGGATAACTGTGCTGTTCTTTTCTGCCGTTCCAACTGATAAACCTTCAACTGTGATGCATGGTTCTGGTCTATCTCACTAATTTCCTCCTGCAAACTCTCATATCTGGTCTTCAATTCCTCAGAAGCTGTCGTGAGAAGTACATCACCCTTTTTGACCCTGTCGCCAACTATTTTATGTAATTCCTTGACAACCCCATCTGTCTTTGCAATGACACATTCCCTAACACCGTTTACCCATGCATCCTCTACTTTAACATCATAAATATCATGGTACTCTGCCACACAGGTTTTTTTCGAAGATTCCCTTTCGGAAATCAATTCTGGCACTGTTAATGAACTGCTCTGGCAACCACCTGACAACAGTACGATTAACAACAAACTAAGACCTATACTGACTTTTCTTTTCATGTGCTTCTCCCTCCTATTTCAGTATTACCTTTTGTCCCTCGGACACACCACTCTTAATCACGGTGTAGGTATCATTGCTTAGCCCCATCGTAATTTCCTGAATACTTCTAACATTATCCTCATTTAACAAATAGACATATTGCTTTCCATCAATCGAAACAATTGCATCGTTTTCAACATATAGCACATTTCTTTGTGTCGTTACCGGGGCTTTTACCCAGCCGACAGTTTGTTCTTCAATCCGCGAACCCGCCTCTAACAAATCAAAGGTCAGGCGATGCATGTCCTTATCAGAATTCTCCATTTTCTCATCTTTGGTTATCTTCATCTTATAAGTCTGTCCGTTGACATCTACATCAACAACATCCCCCTCCTTATAGTTGCTATAGTTCTCCGTATCTGCCCGGAAGTGATAATTGCCACTGCTCATCCTCACAAATTCAGTATCCATATTAGATACAACTGGTGGGGCATCCTCCCCCTGTGATTTCTCCACCTCGACAGGATCAAACAGAAACGTAATTACCCCATCCATTGGTGCATAAATCTGTCGTTTCTTCTTCTCGCTTATTGCCTCATTATACCTCGTTTGGGCAAGACGAAGCGTCGCCGCACAACTAATCTTGTTATCCGTAATTCCTCTCACCTGCTCCTCTATCTCTGCTTTGCTCATATTATTCAATTCGCCTATTCGTCTGGCATCCGCAATCTGGGTATCATAATTAGAATATTCCAGCCTCGCAAGCTCATACTCCTGCTTTGCAGCGTTCAATTCCTCTTCAATTCCCTCCATGGAAAGCTCTGCCAGCAAATCTCCTTTTTTTACCTTGTCTCCTACATCGACATATGTCATACCATATTCTATTCCGGAGACCCCAAACTTCATGGATTCTTCTTTGTCACAATATGCCTTACACATAATGGTAGTGTCAAAGGTCACATCACCACGCATGACATCCGCTAACTGGTAAGACCGTTCCTTATCGACCTTATTCTGCTCCCTTATCAAATCCGGTCTTATCTCCTCTTCTGTTCCAACCACACCACAGCCGCCGAGCAGCAAAACCAATCCCAAAAGTATGCCGGCAGAAACAAGCTTATTTATCCTGTCTTTCATAGCACATCCTCCATTCTTTACTGGATTTTTAGTGTACTGTATCATTGATTTCTGAATAAATATCATACACAGATACCGTATTCCATCCTTTTTACATCATAAAGCACCATAACAGGGAATCCAATATCTAAAATCTTACGATTTCTTACATTATTCTTACAATTTGCAGGACAAAAATAACTGCCAGATTCCAAAAATCTGGCAGTTACACAATACTATAGCTAATAAAGTTATTTTTAAACAATAACTTCTCTAATTATTTTTTGTACTTCCTCCGACTGTATCTTTAAAATTGATGAATCTCCTAACATTATCAATTAGAATATCTACATTATCCTATTGTTATTAACACGTATTTACTCAATCACCCAGTCCCAAATCTTCCCATCACCAGTGGGAGGCTATATTAACCATAGAATAATGACTCAATAAATCATCTTTTTCTGATGAAAATGGGTCATCATAGGTTAAGGTTTCATCATAAAGATACATAATATAATTGTTATCATCAAAAGTATTTTTAAATAATACAATCATTACTTACAGATACAGATTTCACTTTACTTTTCTTCAGAAAATCCATCAGTTTTTTCTTATCATAGCTTACTTTAACACTTACATACTTGCCATAATTAAGTAAGGTAGCAAGCACAATTTTTTTACCCCTGCACAATGCAGAAAAAAGAGGTTGTATTTTCTCCAAGCATAGCCTATAATAGCTATATGTGAGTAATAGGCAATTGCGAAGCCAATAGCCACCAAGTGGATAGTCATAATATTATATAAATTTACGCCTTTGTACTTTTCACAGCAAAGACAACGAAGTAAATTTATATAATATTATGACTATCATGTTAGCTTCTATCAGTTTCGCATTACCTATTGTGAACAACTACGAAAGGAGGGATACATATGCCGGATATTACCATTACCGGTGCGAATGGTACAAGCTTTTCTACCATTACAATTGAATCCCAATCAACAGCGAACAACAGTGACCAGTCGGTTCACTTTGATACCATATTAGATAACAGCAAGCAGACCATCAACAATGTAAAGAATAACAACAAGGTAAGCATGCGTACCCTGAACGAGATATTTGACCGTGCTGCCAGCACCTACGGAATTGATGTTGACCTTCTCAAGGCAGTTGCCAGACAGGAGAGTAATTTTACTGCGAATGCAACCTCCTCCTCCGGTGCCATGGGTATTATGCAGTTGATGCCCGGTACTGCTAAGTCACTGGGAGTACATAATGCCTATGACCCCGAAGAGAATATTATGGGCGGAGCGAAGCTGCTTGCCAGCCACCTAAAGAAGTATAATGGCAATGTGTCCCTTGCACTTGCTGCCTACAACGCGGGAAGTGGTGCAGTGGACAAGTACAATGGCATCCCTCCCTATGGTGAGACACAAAATTATGTTAAGAAGATATTACAATATTATGATTCCGGAACAGAGGCTCCCGATATCCCTGCCATGGTTGACAAGAATAATGTAACAAGACCTGCCATGAGCAAGGAGGACTATGAACGTGCCTTACGGGATGCGAAGCTTGACAAGGAGCTAAAGGATATTCCAACAAGAGATATCTATGTTACAAGCAATGAGGAGACACAGACGATAACAAGCAACGAGACGGATTACCTCGTCACAGATAGCACTGGAAAGGAAGTCTCAAAGAGTAACTCTTCTGATTACTCCTACGATGATTTTCTGGATTTTGCCAAGTCTTATATGAGCGTTGCTGCTGGTAATAGCGGAACAAGTATTGCTACAGGCAATAATCAAAGCATCAACAGCAGCTATCTGTTAAACAGCACACTTGGCACAAGCGGAATCGGCCTCAACACCGGTATTCTAAATTTATTGCAGGCTGCCCTTGCCAAACAGAAGGACAGTTGATAGAACGATTTTCCTAATGACGGGACACTGATTTATCAGTATCAAAAGTTATTCATTCCATTTATTTCTCACATAGAATCAACATTTTCCGACTATACTGGAGACAGTATAGTCGTTTAATTATCGAGTATTATATCGAACCCATGATACAATAAACTTTCAGATAAGGAGGAATCATAATGCACCAAACCAAAAAAGGCACAGTTATTTCTGTATTACTCGTCGTACTTCTACTATTCCAAAGCTTTTGTGCAGATGCCATAATTATTAGCCATTCTGCCAACGGTACCGTCATTGCAGATATATTAAATGTACGCAAAAGGGATACTACTACAAGTGACGTAGTGGTAACGGTTTCAGAGGGAACTGCCGTTACCATCAAAAAGACAGTAACCAACAGCCTGGGGGAAAAGTGGTACAAAATCAAAGTCAAGGTCAACAATACAAGCTATACAGGCTATGTGATGGCAAGTTTTGTCAGAAAGAAGACAAGTTCTATGTCAAAGACACCAGCCACAACAACGCAGTCCGCCACTAGCAGTAAACCTGCCAAAACAGGAAAATACCGCTATGGTAACTTGAAAACAAATGCCATTCTTTATAGAAGCCGTTCCAAACAAAGTGCCATTGTTGCTTATTTAAAGCCAAAAACCTTAGTATATGCCGGGCAGAAAAAAAAGGTCGGCAGACTTACTTGGTATCGCGTAAGCACAAAAGGACTTTCCAAAAACTACAGTGGCTATATACAATCGAAGCAAATTAAGTTTCAAACTACCACTGTAAAAAGCACACGTTACAAGGTTGCATTTTTTAAGAAAAAAACGCAAATCTATAAAACAGCCAATAGCACAGATACCATAAAGGGTACCGCCTCCAAACGCTCAGATGCCATAATCCTTGGCACTCTTAAGGTTGGTGGCAAAAAATGGGCTAAGGTCAAGACGAAGTTGGGAACCGGATACGCCGCATACTCCAATCTGACTCCTGTTACAAGCACTGTAAAAAGCACAATCAAATATGAAGCAACAACCAAAAAAAGTACCGCCTGCCGTAAGGTGTCTTGCACACTTGCTACAAATCGTGGAACGATACCAAGTGGTACTACAATCAATGTATTAGGACAGCTTACGGTTAATAATACGCTCTGGTACAAGGCAAGCTATTTAAAGGGCAGCAGCACCATTACCGGATATGTTCTTGCAAAAAATGTGAATCTTTCTACAGAAGCTGCCTTCCAGACTGCCCTACAGGTATTTCCAGACAGCTACCGGCCTGCATTAATCCAGCTTCATGCCGCCCATCCAACATGGATGTTTCATCCTGTAAATACCGGACTGGATTGGAATGAGGTCATTGCCAACGAGTGCTGCAACGGTAAAAATACCATTCAAAGCAATTGTCCGAAGGGGGGGGCCGTTGATGCTTACAGTGTCCCATTCTCCTATCTGTCAACAGCTGCAGGAGATTATGATTGGGCAACAGATACCTATACTCTCAGGGATGGCTCTAACTGGTATGAAGCAAACGAACAGGTTGTTTCCTATTATATTGACCCAAGGAATTTCTTAAATGAAAAGGGAATTTTTCAATTTGAAGCACTCAATTACGAAGCAACCCAGACGAAGGATGTCGTAGCAACCATGCTTAATAATACCTTTATGTCTGGCAATTACAATGTAACAGATATTGCTACCGGAAAGACAGCAGCAGGTTCTTATGCGGATGCCTTTATGGATGCCGCGGCGACCTCCAATGTAAGTCCCTACTATCTGGTTACCCGTGTAAAGAATGAAGTAGGAACGAACGGAAGTGATTCCACGAGCGGAACCCTAAAGGGCTATGAAGGATATTATAACTTTTACAATATTGGTGCAAACGACAGTGCAACAGGACAGGCAATTGCCAATGGACTTTCATGGGCGAAATCCGGTACTACCTACAACCGCCCTTGGACAACTCCGTATAAATCCATTGTAGGAGGTGCCAGTTATATTGCAAGCCTCTACATTGGAATTGGACAAAATACGATGTACACGCAGAAATTTAATGTAGTAGTTCCAACCAGCCTGTATGTACATCAATATATGACTTCTGTCACCGCTTCCAATTCCTATGCCACTAACAATTACAATACTTACAGCACTAACAAGATATTGGACCATGCCTACACCTTTTATATTCCATTTTATAATAATATGCCAGCAGCGACTTGCTCCCTGCCTGCATCAACAGGCAATCCAAACTGCTATGTAAAGTCTCTTACCTTAAAGAATAGCAACAACAATAAAACGATTAATTTAAACGCTACCTTTAATTACCTAACCAGTAATTATACTGCTGTAGTTGCCAATTCTGTTAACAAAATTAAGATTTCTGCGAAACCAGTCAGCACCTATGCTTCGGTAAGCGGAACAGGAACCTACAGCCTTGCCACAGGCAACAATACGATTAAAGTAACCTGCACCGCCGGAAACGGTTCCAAAGCAACCTATACAATCACCATTACAAGACAACCATAGGAGGGAAATTATGAAGAAAACACTAATCCTACTGTTTATATTTCTGGCAGCCATCAGTGCTGTTATCCTTGTTGTTTCTAAGAAAACCACAATCTCAAGCAACGCCGGCAGCGACGGATTTACCCTATCCGGCAGCAAAGATAGTGTGAAGCTTAACAAAAGTTACACCTTGACAATAAAGGTAACTGCCACGGAGGCTATGCAAAGCGTGAGCGGACTTCTTACCTACGATGCAGACCGGATGGAATATGAAGCGGAAGAACAATCTGCTTTTGTTGGCAGCAACGGCACCTTAACGCTTTCTGATACCTTTGCCAAGCCAACACGGGAGAAAACCTATAAACTAAAGTTTAAAGCCTGCTCCACAGGCGACTGTCTCTTTACCTTATCGGACAATTATTATACCTGCTATAAGGATTTGAGTGTTCAAGCTTTAGGAAGCAGTACCGCTACCGTAACAATCTTGGTAAATGATGGCATTGAAGATGACAGCACCCTGTCTGAACTGTTAATCGGGACAGGTGAACTAAACCCTGCCTTTCAATCCAGCCAATATGAATATGAGGTTCAGGTCCCAAAAGATACTACATTATTTACCTACAGTGCTTCTCCCACAGCCGAGGATGCTACTGTTGTCTCTGATGGACCAGAGAAGCTTAGCGAAGGAAGAAATGTTTATAAGATTACGGTAATTGCTCCATCGGGTGATAAAAGCATTTACACGATAGCAGTTATCCGGGAATAGGGTAACACTGTATATCTCACCAATAGCGGTATCGGGGTTAAAACAATTTCTATCATCCTCTAACACGATACAAAAGGACTTGCTTAACAAGCATGAAAGCAGTTAAGCAAGTCCTTTTTAATCCTTGTCTAATATCTAAAATTACTCTCTTTTTCTCTTATAAGAAAGCTTTCCTTTATATTCATCCAGAAGAGCACGATCCATCACATAACGGTTATCCATGGTCTTCATAACATCTTTTACTCTTATCTTACTATACACCTTATCATCGGATAAATCATAGGTAGTATTATCCTTAAAGCTTAACACTACCGGACGCATGACATCCTTTTGGTTCTCTGTAATAACCATTCCCTTCTCCCCATTGGTAAGCTCTACACAGACACCCGGTGTTAAAACCTGAATAGCAGCAACCAGTGCATCAATAATCTCTGGTCCAAAATCCTGTTCATGCTTACGCAGATACTGCACTGCCTGAATCGTAGACATCGCTTCCTCATCCAGCTTCATCGCAGTCATATAGTCATAGACCTCTGACACACAAAGTATCTTTGTCCCTTTCATAGTACTGCTGTCATAATCGCCTCCCTGCTCCAGCTTAGTAAACTGTGCTACCATAATTCTTGCATTCGGCGATAAATCGTAATCCATAAGCATACAATTATATGCTTCCTCTTTGCATTTGTTAAGTATAGGAAGTTCTGACTCCGAAAGCTCATTACTGCGATAAAGCAAATCCTGGGGAAGTAACAATTTGCCCGCATCATGAAGCAGTGCTGCCATAATAATATCCAATTTGTCACGCTGGGAAAGGTTCATCGCTCCCGCAATCATACAACTTAAAATAGCAACATTTAAGGAATGCTTATAGACATAATCCTGCTTGCTTCTCAAGTTCTGAACAAATTGAACCTTCTCATTCAAGGAGCCATAACCTTCAATTATCAGGTTCGCCAGACGATATAAATCCTTAGAATTATTTTTCTCCAGCAATACCTTTAAATCATCCTTCAGACTAAAAATAGCCATGGTCTGAAACCGCTCAAACTCAATGTCAAATGGAGTCATCGGTGGCACTGGTTCTGCCGGCTCCAGAATATAGATTCCTATAAGCCCAAAATTACGGATACTATTAATACCCTGTGCTGTTAATTTGCTGTCACGCTCATAAAGCATGACACCATTTCTGTTATAAATTGGCTTTGCAAGCCGCATCCCTGTTTTTAAATCATCTGACTTAACAAATTTCATAAGCATTCTCCTTCTCTACATAGCTGTCTTTTTGTGGATACATCCCTAATGGAATCCATCCTTATATAATACCTTGCAGAATAGAAGTCCCCCTCTACTCATCTATCTCTTTATTATAAAATACATACTGGTTACGTCCCGCATGCTTAGCAGCATACACAGCACTCTGTGCCCTTAAATATAAATCATTATATGTCGTATAACCATCCTCCGTCGTTGCAATTCCTATGCTGACAGATATCTGGAATCCGCTATACTCGCTGTTAAGCTCGTTAAATATTCCTTCTATTCGCTCTTTAATATCGTCCTTATATGCAAGCAGAAGAATAAAAACATCACCACCAATGCGTCCCGCAATATCCTTATCGGTGACACAACCTTTTATCAGTCCTGCCATATATTGAAGCACATGGTCTCCAAACAACCGCCCATACTTTGCATTGGCTTTTCTAAATCTATCCATGTCTATCATAACCATAGCATAAGCTTCTTCCTGCATCGTATTGAGACATTCTTTAATCTGCCGCTTAATACATGGCATATTAGGAAATCCGGTAAGCCCATCCGTGGAAGCAAGCTCCTGCACATTAATCTTGCTATCCTGCTCTGACTGCATAGGGACTACCTTACCAATAATTCCCTCCAACTGCGGCTCCTCATCTACTGTCCACATAGACTGGCATATCAGCCGGTACCAACGGCTTTCTCCTGAAACCTTCATCTCACATTCGTACTGAATCAAAGAATCTTCCGGCTGCATCTGTTTTGCCAGCTCCTCAAGCTTCTTATAATCTTCCGATTCAAAAAAGGAAGGGAGCAGTCCAGATGTGATTGGCTCCATCACTACCGAATCAACACCAAAATGCCGGCTTGCCGACTCTGACAATGTCAATATGGCAGGGGCAACGGTATACTCAAATAACATTTCGTCTGTAAGAGATGTATAAAACTGATGCTTCCTTCTCTCATATTCCAACAAATGCAATGTTCTTGCAGGTGCAGAAAGCTTCTCATGGTGCATAACCTCCTGAACAATCTGACGCATCTCATCAGCAGTATTTTCAATGGTTGCCTCTCCCTGCATTGCCTCCCTGATTTCCTCGGCTGTCTCTGCAAGGCATTCCAGAAGCAATGGATTAAAGGTACCACATTCTCCGTTCACAATCATATCCATTGCCTTTTCATGGGAAAAAGCTTTCTTATAGACACGTTCACTTGTCAAGGCATCATAGACATCTGCAATGGATACAATCTGGGCAGAAATCGGAATCTCTTCTCCCTTAAGCCCATCTGGATATCCCCCGCCATCGTAACGCTCATGATGCCAACGACATATCTCATAAGCAATCTTTACCAAAGGCTCATTCTGAAACGGTAAATCGTTCAGCATATTGGCACCAATCATAGAATGGCGTTTCATAATCGCATATTCCTCATCAGTAAGACGTCCCGGTTTATTCAATACCTCTTCCGGAATAGCAATCTTACCAATATCGTGTAGTGCCGCTGCCATACCTATCATATTAATATCGGAGGCAGTAACATTATATCTGTCGGTCTTTTCTAACAGATGATTCATAAGTATCTCTGTAATAATACGGATATGAAGCACATGCATTCCACTCTCGCCATTACGGAACTCCACAATATGGCTAAGTATCTCAATCATCAGATTGTTGCTCTTTTGTTTCTCCATAATCTGATCTGCAACAATATCCTGAAGTTTCTTCTGCTTCGCATATAGTATAATAGTATTTTGTACTCTTTTCTTGACAATCGTGGAGTCAAATGGCCGGCTGATAAAATCTGACACTCCTAAATCAAAAGCCCTTGCAACGTATGCCGGTGCACTCTCTGATGAAATCATAATTACTGGCATATCTTCCAGCCAATGATTCTTATTCATGACACTAAGAACTTCAAAACCGTCCACTTCCGGCATAATAATATCAAGAAGTATCAAGCTTAATTCCCTGCTCCGATTCTTCATAATTGATATTGCTTCCGTACCATTCTTCGCTTCTAGTATCTCATATTTTTCACCTAATATCTCAGATAAAATGAAACGATTCATCTCTGAATCATCAACAATTAATATCTTAGGCCGATTTACCCTTCCCTTTTTCACTGCTTTAGATACATTGCTGTTCTCTTCCATCCATGCTGCTCCTTTCAAAAAATAGTATACTATCCCCATGGTATCCTAAATTACTTCTTTCATGATACCAATAATATGAAGATTTATCAAGCCTTTTGTCATTGGAATACAATTTATTGTCTTTATTTAGCACAATTTGGCATACAATGTAAATTGCCATAGATAACAAAAACAGTATGCTATCCATGGCAGTCTATCCCTCCATCATTATATGTATGATGTTACTCTTATAATTTATTCTTTCTTCTAATAACTATGCATCTCTCATCATAGCGCTAAACTGATGCAGGATATCGTTCATCTCACAAAGAGCCGTTGACTTTTCACTGCTCTTACGATTTAACCCATCAATCTCTTCGTCTATACCTTTAATTGCATCATTAATTGCACCCATACCGTTTACTGCATGATCAATCTGTTCACTTGTTCTAGCAATGGCACTCACAATATTATCTCCCACCATATGAACCTGACCCGTACAACTCCTAACTTCTCCCATTGCATCCTTAAGTCCACTGGCACTTTCAATATTAGACTGCATCATATCAGAGGTTTTTACAATTTCATTCTGAAGGTTTTGCAAAGAAGATTTAAGCTGCATAATAGATTGCTCAATCCCATTTACCAAAGAAGCAGTGGATGCGGACAACTCACGAATCTGGTCTGCAACAACAGCAAATCCTTTACCTGCTTCTCCTGCCCTAGCCGCCTCAATCGAAGCATTCAATGCCAGCAAATTGGTCCGCGAAGAAATCCCTGTTATTCCGGCAGTTGAATTGGTAATATTAGTAAAATCATTCTCAAGCTGTCCGAAAGTATTGGTCATACTAAGAAGCTGTTCTTTAGAATCTTCAATCTGCCGTGTCAACATTTGCATACTGATATCTGACTCTTCAATTCGCTCATCGGAAGCATTCATTACCTCATTAATCTGTCTGGCAAATTCATTAAAATCCTCATAATTTTGACGTATTATTTCTAAAACTTCATTACTCTTTGCAAGATATTCCCTTGTTACATCTGTGCGATTTTGTACCGCATCCATGCAGGAAGAAAGATTAACCTCCTGAGCCATATAATAATCCATCCGCTTCATCAAAAAATTTATACCATATTGTATTGCTTTACTATTGTCCTCCCACGTCTTCCTATCATCCTCTACCCCCAAATATTCCTGCTGCATATTATCCTGCTGGCGTCTCTTAAATATATTCATATTATCATCCCTCCTACTCGAATACTGCCACTGTCATGGTCTGATTAAAATGCTGTTCCCCTGTCTGTTCTCCATATCCTGAAAAACCAATATACTCACCAAGGACATTCCCCATAGTTTTTGCATACTCCTGAAGATAACCTTCACTGTCGAACAACAGCGTTCTAGCCAGACAATGGCACATAATAGAAAAGGATGGCCGGGCAACCTCACCACGGATTCTATGAATCGTCTGTTCTACAATATTCCGGTAATTAGATGGTTTTAATACAACCACCTTTGAATTCTCATAAATTCTTGCATGATAGGTAATCCCCCGATTATCTGCCACAGCACAATTGGCAGTGATATACATCTCGTCTCCGACAATCCTGCCTACCGGATTCGTATCAAAGTAATTAGTAACCCTGTCTTCCGTCACTCCAAGTTCCCTTGCAAATACCTGTAGAGCCGGCTGGTGATTATACTCATAAACGGTCCTCGTCTGCGCATCTACCCTTGTAGCAGTCAGAATATTACCACTAATTGGTTCATAGATATTTTCACGAAACACTTTAGCTACACCATGTTCGTTATGTATAATGGCAAATACCGTGCTTCTCTCACACACCCTCCCATTCAGAGATACCTTTGTTTCTGATGCAGTCCCCGCATCTCCTGCCGTACCACCAATTACCGGGATCTTCTTGTCAAGCAGAATCGTGTTAAGCGTGGATAATACTGACTCTTCTGCACATAAAAGGCCGGTTGAAAATTCTAAACAGATTGTATTCTTAGTATTCTTTACTTTATCAGCGCAACGTTTCACCCGTTCCACATACTTAATTGGATACTTGTCCACATCCTCTATTACATCTGCTGCACAAGTTATACCACTTTCAAAGGACATTGCTTTCATTCCCTGCTTATCTGCCCCATCCTTGCTAAATGCTGCAATTGTTGTTGCACCCATACAGATACTATTGGGAAACCTGTTATGTATAAGCGTTGTATATTCCTCAAACCCCTCTACCGGAGAAAAGAAAATAATCAGCTTAGGATTTTTAAATCGGGCAGTAACCTCATTTACACATTGTTCCGGATTCCTATTACGACTGCTGCCAATATTGTACTCCATTACATGTACCTCCCTCTTAAACATATTGAATTATTGGTTTTATTATAAAGCTAAATAAAGCTCATATTAAGTTTATCATTATTTTATTTTATGTTCAATGAAATTGATACAAATATAATGTTATTTCTATCACAAATCATACCACAACACATTGCATATTGAGCATATAATGGTTTATAATATGATACTAGGGAACAAAAGCAGATAGCAAGGCATGCTTGCATGCATTTGCTATCCGCCTTTGTTCCCGCCAAACACCGACATGTAGCAGATTTGCTTGCAAATTTGCGGGAATAGAAAAATAAACAAGGAGATGTGGAATTGAAAGAAATTTTTTATGACGACCATGAGGTTACAATCTTCGGATTAGTGGCAAATCACTGTTACGCTCATGGTTTTAATCAGGAATGGGTAAATCAGTTCTGGAGCGGACTACAGGAGCTTAAACCTCTATATGAAGAATTTCTCCACTATCTAAATACCGGGGAAATAACTGGAGCTTACACATTGTATGGTTTTACTGTTTTAGATACCTTTGTGTGGAACATGGAATATGATAGCCTGCAAAGAGACCGGGGAAGAAATGCCGATAGCTGTGACCGGGACAGATTAATTTTACACTCCTTCAATTGTATGCTTGAACTTTATCACAACCCTGAGCAGTGGAAGCTTTTATTAAGCGAAGACCAAAGAATGGATATTCTATCAACCTTATAATGAAGATTTATCAAGCCTTTTACAACTATAATAACAATAACAAACAGAATACTGAATGGAGAACACAATGAGCTACGAAATGATTGCCTTAGATATTGATGGTACACTGACCAATTCCAAAAAGGAGATTACAACAGCAACACGAAATGCATTGATTAATTTACAGAAGCAGGGAAAGAAAGTGATATTAGCTTCCGGCAGACCGACTTCTGGATTACGCTCCTTTGCCGAGCTATTGCAGTTTGACATTTATGGCGGTTACCTGCTTGCCTACAATGGTGCCAAAATCATAAACTATAAAACGAAAGAAACCATTATCAACCAAACTCTGCCACAGGATATGATTCCCTTACTTCACCAGTTTGCTCTTGACAATCATGTAGGACTCATCAGCTATGAAAAGGATGGGGTTATCGCAGGCAATGGTATTGATAAATATATCGAGCTGGAGACCCGTATAAATGGAATCCCCTACAAAGAGATCACTAACTTTTCCGATTATGTGACCTTCCCGGTCAATAAATGCCTAATGACCGGAGAAGATGCATACATGGCAGAAATGGAAGAAAAATTAAAAGAACTTTACGGTGACCGGCTAAGCATCTACCGTTCAGAAGCCTTTTTCTTAGAAATTATGCCGCAGCATGTAGATAAAGCAAACTCCCTGTCTAAGCTGCTCGAACATGAAGGATTTACCAAGGAGCAGCTCATCGCCTGTGGAGACGGATATAATGATATATCTATGATACGCTACGCAGGACTTGGTGTTGCCATGGCTAATGCCAAAGAGGAGGTTAAAAAAGAGGCAGATTATATTACTTTAAGCAATGATGAAGATGGGGTGTTGAGGGTGATTGAGGAATTTTTTTGAGTTATTGGTTTGTATGTATGGGTTATATGGCATGGGCGGGGGACATACTATATTATTTGTTCCGTTGTTCGGGGATAAGTATTTCTAAGATATTCCTGTAAGGCAGTATAAGCTGCCGCAAGCGACGCACATTCGCCATCCATGGCTCAGGGTGCGTCTTTTCGGGACATCCAGTCCCGAAATTGCTGGTTGTCAAGGAGGAATATCAAGAAATACAAATTCCCTGTCAAAGTCACAAATAATATAGTATATCCCCCGCCCATGCCCCTCCAAGCAAATGCAAACCACAATAATTAAATTTTTTAACATAAAATTGGGTGTTAAAAAAAGAACTTAACTGCAACTTCAAGAAGGGGCATAAAACTGCAAAAAGTTCTTTTTTACAATACCTAAATATGTAGAATCCCCTACATCCCAAAGGGTATCAGAGGAATGCCCTGTTTATTATACAGATTACAACAAATAAAATCCTTCTGCCCATACTGTACTGCCATTGGACTAGGCACATCCCTGCTGCTCAATATAACAAAGCTTCGTTCCACCACTGCATCTGCTGGATAAAAAATACCATCCGTTCCAGCAATCTCAAAGCCACTAATTGCAACCTCCTTTTCCCTCGCCTCATCTACAGTAATCAAGTTGGGCTCTTCCCCCTGTTTCGCTTCATTAATCATGAATCCCCCTGCCATCTCATCAAAATAGACTGTCAGTGTTCCAGCCTCCATAAAATAACCTGCATATTTCATCGGCCTCACCTCTTCCTTTTCATCGTATATTGTACTATAGGTCATCCTTCCCAAACGTAATCCTGGTGTTTTTTTATCAATCGGATGAATGTTATCATATTCTCCTAAATCACAAAGAGGCACCAACGTAACATTGGAAACTTTTTGTGACACCATCTCCTGTGCCCTGCGGATTCCCGTAAAATATCCCTGCTCCTCTAATCCTTTTTCCAAAAACATGGGAAGCTGCATAATTACAAAGGGAAGCTCTTTTTGGAATATTTCTCTCCACTCCGCAATCAGATGGGTTAACATCGCTTCATATCTTGGGGAGCGTGGACCATCCTCCTCCCCTTGATAAAACCAAACACCTTTCATCGTATAGGGTGTCAGCTTTGTCAACATCGTTTCATACAGTCCTCCCGGACGGTACGGCGACAACCAGCCCTGTGGCTCTGGCCATGGGTATGGTCCAGCCAGTTCATTTAGCTGTTCCCCACTCAAGGACTCTCCCCGCTCACTGGCCTCTTCCAAAAGACGTTTTGTGAGTTCCTGATACTCCTGCAATGTCTTTTTATATTCCTCCATCTCTTCCAGATATTCCTCATTGGTCTTATCCTTCACCAGTTCCTCATATTGTTTCACATACCATGCTCCATCTGCAAAAGAATTCAGGTATGATTTATCCATCCAACAGGAAATGGAAGTTCCTCCATGATTACAGTTAATAATACCAACCGGAACCGAAAGCTGTCTGGCAAGCTCTTTTGCCGCAAAATATCCAACTGCCGATAACCTTCTGGCATCCTCTTCTACAACACTGTGCCAACAGGCGGCTTCCTCCCGCTTCTTTGCTTCCTCGCTTTCATAACCCATTTTCTCTGCGAAATAATAATAGACACCCTGCTCTTCACCCTGCTCTCGCATCTCCTTCAGGCTCATAAGCTCCGACACCCCTTGTTTGGCATTTTGCAGTTCAAACTCCATATTGGACTGCCCTGCCGCCATCCAGACCTCCCCATAGCGTACATTGAAAAACTGTTTAGTACTGCCGCTCTCTAATTCTGAAACAATTAGTGTCACAGAAGCTCCTGCATCCTGAGAAGGAAGCTTAGCAAAAAATTCTCCATCTTTTGAAGCAGCTACTACGACTTCTATATTCCGTTCCGGTACAGCAACCTTAACTCTGCTTTGGGGGGCTGCCTTTCCAAAAACAGCCACTGGTTCTCCTCTTTGCAATACCATATTATCACTAAATATCCGATTCATCTGAATCATGCCTTTTTCTCCTCTTCATCATATTCAATAATATAACGCTCAAATGCATTAATTACTCTTGTGTCCTTATATACCCGCTCCCGTTTATTATTCATACCATAGTTCATATGAATGTGTCCATGGACAAAATACTTCGGAATATACTTGTCCATCAAATCAACAAATGCCTCAAAGCCTTCGTGTACCCTATCTTCCCCGTCATACACATGATATGCTGGAGCATGTGTCAACAATATATCAAAGCCTTTTCTACGTTTCAATTTCCACCATAGCCTTCTCACACGAAGCTTCATTTCCTTCTGGGTAAATTGATAGTTTCCCGGCTTATAACGAATCGAACCTCCAAGTCCTAAAATGCGGATACCATGATACACATAAATATCATCTTCAATGCAAATACAGCCATCCGGTGGTGTTTCATCATAGCAGTCATCATGATTCCCATGCACATAGAGAATCGGCACCTTAGCATAAGTTGCAAGAAAAGACAGATATTCTGGTTTTAGGTCACCTGCCGAAAGAATCAAATCGATTCCATCCAACTTATCTTTACTAAAAAAATCCCAGTAATATTTTGATTCTTCATCTGCCAATACTAATATTCTCATGAAGTTCTACCCTCCTGCTTAAGGTATATCCATTCTTCTATTGCTCACCCGCAGAGACTTCCGTCTCTTCCTTGTTAACTCCGACAATCTCTACCACTGGGCGAAACCTGCTTTCCAAGTCCGCAAGCTTTGGAATCTCCCCCACAACATTATCCAGAAGCCAGTCCATCTCCATAATTTCTTCCGGGGACATCGTTCTCTCCTTCTCATTTTTGACATTGCCCTTCTGGTCAAGCAATTCATGGGAAAAAGGATGGAAGACATCTTTTATAATTGCATCCTTCATCATTTCCACCAAACGGCTTGTTTCCAAAGGTACATTTTTTGAACAAATCAAATCGATTACCCCGGCAGAGATACCCCACCAGTAATTGTATGCCTTAGCACTCTCATCACCATCTCGCTTCCACGAACCACTCAAAATACTCTGTATAAGCTTTTCATAAAATACTCCCCAGTGAAATACTGGCATTGCCATATTGACCGGACCTTCCATACCGCGATAAAATAGTCCGAATTCTCTTGACGGACTTTCGGGAGTAATCAAATCCTGTCCAGCCAGATAGCGGACATTGTTTTTGATAAAAACATCAATCATATCGGAATCCTTGACCGTCGACCATTGCAAAAATACGCGTGCTCGCGGATTCACCATCTTAGCCCCCAGAGCAAAGGCATTGATATTGGCAATGGCACCGTATATCGGATAGTCTGCGATATAACCGATATTATCATTCTCCGCCATTGCACCTGCTATCATTCCTGTCAGAAACTTCGCCTCATACATCCTGCCATAGTAGGTACGAATATAGCGGTGAGGTGTGTTCAAAGAACAGTTAAGCATCTTCACCTCCGGGTGCTCAACAGCCGCCTTTAATGTCGCATCCATTAGCTGTGGGGTAACCGTAAATATCACATCAGCTCCATCGCTGATAATCTCCTCCAGCCGCTCTGCCGCCTTATCCCCTGATTCAGTAATCACTATTGGTACTGCTTCCAGCTCTTGTGGAAAATGTTCCTCCAGATACAACCGCCCCAGTTCATGAGCATATATCCAGTCAGACTGTTCCGGTGTTTTATTATAAACAAAGACTGCCTTATATTTCTTTTCCCTGCTCGGCAGCAGATAATTGAGAATCTTTTTATTAATATGCTCCTTTTTCTCTGCCTTGGGGTTCATAACCAAGTCAACCTGCTCACCCTGTGTCAGCATAATAAACTCATTCCAGATTTTGACTACGTTATCTTCCATCTGACCAGAGGTCATCTCTTTCATCTTATCAAAGCCATAAAAAGTTAAAAATGAAACCATGGCATCACCAGATTTAATCGGCAGCTTAGAACCACCCTTGCTCTTAAACACCTTGCGAAACCGCTTAAACGCCGAGTTAAATTCCATTCGTTTATCACTATCCCACGGTTCAGTCCCACCAGTCAGCTCTAGCACCTTATTAAAAAAACCCAGCCTTGAAACATAAAAAGAATTAATTCCAGTAATTTCATAAAAATCTAAGAATTCATAATAAATCTTATTTTCCAAATCATCTGTACGCTTCGGCACCTTGCGGGTCACATTACCCATAATGGTAACCGCATCATAAAATTTCATGACACTGACTCTCTTGTTCCCTTCCACCACATAAAAACGATTTAAATATTCATACACCTTAATCGGGTCTCTAATTCCCTCCTCAACCTGTGCATCACTAAGGCTCGCCCATTTTGCACTAAACTCCGAGCCATACTCAAGCAAGGGCATAAAATTTCTAGCAAATGCCTGTGTACGTCCGGCAGTACTCGTACCCACAATACGATTCAAGGGAAGCTCCACCAATCCTAAATTAACTTCCTTCTCTATCTCCACATGCTTTAATATTTCATCCAAGACAGGAAGATAGGGATACTCTCCATTGCTGATAGCATTGCGGTACTCCTTATTTCCCAGCTTTAATGCGTCCATATAATCGTAGACTGACATAATAAACTCCTTTCCGGTAAAGGTTTTAGATAGCTAAATTATTAGTAAGCCCCGTTGTATCATATAGATAATGTTGCTGCAGGGCACGCTTTCGCTACTTGTCGCTCGTAGCGGTACATAGCATGACAAAATACGTCATGCAAGTACCGACGGCTTCAAAACATGTAACCAATTTGCGTAGCAAATTGATTGCCTACTTGCCCGCCCATCTGCGAAGCAGATTCTGATGCGGGCAATACCAGAACACCCTGTCATCAACATTATCTATATGGTACAACTCGAGTCTAATAAAAGCGAGCTTTGTAATTATCTAAAAATCTTTACTAGGTGATTGCTAACTAATAATAATGCGTTCGGGTTGTTGTACAAAATGTGTTATCTATAAGCAGTGCACTTTGGAGCCGTCGGTACTTGGGTGTCGTCCTTTGACACCCTATGTACCGTTACGAGCGACAAGTAGCGAAAGCGTGCCTGCGTTAGATAATACATTTTGTACAACTTCATAAACCTAGATTACTCATTTACCAATTACTTACAAGCCTGTATTAAGTAATTACAACTCAAGCAATTGTACAATTCGTTCTACAGACCGTCCATCCGTATACTGATAAGTGTCTTCTATAAATTGTGACAAATGGTATCGTTCATCATATTCTGTAAACGGCATATCAAGCAGCGGCCTAATCTGTTGTAAAAGGGCGTCCTCTTCCCTTACCACAGGTCCCGGCACATAGCTTTCATAATCCCAGTAAAAGCCTCTGCCTGTCTCTTCAAATTCCTTTAAATCATAAGCAAAAAATATCATGGGACGCTTCAGGGCGGCATATTCAAATACAATGGATGAATAGTCACTTATCAAGAGGGTCGTGGCAAACAGCAGCGTGTTCAGACTTTTGTAGCTGCTAAAATCAACCACTGTTTTTTCATCAGAGGATAAATGGTAATTCCTTGCTACAAAGGGGTGAAGCCGCAGACCTAACACTACATCCTCCGGCAGCTTCCCTGCAAATGCCTCCACATCCATGGCAAGCTTAGGGTTTTCGACCTGCCAATCGCGAAACGTCGGGGCATAAAGCACCAACCGTTTTCCCTTTAGCTGAGGATATTCTTTGTAAAACTGTTGAAGCTGTGTCAGCTGTCTTTCCTTCTGAAAAAACACATCAGAGCGGGGCATCCCTGTAATATGCACCTTCGCTTCTCCCATGGAAAAGCTCTTCTGATAGATTCTCTTCGTGGTTTTCGAGCTGACAATTAAATGTGTATTATTCTGGTTTGCCAAATATTCCAGTTCTTTTAAATGTCCTGTATTGGCATCCGCACCAATTTTTTTAATGACGCCTGTCCCATGCCATAGCTGTACTACCTTTACCTTGCTGCGAAAGTGGATATATGCCATAGGCAGAAACATATTATCAAGAAATACATAGCTGCTGCGTGCCAGCCGATACGAATCCACCACAAAAAAATGCCACATTTTACGAAGAGAATGTCCAAAATAGGTATCCAACCGTTTAAGCTCGTAAAAACGGTATCCCTTGTTAAATCCCCCAATATAATCCCGCAGTACAGCCACATTCCCTTCTGGTCCGGCATCGTGGGTCATCACAAGAAATATTTGTTTTTTTTTCAAGGGCAACATGCAAAAAATGCGATAAAGAATCGCAAATATCTTATATCCTAATTCCTTCATCGCATTCTCTCCTTCATTAAATTATAGGAACTCAACTCTGCTTCAATTTTTTTTCAATTAAGCGTACCACCTTTTTGGATGCGTTACCATCATCCGCATGGTTATAAGTATCCGTAAATATCTGGTATCTGTCTTCCCATTCCTTAGCATCATACTGCAAAATAGAATCCGCAAGCTCCCCCGTCGTTTTCACAATTGGTCCCGGCGCAGTAGCAAGAAAATCGAAATAAAAACCCCTAAGGTTATTTTTATAATTCTCAATATCATAAGCAAAAAAGAACATCGGACGCTTCAACAGACTGTAATCAAACATTACGGAGGAATAATCTGTAATCAGTATATCAGAAACAAGATACAAGTCCGCAATATCCTGATGCTGGTTAAATTCATAGATAAATCCCTGATATCTGCTCCAGTCAATATTGTCCTTTACCAGATAATGGAACTTCACAATCATCACATACTCATCGGATAACTGCTGCTTCATTAAATCATAATCCATATCACTGGCAAATTTGTAAATGCTTTTCTCATAATACTGATCGTCTCTCCATGTCGGTGCATATAATATAATCTTTTTGTCTAGAGGCAGTCCTAACCTCTTTTTAATCTTCTTGATAGCTGCATCATTATTTCTGGCAAAAAGCACATCATTTCTTGGATACCCAATCTCAAGCATCTCCTTATGAAAATCAAAACAGCGACGGAACGTCTCTGTCGAAAACGCATTCTGCGAAATCAGATAGTCCCACGTCCTCGTGTTGGCAGTAAAATTATCATGATATTTCTGCACATCCGTACTGCCTCCCATGCTCAGCACATCCATATCGAGTGCCAGCTTTTTTAATGGTGTTCCATGCCATGTCTGTATATAGGTATTGCCTTTGCGCTTTTTGAGCCATTTTGGCATACGGCTGTCAGAAACCCATACCTTGGCAACTGCCATATAATAAAGATACTTTAGCCGGGTACGCCGAACCTTAATAACTCGTCCCGGAATTGCTTCTTTTACGTTCTCCACTGACCAGACGATTCTATATTGGCGGTCTAATCCCTGTTTTACCATCTCTTCGTAGATGGCTTTCGCATTGCCACTATAATTCCGGCCTACATTGGACTCAAATACTACTACATCCTTAGAAAGCGGCAGTATCCTAGCCATAATAGCATAGCCAAGCAGTGCTAGTCTACGTAAGACTCTCTTTACCCTTTGTTTCATTCCATTGTGCCTCCGGTAAATCTATTTTTGATTCTCAAGCTTTAAATCGCCTTTAATCTTAGTAGTAGAAATTCCCTCCGTTCGAGGAAGATATACTACCTCACAGTAATCCTTTAAAAAGTCAAACTTACCAGTCCAATCATGTCCCATAACAAACACATCAATATTATTATCCTGTACATCCGATATCTTCTGCTCCCAGTTATACTCTGGAATTACCTCATCCACATACTTGATTGCCTCTAATATTATCTTGCGGTCCTCATAGGAATAATACGCCTTCTTTCCCTTCAGTGCATTAAATTCATCCGAGGACAATACCACCAGCAGATAATCACCTAACTCCTTTGCTCTTCTCAGCAGATTAATATGCCCTACATGCAGCAAATCAAATGTTCCATAAGTAATAACCTTCTTCATTCTTTACCTCCTTATCACTGCCAAGCGGGCAGCCTATACGTTCTTTTTCATCTCTTAAGCACATCGTGAATGTCTGCTACGCATCCAGCATCTGTCTGTATTGTTTACTGATTGGCTCAATATCACCAAAGCTTAACAGCTTGCCATGATCTAATATCATCGCCTTATTGCAGATGCGTTTCACCTGCTTTAAGGAATGGGATACAAAAAGTACTGTCACACCTTTGTCAAACATACTCTGTATCTTTGCTTCACTCTTCTTGCGAAACTTTGCATCTCCGACCGCCAGCACTTCATCAAGTATCAATATCTCCGGATCCACTACTGTGGCAATGGCGAAGCCTAAACGGGCTTTCATTCCAGAGGAATAATTCTTAATCGGAACATTGATGAAATCACCAAGCTCCGAAAACTCTACAATCTCATCATACTTTTCATTGATAAACGTTTTAGAATATCCAAGTACAGAGCCATATAGATAAATATTTTCAGCTCCGGTATACTGCTTATCAAAGCCTGCCCCAAGCTCCAGAAGCGGAACAATCTTGCCTCTTGTTTTCACGGATCCCTTTGTTGCCTTTAATACGCCCGCTATCACCTTAAGCAGAGTACTCTTACCCGCACCGTTCATTCCAAGGATTCCAAGCCGGTCACCTTTATTTAACGAAAAGGAAACATCTGAAAGTGCCCAAAACTCATTGTAGGATATCTGTCCTCTCAATGACTTTATAATATATTCCTTTAAATTATCCACCTTTTCTTTACTCAGATTAAACTGCATGGATACATTTTCCACCTCTAACACTGGTTTTGCCATAGTCATCATCCCCTAAATATACAAAATGAACTTGTCCTGCTTTTTATAAAACAATACCACGCCAACAATGAGGCTGATAACCGAAAAACCCGCCGCATAGAGACAAAGTCCCCACTCGATAGGCTGTCCAAATAATGCATCCCGAAATACAGCAATACAACAGTAAAGTGGGTTCGCATGAAACAATATCTCCTTATTCGGACTGTTCCTTGTAATATCCTCAACATAATAAAAAATAGCGGAAGAATACATGATTAGCATGAGTGCTACACTCCACAAATATTCCAAATCCCGGAAAAAAACTGCCATGGTTGATAATATCATTCCAACACCTACAGTAAGAATCAGCAGTATAAAAAGGGGAATCACTATAATGAATATCCTCCATGTCGGAAACACTCCCAGAAATACACTGACCGCTGCCAATACAAGAAGAGAGATTAAAAATATCACATAGTTATAAATAACAGAGGAGAGCGGATACATATACTTCGGCACATAAACCTTCTTAATCATACCTGCGTTCGTTCTGATAGATTTCATGGAAGTGTTCGTCCCAGAAGAAAAAAAGCTATAGAGCAATCGCCCAGATAAAATATATACCGGATAAGCTGTACTGTCTCCACGGTTTAACAGAGAACCAAAAATCACCGTCAGGACAATCGTTGTCAGCAACGGCTCTAAGAGCGTCCAGATAATACCAAGGTAAGACCTGCGGTATTTTAACTTTACACCCTTTTTTATCAGCTCCACCAGCAAAAAGCGATATCGCATGAAATTCTTAATAAAAACGCTCATAAATTCTCTCCGTTCCATTCAATCCAAACTAGCTTATTGTATCACAGAATAAAATGATTGTAAACTAATGTGATACCGCCTTTTGCTCATCCTCATAGGCAAATAAATCATGCATTTCAACAAGCATCTTTCGTGCCAGACGTTCTGCGGCATGTCCCGCAAGGGAACAATACTTCTGATAAAAGGCATCATATTGGTTTTGGTATTCCTCCCGCATAGAAGAAAGCTCCTTAATATAGTCAATAATCTCTTGTGTCGTTTTACAATATGGTCCCGGAAGGGCATCAAGCTTAGAAAAATCAAAATAAAAATGATTCCTGCGCTGCTCATATTCCTCAAAATCATAAAAATAAAAGAAAATCGGACGTCTCAGGCACGCATAATCGAATACCATAGAAGAATAATCCGTAATCATCATATCAGACACCAGCATCAGCTCCTGTACATCATCATAAAAACTGAAATCGTACACAAAGCCCTCCAATGCCTTATCTAATATCATCCGTCCTGTAATATAATCGTGAATACGAACCAACACAATATATTCATCTCCGAGCTGTTCCTTCATCCGATGAAGCCCAAGCTGCATCTTATAACAGCCTTCAATATCGGTTTCCTCTTCCTCACGCCAGACGGGTGCATAGAGAATTGTCTTTTTATCAAGGGGCAGACCCATCTCTTGTCTTAAACGTTTGCCCTCTTCTGTAACCTTATCCCCCACAAGGCAATCGTTTCTCGGATTACCAATCTCTATAATCTGATTTCGCGAAACACCGAGTCCCGATTGCAGCCTTGCCGTCGAATATGCATTACCACTAATCACCGCATCCCACTGCTCTACCTGTGCCTTCAAGCCCCGACGCAGTGCAGCATCCCCATCTATAAATGCCTGTTTATCTAAAAACTGCTTTTGCACTGGCGTACCAAGCCATGTGGAAATATATACCTGCTGGGCATCCTTATACCACCACACCGGCTGTCTTGTATCCTTAATCCAATATTTTGCCCGCAATATGTAATAAAAATACCTTAAGCTAAACTGCTTTACGATTGTTCTCTTACCTTCAATCCGCTGGGCAAGCTCTTTGTTATTGGCAACCCAGATGCATTTATACTCTCCGGGATACTGTTCCTGCAAATAACGGTAAATATACTTCGGATCACCATAATACCGTTGCCCCCGTCCACTCTCAAACACAATATAACGGTCAAGCACATCCAGATTACCAAAGAGCCGCTCTGCGATAGTGCGAATAAAATACGTTTTCTTTTTGAAGAAAAATTCCCGCTTCTTCTTCTTGATATAAGTCTTTACATAAGCGATAGAAGCATCCAGCCTTCCCTCACTCAAAAGCTTTAAGTGCTTTCTATCCATGCTGGAAAAACAGCTAATCACCCGCTTGTCCACCCGCTTCATCTGCTTGGCAAACAATTCATAAATGGAATGTACAAATTCTTCATCCTTACTTTTGCTAATCAGACGGATTGCTGTATTAACATATCGGCTGCACATAGTCTCCTGTACCAGCACCATCATCTCTGTATTGCTGATACAATAGCTGTATGCCTGATCATAACAGGTCATATAATCGTGCATCCGCTGTTTCCAATTATGGTTTCGTTCCACTTCATAACGGAAGGTTCCATTCCTGCGGATATATGCCCCTTCCTTCACCGCCTGCGTCGAGGTGGCATTAATCAACGCTTTACAAATAAATGGAGCATCCGGATAAAGCTCTATCTCGGTAGAAAAATATATATCATTTTCTTTCAGAAAGCTTCGGTGAAACATACACCCAAGCACAGTGAAATCTTCAAGGTTGTCCCGCAACTCCACCATATACGCCGTAGCGGGCAAGCCAAAATTCGCATCTGCCTGATCCATGGCAGGACGCTTCTCAAGCTTCCTAGAATCTGATTCATACAACAGCTGGACTTCCTCCTCGTATTCCTCGTGGTAACCACTGACAAGACGATGTCTTGGCTTTAAACGGGAATAGACAATGGGGACTGGAAGATTCGGAACCGCATCCAATAGTGCCTGCAATGTACCCTTTTCTATCGTATCCTCCGGCTCCATAAAATAAACATATTCACCCTTACATTGTGTGAGAGCGTAATTACGAAGGGCAGAAAGCCCATGTTCATCCTCCAGATAAATCTGTTTAATAGGAAATTTGTTAGAGTATTGCTTCGCATACCCTTCAATCTCCGCTTCCACTTCCTCCGAAACAAAATCTCTGACAATCAAAACATCAATTATCTGAACATTCTGTATTACAATACTTTCAATGCACTCCTTTAAATATTGACATTGTTTCATCAACGGGATAATCACCGTCAGTTTACTCATCATTCTTCACACGCCTTTTTCTATCTGCATATTATACTCTTAACTAACTTCCTGTAATGATATCCATTACTCTGCATTCCTCTATGACAGCCTTCATCTCTTTCAAACTATTCCAAATCCATTTTTCGTTCCACTAAATTAACAATTGCAGCTATCGCCTCCTGCTCATCTTTCCCATTACACTCAAAGGTCACTTCATCCCCCTGCTTTACCATACCTGCCAGCACACTCAAAACACTCTTAGCGTTAGCATGATAATTACGAACAGAAAAATGAACCTCACAGTCAAATCGCTGAGCCAGCGTGCACAGGTTAGTAGCCGGACGCAAATGCAGCCCTTCCATATTATCAATTATAACCGTCTTTGCTACCATTGCCATCCCTTCTTTCTGTCAGTGATACAGCATATTACATGCTCTCCTCAGATGCTTTCTACTTTAAACGTTCCATAATAAAATCTGCCAGCTTGGTCGCTTCCTTCTTAAGCTCCTCCTGATTCTGCCCCTCAATCATCACCCGCACTAAAGGCTCTGTACCACTCGGACGAATAAGCACACGTCCCTTACCGTTAAATTTCGCCTCCAGCTCCTTAATTGCTTTTACGATTTCCTCATCCTCTTCATACTTATATTTATTTTTGTTGGAAACCTTGGCATTGACCAACACCTGCGGCAATACATTTACTACAGAAGCCAGTTCTGAAAGAGGTTTCTTCTTATGCACCATTACTTCCAGCAAATGCATCGCAGAAAGAAGTCCGTCTCCTGTTGTATTTTCATCAAGGAAAATTATGTGTCCGGACTGTTCTCCTCCTAAGGAATATCCCTTCTCCTTCATCAACTCCAGCACATAACGGTCTCCCACCGCCGTCTGCTCAATAGTAAGTCCCTGTTGCTTTGCCATAATGTAAAAGCCTAAATTGCTCATCACCGTAGCAACAATAGTATCCTTCTTTAAGCTTCCCTTCTCTCTCATATACAAACCGCAGATTGCCATTAGCTGGTCACCATCCACCAGTTCTCCCTTTTCATCCACTGCAAGAAGGCGGTCTGCATCTCCATCAAATGCCAGTCCAACCTGTGCTCCGGTTTCTAATACCTTTTTCTTAAGTGATTCTATATGGGTCGAACCACAATTTTTATTTATATTTATCCCATCTGGTTCATCATGCAATACTGTCAATTCTGCCCCCAAACGCTTCAATGCCTTGGGCGAGGTGTAAAAGGATGCCCCATTGGCACAATCAATCACAATCTTCATACCAGACAAATCAAGAGGTACACTGGCAGTAATAAAATTAATATACTGCTCCTTTGCATCAAAGGCATATGTTAAGGAACCTACTCCATATCCGGTCGGTCTTGCAACCTCCTCCAAATCATTTCGGATAATCTCTTCCATCCTATCCTCAAGCTCATCTGATAGTTTAAAGCCCTCACCATTAAAAAACTTAATTCCATTAAATTCTGATGGATTGTGAGATGCAGAAATCACCACTCCGGCATCCGCATTCATCTGCCTTGCCAGATAGGCAACCGCAGGGGTAGGAAGTACCCCTAAATAAACTGCATCTGCACCAGCAGCACAAATTCCTGCCATCAATGCCATAGCAAGCATATCACCAGATTTCCTTGTATCACAGCCCACTAAAATCTTCGGCTTATGATGTGTGTTCTCAGTTAAAACATGAGCCCCAACCTGTCCAAGCTGTGTCGCAAGCTCCACCGTCAGCTCCTTATTGGCAACTCCTCTCACTCCATCTGTACCAAACAAACGACTCATAACACCCTCCTTGTTATTATTATTTTTTTTGCATCTTGTTCACTTTAACCTTAACCTTATCCAATGCAACAGCAGACAAAACATCGTCCTGCCTTACCGACACTGTACATAAATGGTCTCCAGCAGTAAGCTTAGACACATCCACCATAGCATCCAAATCAGATGCCTGCATGGAAGTAATTACATCCCGATAACCGGTAACCTTCACCTTAACGGTAACATCCTTTACCAGCTCGTATTTGTATTTTGCCTGTCCCCCTGCCAGATTAATATAATTCCCGGTAAGAATAATATCCTTGGAAATAATCTGTCCTACCTTCACAGTAACCATTATCTTCTGCTCCGCATCCGTCAATACAACACCTTCCGGAACATAATCCGCTACCTTAAAAGAGTATTCTGTATCCTCTTTCAGACCACTGATATCCACATCATTAATACTTATCTCATTTACGGATGCCAGCACTTCACTTGTCCCAGCAATATCAATTGTCTGAGGTTCATAGTTTACATTCTCAAGATCATAACCCTTTGCTACAGTGCCAGTCGTATTAACGACAACAGATACCGACTTCGTCTTTAACACCTGAACAGTTACATCCACACTTTTATAGTCAGTAGACAACCGTGCCTGGTCAAGTAATTCGCCATTGCCATCATAATACTGCACCTCACACTGGTCTGTAACCTCACTGGACGCATGCTCTACATCAACAGTAACCCTTGCCTCTTTAATCTTGTGAACCATACTTTGCGGTCCTGTTACGGACACAATATTCGGTTTCACCTCTTTTTCTCCAATAGCATAGCCATCCATGACCTCCCCCTCTGTAACTACCGTAACAGCGCAGGTATCGGTAAGCTCATCCTCGAGAGAAAGCACCATAGTATTTTCGTTTTTATATATCTCAACATCCACCGCTTCATTTTTGGGAGAAATCTCAATCGGAATCGCATAGACCTCCGACATGTGAGCCAAATCCGCCACCACCCGGAAATCCTCTGCTGTCATATTGTCCAGCACACTACGACGTCCCTTCACAGTAAAGCTTGCCTGTGCACCACTTACTACCTCATACACCTTATTAATATTGGAAAGTACATTCTCATTAAGTATTGTAACATCCACATCCCTAAATTGCTTTGTTGTTACCGGGTTATCAACATTGGCAACCACCAGCCATAAAGTGATAGCCAGTATAAAGGAAAGCACCATCAAGCCCGGATTACTTAGAAAGTTCTTCTTGTTTTTCACGGTTCATCCGTCCTTTCCATATCTTAAATTTCTTAACATCAATCGTCTTTCTTTGAAGATAACCAAGCTTTTTGCGCACTGATTCTGCGTCCACATCACGGTAAATTTCCCCGCCAATCACAACGGATACCTTACCTGTCTCTTCAGAAACAACAATCGTTAAACTGTCCGATACCTCGCTGATACCGATGGCGGCACGATGCCTTGTTCCAAGCTCCTTATTAATCTCAATATTAGAGGTTAATGGAAGATAACAGGTAGCTGACACAATCCGGTCATTTCTTATGATTACCGCACCATCATGAAGCGGCGTATTCTTCTCGAAGATGTTAATCAAAAGCTGGCTGCTCACTGCCGCATCAATTGTGATTCCTGTCCGCTCATATTCTCCGAGTGCTACCTCCTGTTCAATCACAATCAAAGCACCTGTCTTATATTTTGCCATCTCAAAGGTCGCCTTAACAATTTCATTAATTGTTTTGACCGTGAAACGCTCTGATTTATCCCGTTGGTCATCTGTTGAAAAAACGCTTGTCAGAATATTCTTCCTGCCAAGCTGTTCAAGTGCATTGCGAAGCTCCGGCTGAAACAAAATGATAATCGCAATAATACCAACATTGAACATGTTAGAAAAAATCCATAATATTGTGTTAAGCTGAAAGATTGCTGCTATCACCATCACACAAAGCATCACCACGAAGCCCTTAAACAAGGACCACGCCCTTGTTCTTTTGACCCATTTGAAAATGTAATACAGTATCACTGTAATTAATACAATCTCAATAATATCCGTTACCCTGATTTCAGGAAAGGACATCCAATAGAGATATTTTTCAATAAATTCAATTATCCGTTCTGTCATTCCTTACTCCTATTTTTATGCCGGGCATTAATCTTCTTCACATTGATATCCTTCTTAGCCACATTAATCTTAGGAATTGCTTTTACATAGTAGTAGTAATCATCATCCTCAAACTGTACTATCTCAATTCTGCTATAATCTACAACTCCCTTGAAAAACTGTACCACAATCGCTATCATACCAGAAAGCACTGAACCCAGAAAAATGACATCGAAGCCAAGTGTATCCTCAAGCAGCATGCTTCCTGCCAGTAACCCGAGAATCATGGTAACCATTCCAACACAGATTGCAATCATCCAAGAGTGGGAAATGGAACTCTGGTATAAAAGATAGGTAACCATAATCACTACAATAAACACAATAATAAATAGCAGCATCTCCTTGTCCTTCCCCATTGCTGTAAGCAGATAGGAAATACTGCTGACGTCTCCTGTATCCGTAACAGAGGTGAGCAGGGAATAAAGCTCTTTACAATGTACGGAATAATAAAAAAGAACAATACCACACACTGCCGGCACTATCCCTGCGGGACCTACCAAAATTGCCACCAAAAAAGGAACAATTCCGGGCAGCCGCATCAACAGTACCATCGTAACCAGAATAATCCAATCCTTGCCCGGTGCAAGACAAAGATACATAAAATAAGTGAGCAGATAGCCTGCCAAAAGCAGTGCTGCCGCCTCTAAGCTAAAGCTTGCCACATCCACACAGGATATTGCCGCTACAAGCATATAGATGAACCCTCCCGGAAGAAATGCACAGATGGCAGATACTCCGATTATCACAGGCATCTGATATAGCGTGCTTTGGTAGCCAAA
The DNA here is from genome assembly GCA_017621205.1 of Lachnospira sp. Lineage (GTDB taxonomy): Bacteria > Bacillota > Clostridia > Lachnospirales > Lachnospiraceae > NC2004. The sequence continues at coordinate 106,356 of JAGATQ010000020.1, forward strand.
CAACACATGCATTGATGACACCAGAATCAAGGTGTAACAAAAACGAAGCAGTGGTAACAGCAGCCGCTCCCATTTTTGGAAGAATGCACAGATATTCTCCCTAATAATCAATAAATTCATCATTTTGTGCATCCCCCCCTTCCTCAAAGGTTTTGGGACTAATGTCCCCCTCCCCTTTATATAGGGATTTTAACTGCTTAAGATTCCGGTAATACTCCGTTACATGCCTCTTTGCCTTATCAAACCGATATGAATAAAGCACTCTGGCAATCCCATAGTATACTGCCAGAAACAATACTGCTCCCACTGCAAACCGCAGCAGCAAGCCCTTAAAATGTAGCTGGTTTAATTCCATAAACAAATTCTCATAATCTGCCATGATATAAATCAAAGCACATAATCCATAAGAAATCACGGCACATAGCATTGTCTTTAAGATATTAAACTTCACATAATCACGTTTAAAATATCCCGCCATAGGCAGCTCTGTTTTCCCATAGGTCTTCTCATATATCGCACATCTGGTCATTAGCTTGACCCGTTCTTCATTTACCACAGAACCACCCTCCCATAAGAAACGTTATACGTTTTTAGTATATCATACTTCTATATTCGTTTCAATTTCCCAAAGCACAAAAAAAGCACTATATTGTGCTTTTTTTGTCCGAAACCTTTTACTTTTTATCTTTTTTCGTCAAGGATGACGTTTTAAAGGCACAAATCCTGTCCATTGGATTCGATGCTGTCGGGAAAATCGTAGATTCAAAACAACTGTAAATATAATTTCCACTAACCGCAATACCCTCATTCATTGTCGGCATCTGACAGGTATTTACCTTCTTTTTAAGCTTTTTAATCTTATTGCCCGACCATTTCGGCTTATAGTAATCCATCTGACTGATGTAATACCTCTGTGAGGTCATATATAAATTGGAACGGGAAATCGCTAAAGAGCCATCCTTTAAAAAGGCAATTCCCTGAATACGGTCTGGCAGATTAATTTTATTCTTTGCCTTCAAGGTTGGCGTGCCAGTTTTATTACTAATCGTATAACTGTAGGTCGGACTCTTTGCCGTTTCCTTGGTCTGCCCTACCCAAAGCATTCCCTTATAGTAGGTAATGAAGGACGCCGTTGTCTTTACCTTACAAAGGGTAGTATAAGTAACATTCTTATATGCCTTTTTCTGTTTCGCTGCACTCTTAATTGTAGAGAAACGAATTGCTGCTACATTGCTGCCATGGCTGACCCACACATTTGTTCCGTCATAGGCAATACCACCAACATGTACCTGATCTGGTAAAACAATCGTAGTTAACAGCTTACCATTGGATTTGTTCATAACATAAATTACAGAATTCTCTTCCTTGGCATAGTCATAGGCAGTCATTAACAGATAACTTCCCGCAAAGGTGATTGCCTGCGGACACATCCGGTAGCTGGTAAAACCGCCTACATTGGTGTTAATCGTTCCCGGCATTGCAAAGCTCTTTTTATATACTACATTCTGACGGAACCATCCGATATTCTTACAGGCATTGGAAGCCAAGAATTTCTTCTTGGTTTTATATAATTTTGCCTTTTTACTGGTTGCTGTGACCTTTTTCGGAATAACCGTCTTTACTGCGGAGTTAACCGAATAATAACTAATTCCATCTACAGTCCGGTAAGCTCTCACCACAACATCATAGGAAACATTATTGACCATACCTGCCCTCGTGTAGTTGTAGGTACCCTGCTTAATATCTGCAACCATCGTATAATTATCTTCCCCTGTTTTTCTTATATACACCTGATACCCTGTAGAACCTGTTATCTTTTTCCAAGTAATACGTGCTTTCTTATCTCCTGACTTCAACGTAACCACAGCCGCAGTCGGAGCAGTGCTGCACTTTAAATTATCTGATTTCGTTCCAATGAAATTTTCATTGAGACCATATGCCTTAACATAGTAGTAATAGGTCGTATTAGGGGTAAGCATATCATCCAGATACTTTGTCCCGTCTACCACAGTGGCAATCTTTTTATAATCTGCTTCATCAGACGCCCTGCGGTAAACCTGATAACCATTAGCATCCTTTGTTGCATCCCACTTAATCTCAATATGGTCATAAGAATAGTCCGTTACCATTACACCTGTCACCACATCCGGGGCAGTCGTTACCTTCACAATATCCGTCATATCACTATATACGGTAACACCATCCTCTCCTTTATAAAAGGAACGGATTTTAAATTCATATTGTGTATTTACCGTTAGCTCTTCCGGATTCAAAGAATAAACCGTTGTTTGGTTCGTATTAATTTTATTGCTTGTCGGACCACCCTTTACCCATTTATCCCAGCTTTGGGTTTTCTCATTAAACATGGCAATCTGGTATCCGGTTGCCCCTTCCACAACATCCCATGTAAAATCCATATCATAGGTTACTTTTCCATAAGCATCCTTTTTGGTTCCTGCTGCTGTCTGTTTAAAGCCAGTCACCTTAGCCGGAACAACCTGAATCTCCTTTACTGCTTCAAGCTGTGCCTCTCCCGATGCAAGCAGCTCCTTCTTCGGATAAAGCACCTTCACCTTTTTTTTCCCCATGGATGAAGTAAGGTCATCAATTGGTACATAACTTCCCTGCTTTTCATAAGACCATTCACACTGGTCAACCGCTATACGCACGCCGTCTCCCGATGCATCCTTCTTATAACCTAACACAAAAAAATCATTCATATTTAATGTTGATTTATATACTATTTTGCTGGAGGCAGTCTCTAAACCAACGGAATCAAACCTTGCATTGCCACTGGCAGTCTGTTCGCCACCGCCTCCGGACTGTTCTGTAGTTGTAGCCGGCTCCTTTGTCGTACTATCGCCAGAGACCGTGCTTGCCTCCCCACTGGGTTTATCAATTGCTCCTCCACTGGTATTGCTCTCCTCTGTCGTCTCGGCAACTGCAATCTGAAAACCAGAAAGCCAGAAAGCTACCCCCTGCCCGCCATCGTTTATCAGCATGGCACATAACACCAGCCATGCGATTATCCTTATCGTTCTTTGTCTCATGTTTAATATCTCCTTTTCCTCATGATACGTTTTTAGGTAATTGTGAAACTATTTATTGCTGATACGATAGTCATAATAACTACGAGTTTCGCAATGCCTAATACTTTTTCTCGATATCAAAGTATAAAAATAGAATGTGAGATTTGCGTGAAAATTATAAATTGAAACAATTTTTTCTATTAATATAGTTTATCGCTCAGCCTTCGCACAAAAAAATTCACTTTCATTCCCCCATTTCCAAAGGATAACTATGGTTTAGCGGACCCGACCCATGTCCAAGATTCAGTCCTGCCTTTATTGCCCCTGTAAGATATTCCTTTGCCTTTGATATACTATCCTTCATTGTCTCCCCTTTGGCAAGCTGGCAGGCTATGGCAGAGGAAAGCGTGCATCCGGTGCCATGCGTGTTATCGTTGTTTATCCGCGAAGCCTTATACCAATGAATTTCACCATTTTCCCACAATACATCCTCTGCTTCACCAATACGATGCCCACCCTTTATCAGTACAGCAGTCTGATAGCTTTGCCCAAGCAACACTGCTGTCTCCTCCTGCTGCTGCCTCGTAGTGATAACCTTTCCACTAAGTACCTGTGCTTCTAAAATATTGGGAGTTAAAAGAGTGGCAATCGGAAATAAATCTTTTACAAGCGTGTCCTGTGCTTCCTCTGAAAGCAGACGACTGCCACTGCTAGACACCATCACTGGGTCAACTATAACAGTTCCTGCCTTATATTGCTTTAGCTTGTCGGCAATCACCTTAACAATATCACTGCTTACAACCATACCAATCTTAATACAATCAGGTATGATATCAGTAAAAATGCTATCAAGCTGCTGCCCTACAAATTCCGGGTCAACATCATAGATACCCGATATCCCCATCGTGTTCTGGGCGGTCAGGGCAGTAATAACACTCATAGCATACATGCCGTGAACAGTAATGGTTTTGATATCTGCCTGAATACCGGCTCCACCACTACAGTCGGAGCCGGCTATTGTTAGGATTGTTTTCATGGTTATTTCCTTTTCTTATTGGCTATATTTCTTTAAATATCCTGATTACATTATATTTGCACTTGGGATATACTCTAAACAGACTATCCCCTTATCTCTTCACCCGACACTTCTTAACTACACTCCACTTGCCATATACCTTCTTAGAGCCATTCAGCTTATATGCCCTCACTTTTACATAGTAGGTTTTCCCTTTTTTTAGCTTCTTAATGGTATATTTATTTTTCCTTGTAGTAATCTTTTTCGACTTAGAAAAACGCTTGTTTGTACTGTATTTAATCTGATAGCCCTTCGCTTGTTGTACCTTTTTAAAGGATACTTTAAGTTTATTAGAGCCTGCTTTTTTTAATTTAATTTTTTTTACCCTGGCAGGTGCTGTAACATACTGGTCTTCGGTATCGGACGACACCTTTGTGGTAGCAGATGCCTCTGTCGTTTCGGACTGTCCGGATGCATCTGTCGGCACTTTCACTGCAGTCGTTGCCGCCTCTGTTGTCGTTGCATCTGATGGGGGAGCTTCCTCATGCATCGTCCCCCCACTACCTACCGTCCCTGCATAGGAATATGGGGAAGAAGAGGAAAGATTTAAATGTAAAACGGGACGGACGGCAATATCACGGTTGTTGACAGTATAACCATTAACAATCAAGTCGCCATCGCTATACACAGCCGCTGCTTCGTCTGTATCATAACCAGGCGAACGAAGCCACCACCAAGCATTTCCTGCGTACACTGTATTCGTATCAGCCCAGCACCCCACCGCCTTGGCATAAGTGCTTGTCTTTGCCATTCTTGCTTTGTCATCAGTACTGTAATCTGTCGAAAAACCATACTCTGCTTTTGTCGCCTCGTCAATGGATAACAGAAATATCTTGTCTATCGTGTCATTACCGCCTGCGGTTCCATCTCTCGGGTTATCAGCATTCACAACCGTGCTGTTTACAATAGCTGCCTGCTCTGCACTGCTAAAAGCACTATCAAGAAAGTTCCTGCTGCTATAGTCGTTGCCTTGCTGATTATCCGATGCCCCATAGCCGTTGAGCCAGCTTCGCATTGTACACTTCTCCCATGTAATGCTTTCATACGATTCATTGTATCGCCTGTCGTCCATTCCGGCATCCGCAAGCAGGAAGGCATCATTCCCCTGTACCGAGAGCACCCTCCATTTAATCGGCTCATAGCGGAAGTAATGGTAGCTCGTACTGTCCGTCCACTGATAATATTTACTATTGTTCATATTAGAACGGGTTGCATCCCCCTTCTTCATCCTGCGGTATGTCACCCCCTCTACCATTGCATCATTGTTACTATTATAGCTTGCCCCTGCTATCTGCTGGTAGGCAGATGCACTCACCTTCTCATACTTAGTCCCATAATGTGTATTCATCTCCTGCATAGCAGCAAGCTGCGTCTCATCCTCCTCCGATACTATCTCTGTCTGCGGGTAGCTTCCAAACCACACGCAGTCCCATATAACATTACCACTCCTCATATCCTTTAATGGGTTCTGTAAGGTGTGGGGAGCAGTCCCTGCTTCCTCTGCCTTGGTTGCAATATCTCCATAGCCTGTAAACAAAAGCCCTAATGTAAAGCACAATGTTAACATGACTGCAATCATACTTCTATTAAAGTTTATTTTTAATTTCATCATGACCTCCTTTTACACTAGCTTATTACATTCTCTTCTACTGTCCACTACCCGATTAATACCTGCTTCCCTTCAAACGCAAACCCATACTTACGGATTCGTTCCGCTTCAACCCCTTCATCAAGCAGTACCTGCTCATAGTGTTTCTCATCTATCTGCTTCAAGGCTGCTTTAACTGTATCTTTTAAATCTGTCTCGTCCTCAGAATCATGCACCTTAAATTCCAGAATGATTCCGTCATCCTCTTTTTGAAGCGGTACCAGCATTACATCATACCGCCCGAAACCGCTCTCCCTGTTGGAGGTTACCTTATACCTGTCCTTAAGCTCTACCAGTAGCCCCAGAACAAATCCATGATAGAACCGTTCCGGTTCCGTCCTGCCGGATGGTCGGTTCCCAACATCAAAGGATCTGAACATGGCAAGCGTCATCCGGTTCATGTATGCATTCATGGCTTTTACGTCCCCCAATAACAATGCCTTAATGAAATCGTTGTAATTGCTCCTCTCACTGCCAAACCATCCCGATACCAGCTTTTCAAACATCTTCTTCGTTTCATAATTCGTTAAGGCCAGCTCGTAGCGGTCACCCTGTATATCTAAAGACTTTAAATATCCGCTTGCAAGAAGCAGGCTCCACACTGCTTCCGCATTCTGCCCAAGCTCCCCATACACAATCTCCTCATCAACAACGCAGGTGATGGTTTCCCCCATAAGCAGCCGTTCAAACTGCATCTTGATACTCTGGCTTCCCTGCCTTATCAGACTGCCTGCCAGAGAATTGGAGCTGGTATTCGCCCAATAGGTTTTTAACTTCCCTGTGTCCAGCATATTCGTAATTGACCATGGATTGTAGATATCCGTAACGCTGCCAAAGGTAAAGCCATCATACCAGCTTTTCACCTCATCCCTGTTATCCATACCAAACTCATCCATGGCAGAAAATACCTCTTCCTCCATAAATCCAAAACATGTGGCGTACGCATCTGAGGAGGTTGTAACCACTTTCAGATTGTTCAAATCCAAAAACATGGATTCCCTGCTCACTCTGGTGATTCCCGTCATAATGGCACGCTCCATGTAAGGGTTTGTCTCAAAGGTGTTGTTAAACAGACTTCTGGTAAAGGATACCAACTGCTCCCAATAGCCTCCCACATAAGCTTCCTGTAAGGGGGTGTCATATTCATCCAGAAGAATAATGACTTTTTTGCCATAATAGCGGTACAGATAATCAGAAAGCCTATTTAATGCCTTTGCTGCATCCGCATCTCCCATATCAATTCCTACCCGGTCAAAATATTCTTTATCCTTTTCATTGAGCTTTCCACAATCTCTTAAAAAATAGAAAGCTGAATATAATTCCGTTAGAATCTGAATGATTTGCCTTCTTACTTCGTCATAAGTATTCTCCTTCACCCCTGCAAACGACAAAGATATAACCGGATAGCTTCCTTGAAGGACATGGTATTTTTCTTCCTTCCATATGTCAAGACCTTCGAACAAATCTCCCCGCCCTTCATATTTTGTACTAAAAAAGCAGTCAAGCATGCTTATGTTCAGTGTCTTACCAAAGCGTCTCGGCCTGGTAATTAATGTAACGCTGTCCTGTCTCTCCCACCACTCTTTTATCAACAACGATTTATCGACATAAAAACAATGATTGGATATTATTTGTTCAAAATCCTGTGCTCCTGTTGCCACTACCCTCGGCATCGTATCACCTCATTTCTGCTTAAATAATATTGCTTCTATAAAAAATAGTTATATATATCTGTCCTTACTCCAGCTTCTATTCCTTAATTATACTAAGTTATCGATGAGGGTGCAATAAGATTCTCCTGTTAAATCATCTGCTTCACATTAACCTGAAATCATACACCTGCTTCAAAACAATTCCGTTATGAAATCTGCCAAATCCAACGTATCCTCCACATAAAACCTTGCAAGTTTTTTAATCACCTTCTGCTCCGGTTCATATTTATCATATATCGCAACGACAGGAAAACCCGCCCGGTGTGCTGTGGCAGCGGCATAGCTGGCATCTTCAAATACATAGGTTTCCTGTTTTTTTGTGCCTAAAAATGCAAGCGCCTGTTCATAGATATCCGGCGTTGCTTTACCTCTCCCCACCTCAGAACAGGTGAAAATGGCATCAAAATAATGTGTTATATTCGTTCGCTCCAATGCCAGTTTTACTAAGGGGCGGTCGGTGGCGGTGGCAATACAAAGCTTCACCCCCCGCTCCTTTAATTGATGAAGAAATTTCTCAATTCCCGGCTTGCACACTACCTCATTCTCGTAAAATTGTGCCATGGCTTCTATCACACCATTTTGTATCTGCTCCGGGGTTTTTTGAAGCTTATGATGCAGGTTGATATATTCCGCTGCCTCCGCCATACTTTTATGCCGGATACGCTCATCCAACCCCTTCTGCGGTATCATACCAAGGCTTTTTACATAACGAGAGGCAATACTTCTCCATGCCGGCATGGAATCCAGTAATGTCCCATCCATATCAAAGATTGCACCCTTTATCATACTTCAACCTCCTTATCATACTCCGTCTTTCGTTGCAAACCAGCTATCTACCACACTTCTTAGTTCCCGGCAGGTATCCTCAATATGTTCCGCTGCAAAAATGGCAGATACCAAAGCAACGCCGTCCACGCCAGTGCTGCGAAGCTCGTTTATATTTTCTTTGGTAATACCGCCAATTGCAACTATAGGTAATCCTACCGCCTCTTTTATTGCCTGATATTGATTATGAGGAATAACCGAGGCATCCCTTTTGGTACCTGTTGCAAAGGCGGCACCTACACCGAGGTAATCTGCCCCTGCCTCTTTGGCTATCCCCGCCTGTTCGACAGTCTTGGCAGATACACCAATAATCTTGTCCCTCCCGAGCAAAGTCCTTGCCTTGTCCGCAGGCATGTCCTTTTGTCCAACATGTACCCCATCCGCATCCAGGCATGCAGCAAGCTCTACATCATCATTGATAAGCAATGGTACCCGATAGCTTCTGCAAAGTGTCAGCAGCCGTTTTGCTTCCTCGTAACGCTCCCGTCGGTTTCCATGCTTCTCGCGGAGCTGTACCATCGTAACACCACCCATTAATGCTGCTTCTACCTGTTCGTAAAGTGTCTGTTCTTTTGTCCATGTGCGGTCTGTCACCGCATATAACCGCAATTGTTCTTTAATAATGTTCATAACGTTCCCTCTCCAACAACGTTTCATCCGTAATATGATATACCATATCTATCAGGCGGGTACTAAAAGAAGCATTCCCCTCCCCTGCTGCGAGGCTTTCGTATGCCAGTTCCCCACATACTCCCATGGTACAGACCGCCTTCAAAGAATTGTAAAAGCCAAAGGGGCGTCCCTGCCATTCTTCCTCGGATTTCACTGCAAGAAATGCTCCAAGCAAAGCACTAAGCTGACAGCCTGCTCCGGTTATCCGGCTCATCATCGCATGCCCGTTATGTACCAGACAGATGTCTTCCCCATCTGCAACAATATCCTGTTCCCCGCTTACAATTACAATTGCGTGATAACGTCTGGAAAGCTCTTTACACATCGCAAAAACCACCTCATTATGATGCGGACGCAGCACATCCTCTGCTGCCACCTCCACCCCGTGACTTTTCGCATGCCCATCTGCCAGCACTTTGATTTCTGAAAGGTTTCCCCGAATCGCTGTGAAAGATACCTTCTCTAAAAGCTCCTGCACCGCCTGTTTCCGAAAGGAGGAGGCTCCCACTCCTACCGGGTCTAACACAACCGGAATGCCAAGCTCATTTGCCCGTTTCCCCGCAAGCAGCATTGCAGAAAGCTTCTGGCTTGTAAGCATGCCAAGATTTAATACCAGACCATTACAAAGAGAAGTAATCTCTTCGACCTCTTCTACCGCCTCCGCCATAATAGCAGAACCGCCAATTCCCAACAGTATATTGGCACAATCCCTGGCAGTCACACTATTTGTTATACAATGTATCATCGGCTTTTGTTCGCGAAGCTCTCTTAACACTGGTCTATACATACTTTCACCTCAATTCTTTTTATAAAAACTGATTGCTAATTATAAAACACTTCGTTCTATATATAAGCATGATTGCCTACTCCATTTTCGACTGAATCACAAGTAATATTCCCTGCTCCACTGTAATATCTGCCTGCTCCTCCGCCCACTCGTTGCTGACGCCAAGCGGAAAGCTGCTTGATAATGTCCCCCTTTCAAGAGGATATTTTACTCCACTGACAGAAAGAATGGTCTGTTCTCCTGCGGGCGAAAATAAAGAGAGAGCGTATCCTTCCTTCCTTGGCAGTGTAACTGACCCCGCTCCCATAATAAGCAGCTCCTCCTGCTCATTTCCCATCATAATCATTGCCCCCCTCAACGCTGCCCAGACCGCTGCCTGTATATTTCCATACAGATGGTCCAGACGGCCACCGAGAGCACAACAGATTTTTATTTTATCATAACCTCCCGATACCGCAAGCTTTAGCGCAAGCATGGTATCCGTATCATCCTTCTCCTTCGGGTAACTTTTCCGCTCTATATTCTCTTCAATTTCCCCCCCATAGGAATCAAAATCTCCCAACACGATGTTTACCGGAATACCTTGTGTCTTGGCATAGAGATAGCCCTTGTCACAGGCAATAATATATTCTGCCTCTTCCCAGTCCGTAATGGGACAAGCTTCCCCGCCGGATATAATCACACATTGTGGTTTCATACGCTTCCTCCTGTCCACCATTTTACATCAACATTATTGAAATAGGGTTATTGCGAAACCAGTAATGACATAAACGGTAGTCGTAATGGTATATAAATTGGCTTCGTTGTCTTCGCTACGCTCAGTACAAAGGCGCAAATTTATATACCATTACGACTACCTGCCTGACAGGTACGAGTTTCGCAGCCTACGTTGTATAAGATAGATTTGTTGCAAGACAGGCTTGCAACCAAGCCACTGTATATATACTGCATATATTTGAGAATGAAAAATCTCTCAGGGAGGTTCCCTGAGAGTTGTATCACACATCTAGTACTTCTAAAATATAACTCGAAAACTCTATATATCATGTCAGGGACGTAAAAAATTTTTACGACTGACCCATAGCATACTGTAACGCTCCTGATTTCTGTAACGAAAATACAATAATTCCCGATAATAAAGAACCTACTGCTGTCGATACCAGAAATGGAATGATATAACCATAAAACGCCACACTACTTGCCGGTACTCCCATCAGAAATATAGCAACGGGATACGCACAAAGTCCTCCTATCACTGCGGTTCCAAACACCTCTGCTAGCAACGTCGGAAAAAGCTTTTTCGTCTTCCAGTATATCACGCCACAAAGCAATGCCCCAAACATACTTCCCGGAAATGCCATCAGGCTTCCCAGACTTAACAAATTACGCAAAAGGCTTGCCGTAAAAGCAACACCAACACCATACCATGGTCCTAGTAACACCGCACTAAGAATATTCACCATATGCTGGATTGGAGCACACTTACTGCCAAACATGGGAAAGGAAAATAAACTTCCCACCACGGCAACCGCCACCATAACTCCGGCAATCGCCAGCTTTTGAACTGATTTTTTCTTCATCTTTACATCATCCTTTCAATTCCTTGCTTTAAGAAAACGGGCATATCAGCGACGTTTTCTAAAAACACTTCTCCACATTGTGAAAAAGCGGTCGTGACTTACTGGTCACCTCTCACGCCGGAACACGGCTTCCCATCGCTTGATTTCTTAGGTCGAAGGCGCTCCCCTTAGACCCGGAAGAATTGCCCGTCTTAGGTCAATTCCTTAAAAAGATATGTAATACGTTGTTAGTGTAACATAAATGCGGAGGCAGGGCAAATAGTTTCTGTAGGATTTTGCTGTATGGATTGTTATAATTCCTGTAATGCCCCCAACAAAAATGCCAAACAAGGCGGAATAGTCAATCCCAAAAATTCAAAAACCAACTTGTATTTCTTTAACATATAATTCTCCCCACAAACATCGATTTTCTGCTCCTATACAATTGACCTTTGGTTAATTCAAATCTTTCTCATTTTAGAATTCTCATCAAACGTATTCAAAAATCCCCTGAATAGCATCAGATATGTTAATCATTTCTGAAAGTGGCAATCTATCTACTTTCTTGTAACCACGAAGCGACATATCTAACAATGCAAGTTTTTCACATTGTATATAGCCTTCATTTTCTTCTGTAGCCATCCATATATGAAGTGGACCCTGAGTAGAATTTCTAATAATTGGACATCCAATTATTTCACCACTAGTATTAAAAAAATCCTTACTAACCACCAATACAAGATGTTTTATTTTTTCAATCTTAAGAATATCTCCTTGATGTAAAAATTCCATTACCATACCTCTCTTCCGACAGGTTCACCCCAATCATATTCGCCATCAAGCATTAACTTTCCACCAAACTCAGCGGCTCTCTCTTCCAAAGTTTTATGACGAAATGGTTTCACTAAAGTGATTACACCATCTGACACCGTGACATCTAAAAACTCATTCAATGCGATTCCTGCACTTCTCAATACTTCTTTTGGCAATCTGATTCCTTGACTATTTCCCCATTCTTTTACTTGTGCCTGCATATAGAAACCTCCTTACATTCAGTATATACATAGTATATACCAAGCGATAGAAAATATCAATTAAAATGTATCCTCATAGTTAATCGTATTTGAATTTATTGTCCTAAATCCCACGTCAACAGCATATTGCTTTTCCATAATTCAAAGAATACTTTATCCTTTGTTGCTGTAATTGAAAATAACTTAACATCATCCCTAACAACCAGCATCAGCAAAATCATAGACAACATAGCTAATATACCTTGTATTGTCTCAATCCATTTCATTTCATTTTGCATATCTATAATACCATATTCCTTGGTATTTATCATGGCTAACCTTCACCACCCATTTGTGTTTTTGTTGAAATCAAACGTGTTCTTCCCTCTACCTTGACCATGTTTTCCAATTCCTTTATTGCGTTTTTAGCAATCCAAACCTGTGTCTTATCGCCGTTATCCAACAGTTCATGTGCAACCAAAAGGGCTTTTTCGTTATAATCAAAATCTCTTTTCCCGATTTCTTTTAAAGCCCATGCTACAGCTTTCTTTATATGATCATGCTCAATATCCTGTGCTTCTCTTATCAATTTTAAATATTTATCCAAAGTATCCTTTGAGAGTTTTTTATCATGTATAGCAGATGTAGCTATCAATGTGTAAGCAGCACGTTTTTTGTATATATGATTAGAGTTAATCCATTTATAAATAAATTCTTTATAGTCTTTCATTTTGGCTATCAGATTTTTACATAAATGGTCACACAAATCCCACGAAACAACTTCGCTCATAAGTTTCTCAATATCCGAATGTGTTATCTCCTTTTTATCAAGTATAAGAACTGCCAAAAGTCTTGCTTCATGATAATTCGTATTCCATAGTTCAAATGCCAGTTCATTGGATTTGCCTATTTTTTTTGCAATACTTCTTACTTCTCCTGTTGATACACCAATACAATGTTCTTCCGGTATACCCATCTTTACTACATTTGCCTTGTATTTTTCTGAAGTCTGTGCCTGTAATTCTTTTATTATTTCCCTACTATTCATAAACTTCCTCCAATTCCTCGTTAAATTGTTTATATTTTTGTAACACAACAATAATTCCTTATCTATTCAAATTATCAAAATACATTTTTATTAATCCTGAACCCAATAATAAAGACACGATTGTAACGGCTGAAAATGCTGATATTACTAATTTTAAAATTGTAATCTTGGAGTCATTAGGATTCTTTTTCTTACGAATAAAGTATACTGGTAACATGAACAATGTAAGAAAATTTCCCGTTCTCTATAATTGCCCGACAAATGGGAGGGTTTCAGCCGCCATGCTATCTAATATCTATATTTCCCCAACAGAGGATTTTATCTTCGTGTGTAATTGCAACGACCCAGTCTATATCTTTATCAAAAATACAAGCATCAACTTCATCCCATTGTTCAAGATTTTGTACAAAACCAATAATATCTTTTATTGTTGTACCATATAACATTTTTTGCCTTTCATCATAAAGCAAAACTGATTTATCTGAAGGGAATGGTAAATTTTTAATTTTTTCAATGGGCAGACACTTAACAATCAAGTTCTTATTTAGTGAGTTCCATAGCAGATAATACTTCTTGAGTTTTTCTGTGTCAACATACTGTTTTATAAAGCTTGTGAGTATCCTTGAAACTTCGTCTGATGTGAAGCATACTTTATATTTTAATCCGACCATATATCCATACATCCTTCTTATGTAATTTCCCTTCAAATGCCGATTTTCTCACTCTCTGTAAATTTCTGATAAAAGGGAAGTTGTGCTTCTACAATTTTTGAATTTCTTTCAATGCTTTTTGAACATCCTTATAAACCAAAGATTGCATACTATCTTCATAAACAGATATATTTGCCTTATTAAGTGCGGATAGAATATCGTTCTTCAGTTCTGGCTTATACTTTGCAACAATTGGTAGCAATTTAATACATTGCCTTGCTGTAATGGGTTTCATATCTGTTATGTGTTTTAAAAATTTATCAATGATTTCATCAATTTTATAATCTTTATCCCATTTGGCATTATAGGCAAGCAATGTAAGCCCTCTTGTACGAACATAAGAATTATCACTGTCAAGCATATCGCTTAATCTATCCATATAAGGGTAAACACAATCCGTTTCTTCACTTTCTTTTTGTAGTTCCTGCAATGCCCTGTATGCAACATTATTATTTTTATCAAACAATAATTCAAATGTTTCTGCTATATTATGTGACACAATATCCCCCTTCGTAAATCCCGGTTTTTCTTTAAATGCAACACCCCGACAAACGGGAAGCCAATACTGTTTGTTATACTCAAGTTCAGTGGGAAGATTTTTCCAAAGTTCTGTCCTCGTCTTGCTTTTTTTCAATTTTTCCAATATCTTAATATCAGGATTAGGATATACTACAAAGCTGTCAACTTCTCCCAATTCTGAACGTATGGGAAATGCAAGCTGTTCGGTTTCTATTGAAAATTGTGCATTCACACCGGTTTTATTTCCTCTTGCATCTAGTCTTATCCATTTTTTATAATCTTTGATATATACGCCATTTAGTCCATGATAGACTAGTACAGGAGCTGCTTCATCATCTAAAATTAACTTTTGATAACAAAAACCTGTTGGAATAGCTTTACAGCGTAACAGTGCTGCTAACAAGTGAGATTTTGCAAAACAAATGCCATGACCTGCTTTAAGCACTTCCGAAGCTGCACAAGTAATTATATCTTCGTTTATATCTGCCGAATGCGAAATCTTATCTCTAACAAATTCATAGGCTTTTCTAATGAAATCAAGCTCATTATCTGCCTTTTTAAATAGCGTATCAGCCAACTCTATAATGGCTTTGTTATCATAATCAATCACGCTGTCATGCTTTAGATATTCGTCCATTTTATCTGAGTATAAAATTATATCCATTTTCCCTCCACTAATCAAAACTTTCTTAAAATTACTTTTTAATTATAAAGTTCATAAATCCGTTAATCGTATGAATTATGAAAAACAAAGCAGCTGTTCCAACTAATAAATAATTGCTTTTCCATAATCCAAAGAATAAATAGTACAGTGGAACAACGGCAAATTGACTAATTACGATTAACCATCCATATTGATATCCTAAATAATAAAATGTCCAACCAACAAAATTTATCAATATCATAATAACAGTTAATCCAAAGAATACTTTATCCTTTGTTGCTGTAATTGAAAATAACTTAACATCATCCCTAACAACCAGCATCAGCAAAATCATAGACAACATACCTAATATACCTTGTATTGTCTCAATCCATTTCATTTCATTTTGCATATTCATTATTGGATTTGATGCTGGCTTAATTAGCGGCATAATAATATACGGAATCTCCTGTATTACAAATGCTATAATGCCAATAAAGGATATCCCTAAATAATAATTCTGAAATAAATGAACAAATTTTAACATGTTATTGCATCCTCCAACTTTTGATTTTTGCTCTCTGGAATTTTTCTAATTGTTTTGACGATATAATTTTGCTAATTGTTTGCAATAGAATCAAAAGAATATCCCTTTATATCACCACATCCACACTGGAACCTACCGCAACATTCTTATCCACTGCCCTTGCTGTCCTTCTCTCCTCCTGTTCAACTCCCTTTACCGCATCTATAATTGGGTGCATATCCTTTGTACCAAAAAATATACTTCCATCTAATCCAGCCTGTCTGCCCTCCAGTAGCCTTATTGCCTGTTGGATACCACCTGCTGTAGATGACAATTCGTTTAACAATTCTGATTCATTCATAGCAGACTCTTTCATTTCTTCTTTTTCAGTTGAATTATCTCCAGAAGCTTCCTCTTTTTTCTCCTCCATTCTCTTTTTCATGGTCTCTTCCAATTTCTTTCTCTTTTCTGCTACCTTCTCCCGGCTTTTCTCAATCAGCTCCTCGGCATTTTTCTTTGCCTCCTCACGAAGCTTTTTGTTCAGCTTGTCATCACGGCGAACATAACCAAAATGAGTATAATTTCCATTTTCATCAATATACCAATGGCTGGTACGCTCTACATAGCCACCCATAGCACTATAATACGCACCGACCGTCTTTTCTGCCATCTCAATATTTTTAATTAACTCTGTATATTTCTTCTCTGCCTCAGGATCATTCTGCATCTTCTCTAAAAGCTCTGGATTAATTGTAACAGCCCCCTGCTTCTGGTCTATTTTCATGCTTAATCCCATTCCAGAATAAAGCTTCACATGAGTTCGATGCCCTTGAAGCTGATTCAGATACTCCTGATTAGAAACGTCCTGTTGCGTTCCACTCTTTAAGCTAACCTTTTGTTGTCCCTCCTTCGCCCTCGTTTCATTGGAAGTCTTACTCTTATTCTGTTCTCTTACCTCCTTGTGCTTCGCCTTTTGCAAATCATACATACTTTCATAAGCATTACCATAATTATCCACACCTGAAATTGCCATAATCATTTCCTCCATTTCTTCTTTCTTTTTTTCCGCCCTCTCTCTTGTCCTTTCCACTAATTTTTCGGAATTTTTGCGTCTTTCTTCCCGCAGCCTTTCACTCATGTTTAACATATTATCATTTCTTACATGGGAAATCTCACGATAATCTCCATTTTCATCTATATAACTATAGCGGTACACAACACTCCTGCCATTGGTTTTATGAACGCCACCCATGAGCCTGGTTATTGGTTTTACCCCTTTCATCAAGCCCTGCTTTTTCTCTAATTCTTCCCTCTTCTTTTGCAGCCTTTCTTTCGTCTTTTCCATCAGTTTTTCAGAGTTTTTGCGTCTTTCCTCCCGCAGCTTGTCACTCATATTTAACATATAATCATTTCTTACATGGGAAATCTGGTGATACTCTCCATTTTCGTCTATATAACTATGATGGTATACAACACTCCAACCACAGGCTTTGTACATACCATCCAGGAATTTGGTTATTAATCCTATACCCTTCATGAGCTCTTTTATTTCCTGTTCCTTCTCCGGGTTATTGTGCATTTCCTCCAAAAGCTTAGGATTGATTGTCAGGGTTCTACCCTTTTTCATTGTGGAAAACCCATCCCCAACCATGCATTTTGTGGCAGGAACAAGCTTGGTCAGTTCACTCATGTACCCTGCTGTACTTATAATTGGTCTATCCTCCGTCGTTTGCGATGTCTTCTCCGTTTCCTTGCTTTGCGTACGATTCGCCGCACTGCTTCCTGCCATTCCCTGCATCACATAACTACTGTAATTATTCGTAATCTCCATTGCCATAATTTGTCCTCCTTGATACTAGTGTACTGTATCGTCCATATTTCGCCAAACCACTTGCTTGAACTTTCATCTGCTGCGTTTGGCTGAAAATGAATGATACAGTACACTAGTTTTGAAATCCTTTTCATACACTGCCTTACATCAGTTTAAACAGCATTACCCGAAAGCTGTCCTTCGGTCTTTGGTAGGGAATCCGTATAATCTCCCCACCCATATTATCCTCATAGAAACAGGAATAGCCATTGCCGCCCATACTTGGGAACTTTTGAAAGCCACCAAAAACAATAAAAATCTCTCCCCTGGCATTGTGCTTGCGTAAAAAACCTTCAAATTCCTCCCGCTTCACATAAACATACTTTTTATCATAGTGAATCATTTTTTGCAGGCATCCATCCTCATCAGAAAGCAATACTCCCTTCCCCCCTACATACTGATATACCAGTACATTATCTATCTCACTGTAGCAAGGATAAGAACTGCAGTGAATTGCAAACAATCCACCACACAGCAGACATACCGTCAACACCGTCATAGCCGCAAGTCCTGCCCGACGATACGGTTTAAATGCCACAATTGCCTCTACACGCCGTTTCATATCCTCATACTCCTGTTCTCCTGCATAGGTCGCAACTGAGGACACGGTTCCCTCCTTTGAACGCAGCAGCTTTAAGCTCTTTAACAGCACCCGCCCATATTCCTGCACTGTAAATTTACTGTTTTGTATGCATATTCTATCGCACACCCCCTCCAAATCTGCCCGAAACTGTTTCTGGCAGAGAGAAAACAAAGGATTTACCCAAAGCAGGCACCGCAGAATATCCCATATCAGATAACACCAGAGATGCCCAAGCCTGATATGCGTCTGCTCATGCTGTAAGACAACCTGTATTTCATCCTCACTGTACCGCTCTAACATAACCCTCGGAACAACAATCCGGGGCTTTATCAAACCAATGGTAAATGGTGTAATATCCATATCTGTAACAGCAACCTGCCGTTCCCCGGCAAATGCCCGCTCCATTCCGGAAACAACCCTTTTCAATCGTAACCGCTTATTAAATATCAAAATAGCAGTAATAAAAATACCTGCCATATATATTTTATCAAGCCACACATACTTCATGGTGATTGCAGTCATCCACCAGGTTGCCTTCACTATAATCCGGCTTTCATAAAATAGCCTTAACCTCCCCAGAAAAGGAAGAATACAAATGCTGCCCCACAGCATCCCCTTAACAAAGGGCTGCTTGGAAAAAAGAACTCTTCGCAGGAGCATTACAATACCAAGCAATATATAAGAAAACATTAAACACCGTACAAGCTGTGTCGTGTAATACACGATGCATACATCCCAAACACCTTGAAACTGTATATTGTCAGTCATGATTATCCCCCTTTCAAAAAATTTCTTTCCTTGAGAATGCTAAAGATAAATATATCAGCAGGCTAATTTCCCCTTATCTGCTTTCCTTCCTCTCCTCCAACAGCTTCTCTAGCTCTTCTATCTGTTCATCCGTCAATGCAAAGCTCTGCACTAATGCTGCCATCGCATTCATTTTATTGCCTGAAAAATAACAATCTGTAAATTTCCTGCTCTTATCCCTCAGACATTCCTCCATCGTTCTAAGCGGAGTGTAGTGATACACCCTCGCATCCTGTTCATCTACCTTATAACCAAGCAGACCCTTTTTGCTAAGCCGGTTTATCAGCACCCGAACCATCTTCGGCGTCATATTATCACTCTTCTTCAGCCGCTCTATTACCTCTAACGAGGTAAGTGGAATGTCACTATTCCAAAGAACCTCCATAATCTTCCACTCGCTCTCGCTTGGTGTCTGTTCGTTCTTATTCATAAATATCGGTCTCCTTTCTTGGATGAATTAGTTGGAGAATTGCAGGATTAACAAAATCTAACAGGATAGTCATACTACTATATAAATTTACTTCGTTGTCGCAGCGTTGCAAAGTACACAGGCATAAATTTATATAATAGTATGACTGTCCTGTTAATGCGTGTTCCACAATTGCTAAGATAAACTAATTAAATATGTTAAAACTGCCTTATGAAAAATAAAATGTGGCAGACTCTATGCTTATTTAATAATTATATCGGATAACATCCGTTTATCATTAACAGTCGTTTATGATTTTGTTTTTTGGTTTTACAATTGAACTTTGGACTTTTTATATGGGAGATTTGGGATATAAAAACGACTCTCATGAAAGTCACATTCATGAGAGTCGTTTTTTTAATCTTATGAATCGCCGGACAAATGGGCAACTTACTTTATATTATAATGCTGGGAGCAAAAAGGTATTTTCCTCCCAACTGATATCCTCTACAGCTTACTGGAAAAGTCTGCCATGGCTTCTGATATTTTGATCTGCTGCGGACATACAGCTTCGCAGCTTCTACAGCCTATACATGCGGTCGGATGCTTCTCCTTCGGTACTGCCCTCAGTGCCATCGGTGCAAGAAAGCCTCCGCCGGTAAAATTGTGCTCGTTATAAAGCTTTATCAGCTCTGGAATATCCAGTCCCTTCGGGCAATGACTGATACAGTAACGGCATGCCGTGCACGGAAGGGAACCATGCAGCATTCCGTCTGCAATTTCGAGCAGTACGTTCATCTCCTCGTCCGTCAGTGGCTTGTCCGTTTCAAAGGTTTTTACATTCTGCTCCATCTGTTCAAAATTCGATGCACCGGACAACACCATCGTCACACCCGGAACAGACTGCAAAAAGCGAAACGCCCATGCTGCTGACGACTCGTCGGGACGCAGCTCTTTTAATCTGGCGTCTGCCTCCTTAGGCAGCTGTGCAAGCATACCGCCCCGCATTGGCTCCATCACCCACACCGGAAGCGAATATTCCTTTAACAAATCAACCTTCTCCTTGGCTTCCTGAAACGTCCAGTCTATGTAATTAAGCTGAATCTGGCAAAATTCCATATGTGTTCCATAGGCTTCAAGGAAACGCTTCATCACCGGAACACTTCCGTGTGCCGAAAAGCCAAGATGCTTGATACGCCCATTCTCTTTCTGCTTTAACAGATAATTAAGTATTCCATATTGCTGATTCAGATAAGCATCAATATTCATCTCACATACATTGTGGAACAGATAAAAATCAAAATATTCTACGCCGCATTTCTCAAGCTGTTTCTCAAAAATCTCCTCCACCTTATCCATATTAGAGAGGTCATACCCGGGAAATTTACTAGCAAGGTAATAGCTGTCACGGGGATACTGCCCAAGCACCTTCCCCATCACCACTTCAGAATTGCCACCATGATAGCCCCATGCAGTATCGTAATAATTGATTCCATGCTTCATTGCATAATCGACCATCTCAGCAGCTCCTGCCTCGTTAATCTTAGAATCATCATTATCGACAACCGGAAGCCGCATCGCACCCATACCAAGCAGCGACAATTGTAAACCCTGAAACTCTCTCGTAACCATACCACCATCTCCTCTTTTTTATCATTTTACAAGTGCCTATCATACGGCTACATCTGGAAGAATAATAAATTCCTTTTCAAATCTGCCGTAATCTCACCACCTGCTTTTTCATATTTATCATAAACGCCATTATATCTCTGTAATTTCTTGGCGTTCTCTACATCAAACTTCGATATAGCATTCTGATATACCGGATTGGATTTTAATTCATCACGTATCGCCTTACAGAATGGACAATACCGAATCAGAATATCCCTTGATACCTTATTCAGACGGAAGCTTCCCTTGGATTCAAATTTCACCCAGCTCACATAATCCTTAATAAATACATTCCGGTAATCATTCTTCGCACGCACAAGGGAACCTTTAATCTTCTCCTTTGCCTCGGTTGAAAGGTCATGATTCTTGCGGTAAAACTGAAGATAATCACAAAACTCTGCTGTCAGAGACTTCTCACGGACATCGTTCCAGCGGACACCCATCACCTTACGGCACATCTCCCAACGGAACCATCCAACTGCCTCAAGCATCAAGTCATCCAAATCCAGTGCGGTAAATATCGGAAACATGATTCTTGCTGGTGTATCACTCTTAATTCCCGCTGTCTCCTGCCACATTACAACCCTGTTTCCTGCATTTGGCATTAAGATAATATCTGGCAATATCTCCTTCATAATACGCTCGCTGTTAATGCCCTTATCCGGGTCGGAAAATACGACCTCCCGATAAAAAGCAGAATAATCTATCTTTCTTACCTCATTCAATGCATTTTCCAGCTTTTCTGCAGTAAGCAGCATCTTATCAATGGAATTAATCAAATCGTTACCATTCAACATCGGACAGAAGGTGGTAATTCTACCATATGTTATCTTGTTAACCGTGGTGAACATGTTACGAATCTCAAATTCAACCTTCCGCTCCTGATCCTGCTGATAGGCGAGAAGCTGCTCCTGCGTAATCTCACCATTCTTTTTCTGCTCCTTGAGATAATCGGTATAATACATGTCAAATTCACTTTTGGATGGCTCCCTCGTCCCATTATAAATGCTTTTGAGCCATCGGTATATAGTATAAATATTCTTAGATTGACAGATATCCAAATGGGCTGTCAGCTCATAAAGCATCTCTGCATTCTCTTCCCCGACAAGAGCCACATCCACAAAACCAAAATTCAGAAACATCTCCAATATCGGGGTTAACGAACTTTCGTCCTTTACCGCACGCATAAACACCTTTAAATAGATATCATAAAATATAGGCGTCAGCTTCTTCCTAAGTGTGTATGCATCACCACTTGTAGCAAACATATCAGGAAGATTCTGGTATGCTTCTATCATGTTTATAATGTTCTCTGCTTCCTCATCACCATAATTAGCATACTCTAAAATATGCCCAAGACAATCTTCTGTCTTAATATCAATGTCCTGTCTGACAGCTTGACCACCGGATGCACCATTGTCATAATCATAATTCTTATATTCGTTAAAGCGTCTGGTAACCATCCTCTTATTATATATATTTAACATCTCTGTCATCTTGACAATAAGGCTGACATCCTTTGAAATCGGCTCAATATCATATTTCTTCTGGTATGTTTTAATGGATAAATCAAAAAACAACTGGAACAAATCGTTGTCGGAATCATTCATTAAAATATCCTTATTGTAAGACAAATATGCCTCCATCTCCCCGATACCAAGAGCAAAACGCCGCATCTGTGCTGCTGCCTCCATAATCGTACCGACGGTAAGGCTATCATCCTTTTCCATAAGCTGTAGGTATTCCTGCAAATAGTTTTTTACAATACTCACACTGTTATTGACTTCCCAAGCCTCTGCCTTATGCTGCATCTCCAAAGGCTTAAAATGCTCCAGCCTTAAAAAGCCCTGCTCCTCAATCTTATATTTCGCACAAATTGTCTTATAATCATTATATAAGTTCCCGACAAATGTATGAAATTGGCGTGATTTCGTATTCAAATCAGAATACAGATAAAGCATCTGGTGACGCTGTTCAATGGCTGACCTTAAAAAAATATTACGGATTTTCTCCTGTCCTGTCAGAATATTTTTTAAATCCGCAGCATTTTCACAGACGAAGCTTACTAATACCGTATCTTCATCCGCTACATAGTCGTATAAAAAAATATCCCTCTCTACCATTCCGATAACGGAATTCTTCGCCAGCTTCACTTCTGAGAAATCAAACTTTTGAATAACCGAGCCTTCCTGTATCAAATACCAATATTTTACCTTATCATTCTTCTTCGCAATTACCTGGTCGCGTTGAAACTTTAATACTTCCATAAAATTTCCTTTCATTCACTCCAATATGTATCATACATATTTTAACATACAATTATATGCAATCCAATAATGTAATCAATGAATTTTACAATCCTTTGGCATTTTTTAGTGTGATACCATTCTTCCCTAATGGAATCTCATGGTCCAGCCCAACAAATTTGCCATTCTCCTGCCACAATACTTCCTTAACAAAATTGTACTTTTTCTCATCCCACGTTACAAAATCATCCAATACCAGACCTCCGGTATCACCGGAATTGGCATTAAAGCACCAGAAGGTATGATTGATATGATGCTTCTTTATCAGCTTCCTAAGCTCTGTCATCCATTTAAGGTTCGGCTCCTTCATAAATCCTCCCCACTCCCCGATGAGAAGCGGTGCAAGCTTATCCTCATGAATATAAAACCAGTTATCCCGCCAGCAATCCTTCATGAGACTGTCATAGTTGTAGGAACCTTTAAACCAATCCTGTTCATACACTGTAGGGCCATAATCGTGGGGCGAGTATACCAGCTTATCCTGATATCTGCCCAAATCTATCGGATAATCCTTAACCCCTCTAAGATTACCACCCCACCAGTTAAAATAATAATCCTTTGCATTCTTCGATGTATAGCCACCATTTTTCTTAATATTTTTAGGATAAATCTCTGTCCCTTCCACTAAAACCAGCACATTGGGGTTCTTTGCCAACACCTTTAGGGCTGCAGTTTGGGCGACATATTTCCAGTTATTCTCCGCCTTGGAATCATTCCAGATTGCGGCATTGCTTCCCTCATCCGGTTTCCCATGGGGTTCGTTTTTAAGGTCATAGGCAATAATGGTATCATTGTCCTTATAACGTGCTGCCATCCATTCCAATGCATTATAGTATTGCTTCGTGCTAACCTTATCCGTATACCATAGATTCTTTGTATGCCCTGATGCATCCGTTTCAGCAGAGTGGATATCCGGCATAACCTTGATTCCATTTTCCTCTGCAAGCTTTAAAAAGTAATCAAAGATTTCAAGAGAGTTTAAGCTGTTTAACTCTTGATTGTATGCCTGATTGTAATTCGCCTTAGGGTACTCTTTCTTTGCCCACTGGTTGATGAGCTGTGCCGACATTGGCACCCGAATCAGATTAAAGCCATGGTCTGCAATTGCCTGTACGGACGCAGTAAGCTCGCTATTCCACAAACCGTCAAAGGTATTCGTCCCCGTATTGTATCCGAACCAGTTTACCCCAGTCAGCCATACCTCCTTATTGTCCTTATCAAGAATTTTATTTCCCTTGGTATGCAGCCAGTCATCCCCCTGCTTTGCCTTCGTACTTCTCTTTGTCAAATCGGCTGCACTCTGACTGTCCGGATTGGCTTTATCATCCTTATGAGCCTGTCCCCCGTTATTCTGGTTATTCCCCTCTGTGCCGTTACTATCTGCCGTTCCCTCCATTACAATGCAGTCCACCCCATTTAGCCTGGCAGATTTCACAGCGAGGGAAGACCCTGTACCAATATTGCACCCTAATGTTATCATTTGCCCTGCTGCAAGCTCCCCATTGTATTCCGCATTGGTAACAGTTAATTTGTTGTTGCCTACCTTGTATGTACCATTCCATCCCTCACAGGATTTCAAATCCTCTATCTCCAACTCCAACGTCCAATTACTGATACTCTCCTCCATGGCATTCTTTAGACTGATATCCATTGTCGCCATCTGCACACCATTATTATCCCATGTATTTCCAGCCTGATAAAAAACAAGATAGCCCTTCTGCTCCTTATCAACTGACTCTTCCCCATCTTTATGCTCTGTGTCCTCTGCACCTCCCTCACTATCCTGCGGGCGGTTCTCCTCTTTTAAGAGGATGTCCTCCTGTGTTGCCCCTGCTGCCTGATTACCATTATCCTTACGATGATGCATAATGGTAACAAGTAACAAAACACTAAGGACAACAATGACAGCTATCGCCGCAATTAGTCCGGCTAACAGTTTTTTATTTACCGAATTCGCTTTATTTCCACGCATCCTATCACGCTCCTTATGCCTATTATAACAAAATCTGCCATTGTTTCCAATGACAGATTATTTTTAAGCATTTATTTAATTGTATTTTACTGCTGTGCATTTTCCACATCCAAATACCAATCCCGGTCTTTGTTATGAATGGTAATGGACTTAACCTCAGTAGTATTGACTATGTTATCTAATTTCAAGATTCTATATCTATTGTGTTCTGCCTCACACTCGGCTACCTCCATGACCTCAATTTCCTATTCCCTTCCATCCTTATAAGCCACTATCACCTTACCTTCACTTATCATTTGCCTCGGCACCCCCGTTGCATAAATGGAAAACGGGGTAAGTACAACATCGTTCTGTTTGCTTGGACTTAACCAGTGATAAGTGGTAATTTCATTCCCCTGCTCTAATGGAATCCTTCCAATCTGCCCTCCTGTACCATCATAGAAATTTAGGCTTATCATTTTCTCCCCAGACTGCTGTATAGCATTGCTTACTGTCTGGTAATTACTATATACTGTAAATCGATATTCATAACTGTTATCTTCTGTCACCCTGTATTCGCAGCAATATTGCCTTATTTCATTACCTGTGTCCGGTAGAAATTGAATAATTTTGGAAAGATTCTGACCTTTAAATTCCTCATCCCCTGATAAATCCATAGCAGAAGAATTATCATACAAATTGTAGCTATATCTTTTCTCATCTTCCCTGACATATTGTGCCAGCCACTCTTCATCCTGTGCCATTTCTGCATCCTTATAGTTATTAAAAAACTTCTCCAAAAAGCTGGAATGAAACGCCCCATAAGTAATCGTTGGTGCCAGAACCAAAAGCAGAATGACAGCCGCAGCATACCGAAGCTTTGATTCATGCCTCATTACCCTTCTGTTTGAATCTACTTTTTTTCGTCCTCTATTTTCAATATACTCCTTCCCTGCACTGGAAGAAAGAATATTTTGATACATCTGCTCTTCCTGCTGTTTTGTTGGGTTCAACTGTTCCATTACATCATATATCTCTCTTCCAGTCATTCTCATTCACCTCCAAACGCTTTTTTAACAATGTTCTTGCCGTCTTTAGCCGCCCCCGCACCGTTGCCGGAACAACATTTAAAATTTCTCCAATCTCATCTGTAGAATAGCCTTCAAAATAATAAAGATAGAGTACCATCCGATACTTCTCATGTAATTGTGCAATCTCGTTCCACAGTTCCTGCCTTAAATGACTGTCACACTGCCCTTCCTCTGGCAACTGTGTTATATCACATCGATTTTTCCGCCACCACTGCCGAAGCATGGAAAGACCTGTGTTTCTAGCCGTCACAATTAAATATACCTTTTCGTGTTCCTCGGATTGAAATGTCCGTTCTGCCTTTAGAAACTTCAAAAACACATTCTGGGTGGCGTCCTCTGCATCCTCCACATTCTTCAACAATAACAGACAGATGCGGTATACCATTTTCACATGTTTTTTGTAAAATTCTTCAAAGTACTCCATATTGTACTCCTCTGCATAAGCTATCCACTTCAAAAGTATTGTTTGCTTATGTAACGATTTTAATAGCTATTTTGTCGTTCTAATAGTAATACGCATAGGGGAATAAAAATGTTTGATGAAAAAGAAATTTTTTTAACTCTCCCCATTTTTTATTTTAAAACTACTACAATTCAAGAATATAACAAAGATATGCCTATGGAAGCAACAGGATTATATTGACTCAAGAGAAAATATTAAATATATTATACTAAGAAACAAACAATAAGCAGGAGGAGAATCAGTGTTACAAACCAAGAGAATTTATCTACCAAAACCAAATAATAATAACGAATACGTTACCTACGAAAACCAGCTTCAACCCCGGTACGTTTTTGATGACAAAAAATCAGAAAATATCTATCACGCACACGAAGATGAGATTATGGAAGTAGTAGAAAAAGAAATTACAGATTATGTTAATTGTGAAGATTTATGTAGTGATGAGGAAGGTATGTTTCCACAGCCTAAATTTATGACTGGGGAATGGTATTTGAGGGGGGTGTTTTTTAAGGATGATTATTTAAGTATTCCAGTTGCTTTTCTTGGTACAGATTTGGGATATCCTGATGATTATCTGGGGTTGGAGGCAACTTTTACTTATCATGCAGAAAACAACCAATTTTCATTTGACGGAATTAACAGTGAAAGTCTTTGACATTAATTAAAAACATGTACAACTTGGCATATCCTTCACAAACGCACTACCATATAGTCATGGTGAACTGCCGGCAAAAATGCGTGTAATAAATCATCCATCTTTAGACGGATGCTCGATGTATTCATACAGGGATGGCATCCAAAATAATCCGCCCGAAGCACATCCTCATCAATTAAAAGTGTTACCTGGTTACCGTGGTCGTTCATTAAACCCATAACGCTGACGGAACCAGACGCAACCCCAAGATACTTTTCCATAAACTCCTCCGGGGCAAAGGAAAGCCTTGAACTGTTAATCTGATGGGAAATATCCTTTGTTTTAAATTTCTTGTCTCCCGGTATCATTAACAAGTAAAATTTTGTTTTCTGTGCGTTACAAAGGAACAGATTTTTGCAGATTAAAGCTGGCATCAACACCTTGTCAATCGCCTCACACGCCTCCATGGTAAAGGCTGCCTCATGATCAACTCTGTCATATTCTATGTTTAAAGAGTCTAATAAATCATATACTGCAAGCTCAACCTTAAATCTTCCCTCACTATCACATGGATGCCCATGTTGCAATATTAATTGTGCTGCCATTATATTTCTATCCTTTCTATGTCATTTCCATCAAGCATCTGCCAACAATATATACTGAATTGGAATCCTTCTATCTATTGTTTTCTTTTAAAATTTTATCATGAATATTCATCTTAGTAAAATATTTTCTATAAAAAAAGAAACCAAAAAACCAGAGACACATCGCCTCTGGCTTTTCAACTCCCCTTTATTATCAGACAAAAATTACACCATAAAAATTAAGTTTAAGATAGTTTGGCTTACTCATTATTCATTGTACTAATTATAAATAAGTAACAGACTGGCATTTTACTTTCTTATATCACGCAATACCTGTGCAGGAATCTCAAACTCCACGGCACCCATATACATAGGTGCAACCTCTCCTTCATCAAATCCGATTACCACATTATCCTTCTCATTCAGATAAAATGAGGTTTTTTCTGTAATAGCCTTAAAATTCCACTCTTCCACTTCGTCATTCAACCAATAATAAACATTCTCATCCGCTGCCATCTGTGCCTGCATCTGCTCTTTTATATTTTCACTGATGGGGGTAATGTAATCTGTTCCCTCATCAAATATATCTTTGAGCTGCATACGTTCCCCGGTATTTAAATCAATGGTGTAATAATAGTTCCACTGATACCCGCTGCCTGCTCCCTGATAGCATATCAGCTTTAGCGTAAAATAATCCTGTTTTGTTGTCAGCACTTCACTTTTCACAACAACATCCTGATACCCCTCCTCATCCTCCAAATTAGCCTTAAACTCTTTTACTAATTTATCTGTAATCTGCTTTATCTCTGCATTTATCTCATCCGTTGTACCCTCTAATTTTTCCTTCACTCCACTATCAGCTGCCTGTTCATCTAACGTTAATTCTGGAACATCAATGTCTGCCGTGTTTCTATCTGTTTTATATTCATAGTCACGAAATGTTACCACCTTCACCAGTTCACCGATAACCGGAAGCTCTCCCATTGCATGTGCAACGGTACCTGATGTATTCGGTAAAATTACAAACGCTCCTATACAGGCGGCAACTGCAGCCGCAACCTTTATGATTCTTCCTTTGTTATATTGCTTTCTATTTTCCATACCTGCCCTCTCCATTTTTCTTCTTAATTCCTCTAGCTGTTCCTTCGGCATTTGCGGCTTATAATACTCTTTCTTTAATACCATAAGTTCATCTTCCAACAGCTCATCTTGTTTCTTCCTCTCAGAATCATTATAAATCATATTATCACCTGCCCATTCCATTACTTATGCCTGCACACTATTATCCGCTTCATCAGAAAGTGTTCCCCGTAGCTTTTTCATGCTGCGGTACAATCTACTCTTAATTGTATTAACATTTTCGTCAAGAATCTGTGCAATTTCCTCTAAGGTTTTATCTTCAAAATATTTCAATATCACAATTGCTTTATCTTTATTGGGAAGTGCATCCAGAGCTCTTTGTAAATCTACATTTGCATAAGTATCCTCCTGATATCCCACGTTTGTTTCCTGTTCCGCCTGAACCAACTCGTATGAAAGGAGCCGGGGCTGCTTTAAATATCGAAAACATTCATTGAGCATAATCCGATATACCCATGTCCCAGCGAACTCCAATTTATTCAATGTATGGCTTCTCTGGATTGCCCTGTAAGCTCCATTTTGTACAATATCACAGGCATCCGCTTCATTATGCACATAGCTATAAGCCAAACGATAATATTGATTATATTTTTCTAAAATTATCTGCTCAATTACATCTTTTTTTGTTTTGTCTTCTTTCCCGGAAAAAAAGTGCAAGGCGTTTCACCTCCTTTATGCCCTTCTGTAATATTAGATACTTTATCTCATAAAATAGTTTCATCTCATAAAAATTTTTTCTTACACATAGGAAAAGACTTTCAAAGTTTCCTCTGAAAGCCTTAATTGCTTGGTTGGGTACCTATAATCTAATCATACAATTCTTTTCTTAATCTTTCACAGATTTCCGCCATTTCCATCATATCTTCCTCCGGGCACATTTCACTTAAATCATAAGTAAGCGGTGCGGATACAAAATCCATCAACGTCCTATTTACCAGTTCATGTTCCTCTGGCGTAGCTACAATTCGAACATTAGGTTTTGTAGTTTCCAAATCTTCTCCCAATAATTCACACAAATTAACGCTTCCATTCATTTTACACTCCAGCATCATGGCAGCTAAGTCGGTGATAATATCAATTGCATAATAGAACTCTATATATGGCTCCTCATAATCCGATTCCATATTGTTCAAAACAACCGTCAATGGTTCTTCATGTTGACGAAAATCACCATTTAACTGGTCCAATCCAATATCGCAAAATAATTCTCCCAAGGAAATTTCCTGCTTTTGTTTGTCTGCCAGATATGTTACCAGCGTAAAACTGTCATCTGTGTCGCCGATGTAATTATTCCAATATTTATCCTTAATATACATTTCATTTTCCCTCTAAAATCAAATTGTTGTTGCGATTATACTATCTCTATTTCCAATTATCTACCGAAAACATAGCTTACTAACAATTATTACTCTGAACATTATAACTGCCATATTTCCTATTTTTATTTCAAATATTCTCCGAAATACTTCTCAACAGCTTCTTTATCATAACCATCCTCGCCACGCCAATATGTAACAAAGGTCCAGTCATGCCTTCCTCTTTCCGCCCTATCATAGGACAGCGGTTTTAAAACACCGATGAGGGCTAAAATCTCAATCAATACATCTCTTTCACCCTTATTAGACTTAAGCTGCACAATTTCCTTTAATTTATCCCGCAATGTGCCAGGATAATCTCCCGGTTCAAGAGAATCAATTGCAGATAATATTGACTTAAATATAAAAATATCTTCCTGTGTTGGCTCAGGAATGGACTCTTTCTCAAATTGTTCTAAGTCAAAAAGGACATAAATCAATGCACCATGCCGGACGCCGCCCCATTTAATACGCTCAAAATTAAGAACATTCAAATCATAATCTGTATAATACTCGTATCCAGTAACACCATATTTCACATCCTGACAAATCTGGCAGGCATGCTGTACATCCACAATCTCATTATCCTGATAGAAATATCCCACTTTCTTAGGAACATAATGATGCAGAGGAAGCTGTTTTGCGATATAGTAAGAGCCTATCCCGGAACGCCAGTCAAGTCTTCGTGTTGACAGACTGCTCAAAAAAGCTTTCACAACTTTTTGTTGCGTAATTTTACCCGCAATTTCAAGAATTCTTTTGACACAGTCATCATGTCCAATCGTCAAGGGGTCAAACATCAATCCCTGTTCCCTTGCATACATAAAATCATCAGGAGTGGTTGTATACTCTTGTTTCCATCCCTTACCCGACCAATAGGTCTGAAATAAAATCCTTTTTGCCTTTTTATCCATAAAAGTTACCCTCTTCTTTGATACTTTTTTCTCATTGCCATTGCTAAGCAAAGTCACAAATATTCTGTAATATACAACTTTTCAATATAATCTTTTACATCCTCTATAGTATTAAATTCTCTACACTTCGGAAAGCTCACTGCATTATTTGCCGAATAGGTCAAATGAAAAATGTAATAACAATCTTCACCATTCTCTCCTTTTGTTAGATATAATACGTCATCGTTCGAATCACATTTCGCAACTGCCCAAATATCCTTCTCATATAAATAGTGCATAGTACCAATTTCTCTTTTTAGTTCTTCCACATACGTCTTATTCGTTAATGGAAGCATATACCAATTAAAATCATCACCATATTTTTCGTTTAAATCGCAAAAAATTTCTTCTGCAGTCATCTTCTTAAACCTCACCATGAATAAATATCAACACTATTCTTCACAAAACAGCCAGTATCACAGCACTCTTCTTTAGGGAGCTCAATACATACCATATATTTCTTAAATTACACTTTTAAATCAATCGTTGCTCTGCACAAAATTCCGATTCATGATTTATGTCATCAACTATGTATTTCCAAAACCATTTTATATACTCAAACTGCTTCAATTTACTCATAAATCTTTCCCATATATAACATTTTTGCCAGCAATTTCAAATCTTTTTTGTCCCATTTCACCGGACACAATGATTGTTCATCGTTATCTTCTATCCAACCAGCTATGGATTCTAAATATTCAGATATTGTTATGTTATCCCACTCGAACAATTTTTCCTTAGCATCTTTTGCCAAATCATATATAAATTTTATAAGTTGTTCTTTGTTTGATATACTTTCAATTTGTTCCACCATATTTACACCTTTCCAAATTTCTACATTTCAATTATAACACCCCCCTATACTCTTTTTCAACAATCGAGTAGGAGAGGCTGACTAACCTCCCCCGACGTCTCACACCACCACTCATGTGGTTCCGCAAGCGGTAGTTCGGTTATTCAAAGATATACCTATGCCTTACAACATGGGTTACTAAGGAGTGAATATTATATCACTCTGCAAAGCGTACCATACAAACCTACCCAGTTAAAGTAAATAATCTTTCCCGCCACCTATCTGCCACATTTACACAGTATACCTTCCGATAATTATTGGGCTTCAGTTTGTTGGGCAGCCTTGCCATCGGCTGTAAGTTTCCCACTATCAGGGCACTTTACAGACTTATGCTGATTAGATTACGCTCATACTGGGTGAACCAAAAAGGGCTTTCCGAAACTCGGAAAGCCCTTGAATTTACTCTATTACCCATCATCCACTCAACTAACCTCAATCTACGCTAACGCTTGATTTCGCTAAGTGCTCAATGCCTACTCAATGATAGAAGCCACACGACCAGAACCTACTGTACGTCCACCCTCACGGTCTGATTTAGGCGTGTTTAGAAACTTATTTGTTACGGTTTTTGCCGTTTTGTGACTCATTTTATGGGTATTTTACCTATTATTTTATCTTTTTCCGAGGGAAATGTTGCAGATTCGTATCACGATAATCCGCTTTTTTCCGTCCACCTAAGTAATAATATAGCATGGGCGAATCGGAATGTAAATTGGGATTTTTACAAAAATCCGGGTTATGATACACATTTTTGGGGGCGTGATACATATTTTTGTGTATCATAGCGTGGTGTGATATGTTTTAGCATACGGCACCAGTGCCACGACACACAGTGTGATACACATTTAAGTAAAAGTACACACGAAATAGGATTGTGTGTATCTTTACTCAAATCATTCACACTTCTTCTTGCACGCATGAACTTGCATGTAACTTGCACGTCAGCTTGCATGCGAACATGCAAGCCGCATGCAAGCAATTAACCTTGTTTTGTGTTTTTAACATATTTTTGATTAGGACTCTTTGGCTTATCTGGATAAAGCAAACTCACTTTTTCTGAATCAATCAGCGGATTCAAAATATTTTTCATAAATGAATCCCTTGACTTATAACCACAAAACTCTTGTATTTCTTTCCTACTTCTAGGAGTTTCAAGATATTCCATAATTCTTGCATACGCTGTTATATCCAGTCCAGTTAACACAGAAGCATGTTTTAATTCCTCACTTGTGGATTCTTTATCTCTCCAAACTCCATCCACACCAACTTGTCCATACTGGCCATATCTTAATAACGACATATATTTTTCACAGCCAGTTGCTGTGATAGAAACGCCGTCATTTTTCGCATCTATGACCGGTAAAGGTGCATTAATTTTTTTACATTCTGCTTTAATTTTCAAAAATCCCCTTCCCCAAGACTCTACATCTCCGGAACGGAAGGAAACATCGGCGATTTTCGGATTATAAGGAACTGATGCATGTTTCTCATATATCCTTTCGTCAGTAGGCACTTGCTTTGACCATGTTCCCATATTAAATATTTCTATTCTATCTTCATATACCGAAACCTGAATAGGAACACCCGTAGCATAATTTTTATGATTAATAGCGTTAAGCAATAATTCACGCAAAATGCCCCTACTTAACATTTTGGTTTCTGTACGCTGATTGCCTTCATAATCAATCAACCCTTTAAAATACTTTGTATAAATCAATTCAGTGGCTTTATCCGCTTGCAACATCAACGGTCCTTCAACTACATCTTGGTACTGCAAATCCACCATAATTTCCTTATTATCACCAAATGCTGCTACCGGAGCGAAATAGCCAATCTTAATATATGCTCCTGTAGCAAAAAGTTCTGGCATTGGATGAAAAAGCAAAGCTGTTGCCCTTATCAACTTATCGCCATCGAACAGCTTCAGGTTTCGTAACAACAACTCATCCGAAACGTTCACTTC
Source organism: Lachnospira sp. (assembly GCA_017621205.1). Taxonomy (GTDB): domain Bacteria; phylum Bacillota; class Clostridia; order Lachnospirales; family Lachnospiraceae; genus NC2004. The sequence continues at coordinate 140,755 of JAGATQ010000020.1, forward strand.
ACTTTCTGTCATTCTAGTACTCATAACAGCTTTTTTTCTAAATGCATCCATAGCTTCCTTACTTAAATCAGATACTTTTATTTCCGGAAGCGGAACTGCATCCCATGTTTTACCTGCTCTCTCCAATAAAAAATTCTGCAGTTCAAAGCCATTTAACTCCTGCAAAGTCGAGCCAGAACGCTTGTAATATTTTCCATCACAAGAAACGGCAAACGGGTACTTCACAATTCGAATAGAAATATACTCTCTCGCTCCATCTTCCGCTTCCCAAATCTTATTATCCCTTTCTATTGCTCCAAGCGCTTTATAACGCTTATCATCACTATCTATCATCTCGGTATTAATCAAACCACATGCATATTGATTAATCAGCTTACACGAAACATCTTCAGGCACCGCTACACCATAACGAATATTTTCAGCCCCATATGCTACATGATTATTGATACTCGCCACCACACCCATCTTATCATTAATTTTATTAGGCAGTCCTTCAAGCATCCTTTTGGAATCCTCAATCCCCACAACATAGCCATCGTCATTTACCCCAATATATAGCGTACCGCCATCAGCATTAGCATAACCACACAACCACTTGAGATATTCCTCATGCCA
>JAGATQ010000021.1 GCA_017621205.1 Lachnospira sp.
AACTAAGTATCTTGCAGTTTGACTTGTCTAAACTTTCATCCGCTGCGTTGCATTTTCTAGCCGTAGCCACCGCTACGCCGTCGAAAATTCGCCTTGCAGAGTGAAAGTTTATCCTTCGCCAAACTATCAAGAACTTAATTTGTGATGTACTAGAATAAGCTTCGCAATCTATTTTAAAAACATACGAATTAATTTCTCGTAGAAGCTTTGGTATGGCTGATACCGCATCGGCAGATCCATGAACGTTTTTTTATCTACAATGCTCTTAAAATGGGAGAAGGTTGCAAATCCTTCTTTGCCATGATAGCTGCCCATACCACTTTCGCCGACACCACCAAAGCCCATATAGGAGGTGGCGAGATGGATAATGGTATCATTGATGCATCCACCGCCGAACCGCAGGGAAGCCATTACCTTTTTACTATTTTTGCGGTTTTCGCTGAAATAGTATAGGGCTAATGGCTTTTGACGTTCATTGATTTTGGCAATTACTTCATCCAGAGAGGTAAAGGTTAGAATCGGCATAATTGGTCCAAAGATTTCCTCCTGCATGACAGCATCCTCCCATGTTACATTGTCCATGACGGTGGGTTCAATCTGCATGGTAGCAGGACTTAATGTTCCGCCAAAAACCACCTTTGTCTGGTCGATTAAACTGCTGATTCTCTGATATTGTTTTTCATTGATAATCTTACCATAATCCGGATTTTCGAGTGGCTTTTCTCCATATTGTTTTATGATTTCTGCTTTAATTGCGGTAAGTAATGCATCCTTGACAGAGGCATCACACAAAATATAATCCGGTGCCACACAGGTCTGCCCACAGTTTAGATATTTACCAAATACAATCCGCTTTGCTGCCAGCTTGATGTTAGCAGTGGCATCTACAATACAGGGGCTTTTTCCACCAAGCTCTAAGGTTACCGGAGTCAGGTGCTCGGCAGCGTGACGCATAACCTCCTTGCCCACAGCCTGGCTTCCGGTAAAAAAGATATAGTCAAATTTCTGTTGAAATAAGCACTGGTTTTCTGCCCGTCCTCCCGTGATGACAGTCACATATTCCGGGGAGAAGCATTCCGTAAGTAGCTGCTGCATGATAGCAGAGGTTGCAGGGGAATAGGCACTGGGCTTGACAACAGCAGTATTTCCAGCCGCAATGGCATCTACCAACGGGTCAATGGTTAACAGGAAAGGATAGTTCCAAGGACTCATAATGAGAACCGTACCATAGGGGGAAGGCTTCACGAAGCTTCGGGAGGCGAATTGAGCCAGTGGGGTTATCACTGTTTTTTCTTTGGCATATCGTTTTGTATGCTTTATCATATAACTTAGCTCGCTTAGTACCAAGCCGACCTCGCACATATAGCTTTCAAATGCACTTTTTCCTAAGTCCTCTTTGATGGCAGAGTTTATTTTTTCCTCATACTTGATAATAGTAGCCTTTAACTGTTTTAAAGCAGCAATTCGCTTTGCGACAGGCAGCGTTGCACCTGTAGAAAAAAACTGATTCTGCTTTTCAATGATTTGTTTTATTTCCTTCTCCTGCATTCTGCTTCTCCTTTTAAAATTTCTTTTAGGTTAGGTGATTGTGAAACTCTTTCTCATTAGGCGGATAGTCATGATATTTGTAAACTTTGCACATAGAAATCTGGTAAGGTAAGTAATTATTGTATTCATAAGAAAAACTATCTGAACACGCTGGTCCTTGATTTTGCGTAGCAAAATCTTAGTACCGTTGCGTGTGAAGCTAAGCGAAAGCGGGTTTTTTGTTGAATACAATAATTACTTACGATAAATATACTTTATGTGCCAAATATCATGACTATCGTATTAATAACTGTGAGATTCGCAAACACTAACTAGTCTTCCATTACCATATAGTAGAATTGCTCAAGCTCCTCTGCCGTCATCAGCTTTGGAACCGGATACAATGGATTGCCTTCCTTTTCGGCATAATGTGCCAGCATAGGAATATCCTCCTCTTGAATCTCAGGAATCGTATCTCCGATATTCAAATCCCGTTTCATTTCCTTTATGGCTTCAATAAATTTAGCTGCTCCTTCACTGTCGCTTTCTTCTTCTGTAGAGATGTTTATGGCAATTGCAAGCTGGTGCAGCTTAGCAGCGGCACTGTCACCGTATGCTTTCAATACAAAGGGGAGCAGTACTGCATTGGCTAGACCATGGGGAACATTATACTTGCCTCCGAGGGAATGGGCAACAGCGTGTACATAGCCTACATAGGACTTGGTAAAGGCACTTCCTGCAAGGTAGGAGGCATATAACATTTTACGGCGGGCAGTCATGTTGCTGCCATCCTTATATGCGGGGCGAATATATTGAAAAATCAATTGTACTGCTTTGATTGCGTCCTTTCTTGTTCCGGCAGTGGTGGAGTTGCCAATGTAAGCCTCCACTGCATGGGTCAATGCATCCATTCCGGTGGTCGCAGTCAGAGCGGGGGGAAGACTTCTGGTGACCTCAGGATCTAACACTGCATAGCGGGGAATCAATGGAAAATCGTTAATTGGGTATTTGTGCCTTGTTTCATTATCCACAATAACTGCTGCTAATGTTGTCTCGCTTCCGGTTCCTGCGGTAGTTGGGATGGCAATGAGAAGGGGGAGCTTCTTGTGTATCTTTAAAATCCCCTTCATTCTGGCAAGGCTCTGATGTGGTTTTGCAATTCTGGCACCAACTGCCTTGGCACAGTCGATAGAAGAACCGCCGCCAAATCCGATTAATGCCTGACAGTCGTTGGCAAGGTATTTTTCCCTTGCTTCCTCCACATTGGTGGTGGTGGGGTTGGCAACTGTCTTGTCATAAATAATACAGTCGATATCTGCCTGTACAAGTTTTTCTTCCAATGGCTTCGTAATGCCAAAGGAACGGATACTTCGGTCTGTGACTAAAAGAACCGTATGAATTCGCTTCTTTAATAATAAAGCAACCAAAGCATCCATATCATTTAATTGCTTGGGCTTACGGTAAGGGAGAAGAGGTAGTGCCAGACGGAATACGGTTTGAAAGGTTCTGCAATAGATTTTTTTAAATAGGTTCATGAGATATCCTCCTTTTCATTTAACTTTTCCAGATAGTTTTTCAGGTTATCCGATATATCTGTCAGTGTGTGGTAAAATGTCATCCGTTCCTCGTGGCTCATATTTGCACTTCCGGCAATGGCAGCGTTCGCTGCCAGCTCATTAATCTGTGTTGTAATTGTTTTCCCCTCTTCTGTTAATACAATAGGGGCACGGTATTTTTTCTCACTATCGTTGGATACGAAACCTCGTTCCAGCAGTTCCGAGACAGTTCTTGAAATTGCCGCTTTATCTTCCTCGCACAGGGTACTTAATTCTGTTATAGTAAGTCCGTCAGGATGCTTATGCAGCTCATACAGACACATTACATGAGTTCCCTTTAGCTGGAATTCTGTCATCTCATGACTTTTTATTTTTTGCAGGCTTTTATAAATCTGAGTTATCGTGGTAACAAATAATTCAAAACGGTCTGTTATAGTCATATATATTCACCTTCCTAAAATAGCAATATCTATGATAAAATAAATGGATAAGGATCATTATATGTTGATTCCTCAACAACAAAATGATAGCAGTCTATTTTTAAATTGTCAATAAAAAAGCGGTTATATGAAACAATAAAAAGGGTTAAGCTTGTTACAACTTAGATACAAGTAAAGGGTAGAATGATTTGATAATGATTTATTTACGATAAAGAGGTGATACCATGAACCATATACTGATTGTGGAGGATGAACGCTCCATTGCAGAACTGCTTGAGATTCAGCTTACAAAGGCAGGCTATGTCTGTACCTATGTACTGGATGGAGAGAAGGCAGCCGATTGTTTGGAAGAGAATAATTATGATTTGGTTCTTTTAGATATTATGCTGCCTAAGGTGGATGGATATGAGTTGATGGAGTATATCAGTACATTAAATATTCCGGTTATATTTATTACTGCCAAGGATGCGGTAAAGGACCGGATAAAGGGCTTAAATATGGGAGCAGATGATTATATTGTAAAGCCCTTTGATATTGGAGAGGTATTGGCAAGGGTGCAGATGGTGCTTAGACGATATGGGAAGGGGCAGAACGAGCTTCATTTTCAGGATGTGACCTTACATTTATCATCAAGAAGGGTAACAAAAGGAGGAGAGGAGATTTCCTTAACACCGAAGGAATATGATTTGTTGTTGGTTCTGGTGCAGAACAAGGATATTGTTTTGTACCGGGAGGAGTTATTTGAGAAGGTGTGGGAGACAGAGTATATTGGAAACAGCAGGACACTGGATTTGCATATTCAGCGTCTGCGCCGTAAGCTTAACCTTCAGGAGGAAATAAAGACCGTGTTTCGGATTGGTTATATATTAGAGGAGCGTGAAACATGAGATTTTCGGCTAAAATTGTATTTGGAACGTGTATGATTCTTGCTATATGTTTTTCTGCAGGGGGTATCTATATGATTCAGCAGAATTTTCAGGTGGCTTATGATACAGCGGTGGAAAATAGTACAAGGCAGCATATTTTAGACCGCTATTCGTTGGAATCCAATCTTCGTAATGCGTTGGAGAACGGCAGGGAGTACAACGAGGAGCTGGTGACAGAAATTGCTGCCCGCATGGATAACTATGCGGATACGAACCGCAAAATGCTCGTTTATGAGCCCTTGCATAAGAATACTCATTTACAGAACGAAAGTAATGCCAATAAGGAAATCTGGTATACGGACATTCCAAGACTGGATGCTACAATGATTGATTATATGAAGGATAGCAATGATGAGTTTGTAATATATGAGCAGGGGGAATTTCACTATTTATTAATTGCGACTACAATAACGATTGCAGGACATTCTGTTCGTTTGCTGAACCAATATGATATCAGTGCTACCTATTTGGAGCGGGAGCGGCAGCTTAAGGAGTTTATCTGGCTGGATAGTATGATACTGGTGTTTTCCCTTCTGCTGGTGTTATTGTTTTCTCTATTGCTAACACGCAATATAAAAAAATTGAGCCGGGTCAGCAGCCGGATTGCCAAGGGAGAATATTCCCAACGTACGAAGATTGCCAGTCGGGATGAAATTGGGGAATTGAGCCGGAATTTTGATGTTATGGCGGAGGCAGTGGAGTGTCAGATTGCAAAGCTGAATCAGGAGATAGAAGCGAGAGAGCAATTTGTGTCGGATTTCTCTCATGAGCTGAAGACACCTATGACTGCTATGATGGGATATTCTAAGCTATTGCTCGGTAAAGAGCCGGATGAGGGGATACGGCAAAAGGCAGTGGATTACATTTACCGGGAATGTAAAAGATTAAAAACATTATCTGGTGCTCTGTTGCAAATGCTTGGGATGACAGAAGATGAGATTGTATGTAAAAAGCTTTATACAAGCTTCATTGGGCAGCGGGTATATGAGGTGTGTGAAGCGGGGCTTTGCCATGCGGTGCTTTCAGTGGAGCTTGCTGACGCGATGATTGTTACGGATGCTGAGTTGATTCTTACATTGCTTCGTAACCTCATTGAAAATGCAGACCATGCCTGTGTCAATCGTGAGAATGGAAGGATACGGCTGTTGGGGGAGGAGCAGAACAATGGGTACATGTTTACAATTTGTGATAATGGGTGTGGAATTCCAAAGGAAGAATTAAAGCAGATAACGAGGGCATTTTATATGGTGGATAAATCCCGTTCCCGGCAGGAGGGAGGCAGTGGTCTGGGACTTGCCATCTGCGATAGAATCTGTGAGGTGCTTGGCATCACGATGTCGATAGAGAGTGAGGAAGAAGAGGGAACGAGGGTCATGCTGCTACTTCCTAAGTCAGAGCAAAAGGGGGAGGATGTATAATGAAAAACCATAAATATAAATTATTATATGTGGTGTATGTATTTCTGATTGTTGTAGTAGTAGCTTCTCCATTGTTTTATTTTCATGTGATAGATGGAATAAGGTATAACAAAAGACAGCCGATGAAGAAGATAAGTTATTCCTTGGACAGTGATGTGAAGAATGTAGCGATGGTACAGTATATTCATGAATATCTGAACAGCTATTATATATCTGCATCCAATGTTACCATGTTTGAAGCAACAGGGGATACAGCTTTTCAATTGTATGTAACAGAAGGAGGGGCGATATCAAAGGAACTAGTTGAGTGTATAAAGAGGCTTGAACAACTCGAAGGGCTTAAAGAGTATTTTTTGCTATTGGACCCTTATATTCATTTGACAGAGCAGCCGGAGGAGGTTACTTGTGAGGAGGATACGAAAACGACTACTGATATTACACAATATGAATACGATTGGAAGACGGAGAAGATTTCTTTGATATACGATAACAAGAGTAATCGGGCGATTGGAATAGAGTATAGAGGAAAAAAGGAGACTGTCTTCACGAAGGAGAAGAAACATAAGCTGTTACAGTCTTTTTTGGAATATTGTAACCTGTCCATTGTAGATGATTGGTATTTTAATGGGGAAAGTATGATTTCAGAAAAGGCACATTTAAAGCTTGTGATGGATAGTGACAAGGATGGTTGGAAGCTGGGGTTTCAATTGCAGGAGTAAGGGTGTATACCCCCTACTCCTGCTTCTTTACTACCGGTATCCATACCTCATATTGGGCATTTTGCGGGTCCGGATTCAAATAAACTTCAATATCCGGAGCATTACCATACTCATATCCCGAGGTTGGAAGCCATTCCATGACGATGCGGCGTTCCAATTCCTGAATCGATTCATTTGTTCCCGTTCCTGAAAAAATTGCCCAAGTAGCGGCGGGAACCATGTATTCTTCCAATTCTTCCTTCGGATTTGTGGTGGAAACGGCAATATAGTATTTCCATGCTTCGTCATTATTGCATGTACTAACGCCCAGTACCCCCATAGGTTCTGTGTTCATCATGCCAATTAATCTTTCAAGAGTTCCATTGGTGGAAATCTCCTGCCATTTTGGTGGAATCACAGCAAAATTTTTTTCGATTTCTTTTTCTAGTGGTGTCGATACGCCGACGATGCGAAATGCTTCCTTTGTTTCAATTCGATAATTCATTTCTTCCGCTCCTTTGATTATGATTTTAAATGTAATAGGAGGGAATGATTTTACAGATATCCCTTCGTCTCTGACTTTGGATGGAGCGATCCCATGAATCGATTGGAAAGCCCTGTTAAATGCCGTTGGAGAATGGTAACCATACTTTTCTGCTATATCAATAATCTTAGCATCACCTCCCTGTAAATCAACAGCCGCTAATGACATCTTTCTTTTTCGGATATACTCAGTTAGTGGCATTCCTGCCATATAGGAAAACATTCTCTGAAAATGATAGGAGGAACAGCAGGCAATACAGCCAAGCTGCTCATAATCAATTTCTGTCGACAGATGTTCCTCAATGTAATCAATTGCTTTGTTTAATCGTTCTATCCATTCCATTTATCATATCCTCCTTTATGGTAAGTGTAACTGATTTTCAATATACTGTCCTCTCTTTATCTGCACAAAAATGAGAGGGTGATTTGCTTATTATAACATAAAATTGTATCTTGTTACATCTTAGATACAACTAAGGGCTAATATGTAACCGTATCAGGAACATCTTTTACATTGGTAATGAAAATGATTGTTAAGTCCATTTATTCTGGGGGTTTGCTAGGCTTTATATGGTATCAGCGGTGAATCAGCCACGCTTTGAACTGCTGATACCATATAAAGCCTAGCAAACATTACTGCAAACATTCATTACAACAAACATCTATGTAGAAATTAGAGGAGGAGATAACATGAAAAAAATAGTTATATGTATTATTTCAATTTTATTGGCAGTATCCATTACGGGATGTGCATCAAATGCTCCCGCTTCTTCGGGGGGCAGACAATCCGGGCAGGGGAAGGAAACAACAAAAGAAAAGCAGGAAGAGCAAAAACAGAAGGAGGGTTCTGATGAACCGGATTCCGAGGGTTCTTTGGTCTGGCGGATAGATGGTGTGTTAGCAGAAAGTGTGAATACGGAGGAGGGGCATTACTATATTGGCAGTGAGGAAGATGAGGAGAATCAAACTATTTATACGATTCGCTATGTAGATTACAAGACGAGACAGGAGATTTATCTTTGTAACCAGCCCAATTGTAAACATGATACAAATGCCTGTAATGCGGTACTGCCAGAGGAGGCGGTATTAGGAAGTAGTTATTTATTTAAGGATGATAATTATTTGTATTTGGCAGTGACCCCGGTGGACTCTTCAGGAAGTGTCAGCGAAATATCATATAGTGCAGAGACAACGCTGTCGATGACACCTGATTTAACACCACCTACCATCTATCGGATGAAGTTCGATGGAACGGATAGGGAAAAAATATACAGCATGGATAGTGGTTATCTTATGGAACCAATATTTTTTACCGACAATCATTCAATATATATGGTGACCAAAAAGATATCTGAGGAAAAGGATGGAAAAGCTACTTATATAACCGGATATGACAGAAAACTGCTGCGTTATAATATGGAGAACAAAAAGAGTGAGGAAATCATGGATTTAGATAATGAACAGACGATTCTTGGTGTTAGTGGAAGGCAATTAGTAATTGGTATGACGGACTATGGAAGAGAAGTGACGGTGAAAGAACAACAGGATGATGCCACCTTTAATAAGCTGTTTGAGAACTCGGAATATATTATTACGAGCCATAATATCGATACGAAGAAGGCCGTGGAGCTGAAACGATACAAGCAGAATAAATTGCATTCAGAGCGGATTCGTAATGGTATATTATATAGTTCTTATGAGGGAGAAAAAGAAATCAGTATGATTGCTCTGGATACGAATGAAGAAAAGAAGCTTCCGACGAAGCAATCTTATCAGATTGAATATGTATTGGAACAGGGAGTAGATATGTATACACAGGATGAACAGGCAAGAGCTACGGCAGCTATTATTGGAAGTCCATGGGATATTGATGAGGAGGGGTATTCCAGTTATCTTATTAATGTAAAGGAGGGGACAGAAACCAAGAGTACGCTTAAGAACCGGTATCATAAACCAATTGAGATAATTGCTGAGAATTCGGATTTTCTTTATGTTGTAAGTGATTATGAAGAGGTTAAGGAATATGTTCCATGGATGGACCTCTATCAGGATGTAATCGGTAAGGTCACATACAGTATCATTTCAAAAAAAGATTTTTGTGAGAATAAGGACTCCTATCAAAACGTGAAGGTAATCAATATGGGTGAATGGGGGTAAAGGGAATGCTTGAAATCATTAAACTAACAAAATCCTATGGAACAAAGGTTGCACTAAAAGGTGTTTCCTTAAACCTTACGCCGGGGCTTTATGGATTGCTGGGTCCGAATGGAGCAGGCAAATCTACTCTGCTTCAATTGATTACAGATAATCTGGTCCCGGATTCCGGAAGGGTGCTGTGGAATGGCAGAAATATTATAAAAGCCAATCGAAAATACCGCAAGTGCCTTGGGTATGCCCCGCAGCAGCAGGGACTATATGATACCTTTACCGGGCAGCAGTTTCTTGCCTATATGGGAACATTGAAGGAGATTCCTCAAAAAGAGCTTGAAGAACAGATTGAGTGGGCGGCACAGTGTGTGAATTTGACAAAGGAGCTGCCACTTAAGATAAGGGGTTACAGTGGGGGAATGAAGCAGCGGTTACTGGTGGCACAGGCAATTATGGGTAATCCTAAGCTCATCGTGTTAGATGAACCGACAGCCGGGCTTGACCCGAAGGAACGGGTACGGTTAAGGCAGGTGCTTAAGGAGCTTTCCAAAGAAAAAATTATATTGGTAGCGACACATGTTGTTTCTGATGTGGAGTCGGTGGCAAAGGAGATAATTATTGTAAAGGAAGGAACCATTGTGGCAGTGGATAAAGCGGAAAATCTTGTAGAGACATACGCCCCCGGTAAATCCTTAGAGGAGGTGTATATGCAGTTGTTTTCACAGGAGTATGTCACAGAAGATAGGAGGTAAAACATGATTATAAGCGAACTGCGGAAATTATGGAAAAAGAAATCCTTTCTAACACTGCTGGCTTTTTTACTGGCATGTAATGTGGGACTGCAAATATTGCAGGATAGAAGGGAAGTGATTCCTACGAATGCTTATCGTGCCTTTGATAAGACATTGAAATCCATGTCAGAGCAGGAGAAGGAGGATTATATTCAGGGCTATTATGAGAGGGTAAAGGGACTTTGTCTGGTGGAGCAAGTGCAGAATATGCAGGCGGCAAAATCGGAGCAAAGTACACGCTTGATAAAACAGCTTTTATCGGAAAATAAGGGAGTGTATCAGAACTATTACGAGGAGTGGAAAGAAGGGGGGTATCTTATCTATTGCACTACACTTGATGAGGAGGAAGTATTTGCCGAGGAGATATATCAGCGTTTTCAAAAGCTTAAAAAGTATGATAACTATCTTGATGAGATTTGCCAAAGGGCACAAACGCAGTCAGATATTTCTATTTTTGCCAATGCAGACGGTGATAGTAATACTAAGGGAAAACCTTCTTTTGCTGTTGCAAGTGCAAATAAAACAGCAATGCAGTATGAAGGGCTTAAGGAAAGGAAGCTGACCTTTTATTCTTATGAATGGGTAAACCGGATCCAGCATACGGGAATGGCAGAAATTGTGTTGCTGTTACTGCTGTTTGTTGTTGTGTGGCAGATGTTTTACGAGGAGAAAAAGAAGGGGTTATTTTTGATTATGCGGACTATGCCCGCCGGACGTTTAAAGCTTTGTACTGCCAAGATAGCCGCACTGTTTTTTAACACGACTCTGGTATCACTTTTGCTTTATGGAAGTGTGGCGCTATATTATATGCTCCGCCTTGGGAAACCGGATTTTGGTGCCAGCATACAGTCTGTAGCAGCCTGTCAGTCTTGTCCGTATCTGATTACGGTTGGACAATATGTAATGCTATTTGTCTGTGTCAGAATATTGGCGGTACTGGCATTTGCCATGCTTTTATTTCTGGTGGAGGTGCTGGCAAGACATATTTTCTGGATGTTTTTAACGGGGATTGGTGTAATTATTATAGGGGTATTGCTTTACTATTTGATTTCTCCTGCAGCAAAGGGAAATATTATGCATTACAGCAATGTTTTCAGCTGGTTTTTGGCAAAGGATTTGCTGGTGGACTATCGGAATTTAAATATAATGGGAAATCCAATTGATACGATGAGTATTGTTTTGGTAGAGATGGTTGTTTTTATAGGAATTATGGCAGTAACAGCAGCTTTTGCTTTTTGCAGGAAACGCAATCATACTATATATAGACTGTCGCGACCCTCTTTTTTGAAAAGGGCAGCAAAACAGAATGTTCATACCAAGCTGTGGCGGTATGAGCTTACTAAGGTTCTTGTTATTTACCGTGGAGGAATACTTATCTTTATTTTTCTGCTGCTAATGGTTTTTCAGATGATAACCTTTCATCCTTATCAGACGCCAAATGAATTGCGTTACCGATGGCAGATGCAGGAATATAAGGGTAGTCTCACGAGGGAAAAACAAATGAAGCTGCTAAAACAGAAAAAGGAATTTGAAAATATCCAAAAGGCAATCAGAGAAACAAAGATTCGAAGGATAAAGGGTGAGATTTCTAAAGAGGAAGAAGAAAGCCAGCGGATGATGTACGAAAGCCGCCTTGCATTTTTGCCTGCATTTCAAAGGTTATATGAGCGGTACAACTATATTTTAAAGCATCCGGGGGCACAGTTTGTATATGAGGAGGGCTATCATAGATTATTTGGGATAATGGATAATGGGCATTGTACGTTGTTTCTATTATTGAATGTTGTAATGATTGTAATGCTTGCACCAATATTGACAGCGGATGCAGACAGGGGGATGAACCTGCTTTTATGCTCCACAAAAAGAGGGCGGGAGGAACGGGAAGATATCTGTTTTTATGTTAGTGGGGGATTGGTCACAATTATGTATCTGTTTTTCCTGATGAACATTTTCTATCAGGCAATTTCTGGATATGGACTGCCAAGGTGTTTTGCACCGATTACCAGTCTGGCAGGGTATGAGCAATTTCCGTCCTGGCTGCCGATTATTGTGGTTGTTTTTGGTTATGTTGTGTTGCAGTGGTTTTTTTTAATGGTACTGACAGCATTCCTGCTTTGGTTTTCTAAGAAAATTGGAAATATGCTGCATGCGATTGTATGGGAGATGATTATTTTTGTGATTCCGGGGGTGGTTTATAGTGTGTTGAGATAGATAGTAAGGTTGCTAGGTTATCCGGCTGTCCGGACGCAACTCGTGTGAAAGAATAATATCCCAAGGCGGGGACGCTTTCGCTTCGTTGTGTCTTGTAATGGTACATAAAGCTGCAAAGGACGCAGCTTAAGTACCAAAAGACACAAATACCCCTTGTTTGGAATATTATTCTTTCACGTGAGTTGCTGTTTACAGGTGGCTGCAAATAAAAATATTTATAACACTATTATTATCTTGAATATATAAAGTAATTAACTTTTCGTAAGCTCTGGATATGCGAGAATAAAAAACTGCTATCCTTCTCCCCAAAACAGATAGAAGAGTATCAATTGATATGTTATAATTTCTGTGTTGTCTAACCTACACCCGGCAACGGGAGGAGGTGTTTGCATGGAGTTATTCTTCACATTTCTTGTGACTGTCGTAGCAGGTGTGGTTTGCCACCTCATCAGCAAATGGCTGGATAGTCACGACAAAGGCAACAAATAGCCTAGTGGATGCTTTGCCACTATAAAAAGAAAAGAAGAATCCCCCGACTGTACGCCATTACAGTCGGGGGATTCGTTCTTTGCCTACATGGAATTCTCCACATTTCTTTGCCTAGTGGCATTATAGCATATGTAAATTTTAGTTGCAAGATACATATTTTTAAAAAATTTTATTCTCATCTGGTATCAAAGGAGTTTGAGTGTAGTAAGAATAAAAATCCCGTCTATAACTGCCAACAAACAGCAGTCTATACTGATAGACTGTGTCCGGTTAGCCGATGATAGATGCTTGTAATATCTTCTCAAATCCGATACAATATAGATTAGTACATTGAATACTTGGTATCCAATACACTAGCATCTATCAAACATTTGTGAAACTCGTATTCGTCGATGAGATAGTCATAATAGTATATAAATTTGCGCCTTTGTACTGAGCGTGGCGAAGACAACGAAGCAAATTTATATACTATTATGACTATCGTATACTACCGCAAGTATTCACAAATACTTAAGAAATCTATATTTGGAAGGAAGTAAAACTATGAAATCAGCATCAGACTTACGGGAACTATTGAATCGGATTGACCACAAAAGCTATCCGGCATATAAGGACACAAAGGGAACATATACATTTGACGGATATCTAATGTCCATAGATCATGTACAGGGTGACCCCTTTGCCGCACCCTCCAAGGTAAGCATTCAGGTAAGGGGGGATGTGGCTCGTTTCCCGAAGGAATTATACGACATGCCGTGTAAGCGGATTGCTTTGCAGGATCAGTTGCTGCGGCAGTTTGCCAGAGAGACGAATGAATATTCCTTTAAGGCGAAGGGTTCAGGTAAGTCCGGTTTGCTTTCAGTTACCCGTCCGGGGCAGGAGGTGTTAAACCGTAGTGGCTGTCAGGTTGCAGCTCAGGATGGAACGATAACCTTAAAGATGGAGGTCGGATTTCCTGCAAATGGCAGGACGATTAATGCGAGGGAATTGATAAAGATATTTTTTGAATTTCTACCGAAGTGCGTCAAGCAGACACTTTATTATGCTGCATGGGACGGTAAGCGATTGCAAAAAGCAGCGGAGCTTTCCGAAGACCAGCAGTATATCCGGGAGCATTTAAAGGAGCAGGGCTTAGTAGCATTTGTGGCTAACGGGGCAGTGCTACCGAGGGAGTCTGGTGTCAGCTCCCGTCCAATGAAGGAGGCAGTTGCGTTTCAGTCGCCGGAGTCGATGGAGGTATCCTCTACCCTGCCCAACCGGGGAGAGCTTCGTGGTATGGGAATTGCCGAGGGGATTACGCTGATTGTAGGAGGAGGCTATCATGGTAAGTCCACTCTGTTAAAGGCATTGGAGCAGGGTGTCTATAATCATATTGCGGGGGACGGAAGGGAGTATGTCATCACCGATGACAGTGCTGTGAAGCTCCGTGCCGAGGATGGAAGAGGGATTCAGAAGGTAGATATTTCCCTGTTTATCAAGGACTTACCCAATGGCAAGGATACGAAACAGTTTTCTACGGAGGATGCTTCTGGAAGTACTTCTCAGGCGGCGAATGTCGTGGAGGCTATGGAATCGGGAAGTCAGGTGTTCTTAATTGATGAGGATACCTCCGCTACGAATTTTATGATTCGGGACGAGCTGATGCAGCGGGTAGTGCATAAGGATGTCGAGCCGATTACCCCCTTTATTGACCGGGTTACCATGCTCTATAAAAAGTACGGTATATCCACGATATTGGTGGCAGGAAGCTCCGGCTCTTATTTCCACAAGGCAGACCAGATTGTACAGATGAACCGTTATGTTCCGGTGGAGATTACTGCATTTGCCAAGGAACAGGCGGCAGCATTTCCGTTGCCAGAGGAGAAATTAGAGGAGGGCGAGGAACCGTCTTATGACCGGGTGGTGCTGGCAGACCGGAAGTTTGCAGCAGACAACCGGGTGAAGTTGAAAACCATGGGAAGGGATTCCATTTCCATTAACCGGGATGTGATTGATTTGCGGTATGTGGAGCAGCTTGTGGATTCGGAACAGTTAAATACACTGGCACAGATAGTAAAATATGCCAAGCTTCATGTACTGGATGGAAGAAGAACGATGCAGCAGGCGGTGGAGATTCTTACAAAGCAGCTAGAGCAAAAGGGGTTTGCAGGTATCTGTGAAGGGGGCGTGCCGGGCAACCTTGCTATGCCAAGAAAGCAGGAGATTGCGGCGGCATTGAATCGGTATCGCCAGCTTAAGATGAAATAATTAGGTAATTGTGAAACGGGGGTTGTTTTAGTGCCCCGTTGTGTAATAGAGACAATTTGCTGCAGGGTACGCTCTCGCTACTTGTCGCTCGTAGCGGTACATAAGGTGCCTCAATACGGCACCTCACACAAGGTACACTTTCACACTAAGTTCGTGTTAAAACACTCACTAAGTGTTCAATGCGAAGTACCGACGGCTCCAAAGTACCCTGTCAGCAATATTGTCTCCATTACACAACTTGAGTTCTCTATAACAGTTTTCGCAATTACCTAAATAGGTAGATAATTGTGAAACTCCCATTTGTGAGGCGGATAGTCATAATACTATATAAATGAGTGCCTTTGTACTTTGCGAAGCAAAGACAACGAAACGAATTTATATAGTATTATGACTATCGTATTAGCAATTAATAGTTTCGCAAATATCTAATCTAAATAGGTATAAGAGGAGGGGATGTTCATGAAGAATAATATTCTCATTGCCAACCAGACCTTGCAGATAATAGAAAAAGGCAGCTACAATATTGGAGGAAGAACGATTGAATTAATTCCGGGTGATTACAGTGGGGTTAAGGTGTATACGCCTGAACTTGCGGAGGGGCTTCTACATCAAAGAGAAAAGGATTCTCTTTCTAATGGTTCGGAATCACATAGCTGCAGCTTTTATCTGGTAAAGGAGGATTCCTTTCAAGCAGCGGGCAAATACGCTCATCCATTGGTTATGAATTTTGCAAATGCCCATCAGCCTGGTGGTGCTTTTCGGATGGGGGCGACGGCACAGGAGGAGGCATTGTGCAGAAACAGCACGTTATATGCTTCCCTTACCTCTGATAAGGCATCTGAGATGTATCAATATAATCGAAGGCATCTTTCGCCGACGGATTCGGATTATATGTTGCTATCGCCGGAGGTCTGTGTTTTTCGGGATGTACAGTGTGACTTGCTGGAAGTGCCATATATGGTGTCGGTAATTACCCTTCCTGCCCCTAATAAAAGGGGAGCGGCGATGCTTATAAGCCAGAAAAAAATAGATATGGTTATGAAGAGACGCATCCGGATTATGCTGGGCATCGCAGCGGAAAATAACTATCAATCTCTTGTTTTAGGAGCATGGGGCTGTGGTGCGTTTGGACATGATGCAAGGAGGGTTGCAGGATATTTTAAGGAGATACTTGTCGACGAACAATATGAAGAATATTTTGAGAATGTTGTTTTTGCAATCTTAAGTGGAAATAAGAAGTTGGATGCCTTTGTAAAGGTTTTTGGTGAGAGAATCGTCCAATTATAAGTATGGGATTAGAAGTAAGGAATGATAGTGACGCCATAAGTAAAGGAGCATAGCAATGCATTCAAACTATTATTGTAATCAGCAATGTGAATATTTTCCATGTCATGATAATGTGGATAAGGAAGCATTCAACTGCTTATTTTGTTATTGTCCCCTGTATTTAAAGCCTATCTGCCCCGGTACTTCAAGGTATATTATAGGAGCAGCAGGGCAGCACATCCGGGATTGCAGCTCGTGCAGCTTTCCTCATATTCCAGCTAATTATGATAGGATCATGGCTGCCCTTATGGATTCCATGGAGCTTGTGACGGTACGGGTTAGCGAGCTTTATGAAGCAGCGAGGGCATTGCTGGTTTCCTATGCCTCCTTAGAGCAAATGGGTGGAGAAGAGAGGAAGCTGCAGGAGCAGGAAGCGGATAGAGTGTACCAGAACAGATTTGCCAAGGAGCATCTGTTTTTCGGATTACAGTCCTTTGATAAGTCCTGTGTGAAGGACGGATATTTTCAATTTGGAGAAGAGCGGTTTCCCTGCCAGATGCTGAGCAGGATTTCTCCTTCTTCGGTTCAGAGAGGGTATTTTGCAGTGTTTCATGCACCGGATTGGAAGAGCAGCTATGATGCCTCCGTTTTGAACGAAAAACAAGGGAAACAAAAAATAGAGTTGCTTACCCAGTATTATATTGAGTTGTGGCAGAATGCCCTGCTGGATGCAGGAAGAAACTGGATTTCTATGTATCTGACGAGAAAGGAGGGAGTTCGGGCACCGGTGTATGTAACGGATTCCTTTGGCCCGGGATTTTATGGGATGCCGGTTACCGTGCTGTCCAAGCTTGCAGAGATGATTCCAATGGAGCGGGCGGGTGTTTGTGTGACAGAAACCGGAGCGTTGCTGCCACAAAAAAGCCTGGTCTGCCTTTATCTTATATTAAGCCAGCCACTGCCCTTTTCCATGCAGGATTGTGCCAGCTGTTTGGGGAGCAAAGAGGGCTGTGTGAATTGTGCCACATATCACCGGGGGAATAAACAGTAGATGTTTTGTTCCAATGTTCTAAGTTCTTTTTTCTTAAATTGTTTTCATAAACTAGCTTCTGTGTTAAAATATAATATCACATATTTTGCGTAGTGATGTATGCAGTTTGACATGGATAGGACAGCATATCGTTTTTGATGAAATGAGGAAATAGAAAGAGGGAACAGTTATGCAATTAACTGGAAAGGATATAGAGAAGCAATGTAACCGTGCCCGTCTGGTAAGGGGACGTGCCCTTTATGCGTCTAAGGCAGTGGAGCAATTGAAGGTATATAAGAGCATAGAGGATGTTCGGGAATATTTAACAAATAAGGGATATGAGACGGAGCTTTGTCGTTTGCCGGAGGATTCTGATGAATGTTCTATGATTGTGGCAACAGCTAATGTGGTGGGAAGTACGGGTAATCATTATCATGTAGAGCTTGTGATTGATTATGAGGAGGAGGATAAGTTCCTTCGGGTATCCTGTGACTGTCCTGATTTTTTAGGGGGAACGCCTTTTTGCAAGCACTGTGTTGCGGTAGCACATAATCTGGTGATGGATGAAATTCAGGCACAATTTGCAGATAAACTGATAACCGGAAGAGAGCTTGAGAGGCAGCAGCAATTAAAGAAACAGGAAAAAGGAGGCAGCAGACGTAAGCCGGTAACACATCTGAACAGTATCTATGCGGTTTCTAATGATACTGTTTATATGGGAAGACAGAGCTCTGCAGTAGTGGGGCAACTGATTTCTGCCTATTCCGGTAAGAATCAGAGCATGTGGTCGCCGGCGGAAAGGGATGTTATCACGAAGCCGGGGAGTATAGAGCTGCTTCCGAATCTGGTAGTAGGGGAAAGCGGTAAACAGAGTCTGGAATTTAAAATAGGAACAGGCAAAAGATATTATGTGGTGAAGGATATCCTAGAGCTTAATGATAATGTAAAGCATGAGAAGGTTCATACCTACGGGGTGAATCTGGAATTTCTGCATAGCTTAGATGCATTTACACAAGAGGCACGGTTTTATTTAAACCTGATTTCTGATATTTACAGTGCCAGGGAACAGCATAGATTAATGTATTCACAGCAATCTGAGCGGTATCTTAGAATTACGGACGGCTATGTAGAACAGATTGTGATGCGTAATATAGGAAAAACCTTGTCCATTAATGGTTCAAACTATGAGGTTGTTAAGAAAAATCCAAAGCTTACTCTTTTGCTTAAGCAGGAGGAGCAGGGGGCAGTATTGTCTATGAAGGATGCGGTTTTGTTAAAGGGCGTTACCTATAGCTTTTATGCAGAGGAGCAAAGCCGGATATTATACATACTGTCAGAGGATTTTGCCCGTACGGTAGTACCCTTTATCCAGATGCTGAAAACAAGCTGGGATATGGAATACCGCAGTTTATCCAGAAGTAATCATGTGCTTCGGTGTTTTTTAAATGAACGGGACTATACGGCATTTTGTGGTCATGTACTAAGAAAGCTGGAGCGATTCGTGCGAATCGAGGAGCAGGATGTAGATGTACTGGATAGTATGCCAGCACATTGTCAGATTCATATTTATCTGGATGAACCTTCACCGGAGGAGGTCACATGCCGCTTAAAGGCAGTTTATGGAAAGGAAGAGTATGATATCTGTGACTGGACAAAGCGACAGGAGGGGGACTTCCGGGATTATGAGCAGGAGGATAAGGTTTACTGGCTGGCTAAGGAATACTTTAAGGAGCACATTCGTAAGGATAATGAGGTACTGCTTGTGTGTAATACGGAGCAGGATATATATGAGCTTTTGACAAAGGGGCGTTATGAGCTTGAGCAGTGTGGGCAGGTGTATGTTTCAGAGAGGATACGTAGTATCAGTATCAAAAAAACGCCCAAGGTTACTGCCGGGGTTCAGATACAGGGAGATTTGCTCTCCCTGCATGTAGATATTCCCGATATGAGCAGTGATGAAATTGGAGAAATTCTTTCTGCTTACCGTATGAAGCAGAAATATTACCGTATGAAAAATGGTGATTTTATGCAGCTTGATGACGCAGGCTTTTCCACGCTTTCGGAGATGGGTGAGGGGCTTGGCATCGAGGATGACGACTGGAAAAGGGGGGAGGTGCAGCTTCCGCTTTATCGTGCCAGCTATGTGGATGCGGTGTTTAAGGAACGTGGGCAGAATATGACAGTGGTTCGAAGCAGCCGGTTTAAATCTGTTATTCGGGATATGAGGGAGATAGAGGATAGCGATTATGAATTGCCGGATAGTATAACAGCAGAGCTTCGTGGCTATCAGAAAACAGGCTACCGATGGCTTCGCACCTTATCGCACTATGGTTTTGGCGGTATTCTGGCGGATGATATGGGACTTGGTAAAACCCTTCAGGTGCTTACTTTGCTTTGTGCGGCGATGAAAGAGGAGAGCTATGACCGGGAAAAGTGTATTTCCCTGATTGTGTGTCCAGCCTCATTGGTGTATAATTGGGAGAGTGAGTTCCACAAGTTTGCACCGTATTGCAAGGTACTTGTACAGGTTGGAGCAGCTCCGAAGCGTAAAGACAATTTGCAGCATTTATCCGATGTGGATGTATTAATTACTTCCTATGATTTACTGAAACGTGACCTTAATCTCTATGAATCATTATCGTTTCTTTATATGATAATTGATGAGGCACAATATATAAAAAATGCGGCAACGCAGGTGGCAAGAGCGGTAAAAAAAATTACCGCAGCACATCGTTTTGCCCTTACCGGTACGCCTGTAGAGAATCGGTTGAGTGATTTGTGGAGTATATTTGATTTTCTTATGAAGGGATATCTATATTCCTATGAGAAGTTTCGCAGTAATTATGAGCAGCCTGTGGTTGCTGAGCAGGATGAGGAGGCTTTGCAACGGCTGCAACGGCTTGTGTCACCGTTCATCCTTAGAAGAAGAAAGAGAGAAGTATTAAAGGATTTACCGGATAAGATTGAACAGGAGCTTTATATGTCTATGACAGATAAGCAGGAACAGTATTATCAGGCACGGTTTATGAAGCTTCGCCATAATCTGCTTTCTACCAGCGAAAGCCAGTTTAAGAAGGATAAGCTTAAGGTACTGGCAGAGATTACGAGATTACGGCAAATCTGTTGTGACCCTGCATTGTTTGTGGAGGATTATGAAGGTGGTTCCGGTAAGGTGGATGCGTTTCTTAGTATGGCAGAGGAACTGGTTGCCGGAGGTAGCAATATATTGGTATTTTCCCAATTTGCTTCTATGTTGGAGATATTAGAAAAGCATCTAATAAAACTTGGTATCTCTACTTTGCTGTTGACAGGAAAAAGCAGCAAGGAAGAACGCCGGGAGATGGTTGAGGAGTTTCAGAACGGGCAGGCAACCGTATTTTTAATTAGTCTGAAGGCGGGAGGTACAGGCTTGAACCTTACTGCAGCGGATACAGTGATTCATTTTGACCCATGGTGGAATGTGGCGGTGCAAAATCAGGCAACAGACCGTGCACACCGCATTGGGCAGGATAAAGTAGTAACAGTGATACAGATGGTTATGAAGAATTCCATTGAGGAGCGTATCATCGAGCTACAAAAAAAGAAAAAAGAATTGGTAGAGCATGTAGTAGAGGCAGATGCAGTCTCGGATGCTGCTTTATCAAAGGAAGAGATTCTCGGGTTGTTAGAGGAGTTTTAGGTAATTGCCTAAATAATATGTTTGAAGAAAGGGTGTGTCGCCGATGGCAGCGGAAAAAGTATTATTGTATCACTTTGAGGATGGAGAGAAGCTTAAGAAATTTGTTTTTTTGATGGCAGTCCGCTTAAAGATGAAGTTAAAGGTAGTGGAGTATAAGGATTATAATAAGACGCTTGACTACCTGTTAAATGGTAACGGTGAGGGAGAAGATACTGCGGATTATGATGGGGAAGATATGGCGGAGCCTATGATGGTGATGCAGGGCTTAAGTGGGCGTCGTATGGATGAGCTGCTTCGCACAATGAAGCAGAATGGCATACCTGCCATTGGCTTAAAAGCAGTTGTTACGGAGCATAATCTTTCATGGGATTCCATGAAGCTTTATGAGGAGCTGAAAAGTGAGAGAGAGAAGCTGGGATAGTGTAGCTAAGATATTAATTCAGAAAGGGAGTTTTCGTATGGAAAAGAATCCTGTATTAGAGGATGATTTAAAATATGCTGACCCGGAACGTGTGAAAATACTTCGGGATGAGATGGAGGATGAGGAGGAGCTTTATGATTTGGCGGACCTCTTTAAGGTCTTTGGGGATTCTACACGGATTAAGATTCTTCTTGTCCTGTATGAGGGAGAGATGTGTGTTTATGATATTGCCCAGACCTTGTCCATGACACAAAGCTCTATTTCCCATCAGCTTAGGGTATTGAAACAGAACCGTCTTGTGAAGTTTCGTAAGGAGGGCAAGATTGTGTTTTATAGTCTGGCGGATGAGCATGTTTTTTCCATTATCCAGCAAGGCCTGGAGCATGTGAGAGAGTAGCAGATAAAAATTATGACTATCGTATCAGTAATGTAGGGTTTCGCAAATACCTAAAATGATTTATAAATGGGAGTGTGAATAAAATGAAAAAACGTATCATAGCAATGTTGCTTATCATGGTGATAGCAGTTATTTCAATTCCGGTTGCCACCAGTGTTAATGCAGAGGATACCATTACTTTTTCTAAAACGGTACAATACAAAATGACTGATGCCAGAAAAATACTGGATTTAATTAATCAGGCGAGAACAGAGGCGAATGCAGAAGCCTTGGGTGGCGCATCGAATCGTCAGCCTCTTGTGATAGATAAGGATTTGGAGCAGGCGGCGATGCTTCGGGCGGCAGAGATTGCGGTGGATTTTTCCCATGCCCGTCTGGATGGAAGCAGCTGTTTTACACTATATCCGGCATCAGCGGGGAGCAAAGGTGAAAATATTGCTGCTGGTTCTTCTACTTATACAGCCGCACATAATCAATGGTATTCGGAGCGGGAAGATTATAAAAATGGAACTCCCGGAGTGGTGACCGGACATTATAAGAATATGATTAACAATGGATACACAAGGGTTGGTATTGCAGGCTGTTATGTCAAGACCAATGATACCGTAGGCTATCGCTATTACTGGGTAGAATGCTTTGGCAGTGGGACACCAGATACGGCTCTTGCTGCACCAAACGATTCAGAAACTGCTGTTACATTAACAGCAACGCAGAGCCACTTGGCTTCACTTGGCTTGTCGGTAGAAAAGGTGCGGGATGCAGTAACGTCTGGTTCAGAGGCAACGACGGAAAAGAAAACAACAGAAAAAGCAACAACAGACAAGACATCGAAAGAGAAAGCAGAGAACATAGAAACAAGCTCTCAGAATAGGGACACTGCGACAGTTGCCTTAAAGAAGCCTTCCATTAAGAAGCTGAAAAATGTTAAGGGTGGCAGATGTAAGGTGACGATTAAGAAAAAGATAGCCGGAGCGGATGGCTATCAGATACGGTATTCCCGAAATAAAAGCATGAAGTCTGCTAAACGTAGTAAGCTTTCAAAGAATAGTATGTTAAGCAAAACGATAAAGGGACTTAAGAAGGGTAAGACATACTATGTTCAGGTGCGGAGCTTTAAAAGGGTAAATGGGAAGCTGAATTATAGTGGCTGGAGCATAAAGAAGTCGGTTCGGATCCGGAAGTAGGGGAATGTCATAAAGTTAGATACAAAGGAAAGGGTATAATGGAGAATACGGATTTTTATTCAAAATCGGCAATACTGCAAAGACAGCAAAAAACGAATGAAACGATAGAACAGCTGGAGAAAAAGCGAAAAAGTGTAAGGCTTTTGAAAATACTTAATGGATTATTTATATTTATGGGTGTTGGTGGACTTTTAAGCTTTAAGCTTATAGATTCGGAGATGTTTGCTGCTACAACATTTTCGGCGGGGCTTATGCTGGTTTCTTTTATTAGTATGATTGTTGGTGTTATTGGGACTATAGTGATTAGCTTTGGGAAAAAGGAGGAGGAATATAGAACCTTATATAAGACACTGTTAGTGAAGGCGGTTATCAGTGAATTTTTTGAAAAGCCCATATATGAGCCGGAGTACGGGTTTTCCGGGCAGGAAATAGAGGAAATGTATCTGCTGGAACGGGTTGGGGTGTGTTTTTCAGAGGATTATATTCATGCAACGTATCAGAATGTTACCTTTGTTCAGGCAGATGTAAGGGTGGAGGAATTTGGTACTAACAGGAATTCCTATATTTTTCAGGGAAGGGTATTTGATTTTGATTTCCCCAAGGAGGTAAAGACAGATGTTCTGGTGTATGGTAAAGCTTTTTCAGGTATAAGCAGTTATGCAAAAGCAAAGCCGGAAATTACAATGGAAAGTGCAGATTTTATAAAACGTTTCAGAGTATTTTGTAATGAGGCAGAGACTGCATTTTATGTACTAACGCCACAGATAATAAACGCGATTCTGTATCTTGGAAGCATTTATCAGAACCGTCTTGCCTTCCGGTTTACACAAGGCAGGGTGTATGTAGCAATTGCAACGAAGCAGGATGCTTTTGAACCAGAAGTGGATAAGCGCACTGATTATTTTTCACAATGTCAAAGGATTAGAAATGAATTGCAGGTGATTGTACAATTTATCACTGAATTGGGATTGAACCATGAAACCTTTAAAGATTCCAGATATTCTGTAAGACGGCAGCTGCCATTGAAATCACCGATGGACGATGTTCTGATTAATATGTATCGGGAAAAAATGTTAAATGATAATATTAACTTTATTGGTGCGATACTTATTACCTGTGCTGTCGCGATATTATTGCTAAGTATTATAATGCCATATATACAATAGGAGGATATCTCGTATGGGGGATAAAATACTATATTTAATGGATAAATTTCTGTTGGTTTTTCTATGCTTATTAACAATGCTGGGGTTTACGGCATGTTTATGTGGTGCCGAGCTAGGAAATCACAACATTTCTTTGGCGGGAATGGTTATGTTTGCTTTAGGAATTTCTCTTGTAACGGTCATTGCTGAGAATTCTTCTAATGGAAGAGAATTATCAAGGAATGATTATATTACATATAAAGCGAAGGTATTGCCGGGAATTTTGAAACAAATATTTGAGGAATGTTATTATGATGCCTTTAGCGGCTTTCTCCCCTCCGAGGTATATGACATGGACATTGTGGAAACAGGAGACTTATTTTCATCAAATGATTATATTGTGGCAAAATACAAAGGGAGTACAATTGCGTTGGCTCAGGTTTGTGTCGGTAATTCTGGTTATTCGGCTGAACATTCGAGGGAATACTATCTGAATGGTCGGATAATTGATTTTGATTATCCGGGAGACGTTAATGGCCGTATTGAAATTGTTGGAGAAAATTTTGGGCATCCTTCAAAGTCGTTGCAAAATTATACTGTGGTAGAGAGTGGCATGCCGGAATTTGATAAGATTTATACAATCTATACCGATGTTCCGGAGATGGCACATGAGATTTTAGATCATGTGCGCCTGCAGGGAATTCTATCCTTTGGCGAGGAATATTATCATGCAATCCTTTTTTCTATACAAAATAATCATCTGTTTCTTGCTCTGAATGGTGATAATGCTTCTTTAAAGCCAAGTACCCATCCGGGTGAAAAACGGAATGCAGAAAAAGAAAAGCAGCATGTCCAGAACAATCTGCATTCCGTATTTTATGTAATGGATTTATTCAATTTAAGTGGAAACAAAACAGGTGCTTTGGAACAGCATCGGAGAATTCCATACGAAAGGGATTTCCAGCAAAAGGTAAAAACAAAGAGCCCGGCAGGAGCTATCGGAAAGTTTATTTTACATTTTATTGTTGCTATGATTGCGATGTTGGTAGCAACCATTTCAACATATTATGATTAGTATGGGGAGGGCTTTTCTAATTTTATATTATAATGATGAGGTCAAAAGCTTTCGGATACAAGAATAAAAGTTAAATAGGAGAACAGGATGGAAAAGAATTTGACAATGAAGAAAGATGATTCTATAGATGATAAATTAGATAATCTCTGTAAAAACGCTGTTGAACTGATTAATTATTCTAGAAGTGTTGTGCTGAAAGAGGTTAACCTACTTCAGTTGATGACTTATTTTACATTAGGAAAGTGGATAGTTGAAGTACAGCAGGATGGAGAAAGCAGAGCAAAGTATGGGAAAAAAATATTAATTACTTTATCTGAGACATTGAATAAAGAATTTGGGAAAGGTTTTTCGGTTGCAACATTAACGAACATTCGAAAATTTTATTTGATATATCAAGAACGAATTTCTGAACCAACAGTTACGGAATTCACGATGGAGAAATCGCAACCACTGGTTACGAATTTAGAGAAAGAACCACCTTTTCATTTATCATGGTCTCATTATCTGATTCTGATGAGAATCGAAAATAAAGATGAAAGAAATTTTTATGAAATGCAGTCGTTGAAAGAAGGATGGGGGAAAAGGGAGCTACAGAGGCAATATGGAAGCTCTCTGTATGAGAGATTATTGCTTGGAAAAGATAAAGATAAAATTTTAACAGCATCCCAAAAAGGACAGATTGTAGAAAAGTCTGCGGATATTGTAAAGGATCCGTATGTATTGGAATTTCTAGGTCTGGATGAAAAAGCAGATTTTTCTGAAACCGATTTGGAGAGTAGATTGATTGATCATTTGCAGGAATTTTTGCTTGAACTTGGAACAGGATTTACATTTGTAGCAAGGCAGAAACGTTTTTCTTTTGAAGAAGATCATTTTAGAGTAGATCTTGTGTTTTATAATAGGTTGTTGCAATGTTTTGTTTTATTCGATCTAAAAACAGAAAAATTGAAGCATCAAGATTTGGGACAGATGCAGATGTATGTAAATTATTATGATCGTTATGAAAAACAGGATTTTGAAAATCCGACGATTGGCGTTCTGCTGTGTCCGGATAAAAATGATGCAATTGTAGAATTAACCCTCCCGGAGAATTGCAATATTTATGCTTCAAAATATCAGTTATATATGCCTGATAAAAAATTGTTGCAGGAAAAAATGAAGGAATGGATGGAAGAAGAATCAGGGAATGAATGTTAAATGAAACTACATTTTAAGCATTAGAAGTTTCAGAAAGATGCCGCCAAAGCTGTAGTTGATGTATTTGTCGGACAGCTTTATCTGACTCCTTCTTATATGATGTACAGAAGAACAGGATATCAGCAGCAGTCATCGGACCCTCACTGAGAAAGGGTATAGATAAGTATATTTCTTTCCATTTTCCCTATTGACAAATCTTGTAGAAGTGTTATTATATAATCAAATATATGAATAATTGTTCATATATAAATGGGTTGTATTTATACAAATTATTTATTCAGATATAGACTTTAAGTGCGAAGTTTGAGATAGTAATTTTAATATTAAGATTTTCATGTATATAACTTATGGTTTTTATTTAATAATATTAGGTAATTGCGAAACTCGTAGTTGTTAGACAAGATAGTCATGATATTATATAAATTTACGCCTTTGTACTTTGCGAAGCAAAGACAACGAAGTAAATTTATATAATATCATGACTATCGTATCAGCAATTTACCATTTCACAATTACCTATATTAAAAATATAGTAAAAAGGGAAAGGTGATATTATGCGAAAGGTATATACAATCGAAGGCTTAGATTGTGCCAACTGTGCAGCTAAGCTGGAGAAAAAGATGAATGAACATCCTGAGGTGGAAGAGGCAGTCTTAACCTTTGCCACAGAACAGCTTCGGATTACCGCGGAGAATCCAGATAAGCTTTTGCCGGAATTGCAAGCGATTGCGGATAGAATGGAAGAGGGCGTTGTGATTCGTGAGCGGGTGCGTGGCAAGAAGTCTAAGAAAAAGGAGCACAGCCATCACCACCATGAGCATGAAGAGGAATGCCACTGTGGAGAGCATGAGCACGAAGGACATCACCATCATCATGAGCATGAAGAGGAATGCCACTGTGGAGAGCATGAGCACGAAGGACATCACCACCACCAAGAGCATGGGGAACATGAACAGGCGACACGTGCAATTCAAAAGGACGAAGTGCAAAACCATCATAAAAAGGAACTTCCAGAACATGCAGGAGATGTAATAAAGTTAACAATTGGTATTATATTATTTGGTTGTGCTATTGGTGTTAGTAAGCTTTCTGTGTGGGAGGGTTACTCCCTGTTATTATATATAGCAGCTTATATCGTGCTTGGGGCAGGAGTAGTAATTACAGCCTTAAAAAATATTGGTAAGGGTCAGGTATTTGATGAGAACTTTCTGATGAGTATTGCGACCATCGGTGCATTTGCCATAGGCGAATATCCCGAAGCGGTCGGTGTCATGCTGTTTTATATGGTGGGTGAGCTTTTTGAAGAAATTGCGGTCAGCCGTAGCAGGAAACAGATTATGGATGCCGCAGACCTCCGACCGGAGGTAGTAAACCTTGTGAAGCCGGATGGTGAGGTGGAAGTGATTGATGCGGAGGAGGCAGAACTTGATGATATTATTTTAGTCCGTCCGGGCGACCGGATTCCATTGGATGGAGTGGTGCTTGAGGGTGAGAGCCGGATTGATACTTCTCCGATAACCGGGGAGCCGGTTCCGGTGGCAGTGCGGGCTGGCAGCGAGCTGTTGTCAGGCTGTGTCAACGAATCCGGTGTGCTGAAAATACGTGTGACAAAGGAGCTTTCCGATTCCATGGTGACAAGAATATTGGATTCCGTGGAAAATGCTGCTGCAAGCAAGCCGAAGCTTGACCGTTTTATCACCCGGTTTGCAAGGGTATATACACCCTTTGTTGTGATTCTGGCAGTGTTGACAGCAGTTGTTCCTTCTCTGGTTACCGGCAATTGGTCCTACTGGATATACACGGCATTAACCTTTCTTGTTATCAGCTGCCCCTGTGCATTGGTTTTGAGTGTGCCGCTGGCTTTTTTTGCGGGAATTGGAGCTGGTTCTAAGCAGGGGATTCTCTTTAAGGGTGGTGTTTCCCTGGAGGCATTAAAGGACATTAAGGCAGTAGTAATGGATAAGACGGGAACCATTACCGAGGGGAACTTCAATGTACAGAAATGCGTGGCAGTGGACGGTGTAGACGAAAACAGGTTGATTGCTTTAGCAGCCGCCTGTGAGGTGAACTCCACGCATCCGATTGGAATGAGTATTGTGGAGCGGTTTAAAGCTCTTGGAAGCAACGAAGCACAAACTACTATAAAGCAGTCAACCGCTATTGAGGAGATTGCAGGAAAGGGAATCAAGGCAGTCTTTGAAGATGGCACAGCCCTTTGCGGTAACCGGGCTTTATTAGAACAGGAACAGGTTGCCTTAAAAGAATATGATGAGGCGATGAAAAGAGAAACTAAGGTGGGCAGTGAGGTACTGCTTTCATGGAATGGACAATATATGGGTTATCTGCTGATTGCAGATACATTAAAGAAGGAGTCAGAAAAGGCAGTACAATTAATGAACCAGCGTGGTCTGACAACAGCGATGCTGACGGGGGATGCCCAGAATACAGCAGATGCCATTGCGAAGGAAATCGGAATCGGGAAAGTATATGCGAAATGTCTGCCGGATGATAAGGTTCAGCATTTAGTTGAGTTAAGAGAGGAATGTGGCAGCGTGATGTTTATCGGAGACGGTATCAACGATGCTCCGGTGCTGGCAGGAGCAGATGTTGGGGCTGCTATGGGAAGCGGAGCAGATGCCGCTATTGAGGCAGCGGACGTAGTATTTATGAACTCCTCCCTAATGGCGGTGCCGGAGGCACTTCGGATAGCGAAAAAGGCATGCAGGGTATCCAAGCAGAATGTTATTTTCTCACTTGTGATTAAAGCAGCAGTAATGGTACTCGGCTTGTGTGGCATTGCCTCCATGTGGATGGCGGTATTTGCGGATAGCGGTGTGGCGATGCTTTGTGTGTTGAACTCGGTGAGAGTTTTGCGGGTGAAGCCAGTTGCCAAGGTAAATAAGGATAAATAATAATGGAAGGATGCCCTGTGCCGTGGCAATTATTACAAAGAACTAGCAAAAATATACAGAGTACAAGGGGTTTGGTGTACTCTGTATATTTTGTTTTTCATGCATCATTTCCATGCGGGCTATTTCGTGTCGCCAGGAACATTGCATGATGGGCATTGTGTGGAATCGTCACAGCTTGAACAAGAATCGCACATCATTACAGCATCGTTATTAAGCTGAATCATATTAACAGGCTCAAACATAAGCAATCCCTCCCTTCTATTGATTTATTTAATGAACATATAAAATGTATCATTACTAATTTAGTGATTCCTTGAAATCTTCCGGAAGGCTCAAATAAAGCTGAATAGCAGCTTCAAAAATCTCCTTTTTATGCTTACATATCGCCTCTGATGTCTGGCTGATACTGCCCGTCTGCATTAAGTTTTCGTATGCACAATCTCCCATGCAGAGGTTCTTTGCCCAGCAATTACTACATTGTGTATGGTTTTCTATGTTTACGGCATCTAAAAAATTATTCCGTACATCCTTGTTGGTCCAGCCGGTGTATACATTGCCAATACAGTAGTCTTTTTCGCTGACATAACGCTGGCATGGATAAATATCTCCATGAATATCAACAGCAATTACACTTTGTCCGGCACCACAGGATGACTTTCGTAAACCAGCCCTATGAATCAGACGGAGAAAATTCATCAAATTAGATGATTTTTTTACCAGTTCATATTCACCGGCGTCTGCCATCTCTTTTAACTCTTCAAATAAATGGACTAACTGTCTGCCATATTCTTCATATTCCTTTTCACTCATAACATTTTTTGCTGCGTCAAAAAAGACACCGGTAAAGTTAAGTTCTGTTAGATGCTCAAAGGATGCGCTTACATCAAGTGAGATTGGTGTAACCGTAGCCCGGCAGGATAATTGGTTATTTTCACGCATATCCCGTGTTTTTTCGACAACAAGGTCATAGGAACCGCTATCATTGGCAAAGCGTCGGTTCGCATCCTGTGTTTGCTGATTTCCATCCATGCTAATCATGCAACGAATATTATTTTGGATAAGGAAGTCTTTTACCTCCTTATCCAGCAAGGTTCCATTTGTCGTGATTCCCATAGAAAACTGTTTGTTATATTTTTTCTCCACCTTATGTATATGGGGAACCAATTTTTTAAGAAGCTTAAAATTGAGCAATGGTTCACCGCCGAAAAAGGAAAGAGACGGGGTGTCTGATGTGGAATGCTTGGCAAGAAATGTTACCGCTTTTTTTGCTGTGCCAAGCGACATAATTCCTTTGTCATGGTATTCCCCATCTGTTGCAAAACAATAGCTGCAACGAAGATTACAACCCTGGATGACAAATAAAATAAGGGAGTTTACACCAATCTGCATCGTACTGCTTCTTAACCGATGGATGGTTTCGTCAGTTTCCTGTGTGCGGATAAAACGAAAATTCTTCATTTTTTCTATAAGATTTTCAAATTCACTTTCTGTCATCAGTTGACTGACATTGTCGTAGGCTTCTGAAAGTGGCTTTCCTTTCTGTGCAATAATTGCCTGTGTTTTTTATCAATTTCAAAGATACCACTCATTTCACCGGAAAAGATATAGTTCTTTCCATTCTGAGAAAATATCCGGAAAGGATAAAATTCCAATGTGTTATTATTCATTAATAATACCTCCATAATAATTTATTTCCCGCTAACGAAAAATATTTTTCTGTTATTCCATTAGCGGACGACGTTGGGTTCCTGCCAATCATAAGTATTGTTCTTTGACTGACCGATAAAAAAATTATAGCAAGGCGTGGCTGGTAAAAAAATCACAGAAATGTATAAAAAATTATGAAAAATATGAAATTTTTGTTTTTATTAGAGGAGAGATAGTGTAAAATTATACATAGGGTATCTGAATATGGCAAAATTGCTTTGAGGAGAAAGCTGTGAAGTGGGAGGATATGTAAAGGCGGGGTAAATTAGAATAACATGACTAGTGCAGTGGTACTAAGTTGTCGATATATTACTGTCAGGGAGGTATATCATATGGCTAAGATTATTGATGAAACAAATAAGAATTTAAGAACATGCAGGAGATGCAGAAGGCTTTTTGAATATATGAACATTGGTTATGGGCTTTGTCCTTCCTGTGCTAAGGTAGACAATGAAGCTTTTCGCAAAGTAAAGGATTATCTGATGGAGCACCAGACAGCAACAGCACAGGAGATTAGTGCTGCGGTTGGAGTTAGTGAATCAGCGATATATCAGTATTTGCGGGATGGAAGAGTGGAGATTCCTGAGAATTCACCAATCTACATTAAATGTGAGATGTGCCGTGCGGATATCCGTTACGGAAGATTTTGTCCGGAGTGTGCTGTGAAAGCACAGAAGGAGCTGAATAAGGGAACTATTGCAATTGATATTTATGAGATTGGGGAGCGGCCAAAGCAGAAGGAGACAGGGAAGATGCATACCTATAAGGGCAGGAATAGGAGCATGTAATATATTAGCTTTATTTATTATTTTTGAAATGGGAGTGAAAACAATATGATTAAGCATGTAATTTTATGGCAGCTAAAGGATGAGCTTAGCAGTGAGGATAAGAAAAAGGTAGCACAGGATATCAAGAAAAGTCTTGAAGCACTGGTGGGAAAGGTACCGGGATTAACAGAGGTAACCGTCAACATCCATCCACTGGCTACATCGAATGCGGATGTGATGCTGGATTCCACAGTAGAGAGTGAAGAAGCGCTAAAGAATTACCAGAATCATCCGGATCATGTAGCAGCCGCCGATACTTATGTAAGACCATACATCAAGAATCGTGTATGTATGGATTATGAGATATAGGTGAAAAAATAGTCGTAACTACATTTGTTTTATGCTATACTATATGCCAAAGGGCATACATAAGACCGTATGTTTCAGAGTACATTCGGGAATTATGAGGAAAGAAGGAAAAAGGAATGAAGTTAGGGCGTAACGATGCATGCTGGTGTGGAAGTGGCAGAAAGTACAAAAGCTGTCATATGACGATGGATAGCCGGGTGGAGCAGCTTCTCCATCAATACCGGGGGATGTTAGCGCCACCGAGAGAGATTATTAAGACGCCAGAGCAGATTGACGGTATTCGCAGAGCGGGGGAGATTAATACGATGGTTCTGGATACTGTCAGTGAGCATGTGAAGGAGGGAGTTTCTACAGGGGAGCTGAACCGGATTGTTGAGGAACGCACGAAGGAGCTTGGGGGAATCTGTGCGTCACTTGATTATGAAGGATATCCGAAGAGTGTCTGCACATCTATTAATGAGGTTGTTTGCCATGGAATTCCGGATGACAGGCGTATACTAAAGAGTGGGGATATTGTCAATATTGACTGTACTACGATTGTGGATGGCTATTATGGAGATGCTTCCCGCATGTATATGATTGGTAAGGTGAGTGAGGCGAGACAGAAACTGGTTCGTGTGACAAAGGAGTGTCTGGATGAGGCAGTTACAATTGCTCAGCCTTGGACGGCACTTGGTGATTTTGGGTATGCAATCAATAAACGTGCCACGGATAATGGCTATAGTGTGGTTAGGGAGATTGGTGGACATGGTGTTGGTCTGGATTTCCATGAAGACCCATGGGTGCCGCACATTGGTACTCCCCATACCGGAATGATTCTCGTACCGGGTATGACGATTACGATTGAGCCGATGATTAATATGGGGAAGGCTGATATTTTCACGGATTCTGAGGACGGCTGGACGGTTTACACGGAGGATAACCAGCCTTCCGCACAGTGGGAATATACCATTTTGATTACTAAGGATGGCAATGAGATTTTATCAAAATAAGATTGTTATGCTAGGAAATAGCTGGTAAGTGAGGCTCATTTATATGAAAGCAGAAACAAGAAAATCGGATTTATATTGGACCATATATCATATAGCAATTTACTGTTTAGCTGCTTCGGCAAGTCTGTTATTGGGAACAGGCTTGCTTTTGTATTGTTTAAAGCAGATGAAAGGAGAGGTTACCCTCCTCTGGTTTGGAATTTTAGCTGCCTTTGGTGTGGGTCTGGTGATATTTAGTATTGTTGTGTGGGTGGTGTTTTACAAAAAATACCATATTACACTGTCAGAAGAAAGAGAAGAGGACGCTTTAGACGAGTTGCAGAGAGAAGCGGAAGAGGGTGCTTTAGACGAGTTGCAGAGAGAAGCGGAAGAGGATGCTTTAGATGAGTTGCAGAAAGAAGTAGAAGAGGATGTCATAGTAGAAATACAGAAAAAAGAAAAAGATGCCGCAGACGGTTTATGGGAAGGAGGAAAAGAGAATGGAAAGTGATAGCCTTTCATTATTATTAGAGTGTATTAAAACCTGTTCGGAGATAGAGGGCAGCCCATATGGACAGGAAAATGATGATGTTCGCGTAGAAGAAATATTTATGGGAGACTTACTGAAATTTTTTGTATTTTTATCCTATACGACAGGGGATGCCCACAAACGGGAGATTAAATTTGTCAACAAAGAGCTTCACTTTGATTTTAACAAGGATACCTTTCGGCGTTATGCCGAGGAGCAGGTATTTCCTATTGAGGAATTCCGCTATAAGGTACCATTATCTTTCCAGTATTTTTTGAGGGCAGAATATGAGCGGGATAAGCTTCTTTATACGACATACCGAGGAATATGCAAAAAATATATCAAAGCAATGCGTAGTGTTGGGCAGGAATTGATAGCCTGCGATGGTTTTGTGTCACAGGAGGAGATGGATAACCTTAATATTTTCTGCCGTACATTAGAGGAGGAGCTTTCCCAGTGGAAGGGGACGGATATTTATTCCCGCTACGGCAGGCATCAGATTTCCTTAAAGCCGGAAGAAAAAGATAATCGTACCTACGCTAAGGCAGAGCAGGATGAGGAGAAGAAAAACACCAAGAAAAGCCGTTATTCCTGGGATAGAGGAGATATGGAGGTGAGTGGCAAGCGGGAAGGGCAGGAACAAAATGGCGGAAACTCGCTTACGTCGTCCTTGACAGACCATCATATAAAGGGACCGTCTCTCAATGCGGATTTTGAGGTGGAAGGACGAAGAAACAGTGGAGAGGAGCGTGTCAGTGAGGAGAATATTACACTGGCTGATATTGCAGAACAAGCAGAGCAGTTTCAGAAGCTTCCCATGGATATGCTTGTTAATGAGGCTACTGCCAATAAGGAGCTTGATGATTTACTAAGAGAATTAAATGAAATGATTGGGTTGGATTCCGTGAAAATGGAGGTCAATAATCTGGTTAATAAGCTGAATATATCCAAGCTTCGTGTAGAACAGGGCTTTGACCCGCTTCCGATTGAGATGCATCTGGTTTTTACGGGGAATCCCGGAACCGGTAAGACAACGGTTGCAAGACTGCTTGCTAAGATATATTATTCTCTCGGTGTATTAAGTCAGGGGCATTTTGTGGAAACAGACCGCTCTGGTTTGGTTGCGGGCTATATGGGACAGACTGCAGAGAAGGTACAGGAGGTTGTTGATAGTGCATTGGGAGGGGTGCTGTTTATTGATGAGGCGTATTCCCTTTCTAACGGCTCCAAAGAGGATTTCGGTAAAGAGGCGATTGATACCCTTGTGAAAGCGATGGAAGATAACCGGGACAATCTGATTGTTATTGTTGCTGGTTATACAGAGGAGATGAAGGAATTTCTGGACACGAATCCGGGCCTGCAATCCCGTTTTAATACCTATATTGATTTCCCGGACTATGAATCCTTTGATTTGGTTTCCATCTTGATTAATATGTGTAAGCAGATGCAGTATGCTTTGGCACCAGATGCGGTAAAATATATATATCATTATTTTGAAGAGGCATTGGAGCATAAGGATAAAAATTTTGGTAATGCCCGGGATGTCAGAAATTATATGAAGCATATTATAGATAAACAGATTAACCGGATTACGAAAGAGGGAATTAATGGGAAAATGGATTTGGTGACAATTCGTCTGGCGGATGTAGAAGGGGTAAAGCTTGGCGGGGGAATTTCGGATTAATATATTTTACGCATTGCCTAAATAAAAAGGTGGGAAAGGATTATAAAAGTTATGAAGCAGTTACTAAGATATCTGAAAAATTATAAAAAGGAATGTGTTCTGGCACCGCTCTTTAAGATGCTGGAGGCAACCTTTGAGCTTTTTGTGCCTTTGGTAATGGCAGCGATTGTGGATGTGGGTATTGCACATTCGGATACGCCGTATATTTTAAAAATGAGTGGTGTGTTAATTGCCCTTGGGCTGATTGGTCTGACCTGTTCTATTACAGCGCAATATTTTTCGGCAAAGGCAGCAGTAGGATTTTCTACGAAGCTTAGACATGCCTTGTTTGCACATATCGAGAGCCTTTCTTTTACAGAGATGGACAAGCTTGGTACCGCAACATTGATTACAAGAATGACCAGTGATATTAATCAGACACAGGCGGGAGTGAATCTGGTGCTTCGTCTGTTCTTACGTTCCCCTTTTATTGTAATTGGGGCGATGGTGATGGCATTTACAGTGAATACGAAGGCAGCACTAACCTTTGTAGTGACGATTCCGTTGCTCTGTATTGTGGTATTTGGTGTAATGCTTATTAGTATTCCTCTTTATAAAAGAGTGCAGGCAGGTCTTGACAAGGTACTTGGGATCACAAGGGAGAATCTTTCCGGTATTCGGGTTATTCGTGCCTTTGCTAAGGAAGAGGAAGAGCTTACCCACTTTAATGATGCCAATGAGGGGCTTACCAGGCTGCAGATGTTTGTGGCAAAGATTTCTGCATTGATGAACCCGGTTACTTATGTGATCATCAATCTTGCTACGGTGGTATTGATTTACATTGGTGCAATTCAGGTAAATACAGGAGTGCTGACACAGGGTGAGGTCATTGCGCTGGTTAATTACATGTCTCAGATTTTGGTTGAGCTTATCAAGCTTGCCAATCTAATTATTACGGTGACGAAAGCGATTGCCTGTGGAAACCGGGTGCAGATGGTGTTTGAATTACAGCCTTCCTTTGCAAGAGCAGATTTTGCCGAAGCGGCTGAACAGGATAAGGAGACAATGCAACAGATTTCTGCTGAGGGCAGGACGGTTTATGACAGAATGATGAAATGGGCGGATAGTGAATATATTATAGAGTTTAAGCATGTAGGTCTGACTTATAAGGGAGCAGCCGAAGAGGCTCTGACGGACATGAACCTAAAGGTGAAGGCAGGGGAGACAGTCGGCATTATTGGAGGAACGGGTTCCGGTAAGTCCTCTCTTGTGAATATGATACCACGTTTTTACGATGCCACAGCTGGAGAGGTACTATTTCATGGTATTAATGTGAAGGAGCTGCCATTAGAACAGCTTCGTGAACGGATAGGTGTCGTAATGCAAAAAGCAGTTTTGTTTGGCGGAAGTGTCGCCGATAATCTGCGTTGGGGCAAGGGGGATGCCACAGAGGAAGAAATGTGGGAGGCATTAGAGATTGCCCAGGCAAAAGAATTCGTAGAGACGAAGGAGAATAAGCTGGATTTCCCGATTGCACAGGCAGGCAAAAATCTTTCGGGAGGACAACGGCAGCGTATGACGATTGCAAGAGCCGTCATAAAGAAACCGGAGATTCTGATTCTGGATGATTCTGCATCGGCTCTTGACTATGCCACGGATTTAAAGCTGCGTCAGGCGATT
This sequence comes from Lachnospira sp., assembly GCA_017621205.1. Lineage (GTDB taxonomy): Bacteria > Bacillota > Clostridia > Lachnospirales > Lachnospiraceae > NC2004. The sequence continues at coordinate 36,987 of JAGATQ010000021.1, forward strand.
GCGGGCATGAGGGAGCAGACGACGACCTTTATTGTGTCACAACGAACTTCATCCATTATGGGAGCAGACCAGATTATTGTGTTGGATGATGGACAAATATGCGGTCATGGCACCCATGAAGAATTGCTGAAGAATTGTGCTGTTTATCAGGAAATCTATGCATCGCAGTTTAAGAAGGAGGTGGGATAGATGAGTGGGAAGAAGGGTAGACAAAAGGAGACAATCAAAAAGGTGTTATCCTATCTGAAGCAGTACCGTATATTTTTGGTGATTTCACTCATTCTTGCCGCTGCTTCGGTTGCGATGCAGCTTTATATTCCGATTCTTATTGGTAATGCGATTGATTTGATTGTGAAAAAGGGGCAGGTAGATTTTGCCGGAATGTTTGAAGTGTTAAAACAGATGATTGTGGTAATTGGTATTACAGCAGTATGCCAGTGGCTGATGAATGTATGTAATAATAAGATTACCTATAATACGATTCGCGATGTACGAAAGCAGGCATTTGATAAGCTTCAAATATTACCGTTAAAGTATGTGGACGGCCGCTCACAGGGTGAGATTGTCAGTCGGATTATTGCGGATGTGGACCAGTTTGCAGATGGCTTGCTTATGGGCTTTACCCAGTTTTTTACCGGACTGATTACGATTATTGGAACGTTGTTATTTATGCTTAGCGTCAATATTACTATTACTGTTGTAGTGGTGATTGTAACGCCGCTTTCTCTTGTGGTAGCAAGCTTTATTGCCAAGCGTACCTACAGCATGTTTCAAGCCCAGAGTGAAGCGAGGGGAGAACAGACAGCCTTCATAGATGAAATGGTGGGAAACCAGAAGGTTGTGCAGGCATTTGGACATGAGGATGAAGCCTTAGAACGGTTTGATGAAATCAATGAAAAGCTGGCGGATTGTTCCTTAAAGGCAACCTTTTATAGCAGTATTACGAATCCAGCGACGAGGTTTGTTAATAATGTAGTGTATGCCGGGGTAGGCTTGGTTGGTGCATTATATGCAGTAAAGGGTGGAATTACTGTAGGACAGTTATCCTGTTTTTTAAGCTATGCGAATCAGTATACGAAGCCCTTTAATGAAATATCTGGTGTGGTGACGGAATTGCAGAATGCCCTTGCGTGTGCCGCACGTATTTTTGAGCTGATTGAGGAAGAGCCACAGACACCGGAGGATACCGATGCGGTTACGGTAACAACACCGAGTGGGGATGTTGCACTTTGCCATGTGGATTTCTCCTATGTACCGGAAAAACCATTAATTCAGGATTTTAACTTAATGGTGAAGCCGGGACAGAGGGTAGCGATTGTCGGACCGACTGGTTGCGGTAAGACGACGCTGATTAATTTGTTGATGCGTTTCTATGATGTTAATAGTGGTACTATTGCTATCGGTATAGATGACGCAACGGGTAAAAATGCCAATATGACAGATGTTGACCATCTGACAAGAAAAAGCCTTCGGTTAAGCTATGGTATGGTGCTTCAGGAAACATGGCTTCGGGCTGGGACCATACGGGATAATATTTCAATGGGTAAGCCGGATGCGACGGATGAAGAGGTTATTGCCGCAGCGAAGGCAAGCCATGCCCATAGTTTTATTAAGCGGTTACCACAGGGCTATGATACGGTGATTTCAGAGGATGGAGGCAGCTTATCCCAAGGACAAAAGCAGCTTCTTTGTATCACCCGTGTGATGCTGTCCCTGCCGCCGATGCTGATACTGGATGAGGCGACGTCCAGTATTGATACCCGTACAGAGATTCGAATTCAGCGTGCCTTTGCGAAGATGATGGAGGGAAGAACGAGCTTTATCGTGGCTCACCGCCTTTCTACGATACAGGAGGCTGATATTATTTTAGTAATGAGGGATGGCAATATTATTGAGCAGGGAAATCACGAAACGCTGTTAGAGGAAAAGGGATTTTATTATGAGCTGTTTAACAGCCAGTTTGCAAGATGACTAGGGAATATATTTACTGTATGGGGCTAAGTTCTATTTGTAGAAGGTGAATACTATGACATTAACAGAAGGAATCATTAATCACACCTACCGGGTGACAAGGACAAAAGAGCCATTGGAGACGGAACGGCGTCTGGAAGCACTTGGCTTAATCCGTGGCACCCGCATTACCATAATTAACAAAAAGAGAAAAGGGGCTGTTATTGTAAATATGCGAGGCAGCCGTTTTGCTCTCGGTTATGCGATTGCTAAGGGAATATCGATTGCCCCCCTTGCAGAACAGGAGGTGGAGGAGCATGCCTGAGTTAAAGCTTGGTTTTATCGGTAATCCAAACTGTGGTAAAACGACTTTGTTTAATGCTTATACTGGTGCAAAGCTTAAGGTAGCCAATTGGCCCGGTGTGACGGTAGAGAAAAAAGAGGGCAATTTTACCTATCATAAGCATGAATTTGCGTTGGTGGATTTACCGGGGATCTATTCCCTGACTTCTTATACAATGGAGGAAAAGGTAAGCCGGGAGTACATAATGAGTGATGATGTGGATGTTATTGTGGATGTGGCAGATGCGTCTGCGTTGGAGCGGAATCTCTATCTGACATTACAGCTTATCGAGCTTGGAAAGCCGGTAATATTGGCACTTAATATGATGGATATTGTGGAGGAGCGGGGAATGGAGATTGATTTACACCGCCTTCCGGAGATGCTTGGAATTCCGGTAATTCCCGTATCTGCCCGGAAGAAAACCGGGCTTGAGGTACTAATGCATGCCGCACTTCACCACAAGGATAAAACCACCTTGGATCCATTGATTCACGAGCATACGAACCAAAGCAACCATATTCATAATCACCATGAAGAGTATGCCATGGTGTACAGTGATGAGATAGAGGATAAAATTGATTTAGTTATCGAGCGTTTAAAGGAGAGCTATTCGAAGCTTAATAATTACCGATGGCATGCCATTAAACTTTTGGAACAGGATGAAACGGTGAAGGAGCAGCTTGCCAAGGCAGAGCTGTCAGATATTATCTCTCGTTCTTATGAGGAACAGATTATTAATGAAAAATATGATTTTATCGAGGAGATTATTGAGGAATGTCTGGTGAATAAGAAAAAACAGGCAGCCTTTACCGACCGGATTGATACGGTGCTTACACACCGTTATTTTGGTGTACCAATATTTTTAGTAATTATGGCGCTGGTGTTTTTCCTGACCTTTACGGTGGGAGACTGGCTAAAGGGCTATTTTGAGGCGGGTATTGAGCTGGTGGAACAGGGGCTTAAGGCATTGTTAATGCAGATACATGCGGGAGAACTGCTGACCTCCTTAATTGTGGATGGAATTGTGGCAGGTGTTGGAGGAATTCTTACGTTTCTTCCTAATATTTTTATTCTTTTCCTTGCTCTGGCATTTTTAGAGGACAGTGGCTATATGTCGAGGGTGGCATATGTGATGGATAGTATCATGGGCCGGGTAGGACTATCTGGAAGAGCATTTATCCCGATGCTTCTTGGCTTTGGTTGCACTGTTCCCGCTATTATGGCATCAAGGGCTTTGGAGAATAAGAAGGACCGCTATAAAACCATTCTGATTACTCCGTTTATGTCGTGCAGTGCGAGGCTTCCAATCTATGTGATTTTTTCTAGTATGTTTTTTGAAAAGCATGCGATGCTTGTTGCATATTCACTTTATATCATTGGAATTGCGGTGGCATTATTTACAGCAGTTGTGCTGCATTGGACGGAAAAAAAGAAGGAAGCCAATATGCTGTTAATAGAGCTTCCAGAGTATAAAACGCCCAATGCAAGAAGTATTGCTATCTATGTATGGACGAAGGTAAAGGACTATATTACTAAGGCAGGGACTACAATCTTTATTGCCTCGATTATTGTGTGGGCATTGCTGAATTTTGGACCGCATGGGTTGGTTTCTGATATGTCTGATAGCTTTGCCTCAATTGCCGGCCGGGTACTGGTGCCTGTGTTTACGCCAATTGGACTTGGTTATTGGCAGATTATTGTTGCATTAATCTCTGGTATTGCAGCAAAGGAGATTGTTGTAAGCTCTACAAGCGTACTGTTTGGTATTTCTAATATTAACTCTGCGGAGGGGATGAGTTCCATGGTGGCAGCCCTTGGTGCAATGGGTTTTGGCTCTGTCAATGCCTATGCGTTCATGGTATTTTGCCTGCTTTATGTACCCTGTGCAGCCAGTCTTGCCACGATAAGAAAAGAAACAGAAAGTACCAGGTTTATGCTTGGGGCGATGCTGTTCCAGCTTCTGGTGGCGTGGGTTGCAGCGTTTTTGGTATTTCAGGTTGGTGGAATGATTTTTTAGTCAGATACCTCATAGAAATAAACTACCTAAGTCTCGTAAAGATAGTTACGAGGATTAGGTAGTTTATTTTTTTATTTTTGACTAATTTCTCTTTAACTTGTTGATTATATGTGGTAAAATCTAATATAATTAGAATATACTAAAAAACATTCCTAATTTTGATACTAAGGAGAGCTCAATGAACCAAAGAAACGGACAATTTATCTTTTTTTTCCCTGTAGCAGTTCTGTTGTTTCATGTAATATATCTCTACAGTATTACCATAATAAAAAGCAGATATTCAAGTCATGGGTATTGAAAGCAATGCATTTCGCAATGTAGCAGCGAATTGTGTTTTTAGAGTTCTGGCGATAGGTAAAAATGATAAAAGCATAACTTAATAACAAGCGAATTAGGAGAGGCAATTACAATTATGGAATATTAGGAATGGAATAGTAAATGTAAATGAAATTTTAAAATGAGAAGGGAACAGGAGATATCATATTATGATTGGAAAGAAACAAGGAAAGCGTAATCACTGGTTTTGGAGCAGGGCAGTTGTTGCCCTGCTTCTCGTAAGTGTTCTGGCATCGGTAATGCCGAATTCAGGGTTCCTTTAGGACAGGCAGAGACGGTAAAAGCACAGCTTACAGAGAGCGGACTGGCTGACAGCATTACGGTAACAGAGTACTAGGAAATATTATCGAATAATAGTAACAGAAAGATTGGAGAGATGTAAGATGAAGGAAAAAGAGCAGGTAATAAATAAAACAAGAAGAAGCTTCAAGGCAGTAGTATGGCTGCTTCTGATGGTGATAGTTTTTTCATTAACCCCCAATGCGGCAAAAGAGAGGAAGACGGCGGGGAAATTTTATGGTACCAAGTGGAGCTATAATACGAAGACAAAGACATTGACCTTAAGCTGTAAGGGGAAGATGGATGATGAGTACAGCCAGATGAATGGAGGATGGTGGCCGTGGGAAGTATGGAGGGGAGAAATGGAAAAGATAGTGGTAAAGGAAGGGGTGACCTATATTGGATATAATATTACTAATCGTTGTAGTAATGTGAAAAATATTTTTCTGCCTAAAAGTTTAAAGAGGATTGGATATGATGCGTTTTATAATACTAAAATAACGAAAATAACATTTCCTCCCAATTTAAGAATTATTGAGGGGGAGGCATTTGCAGATACTAAATTAAAAGAGGTTGTTATACCCCAAGGAGTTACCAGAATAGATGGAACAGCATTTAGGTCATGTAAAAAGCTTATTAAGGTGCAGTTACCCTCTAAATTAGAAAAAATAAGCAACTGGTTATTTGCCTATTGCCCCAAGTTAAAAACTATCACACTGCCATCCAATGTAACCCAGATAGGGGAAGGGGCATTTAAAGAATCCGGTCTCACCACCATCACCATCCCTAAGAAGGTCACCCGCATTAAAGCAGAAGCCTTCAAAAAATGCAGCTCCTTAAAGAAGGTTACCTTTAAGACGAACAAGCTCACCACCATAGAAGCCTCTCTGTTTGAAGGCTGTAAAAAGCTAACCGCTATCACCCTTCCAGGCAGCATCACCAAGATAAAAAAGCAGGCATTCAAGGGAAGTGGATTAACCTCTATCATGATTCCCGGACAGGTCACTGCTATTGAAGAGGAGGCTTTTGCCAACTGTAAAGAGTTAAAGGAAATCACCTTTACCGGCAGCCAGCTCGTGAGT
>JAGATQ010000022.1 GCA_017621205.1 Lachnospira sp.
GGATTTCATTACTGGTATATACTCAAAATCCTGTGTTGTATAATACCAGTAATAGCTGGAACCGTCTTTTTTCCTTAGCGGTTCTATCACCTTTCCATCCTCTGTCTTGTAGTTCCCAATCTGAATCGTGATATAGTTCTTGTTGTTCTTATTTCCGGTTAAGTCGTTTAGCTTGGTGACAACCTTTAGCGTGACATTGTTTGGAAATAAAGTGCTGCTGACATCAAGGTTGTCCAGCGTATATGCATTCTCAATTCCTTCGGTTACTAATCGCTTATATTTCCCATATTTTTTTCTTCCTGATTGAAAAATAGTTTCCTTGTAAATTCCTGATACACCCCATCTCCACGAAATTTTACATTGATGTGAATGTACAGCGTGTCATCTACAATATTGAATACAGTGGCTTCTTTTTCATTATATTCCAGTGTGTCCTGATTCAGAAAGTGTACTCCCTTAAATATATCGTTCCAGTTTTTAAAAAAGAAATCACGATTTGCCTTATTAGAATATAACAATACCTTGTCTGACGCAACTGCCGCTTTCTTTTTATTGACTACAGTGACGATTCCTGTTTCTCCCAGTGTTCCTAATACAGAGATTTTTCTGCGGGGATTTCCTGTTTTGAAATCTGCTTTCTGGATACCATATTTTTTTGTTGCTTTTTGATACAGATATAACCTGCATACCTTTGTTTTTTTGCTATTCTTTATGCATTGGATTAAGACGCTGCCACTGCTTTTCATAGTGACGATTCCATTCTTGACCGTTGCTATGGCGGGATTACTGGTATTCCATGTAAGTCCTTCTGCGTTGGGAGACAGAAGAATACTTTTGTTCTTCTCATAAAGGTAGAATTTTTCCTTTGGGATGTTTTTGAACACCTTGTTGGTTACCTGATGTAGGACGGATTTTGCGGACATTCAAAATAAAAAAGAATGTGGAGGTAACAGACAATGGCAAAATCATTATTTGAGGAACTGGGCGGCAAATTTGAAAGGCAAGGCGATTACTTAATACCGTGCTTAACCGTACCCGCCGAAGAAGAACAGCCAATAGGCACATGGGGACAGCGGCATATGGACTATCTGAAGCAGCACCGAAAGGTTATATACACCAATCTTCTCACAAGCGGCAGGCTCAACGCCTACCTTGCCGACATCGATAAACAGGCACAGGAACGCTTTGAAAGGCTCATAGAGGGTATGAAGCAGGCACAGGGCATAACAGAACAGCTAAAGGGAGAAAACGCCTTAGAATGGGTAGGACGGATGAATAACATAAGGGCGTGTGCGAGGGAGATTGTAAACGAGGAAATTACATACGCATAGGCAACATGACGGCAGAGGGTAAAAGCTCTGCTGTTTTTTAATTTAATCATGCGATAGCGTATTTTGAAAATATTTCTTGACGTTTACTGGTATAGGGTGTATTATATGTATGACTAATATAGTATTTTAAGTCATAGAAAGGAGAAAAATATATGGCAAGAAGTTTTACAGAACGAGAAAAAGAAAACATTAAAAGAAGTTTGCGAAAAGCCTGTAAGCAGAGCTGGACACAGTATGGCTATAAGAAAACAAGTGTCGATGAACTTTGCAAGCAGGTAGGTATCTCAAAGGGGGCGTTTTATCTTTTTTTTGAATCGAAAGAAGCTCTCTTTTGTGAGGTGTTGTGTTCCGTGCAAGAACAAATCTGTAATGCAGCATTGGAGGTGATCGAAGAACACAAAGATAAGTATGGTGTTGCAGAAGCCTTAAAGCTCATATATCGGGAATATGATAAAAACAATTTTTTGTACGATTCAGACAGTATGGACTTCACAATTTTGATGAATAAGTTATCAGAGGAACAGGCAAAGAAAATCGAGGAATCTAATCGTATGAGCCAAAAGCTTTTTTTAAGCCAACCCTATTTAAAATTCAAAGTTAATGCGGATTTGGCGATGTCAGTTATTTACTCTTTAATTATGAATATCAAAAATAAGGATATTCTTCCACACAATCATATGGAAACTTTTGATTTTATGGTTGACCATCTGATTGACAGTTTATATGAATAACAGGAGGTAGAGAAATGAAAAAGAAAGAAACTAGAGGTCAGCCTACGGCTTTGACTTCGGGAAATATAAGGAAACAGTTAGTGTTATTTGCCATTCCCATTTTTTTAGGAACTTTATTACAACAGCTTTATAATGTCATTGATGCGGTTGTTGCGGGACGTCTGGTGAATGAAGATGCCTTGTCTGCAATCGGCGTATCTGTCCCGATTTATCTGCTGTTTGTTTCCGTTATTTTGGGCTTGGCTATTGGTATTACGATACTTCTTGCCCAATTTTTTGGAGCAAAGCAATACGGACAGATTAAAAGCTTAATTTCCACGATGTCTATATTTTTATTGGTTTTAGGATTAGTGATGGCGTTTGGTGGGGCAATTCTGACAAAATCGCTGTTACAGATTACCCAGACCCCTGCTGAGCTTTTAGAGCCTGCTTCGTCATATTTGAGAATGGTATTTTTAGGCATTCCATTTTCAATGTTATATAATCTGCTTGGTGCAGTTATGAGAAGTTTTGGCGAAACAAAGATGCCGCTGTATGCGTTGGTTATATCATCCGTTATCAACTTAGTGCTTAATATCGTTTTTGTTGTAAATGGCGGAGGGGTTATTGGAATTGCGATTTCAACAATTATTGCACAGGCAATTTCTGGCGTATATCTGTTGATACAACTCCGAAAGAAATTCCCGATGGTAATTCCAATGCGAAGTGAGATTGTTTTTGACAAAAAGTTATTAGGGATTTCATTAAAAATCTGCACACCAATTATTATACAACAATTGGCAGTTTTTCTCGGTATGCTTATTGTGCAAGGCTTTATCAATCAATTAGGAAATGCAAGCATTGGTGGAATGACAGCGGCAAGCCGAATTGAAGCATTTATTTTGCTGCCTGTTCAGGCACTCGGAAATGCTCTGAGCATATTTGCAGGACAAAATATCGGAGCAAATGAAAAAGACCGTATGAAGCAAGGCACATGGTTTGGCATAATGCTTGCAGTCGCTATCACAGCTCTACTTTCCGTGATTCTGTTGTTTTGGGGAAAAGGAATATTGGGGCTAATCATCGGCAATAACGAGGAAATGATATTAAGCGGTTATAGCTATTTCCATGTCTGCCTATGGTTTTATCCGATAAATGCTTTGATATACGGATTGGGCGGCGTACTTTCTGGTGTTGGGGATACACTGATTGCAGGGATTCATTCACTGGCATCCATACTCGTGAAATTGCTTGTCACTGTATTGCTGATAGGAAAATTAGGACTTCTCTCGATTGCTATTGCTTCTTGTCTGGGATGGTGCGTGGCAAGTGCTATTGTGGTTCTGAGATACAAGGGGAATAAGTGGCAGTCAAAAGCCGTTGTTAAAATGATTCAAAGTTGATGGAGGTAGAAAATGAAAACAGATGTTATAAAGAAAAATAATATAGAGGTTGCAGTTGTGAGTAGTGATGAACAGCTGATTACAGATGTTCAGTCGGCGTTAGACTTGATTATGACAGTAAAATACGAAACGGGCTGCACAAATATTGCTGTAAACAAGGGTGCTATCACAAATGATTTCTTTGTATTGAGTACTTGTCTGGCAGGAGAAATATTGCAGAAATTCATTAACTATGGTGTGAGATTTGCTATATACGGCGATTTTTCAAAATATACCAGTAAGCCATTAAGGGATTTTATGTATGAGAGCAATAAAGGAAAAGATATTTACTTTCAGCCTACCGCTTCTCTTGCTGTTGACAAACTTTCTGGATGTGCCAAGAACAAAAAAAGAGACAGTTATGAGCGCTGATTTGCAGGAGGTAACGTATGGATATAGGCACAGCCGAATGGATAAGATGCCCTGTTTGCGGAGGTAAGACAAGGGATAAGATGCGAAAGGATACAATACTACAAAACTTTCCTCTGTTTTGTCCAAAGTGCAAACATGAGAACTTAATAAATGTCAAAAATCTACAGATAGTAATCATTACAGAGCCAGCCGCTAAGCCGCAGAGCCGATGAATTTGCGATATATCACAGTTCATTGGCTCTGCTCTTTTTATTAACATTAGGTAGGATACCCGCCAAATAAAAAAAACGATGTTCAGGTGGGGTTTTTGCCATGCCTCGACTACCCTCCGACTTCGTTTTTTGAAGTTTGGAGGGATTTTTATTGCATGTAAATAGTTATTTTCATTTACATATATCATATCGGAGATGGGAAAATAGCTTGTTAAAAAAATCGCTATCAGCGTAAGGGGGATTTTTACCCCTAAAATAGAAGTTAAATCTCCACATATAAGAACTAACATATCCATAAACCGTGATGGCATGGCAGCCTTTGCGGTTTTTCTTTTGTCGTTTTTTATCGGAATATGCCGCAGGGTTGTTTCCGCTGTTGGCTGTCGTTCGCCGCCTTTCCAATCTGGATTTTACATTTTCAAAAATTCAGATTGGAGGAAAAAAGAATGGCATATAACCACGGACGTGAGGACAGGAAATGGCGTATCTGGAAAGAAGCCGAGGAAAAAGTGCTGCGTGAGAATGGCGTTGATGAAGCGGTCATTGAGCAAATCCGCATAGAGGACAGGGCAGACTTTAATTCCAACAGGCGGTTTTACCGATGGACGAGCGACTTCGGGGAATACCTTGAGGGAATGGCGGACACCGAACAGCAGGCAGAGCCAAATACCGTTGCGGACTTACTGGACGAGATTGAGGACGAGAAACTGTACCAGACACTGTGACGGTACAGGTGGCGGTGATACCAGAGCCATCGGTAGCAGTACAGGTAATGGTAGCTGTTCCCTGTTTTTTTGCCCGGACAGTGCCTTTATTGGATACGACAGCGATCTGTTTGTTATTACTGGAGAAACTGACTTTCCGATTAGTTGCAACTATCGGAAGTACCTTTCTTTTTATCTGCTTCGTTTCGTTGACATACAAGGTTAGCTCTGTGGTACTTAATTGAATGCCAGTGCATTTAATGGTGACTTTTTCTTTTTCTATGTAGGCGATATGATAGCCTTTTTCGAGATAGCCTGCGGGCATGTCCAGATACAGGTAATTTCCTACCCTTCCTTTCACGGTTCCGGTATCGTTTATGCTGGCTGTTTTTGTAAAATTATCTGCCTGTGGCAGGGCCGTCTTCTTCAGTGGGGTGGCTGTGTTGATGATACCTGTTTCATTGGAGACTGCGGTATATACCGTCACATAACTGCTGTAGGTTTTTCCACTGGCGGTAGTGGCGGTTACTTTCGTGACACCCTCTGCAACCCCCGTCATCTGAGCATAGTATACACCGTCAATTACTACCGTACTTACGGTCATGATGGAGGGGTTCTGGCTGGTGAAGGTAACCGCTTTGTTTGTTACGGTATCCGGAGTTACGACAGCATAACAGCTTGTGTTTGTTTTGTGCAGCTCGACGGATATGTTTTCCCGGTAGGCTTTTTGTGCATCCCGGATAATTACAGTTTCAGTGGCTGCAGCATTTGTCTGCATCATATCTGAAACAGATGGCATTTTCAATATTACTATCAATGTTACAGCAAACATACTGATACGTAATATTTTTTTACAACATATATTGTTATCCATAAGTATTCTCCGTTTTGTAAATAATTTGCATATATACTTAATTCATTCTTGATAGAGTATATCAGAAAATTTTACAAAATACTACCACAAAGCCCAAGGCACGTACTTTTACTCCCATAACAACAAATAACCCTTTTTATAACGAAGATTAAATAACTTACGCAAAAAAATCTCCTTACTGTGATATGCCATTTTCAACAGCCGCATCACAATTAAGGAGTTTTCCCTCAATTCTTAATTATTCTATTTCATTCCTATCTATCTTTAACGAAGCAAGTCAAATACCCCAAAGCAAGGGGCGGGGTATCTGACCCTTGCGACAGTCGCCAAATAGCCATGCAAGCATGGCTGCCTGGCTCGTTGTTCACAGAAATAAAAAAGCCCCCACCCAGCAGCACAAAGGCTGCCAAACAGGAACCCAACATACACCATCAGGGATTCGAACCCTGGACAAATAGATTAAGAGTCTACTGCTCTACCAGCTGAGCTAATGGTGCTTATTTATGAAGAAAATGTCGCTCTCTCTTGACGACAAGATAGATTATATAACATAGTTTTTAAAAAAGCAACCCTAAATTTCAATTTTTCTGTTTTTTTTTCATTTGTTTCTTGTTATACTAGTATATAGTATAACTCAACAATGTGAATTGATATATATTTTTATAGGCGTTTGCGAAACTCATATTTACGAGGTAGATAGTTGTGATTTTGTATAAATTTACGCCTTTGTTCCGAGCTATGTACGGACAACGAAGCAAATTTAGACAAAATTATGACTATCGTATCAGTAATTTATTGTTTCGCAATTATCTATATATTTTTAATAACAAAGGAGCATATATGAACTCAAACAAAAAACATCCCTTTCAACGCGATTCCAAATACTTTACCATCAGTTGCTACGTCGTTGCCGTCGTATTAATCTCTATTATTGCCTTCCGGGTTATTAACAACTGGGAATCCACTATGAAATTGCTTTCTGCTATCGTGCGGGTCATCGGTCCCTACTTCATTGGTTTCCTGATTGCCTATCTGGTAAATCCTCTGGTGAACTTTCTCTATGGGCATGTTTACCGTGACTTATTAAAAATTAAAAACAAAAAGATTAAGACAGCCTGTTCTATTTTTTCTGCTTATTTAATTATACTGGGATTAATCGTTATCTGCGTCAGCTATATTGTGCCACAATTAATAAAGAGTATCTCCGAGCTGATTACACAATTCCCAGACTTTTATAACCGGATTGTCGAATGGATTAATGCCTATGTCAGCAAGAATCCGGACATTGATGCTGATACTATTTATGATATAACCAATAACTACCTTCCCAAAATGCAGGACTATCTGCTCGCCCAGTTACAAAAAATTATTCCGGCTCTTTATGGTGCAGGTATTTCCTTAATTCGCTTTTTCATCAATTTCTTTATTGCACTCATTGTATCTATTTATCTGATATGTGATAAACAAAGAATATTAAAATATATGAAAACCGTTAGCTATGCTATGCTTCCTGCCAAGGAAGAGGTAAGCGGTTTTTTCGATATTGTAAAAGACTGTAATGCCATCTGTAAATCCTTCTTTATTGGCAAGACCATTGATTCACTCATTATTGGTGTTTTATGCTTTATCTTCATGAGTATTTTAAAGCTTCCCTATGCGATGCTGATATCAGTTATTGTTGCAATTACCAATATGATTCCTTATTTTGGTCCTTATATTGGAGCTATTCCAGGTTGTATAATCCTATTTATCGAAAAGCCAATGCATGGCATAATCTTTCTGATTTTAATTATCTGCCTGCAATCCTTTGACGGCATGATATTAGGCCCGCGTATTCTTGGGAATTCAACGGGCCTTCGTCCAATTATGATTTTATTTGCAATCTCCTGTGGTGGTGCAATAGCAGGACCATTAGGAATGTTTTTAGGCGTGCCAATCTTTGGCATCATTAGCTATCTGGTTGATAAGCTTATTGACCATCGGCTACAGCAGAAAAATATGACCAGAGAATCAGAAATGTAGCTTATGTTTCCTTGAATAACGGCGGTGGCGATGGTGGCGGCGAATACTGAACTTACCGTAATCCCCCTTGCTTTTGCTTCGCCGTTTTTTATATGGCTTAAAGGAACTCATGGCCTTCTTCGGATTCAAGGTACCAAGTCCTCTTGAACGACCCATAATACTTAAAAGAGAGTAAGTATGCACAAACTTCACTAACCCAATAACGAGCAACAGTAATATCACCGCAATTACCACACATAAAAGTATCTGTCCGATACGGTTCATATTGGCCTGTTTATTGGAAATGACAAATAAATCTTTTATCACATCCTGATTGAGGCTGTAGTATACATCCGTCGAAGCAATCACATTGCCAGAGGAAATAAACTCGTATACCCCCCATCGTTTTTTCTCTATATCCCCATCGAAAACCAAAGTCCCCAACAGGCTGCTTTCATCATAGTTATTGGAAACCACAATCTTACAATCATTCTCGGCGGAAAAAGAAATAAATTTCTCCGGCTGTAATAACTGATATGTCCTCTTGATATAGCTATCCTCTGCGACATCCTCTTTGCCGGAAAAATCCACTGCTGAGGTAATCACCTTGAAATTAGAAAAGCCATACTGGAATAAATTCTCGGTATCCGTATAAACCCTTGAGCGGGAATGGCCATTTACATAATAGTAGTCATCACAACGCATAACGACCGCTATCAGTTCCATACCAGTCGTATTCGATTTCGCATAGGTAATCAGGGTGTTTTTACATTTCACCGTATACCCGGTCTTACCCCCTTCAACTGTATAATACGTATTATCATAAGGAACATCACCATTCACCATGGAATGATGATTCCGGCAAAATGTAGAGTCGTCCTTCTTATTGGTCGGCGGAATTTCATATATCAGTTCACTGCTGAAACGACGCCAGTTGTCATTAGCAAGTCCGGCTTTCACAATCAATGCCATATCATACACACAGGTATAATGGTTCTTATCATATAATCCGCTAGGATTAGAAAAATGAGAATTAACACATCCAAGCTCCTCAGCCTTTTGGTTCATCATATCTGCAAATCCTGCCTTCGAGCCAGCTGTCTTCTCTGCTATGGCATTACAACACTCATTGGCAGACTCCAGCATCGCACCATAAAGTGTCTGTTCTACCGTAAGCTCTTCCCCTACATCCCGGGCAATGCTAGAGCTTCCAACATCCACATCATAGATTGCATCCTCTGAAAAAGTAATCATATCCTGTAAATTGTTATGTTCAATAGCAATCAAAGAGGTCAGACACTTCGTAATAGAGGCAGGATATTCTTTCTTCTTGCCATTCTTCTGGAATAATATCTCACCCGTCTTGGCATCCATCAAAATTGCTGCCTCCGAATACATCTTCGGAACCTTCGCCTCGGTCTGTAAATACTCTTCCTCTACTCCATTTGATTTTTCGTACTGAGCTGCGGTAACCGGCATCACAAGGTGCATCACTGACATTACCAGAACCATAGCTATTGTAATCCATTTCCTCTTCATCAATTGTAACCCACTTTCAATATAATCGAATGAAACCTTACTTTATAGTATAACCCATATCCTTTAAGAAATCTATAAAAATTTACTTTCGGAAAATTGGGAGATTGGGCATCAAATTATAAATAAAATATTGCACAATTCCCATTAGACAGCTTACAAGAAAAATGTTATGATGGATACACCTATTAAGAAAAAATAAGGAGCAAGGTCTATGCGGTTACGAAACGTAAAGGGAGCAAGGGAGAAGATTGCTGCCTCTGATTTTACAATGAACGAGGACAATGAAACATTATTATATGAACATAAAGGAAACTGGCACAAGCTTTTCGGCAATACGAATCCGATACACATTGAGATTGGAATGGGAAAAGGGCAGTTTATTACGGAGCTTGCCAGACAGAATCCCGACATCAATTACATTGGAATCGAGAAATTCTCCAGTGTACTGATTCGTGCAATTGAACGAAGAGAAACCTATGAACAGGAACAGGGACAGCTTCTTGACAATCTATTCTTCCTTCGTATGGATGCGGAGAATATTAATCGGGTATTTCAAGCAGATGAAATAAGTAGAATCTATCTTAATTTTTCCGACCCATGGCCTAAGGAACGCCACGCAAAAAGACGCCTTACTTCAACCCGCTTTTTAAAACGCTATGATGAGCTTCTGATTCCCGACGGACGAATCTGCTTTAAAACAGACAATCAGGAACTGTTTGCGTTCTCCTTAGAACAGATAAAGGAAGCGGACTGGATACTGGACAAGGTAACCTTTGACTTACATCACAGTGAATTCAATACAGGAAATATCATGACGGAATACGAACAGCGTTTCTCGGCAGAAGGGAAGCCGATTTGCAGACTGGAAGCATACCGGAAGAAAAACCGTTAATCAAAAAAGCATTCCACAATTGTCTAATTCTGCATATACTAAAAGAGGAGAACACTTCAGATGTTTCTCCTCTTTCTTAATAAATATGGGAGGTCCTCTTCATGAACCGCATCAAATACTGGCTCATCAGATTCGCCTACGATAGAAAAAATCTAAATCAGACAATCAATAATATCTGTCACAACTTAAAGGTAATTAAAAAATTTTTTGATTCCCAGTGTTAACTTCACACTACTATGCCATAAGGGCATCCGCCAATGCCTCCATGGCAGGAATATCCCCTTCCTTCATAGTAGACTTTATGGTTACAACAGGCTCTACTACCGTAACCTCCTTCATCCCTTCCAGATAACCCTTCATGGTTCTGGCAGCACACGGTGCCCAGCTTCCATTTTCCAGAATACCTACGGTACGCTTCTGATATGCCTTGGACTTCAAATGAGCAAGGAAACTCTCCATCACAGGGAATACACCACCGTCATAGCTGGCAGCACACAGTACCATTTTATCGTAACGGAAGGCATCCTCAATGACCTCAGCCATATCCTCACGGGATAAATCACTTACTACAACCTTCTTCGCTCCCTTGGCTTCCAATATCTCGCCAAGCTTCTTCGCTGCTGCCCCAGTATTACCGTGAATCGAAGCATAAGCTACCAACACACCCTCATCTTCCGGCTCATAGCTGCTCCACGTCTTATATTTATCAATATAATATTCCAGATTCTCACTAAGAATCGGTCCATGAAGCGGACAAATCACTGCAATATCTAAAGCAGCCGCCTTATTCAATAAAGCAGAAACCGGAGCACCATATTTACCACAAATGTTAAAATAATATCTGCGTGCTTCACAAGCCCAGTCCTCGTCCGTATCCAAGGCTCCAAACTTTCCAAAGCCATCCGCAGAAAATAAAATCTTTTCACTCTGCTCATAACTTACCATTACCTCCGGCCAATGCACCATCGGTGCCATGAAAAACTGCAACGTATGGCTGCCAACAGACAGGGTGTCCCCTTCCTTTACAACGAGAGTTCTTCCTTCGATATCCATATCAAAAAATTGAGGAAACATCGCAAAGGTCTTAGCATTACCCACAAGCTTCACCTCTGGATACATCTCCATCAACCGGCTGATACTGCCCGCATGGTCAGGTTCTAAATGGGAAATAACCAGATAGTCTACCGCTCTTCCGTCCAATGCTGCCTTTAGGTTCTCCTCCCATTGCTTCATTCCTCTTGCATCCACCGTATCCATAACGACAACCTGCTCGTCCAAAATAACATAAGAATTATAGGCAATACCATTCGGTACAATATACTGGCTCTCAAATAAATCAATGTCCTTATCATCCACTCCGATATAACGTACCTTACCCGTTGTTCCAATTGTAACCATGTTCGCTCCTCCTTTTACGGTAATTATGAAATTATCTAATTAAATAACTATTTTGTTTTATAAAAGTTCTTCTTCGTATTATATAGTTGATGCCATTTTCTGTCAAATTATTATTCATACATATACCCTACTGTAATATTTTGTTCCTGCAACCATTACATTATTGATTTGCCAGCTTATCCGCTAGCAAAACTGCCTCTTCCCTCGTTAATTTATGCCCTGCGTCCGCACAGCTTTTCACATCCATTAACCGATGCTCATACAATGCTGCCAAGCGGTTCCTCGCTGCATCCTCTGCCGGCACATTGGAAAGCTTTGACATCCACGCATCAACCTTTTTCTGCGCTATCATAACATCGTCCCGATAAATATAATCCGCCGCCATCTGGACTGTTACCATCTTCTTATTGGAAGAGGCAGTAAGCGTCATTCCTCCAATACCATTTATCAGTTCAATAAATTCCGCTTCTGTTACATTCCTCTTTGGATAAAACCGTTCCTCCTCCGTCGATAGCAAGCCCTGCTTGGCATATTTCTGTATCACCTTCTCAGAAGCAAGAAAACGGGTATCCCAAAAACCCACACTCAAATTAATCTTCTCCTTATCATACTGCTGAAACGTATAATTGAACAGATTTTTAACATCCTTATATCGCCTTGCACTACTGCTCTTACCAAAAAACGTACAAATAACCTCATGCCCTTCTATGTCCCTTGCCACACCAATAAAAGTATACCCCGCAGCAGAGGTAAATCCGGTTTTCATCCCAATCACCTCATACAAGCTGTCGTCATAAGCTGCCCCGGAATAAAACGCATTGGTACTATGAATGGTAAAGGCTTTACTCTTACTGGTTTTGGGTACTTTATAGGACGACGTAGCCACAATCTCCCGAATCGTTGATATACTCATGGCATAGCGTGCCATAACCGCAAAATCCTTGGCTGTCGTATATGTTTTTTTATAGTTATTTCCAATATCAAGCCCCACAGGATTATCAAAGCTTGTCGATTTCATTCCGAGTGCCTTTGCCTTGGCATTCATCTTTTTCACAAATTTTTTGGTTGAACCACAGCTTCCCACTGCTAACGCATAGGCAGAATCTGCATCCGAACTTAACAAAAGCATATGTAAATAATCACGAACCTGATAGGTCGCCCCTGCCTTCAGACCAAGATGGGCAATGCTTGCACTATTCACCTGCTTTTTCATCTGCTTTGTGAATTTTATTTTTTTTGTTTCTTTTGCATTCTCCAAAGCCACTAAAGCGGTCATAATCTTCGCTGTACTAGCAGGATAGATTCTTTTACCCGGATTTTGGCTATACAACGCCTTGCCGGAATTGGCATCCATCACCAGATAGGAGTGTGCTTTTACCTTCGGCTTTGCCGCAGACACTGGCATCAAAGAAGTGTAAAAGCCGCTAAGGAGAAGCAGGCAGAAAAAAATGGCTGTTATTTTTGTCGTCCTCTGATGTGTTTTTCTAATCATGTTATCCTCCTAATGGTCGATTGAAAATGTATTAAGTGTTACCCTAAGTACTTTTGTTTCCCTCTTGTGAAATATTATCCATTATGGTAAAATATGGTTGAGAAATTCAAGAATGTTTAGGTGTACCACCCAGCACTGTTGGCGCAGTACCGGGCAAGGGATGGTAGCTTAAGTACCACACAATACAGACGAATCTGCGATACACATTGTTATTATAATGGAATTGTTTTTGCTTTACAAGCAGTATTCTTAATGTGAAAGCAGGTTTATTGTATACCTTATGATATATTAATATATAACGGGGTGTAGGTGTGGACGCATACTTACGCCTCGTTCTTGATTTCTCATGAGATTTTCTGGTGATGGATATTAGATAAGCGGTATTTTCCTGCTTTTAAACAATGGTTTGAAATAATATCTGTCTCTGGATAATCAAATGAGAAATCGGAGTTTTTTAAACTACGGTTTGTTTTGTGTGCCGTAGTTTTTTCTTTTGCTTCGGTTGGTAAAACAGGATATTTATTCTGTTCGTTGTTATTAATAAAGAATAGGAGTGATGGAAAATGAGGTTGTTGAGAAGAGGCAAAAGGGTATATCAGGAAAATGAAGGAACAGCTAAAAAATATCTATAGCATGATTCTGATATTGTGCATTATACTAGAGCTTTCGTTTATAGGTTATGGAAAGGTTGTTACAAAAGCAGAGGAGACAAAACAGAATCCTCATACCCTATCCAATCCAAGCTATGATGCTGATGGGAATGTCACATGGGATTGTATCTGGTTTGGAAATTGTCCACAGACAGAGATTATATCAGAAAATGATAATACACAGCTTGAGGTAATGAAGGAAATGAATATTTACTACAAAACAATGTATGAGACGGTAAGTATGTCAGCCTATCAACAGATAGCAGTTGCAAACTATGATGAGAAAGGAGACTCAACATTAAATGGTGTAAAGTATCATCAGATGAAGGAAGAGAATACTTTTTTTCTAATAGTAATAAAATATATATTATGACCGTCAGTTGCCGTTATTTCTGTAATTGACGGTTTTTTATTTTCTTTCTCAAGCTTTGCACACAGATTTTGTGTTAAAAGTAAGTAATTATGCCTTCCATATAAATAGGGACATATCAAAATTGTAAGTTGCATAAAAGAGCGCTGTACTACAAATTGGTGACTTTGGAAGAGAATTAGCATTTCTTGATATTCCCATTGAATCTCAGCAATTTCGGTACAGGATGACCCGAAAAGACGCACCTGAGCCATGGATGGCGAATGTGCGTCGGTTGCGTCAGCATATAATACCTTGTGGGAATATCATAGAAATCCTTATTCTCGAACAACGGAACCAATTTATAGTACAGCGTTTTTTCATGCCATTAGAAACTACAAAGAGTCCCTATTTATATGGAAGGCATAATTACTAGCAGAAAATGTGTTTCAGTTCAGGTTTATTAAATTTAGTATTTGAGTATCTTTAACAACTATAAAGTTTTAGACAGAATATTTTTTCTGTGTTAGCATAATGATACCAGCTATTACATTTTACCCCCAAGCAACAATACCACCACAGGCAATGGTAAATATGGCAACTATAGCAACCAAAGTATTACATAATTTTTAAGGAGGTTTTATTATCAACACAAATTTAAAACAATATTTTCCCATGCTCCGGACAAGAAGTGAGATTTTAAAGGAAGTATCTGACAATCCCAAATTATCACCCCTGTTTTCTTCATGGAAACCATCACAGCAGGAAGAATTTCTGGACTTTTGCAGCGGTGCAAGGGGTGTAAAGATGTTATATGATTCTTTCTTTAAGGAAATCATGAATCCGGAATATGTACCTAAACGGTTAGAGGAATTACTGTCATTACTACTGGAGGAGCAGGTCATCATTGTTCAGGTACTGCCCAATGATTCTGTGCGGATTGCAGACGAAAGCACACTGCTGATTACCGATATCGTAGTCCAGTTGGAAGACGGTAGCATTGCCAATGTAGAAATCCAGAAAATCGGCTATATGTTTCCGGGGCAGCGGTGTGCCTGTTACTCTGCCGATTTGCTGTTACGGCAATATAAACGGGTGCGGGATAAAAGCGAGAAGCATTTCAGCTACAAGGATATGAAAAGTGTATACACCATCGTATTATACGAGAAAAGTCCCGAAGAATTTAAAGCCTATCCTGATATTTACCTACACCGCTCCAAACAGATGACAGACAGCGGGCTGGAACTGGAATTATTACAGAAATATCTCTTTATACCTCTTGACATTTTCCGGAAGAAGCAGCACAATAAACCTATCAGAAATAAGCTGGATGCATGGCTTACCTTCTTCTACATGGATGAACCGGAGACGATTATCCAATTGATTACGGAATATCCGGACTTCAAACCAATGTACGAAGAAATCTATGAGCTATGCCAGAATACGGAGAAGGTGATGGGTATGTTTTCAAAGGAATTGCAGGAACTTGACCGCAATACAGTACAGTATATGATTGACGTAATGCAGGATACGATTAATGAAAAAGATATTGCTTTACAAGAAAAAGACATTGCTTTGCAAGAAAAAGATGTTGCTTTACAAAAGAATGCTGTTGCTTTGCAAGAAAAAGAGATTGAATTACAGACACTCAGAGAACAACTTGCCAAGCTTCAGGAACAGAACAACCCCTAAACCAATCAATGGTATAAAAGGTGTTTTGCTATTTCCCTACTCCGTCCACATAAGTGCACACCTTACCGCCTTTTTCCAACCATCAAGCTTTTCTTTTCGCAAGCTTTCTTCCATCTTAGGGGAAAATGCCCGGTCAAGACACCAATTTTCCTGAATATCAGAAAGAGACTGAAAAAATCCTGTTGCCAGTCCCGCAAGATAGGCAGCTCCCAATGCCGTCGTTTCCACACACTCCGGACGTTCCACCTCCGTTTTTGTAATATCAGACTGGAATTGCAGTAAGAAATTATTTGCACTGGCTCCTCCATCTACCTTAAGAGAAGCAAGCGGCTGTCCCAAATCCTCCTCCATAGCATAAATTACATCATTAGTCTCATAAGCAATCGCCTCCAAGGCAGCACGGACAAAGTGTGCCTTAGAACAGCCTCTTGTAATACCAAATACTGCTCCTCTGGCATAGGGATTCCAGTAAGGAGCACCAAGCCCGGTAAAAGCAGGCACAACATATACACCATTACTATCAGGAACACTCTGTGCCAACCGCTCTGTCACCGCCGCATCCTCCACCAGACGCATTTCATCACGAAGCCATTGAATTGCCGCTCCCGCCACAAACACACTACCCTCCAAAGCATAATCCACCTTATCGCTAAGGCTTGCTGCAATCGTTGTAAGCAGACCATGTCCCGATACCACCGCCTCTCTTCCCGTATTCATTAAGATGAAGCTTCCTGTTCCGTAAGTATTTTTTACCATACCCCGCTCAAAACAGCACTGCCCAAACAGTGCCGCCTGCTGGTCTCCGGCTGCTCCGGCAATCGGCACCTCACCGCCCAAAACAGACGCCTTCGTATAGCCATAGATGGAACTTGAAGGCTTCACCTGTGGCAACATACCCTCCGGTATATCAAAATAATCCAATATCTTCTTATCCCAGCATAGCTTATGAATATCAAAAAGCATGGTTCGGGATGCATTGGTATAATCCGTAACAAAAACTGCTCCTTTTGTGAGATTCCAGATTAGCCATGTGTCCACTGTACCAAACAAAAGCTCCCCTTTTCTTGCACGCTCCCTGGCTCCACCTACATGCTCCAAAATCCACGCAAGCTTGCTGGCACTAAAATACGCATCCGGCACTAATCCGGTATGCTCCCTGATATACTCTGCCATACCATCTGCTTCTAACTGCTTTATCCGGTCTGCCGTCCTTCTGCACTGCCAGACAATGGCATTGTATATTGGCTTTCCTGTCGTCTTATCCCAGACGATAGTTGTCTCTCTCTGATTGGTAATCCCAATTCCTGCAAGCTCCTCCACACTGATGCCGAGCCGCCCCATCGCCTCTGTAGCAACGGATGCCTGTGACGACCAGATTTCCCTAGGATTTTGCTCTACCCAGCCTGCTTTGGGATAAATCTGTTCAAACTCCCTTTGTGCCATGGAAACAGGTTGTCCCTTACGGTTAAATAAAATACATCGGGAGCTTGTCGTTCCTTGGTCAAGTGCCATAATATACTGCTTCATGTGTACCCTCCTTTTATCTTGATCCCCTGTTAAAATGCAGTTCCTTCAATCCCTCCACCTCATCACAGACCGCTCTTAACCCACAGCTATCGCAATCCATACTTATTGCCTCATAAATATAATTTAATGATTCTGTTATTCCTTCTGTCTTTCTGGCAATACTCCTTAGTGCTTCATAGTCAAATTCCGGCAGTGTAATAAAATATGTCTGTACCTCTTTCACTTCCGGTTCTGTCAGATAGCTTTGCATAAAACATTGTCCCACTGCCGAGAAGGTAAGACCTTCTTCTCTCGCTTTTGCACCAATCCGAACTACCTCCCGCTCCTTTGCAGCAGATATCCGCATCATATAACCATCAATTCGCAGACGATACCGCACAAAATCAATCCGTCGAAGCACATCATATATTCCCTGCTCATAAATATCCTGCCCCAGAAACTCATCCGACAACCGAATCAGAGCTACTCTGGCATACGGAACCGTTTCCTGAAGGGCTGTAATATCCTGCCCACACAAAAAAGAGGCACTATCGGATACTAGCTCCTTTGACGTTGTAAATGCCAGCATGCTAATAGCCGGAAGTGTCCCCCCGCCGAGCTCATATGCCATATCACGGCGAAGCAGTACTTGCTCCCCCTCTAACAACGGCAGCCGTCCCTCATACTTTGGAATACGTTTTACAGGATACTGCTTTAACAACTGTTTCATTTGATAAATTGCATTATCATATAGCTCCATAGATACTTTCCTTTATAATTTTTCTGCCTATTACTATTCCTATATAGCTTTAGGCCTTGCTTTCTCTTTTATTGTTTATCCTCTTTTTGCTATCCCTTTATCTTTTATCAGCCTTTGGCTTTCCCTTTATTTTCTTTCGTCTCATGGCTTTTCTGCTGCCGCTTTTGCTCCCCACGGTCATAAAGCTTGGTAAGCACAGGCTGTAATCCTGCCGCCAGCTTCATATCAAGATTAAAAAAATAAATAATAAAGGTTACCACAAAGAAAACTGCTAGAACAATTACTGCAATCCCTATTATCTTTAACACAATCATATGGCTATCCATTCCTTTCTTCTGACTGGGTTATGCCTTCCGTTATAATACCTTACTTCTTAAGACAGGCTCATACCTTTCACTCTTGCATACTCTGCCGCCCCTAAGGCACCCATCAGTTGCGGGTCAATATCTATATCCACCACCCGGATTTTTAGCACCTTTTCAATGGCACGTTTTAGCCCCTCATTTTTCGCACATCCTCCGGTCAAAGTAACAGCGTCCGTTGCTCCTGCCTTCTTTGCCATCACAAAGCAACGCTTGGCAACAGAAAGCTGAATACCCGCTGCAATCTCCTCCATCGGTTTGCCCTCTCCTACAAGAGAGATTACTTCGCTCTCCGCAAACACAGCACATTGTGCCGTAATCGGAATTGTATTCTTTGCCTTCAAAGACAAATTAGAAAATTCCTCCAGACTCATCTCAAAGGCATTTGCCATGGACTCAAAGAACCTTCCGGTTCCAGCAGCACATTTATCATTCATTGCAAAATTCAATACCGTGCCATCCGTATCGATGGCAATTCCCTTCACATCCTGCCCGCCGATATCAATAATCGCCTTGATTGCAGGATTCGTTACATGAACGCCCATCGCATGACAACTGATTTCTGATATATTTTCATCCGCAAAAGGCACCTTGTTTCTACCATAGCCCGTACCAATCAGATAGGAAAGCTCCTCGGCACTGTTTAAATCATCTACCTGTTCTATTGCTTCCCTTAATGCATCCTCGGCACTAAGCACCGGATTAATCCGGCTCCGTCTCGTTACCTGTGCCACTATCTTACCCGTCTCATCAAGAATCACACACTTTGTATACGTACTTCCGGCATCACAGCCACCATAATATTTCATAGCCATCTAACATCCTCTCTTATTTCTACCATGCATTTTCATCTGCAACATCCTCCAGGGTTTTATCAAGGGGCTCCTCCCGAAGCACTGTCCGCATATAACGGTTTACCTCCGTACGCATATCACTACGGCTGCCATCCTGTGGACACATTAGATTATGGGACACCCAGATTAAATGAATTCCCCGCTTGCGTGCCTCCTGCTCAAATAACCCATGATAACCCGCCATCGCCTTACAACCAATATGTACATACATAATTACCATATCTGCCCGGTACATTTCACAGTACCGCCACAATGCCTCCACTCCTGTCTCATAACCACCGTTAGAACGGTTGCGCATAATCATATTCTCATAGAGATAGGCGAGGTCATACAAAGACTGTTCCTTATCCTCCGTATTCACCATCTCTGTAGAAACAAGGCTCAGCATATCCAATAGCGGCACGATGCCCCAACAGTTTTGCAGCCAGATAGGAAACGCAGTATAATACGCCGCCTGCACTCCCCATGTAATGCAGCGGTGACGGTGTTCCACCGCAACCATCTGCTTCTCTTCATAGCCCTTCATGGCAAGAGCAGTCAGCTTTTTATCTGTATCCAAAAAGGTCTGGTTTCTTCCTCCTGCTGCCTGATACACACCATACCGATATAGTGCCAGACTAACTCCCAGCATCTGCGGATAATCCGTCTTACTAATCTCCAGCCATTCCAAAAGCTCCTCCGTCTCCATATTAAAGCGGTTCATACTCTCAAAATATGCCGTCCAGTCAAAGGTCTCTCCTGTCTGCTCCTCTATAAAATGAATTGCATTAACAATCTCCTCTTTTGCGTATTCCTGTACACTCTCCTGCCGATGACGTATCGGTACCGCAAGCTGGAAGGTTGGAATCTTAAACTTGGTCGCTTCGATTCCGTTCCCCATCAGACTTCCATCACAGGTCGTATTACACTGCACTGCACATTTGCCAATCAGAGGAAAATCATCTGCCAGTGCCACGCCAAGCTCCGCTGCCGGCATCGGGCAAACATCCGTCGGCACCCCGTATCCATGGGTACGGTCGATATAGTAGCTTACTCCCTCCTGATTCATCATGGAGCTGCTGTAAACTGCCGGAACCTCCACGGAAAGCCAGCGCAGATTAGGGAACCCGCCCATCAGCGTACTCATCATATTCTCATCGAATAAAACAATCTTATCATTCAGTTTTTTATCATTACCAATAGCAGGGTCTGCCTTAAAAATAGTAGAAATCATATCACAGACATCACTGACAATCAGTCCCAGCCCGACATGTGCCATCCGAAGCTGTACGCCCCGCATCCCCTCTGTATGTCGGTCAAAAAAATCCGGCACTGCCAGATAGTTCATCATCCAGCGATAACGAAAAAAACCTCTTAGATTATTCGGCTTTACCATAAAGCATATCAGAATCTTCCATGTGCCAAGCCACTGAACATAATCATAAAGAGTATCCCTGATTCCTCTCCACTCTCTTCGCTTCTTTGTCTTTTTTCCATAATAAAACCGCCCAAGCGGCTCACTTCCCAACTGCTTTGACATTGATTTTCCTTCCTAAATCATAAAAATAAAATATGCGTTCATTCGCACAATGCCGGTTCGTGCAAGCACGACCGTCACTCTGCTCATTTTATCATATCTCGACTATCGTCTCGATACGTTCATTCGCACAATGCCGGTTCGTGCAAGCACGACCGTCGCTCTGCTCATTTTATCATACATTGCAAAACAAGGCAAAGAAAAGCGAACAGAATTTTGTAGAAATGTATGTGTGTTTATGATAGTATATTGATGTTAAGTAATCTGGCAGATTGGAGGAATGATAGATATGAGTTATGATTTAATGGTTTTTGAAAAAGCAAAGGCACCTGGCACAAAAAAAGAATTTATGGCATGGTACGAAAAGCAAACGGAATGGGAGGAGGACCACGATTACCAGACAATTAGTGTGTCCTCTCCTGCTTTACAAAATTGGTTTATGGAGATGAAAGAAAAATTCCCCCCTATGAATGGAGAATATGCACCAGATTTTGAACTTTTGGAAGAAGATGAAAATTTAGAAAGTCATTTGGTAGATTACTGCATTGGCCACGATGTAATTTATGCTGCATTCTCATGGTCGGTGGCAGATGAAGCTTATGAACTTATGCGAAGCTTAGCTCAAAAGCACGGAGTTGGATTTTTTGATGTAAGTACAGATGAGGGCGATATTATCTTGCCAGATGGAACTATGATTGAATAGGAGGATATATGGGAAAACAATTAAATTATTGGATGGATTACGATAGTTTTGTAATACTTGCAAAAAAAGCTCTGGAATTAGGATTTGTTATCTATAGAAAAGCGGATGAAAATGGTAAGTTGGTATTTGGGACAAATATAGATGTGGTAACAAAAGATGAGAACGACTATTTTTTTTACCTTCCAGATGCAGGAGAGATAGTGATTTCAGTATATAACGGAAGAGAAATTGTAAGTAGAGTTGGTAAAGGGAGTAATGTGATTATTGAAGCTGGTTATTCTTATGTCAATGAGAAGCATAAGGTCAAACAAATAACCCGAAATAGAATATATTGTACAACAGGATATTATGACAATGAGGGAGTATTCGTTGAAAGACCTGAAGTTCTGACTAAGGCATATAATAGCCTTGCAAGATATACCAAAAAGTTGGCACCATATACAGAATTGCATGACTTAAGAATTAGTTTGCGAGAGGATAATTATGGTCAAACTTTTGAATATATTCACAAAGAGTATTTAACCGCATGGTGTTTACAAAAGAGAGAGGAAGGATATAAATTACAAGGCTAAGATTGGAATTTAGTACTAGTCATACATATATGAAATTATTATGAAAGAGTGATAGCTTGCCAATATAATAACGAATATAAGGATTATATTAGCCATTGCAAGATGGATATATATTAAGTGGAGTATGTGCAAAATAGCACATGCTCCATATTTTATTATTGGCAAAGAACAAAATATCTGTATGTTATATAACACAGATTATAAAAGGAGGTAATTATGGCACCAAGAGCAAAAATCCCATGCTGGCAATCGGAATGGTGTGGTATTAAGAAAATGTTTCCTAAAGTAACTGTATGGGAGACATGTGCTCCCTATTTTGAAACACGAAATATCCATTTTTATGTTAATGGTTAGCCTACTTGGCAGGTGGCATTGGGATTTGGCTTTATCTTATCTGTACTATTGCAATACCCAAAGAACCAAATAAAAAAATGAACATCATTAAAGAGCCAGACGCAAAAACACAGAGCTAATGAACCTATGAGGTAAACTCACGGTTTATTAGCTCGTTTTTATTTGTGAACATTCAGCCAGAATACTTGACAGCTAATTATAATTAGCCTATAATAAGGAGGCTAATTACGATTAGCTATGGAGGTGCTTATGAATACAAAGCAGAGAATTATCAAAGAAGCATTAACACTATTTGCAGAAAAGGGTTATAACGATGTGTATGTGAGTGATATAGCACAGGCAGTCGGCATAAAGGCTCCATCCTTATATAAGCATTTCAAGAGCAAGCAGGAGATATTTAATGCCATTCTTGAAGAACTGAAAAAAAATTATACCCAGCAGGCGGCAATGCTTCATATCAACGGAAATAATATACAAGCCGACGCTGATATATATGCAGAAGTCAATGAAACGTCTTTTGTGGAAATGGGAAAAGGTCTGTTTCTCTATTTTCTGCATGATGAATATGCGAAATTATTCAGAAAAATGCTCACTATAGAACAGTTTCACAACGCAGAACTTTCAGAACTATATTCAAGGCAATATTTTGATGACCCGCTGAAATACCAAAGTGAATTGTTTTCTTTACTGATTGGCAGAGGAATTTTCAAAGAGGAAAACGCTGATATTATGGCTTTGCACTTTTATTCACCCATTTATACTCTGCTTACTCTCTGCGACAGACATCCCGACAGAGAAAACGAAGCATTGAAAATGCTCGAAAAACACATTAAGCAATTTAACTGCATTTATTTGAGAAAGGATGAAAATGAAGGAAATGAAGGTAGTATTGATAAACGGACAAAATCATAAGGGTAGCTCCTATCATATCGGCAAAATGCTTGTGGAGCAATTTCCCAAAAGCGAAATCAGTGAATTTTTTTTGCCAAAGGATTTAGAACATTTTTGTATGGGCTGTTATACCTGCATTAAGAATGAAGAAAAATGCCCATTCTATACGGAGAAGAAACGCATTATGGACGAGTTGGAAAGGGCGGATTTATTGATATTTACAACACCTACATACTGTATGAGGGCATCTGCCCCAATGAAGGCATTTATTGACCTTTCATTTACCTATTGGATGTCACATAAGCCAAGAGCGTGTATGTTTTCAAAAAAAGCCGTTGTAATATCAACAGCAGCTGGAGCAGGAATGAAATCAGCTACTAAAGATATCCAAAACACTTTATTCTATTGGGGAGTGCCTTATATTAAAGAATATGGTATCGCAGTTCAAGCAATGAGTTGGGAGCAGGTTTCAGACAAGAAAAAGGGACGTATAAAACATGATATTGAGAAATTGGCAAAAAAAATTTCAAATAACCGAAATATCCGTGTTGGTTTCAAAACAAAATTTATGTTTGGTGTTATGCGTATGATGCAAAACAAAGACTTGGGTTCTTCTCTCGAAGAAAAGGAATATTGGAAAGCAAATGGGTGGCTTGATAAAAAACGCCCATGGAGTCAAAAACATTGAAAGAAATACAGAACTAATAGAAACACAATCGGAATTGGGCGTCCTAAACGACAGTTGACATAAAAAAATATTACATGTTACAATGCAACATGAGCATAATATACATAAACATGGCAAAGAAAGGACGTCTCAATGAATCAATATGTCTTAAGCTGCTGCTCCACAGCAGATTTATCAAAGGAGCATTTTACAGACAGAAACATCTCCTATATCTGTTTTCACTATGAACTGGATGGAGTAGAATACCGTGATGATTTAGGAATATCCACTCCCTTCGATAAATTCTATCAGGCAATGCGTGACGGAGCAAGCACCAAGACCTCCCAAGTCAATGCAGATGAATATGAGGAATATTTTGAACAATTTTTAAAGGAAGGCATGGATGTTTTACATGTATGTCTCTCTTCCGGTATCTCCGGTTCCATTAACTCTGCCAATATTGCCAGAGAGAACTTATTGGAACGATACCCTGACCGTAAGTTATATATTGTCGACTCCCTCGGAGCCTCTTCCGGTTATGGTTTGCTGATGGATAAGCTTGCTGATTTGCGGGATTCCGGTAAATCAATTGACGAAGTGTATGAATGGGCAGTTGCAAACCGTCTGCATCTGCATCATTGGTTCTTCTCTACGGATTTGACCTTTTACATCAAAGGGGGACGCATCTCTAAAACGGCTGGCTTTGTTGGGGGAGTGTTGAATATCTGCCCCTTGCTGAACATGAACAATGAAGGAAAGCTGATTCCAAGATACAAAATCCGCACAAAACGAAAGGTGATTGAAGCAATTGTAAATAAGATGGAGGAGCATGCGAAAGACGGCACTTCCTATCATGGCAAATGCTTTATCTCCCATTCCGACTGCTATGAAGATGCAAGGGCAGTTGCTGACTTAGTAGAAGAACGCTTTAAAAATATGAATGGCAGAGTTGTCATCAATAATATCGGCACCACCATTGGTTCCCATACCGGACCGGGAACAGTGGCACTCTTTTTCTTTGGTGACGAGCGGGGAGAATAACTCCCTGCTTTTTATATTAATAATATCTTGGTCCACCACAGCACAAATTACCACCACAGCACAGATTGCAAAAAAGATTGAGCAGACATAGTTTAAAACACCAGCCACCAGATGCCACAGGCATTCCATACATCTGTCCCTGCTGTTCATACCAGTTCTGTCCGCTTTGAAGCTGCTGGTACAGTCGTTGATAAGTAACATTGTGCGGTTCCATTTCACAAGCTGTTTTTGCATATTCCGTAGCGAGGGCATTACTCCCCTTGGCAGAATATGCCAGTGCGGCATAATAATACCACCGCGAATCCCGGTTATCCATCTCATTTAACACATGAATCGCTTCATCAAAATGCCCATTGCGAATATAGTTCATTGCCGCCTGCAAATGACCATCACCAGAACCCGTGTTAGAAGATTGATTCTGATAAAATCCGCCAAAACCAAAATCACTATACCCGCCAGAAGCTCCAGCGGACTGGTATCCATAGCCCTGCTCCTTTTCCCGCATAATCTGCTCGTAAGCTGCCTGTACCTCTTTAAACCGCTCCTCCGCCTGTTCCTTATTGGGATTATTCAGGTTCGCATCCGGATGATACTTTCTGCTAAGATTACGATATGCCTTTTTTATCTCTGCATCTGATGCATTCCTCTGAATGCCTAATACTTGATATGGGTCTAACATTCTTTTCTCCTTTTATCCCATTTTTGAGCTCTCTTTTGTCTGTCCTTCCTTCTTCGCTGCCTGCTGGCAGCGATTTTCAGAAACCGTTACAAAACGGCTCCAAACTCCGGAATATATAATATTCCTCAAGATATCCGCCTCCTGAATGATGGGAAGATGTTCAAATGCTCTGGCACATTCCGCCATCATCTGCTTTAGCAGCCGGCTCATCCCCTCTTCAAATTCTGGAACATATGATATCGTTTTGCTCTGGTTATTTTTCTTCTCAAAACACTGATAATAACGCAGTACCGGATTATAACTGCCGGTCACCCGGTCACGCTCCATATCATCGTATGCATCCATCAAATATAAAAACTTCCCAAAATAAAAACCAAAGGCGGCTAACGTATCTGCCCATTCATCCTCACGGTATACAAACATTGTTTTCATGATTTCCCCAAAGTAACCTGCCGCTGTATCCATACTACATAATGCCTTATGAAGGTCATCCTGTCCGGATAAAAGCTCAGCATCAATACCGCACTTGCGAACATCCTTTTTTTCATATTGATGAAGCCGCTTTAACTGCTCATAGACAAGTTGTGCCTTCTCCTCATACTGTTGCTGTACCCGCTTATTCTTCCCCTTTAAGAGAATTGCAAACAAGCCCCTTAAAACCTTTTTTTCATCCTCCCAGTCATCCAGACACTTATAATAGGAAAGCATCACATTCATATCGGCTGCATAATCACTATATGTATTAGTAATACAATTGCACTTATGAATCGGATGCAGCACGCAACGGCTCAAAAATTCCTGATTCTCCGGCTCATACAGCCCTGTCAATAATATTACTAAAAAAGTCGTATCATAACTTAACGTTATCTGGCCCAGAAGCTGATACCTGTTTTTTAAGCTCCGGCACAAGCCACAATAATAGCTTCGGTACCGAAGCAGCTCCTTCCCCTTTAACTCTCTTTCGTTCACCACTACATAACCAAACATATTAATTTCTCCTAACTCCTCCGAACAAACTCCTCCCGACATTTAGGACAACAGATGGCAATCCTGCCCTTCCCCTTAGGCACCCGCACCATCTGCTTGCATTTGGGACATTTATATAACCGATAGCTCCTCCTCTGTATTGCATGATTTTTCTGCCTTTGAAAAAAGCGTTGTATCGGCGAAACCTTACTTACAAACCACTGATTCTCCTGATACCGTTTCGTGTAATTTCTGGAAAACATCCGGAAATACAGATAGATTAATAACAAAAGCGAAATCAGATTCAGTGTTCCTGAGCGAATAAATAAATTCACAATAATAATACCAAACACAAACCACGTTATCACCCGGTTTAACGAATCGATTCCGTATCTTCCCTGCATAAACTGCATGAATTTCTGTCTCATAGACTTCACCCATCCCTTTGCTCTGTTTATGATGTATCCTACTCCTACTTATTAGAAAATTCAACCATTTTCACCCCGAATTCATTATCTTTTCACAGTTAGCAACATATAATACAAGTGTTGTTTTAGCACTTTAAAGCAAAAAAGCATTGACCTGTCTACATGCATCAGTTATACTATGCATAGATATCAACAGGACACTGGCATATCATAAATCAGGTTTACGATGTACTAGAAAAACTATGTAATCCGTAAGGGGGTTCCAAATATGAAGCAGTTAAAAGATATGACAATTGGATTTATCGGCTTTGGGTTGATTGCGGGTAATATCGCCCGTTGTATCCGAAAGCATCTGCCTACAGTGCGAATGCTTGCACTAAATAACCGCTTCCCCGATATAAAGCCTGGTCTTAAAATGGCATTACAGGATGGCGTACTCAACGCATTAGAAGCAGACCTTATGGGAGAATTCCGGGAATGTGATATTATCTTTTTGTGTGCTCCGGTGATTACTAATATTTCTTATCTTCCAGAGCTTAAGCAGATTATGAAACCCGGATGTATTCTCACCGATGTAGGAAGTACCAAAGGTAACATCCATGCTGCAGTGGAGGAGGCAGGTCTGACCTCTGCTTTTATAGGCGGTCATCCAATGGCAGGAACAGAAAAAACCGGATACGAAAATTCCACTGACACTATGCTTAACGGTGCTTTCTACCTTCTGACTCCGACAGAACATACTAAAGAGTCACAGCTTTCTATTATGAAAGAAATCACTGCACTCTGTGGCTGTAAAACGATGATACTGAATCCAGAGGAGCACGATATTGCGGCTGCCGCCATCAGCCATGTACCACACATTCTGTCCTACTCATTAGTCAATACCGTACACGACAATGACAATGAACAGCAATATATGAAGCAATTTGCTGCCGGAGGCTTTCGCGATATGACCCGTATTGCTGCCTCTTCCCCTGAAATGTGGCAAAATGTTGTGCTTGCAAATAAAAAATCAGTACTGACTTTTTTAAGCCAGTACCAGATTGTTCTTGAACAATTTAAACAAATGCTGATAGCCGATGATGAACAAGGGCTATTAGACTTTTTCCAGAAATCTAAGGATTACCGGGACACCTTTAACTTTTAGGCTGAGAAACTACTTCTTTCTCTGTAAACAGGGTTACATCCTCTAAGGTAATCAATCCAAGCTGTGAGGCAGTTGGGTTGTCCAACTGCACAAGGCGGTTCGCCTGATTTGTAATAATCTTTTCAAAGACATTACGAATTCCTCTGGCATTACCAAAATCCTTGCGAGCCATATTATCCATGTGATTTAGATACTCCCTTACCTGCTCAAGGGCACTCTCCTCTATCGTCATTCCTGCCTTTTGCGCCATCTTATTTAGTATCTCCACCAACTGGTCGCAGCTATAATCTGCAAAATCAATATATTTATTAAATCGGGAAATCAGTCCGGTATTCGACTTTAAAAACCGTTCCATCTCCTGACGGTATCCTGCCACAATAACGACCAAATCGTTACGGTTATCCTCCATCTCTTTCACTAATGTGTCGATGGCTTCAATACCATAATCGTCTCCCGCCTCCCGGCTTGTAAGGGAATACGCTTCATCAATAAAAAGCACTCCTCCCTTGGCCTGTGCAACCACCTCTTTTACCTTCATCGCTGTCTGTCCCAGATATCCTGCAACCAGTCCAGCCCGGTCTGTTTCCACAAAGGTTCCCTTGGAAAGTACCCCAAGCTCCTTATATATCTCTGCCACCAGCCTTGCAACCGTTGTTTTACCCGTTCCTGCATTACCCGTAAATACCATATGGTAAGTCATATCCATCTGGGGCATATTATGATTGGCACGCATTTTGCGAACCCGGATAAGATTAACCAGTGATTGCATCTCTGTCTTAACACTCTCAAGTCCCACCAGCTCATCTAACCGCTCCATAAGCTTTTGCACTGCCGCAGCACGCTTCGCATCCCTCGCCTGCTCTAATTCCAACCGTGCCTGTGCCGTCTGTCTTGCAATCTCCTCCTCGTCCATAACCGGAGGCTTGGTCTTCTCTGGTTCTGATACCTGCTCTGCATTCTTCGCATCCTCTATCCCCATCGGCTGTTCTGCAGTCTCTGTATCCTCTATCCTTGACGCCTGCTCTACAGTCTCTGTATCCTCTATCCCCATCGGCTGTTCTGCAGTCTCTGTATCCTCTATCCTTGATACCTGCTCTATAACGCTCTCTATGCCTGGTGGCTGCTCTACGGCTTTCGTTTCGTTGGTTTCTATTGGCAGCGTCCCATGAACCTGTTCTCCGCCTTCCGCCTTCACAGTGCCCCCCTTGGAAACACCCGGCTTCACCAGCTTCCTTACATACTCCATTTCATCCCGGATATATCCGGTCTTAAAGGTAGGACTGTCAACCTTACGGTAGACATACCATTTATCAATGCTCTTCAAATATTGAAGCTCATCACTTAAAAATACACTAATCCGGCATGCATATTCTTGTAGAAACTCTGCTACTCCCTCTCCCTTCTGCTCATCGAGATACGCCATGGCAATTACAATATTTAATAAGGTGTCTACAAACATCACAGACAGATGCGTCTGCTTCTCCTTATCCCGCAGGGCAAATAATTGTAATAAAATAGGAGGGGAAGTGAGCATCCGGTTGGCATATTGTATTGACGTCTCCGGCATATCACCACTTTCCTCAAGCTCTAGTACATTATGGTCTGGAATAGCTCTGACAAAATGTTTACGTTCTCCATCAAAAGAACCATTATGTGCCGCAAACATCAAAAGTACAGCCTGCAAATAAAGGTCTAGCTGCTCTTGGATTGTCTGCTTCAGCATCCGCTCAGGCTGCGTCCAATACCCCTCTGTCTGTAATTTGACACAATGAAATACCAAGGTCTGATAATTCTCCTTGGCAATTTCAAATAATTCTCGATTGGAATATGCTGCCTTCATTGCTGTTCCTCTTTTCTCTAGATGTATCTCTGCCTATATATCATTGTATCATTTCCCGACAAGTTTTACAAACGCAATATATTGAGAGTGTATGTCAAAATCCCACAAAATACGACGTTACTCCCCAATTACCTCTACCGATGCCCCCTGATAGTAATAGGTCAAAAGTTCTCTGACATCCTTTCCCTGCTTTGCCATCTGATTTGCACCATACAGGCTCAATCCCATTCCATGTCCTTTTCCCAGGCATACAATTTTAAGCTGACTTTCCTGACTTTCCATATAAAAATAGGTAGAATTCAAAGAAAGAAGCTGCTTAAATTCCTCTCCTGTTATATTGCCCGTTCCAAGCTTAACCATTTTTACATAACCAGCCTTTGACTTCTCTGAAATAGCAACCTCTGCCAGAAAATTCTCTGGCGTCAGCCCATACTGGTCTCCCAGCAGTGCAACAAGCTGCTCATAGGTAAAGGTTAGTGTCTGCATATAATCCTTTGCCTCTACATCCGCACTGGAATCAACACTGGTAAGATATGGTATATCCTTCCCATAGACATCCAGAGCACTGGCAGTTTGTCCCATACTCACATTGTGGTACAGTGCATCAATATAATTGCCCTTATATGTCAAAACCATGCCATAGGTGTTGCCAATAGCCGTTTTCACTTTCTTTAACTGCTCCTCATAACGGGTCTGTCCTAACTGCTTTATCATATCCTCCTCTGTAGCATACGATACCTTCAAATCCTGTGCCAGAAGATTTGTCCCCGCCTTATGAAGCTTTCTGGCATTGGTTCTTGTAATGACCGCCTGTGCCTCATAGACTGCCAGTTCATAATCATATGGCAGCTCAGCAAGCAAAACCCCAATCATATACTGTTCCAAATCTGCCGTTTTAAGCTCCCCTGCTATCTCATATTCCACGATAATTCCACTATCCCGGATTGTCCCCTGCTGCTTATCATACCCCGTCATCAGCATGGTAAGTCCATAGGGGAGAAACAACATCAGCAACGTCATTCCGATGCAGATAATACATTTTTCACCCATAACTCATCCCCCTCTCATCACTATATGTAGAGGAAAATAAAAAAAGAACCGTAAAAAATACACCGTATCTCCATGGAAATACGGTGTATATTAAACATATGCTATTCATCCCTAAACATAAACCTATTCTAAAGATGCATTACTCTCTCTTTAATCTCCTGCGTTCTCCCCTGATTCCAGAATTGTGTTCCAATATAGCCACAGGTTCTTCTGGCAACATTCATCTTATCCTGGTCATGATTGCCACAGTTCGGGCATTCCCAAATCAGCTTGCCATCCTCATCGTTAATAATCTGAATCTGTCCATTATAGCCACACACCTGACAATAATCACTCTTGGTATTAAGCTCTGCATACATGATATTGTCATAAATAAACTGCATCACAGAAATCACTGCATCCAGATTATCCGCCATGCTTGGTACTTCAACATAACTGATAGCACCTCCCGGTGACAACGCCTGAAACTGGGATTCAAACTTTAGCTTCTCAAAAGCATCTATCTCTTCCGTTACATGCACATGATAGGAATTTGTAATATAATTGCGGTCCGTTACTCCCGGAATCACACCAAACCGCTTCTGAAGGCTCTTAGCGAATTTATAAGTAGTAGACTCTAACGGAGTACCATATAAGCTAAAGTCAATATTCGTCTCCTGTGCCCACTTGCGGCACATATCATTCATGTGCTGCATAACCTTAAGTGCAAACGGAGTTCCCTTCGGGTCAGTATGAGAAACCCCTTTCATATAACGGACACACTCACAAAGCCCTGCGTAACCTAGCGATATAGTAGAATAACCACCATATAACAGTTTGTCAATCGTCTCTCCCTTCTTCAGACGGGCGAGGGCACCATTCTGCCAGAGAATGGGAGCCACATCAGACGGCGTTCCCTTCAAACGATTATGGCGACACATCAATGCCTCCTTACAAAGCATCAGCCGCTCATCAAATATCTCCCAGAATTTCTTTTCATCCCCATTAGAGGAACAGGCAACATCCACCAGATTAATGGTAACTACGCCTTGGTTAAAACGTCCATAGAATTTAAACTTATCATTCTCATCCTTATATACTGTCAAGAACGAACGACATCCCATACAAGTATAGCAGTTATCCTGCTTTAACGATTTCATAACCTTCTCAGAAATATAATCCGGAACCATACGCTTAGCAGTACATTCCGCAGCAAGCTTCGTCAAATAATAATATTTACTATCTTCGGTAATGTTATCCTCTTCCAATACATAAATCAGCTTCGGGAAGGCTGGCGTAATCCAGACCCCCTTCTCGTTCTTCACACCTTGAATCCGCTGTCTCAATACCTCTTCCGTAATCATAGCCAAATCATCCTTGGTGCGGCCATCCTCTACCTCATTGAGATACATAAACACAGTGACAAAGGGAGCCTGCCCATTCGTCGTCATCAGTGTAATGACCTGATACTGAATCATCTGGACGCCACGCTCAATCTCATCCATCACCCGCATCTCTGCAATTTCATTCACCTTTTGCATATCAATTGGAATACCTGCTTTATCAAACTCCTTTGCAACCTCCCTGCGGTATTTCTGACGGCTGATATCTACAAAAGGAGCCAGATGTGCCAGAGAAATACTCTGTCCACCATACTGGGAGCTGGCAATCTGCGCAATACTCTGGGTAGCAATATTACATGCCGTAGAAAAGCTATGAGGCTTCTCAATCATCGTCTCACTAATCACTGTACCATTCTGCAGCATATCATCTAAATTCACAAGGCAGCAATTGTGCATGTGCTGGGCAAAATAATCCATATCATGGAAATGAATCAACCCGTTCTCATGTGCTTCAATTACTTCCTTGGGAAGCAGTAACCGGCGGCTGATATCCTTCGAAACTTCACCTGCCATATAATCTCTTTGTACACTGTTAACAATCGGATTCTTATTGGAATTCTCCTGCTTTACTTCCTCATTGTCACACTCAATCAAACTCAAAATCTGCTCGTCTGTTGAATTAGCCTTACGCACTAATGCCCGTCGGAAACGATAGGTAATATAAGTTCTGGCAAGTGCAAATGCCTGCTTATTCATAATCTGATTCTCAACTAAATCCTGAATCTCCTCCACACTTGGACAATGGCTCATATTCAGGCAGGAATGCTCCACATTAACAGAAATCTCGCGAATCGCTTCCTCGGTAAGCTTATCTACGCTTGCAACCTCACGGTTCGCCTTTTTAATGGCATTCACAATCTTATTGATATCAAAAATCTCCTCTGCACCGTTTCTTTTGATGATTTTCATAACATTACCCTTTCATTTTTCTTACTATCCTCATGCCAGATAATGACTCAAGGCATGATATGTACTTCCTCTACCTATATTAGTATGTGCAAATGATGTCTTTCTTCCAAGTCTTCAGTCAATTTCAAGCTACCTACATATAGTACCACTTTCCGAAAACGATGTCCATATCTAGTATTTATTTTCTTTTCCGACAAATTTCTCCAAATAATCATTAATCGCTCTATTCATGCGACTTCCCGCCTTTTTTCTTAGTATGTACTTTTTTTGTACAAAAAATAATTTAAAAACACTTGCTTTTTTTTCCAGAATATGTTAGTCGTTTTTTGTATACAAAAAATGAGCCGCCAAAAGAGCTTCCACTCCAAAGGCGACCCATTTTTTCTATATTTACTATGAACAACATGCCGCTTCAAAACATTTTAGTTCTCTCCCTGCAATGCCTCAAAGCCCTCCTCACCAGTACGCACCTTAATTACATTCTCCACACCATATACAAATATCTTACCATCGCCAATATTACCTGTATAAAGTGCTTTCTTAGCAGTTTTAACTACATCTGCAACCGGAACCTTACTTACAATAACTTCAACCTTAACCTTTGGAAGCAGCACCATGTCGATTGCAACTCCACGGTAATATTTGGTATTTCCCTTCTGTAACCCACAACCAAGCACCTGTGTTACTGTAATACCGGACACACCAATCTCATTCAAGGCATTCTTAAGCTCCTCAAACTTATTCTGCTTGCATATAATGTCAATCTTAGAAAGCTTTACATCAGAAGCAGGGGCTTTCCTGCCCTCCAACACCTGAACCGGAATCGCACTATCCATATCCGCTTCCTGTTCTGCATTTTTCTTTAACACCGCACCAGCAGAAAGCGTGTCACCCAATGCAATACCAGCATAAGCATTTTCCAAGCCATGCTCTGTGGAATCCAGACCGAGAATCTCTTCCTCCTCAGAAACCCTTAAGCCTACAGTTGCTTTAATAATAGAAAAAACAATTATCATAGTAACAACTGCCCATGCGGCAACTGCTGCAAAGCCTAATAGCTGTATTCCCATCAGCTTGATTCCACCACCATAGAATACACCAGCCAGTATGTTCCCATCCGCATCTGCCAGTGAATAGCCCGGAACTGATGGGTCAGAAAACAATCCGACAGCAAGTGTTCCCCAGATACCATTCACGCAATGCACTGCCACCGCACCAACCGGGTCATCAATATGTAGCTTATAATCCAGCAGCCATACTCCAAACACTACCAGAACTCCAGCCACCGCACCAATGATAATTGCTCCTAATGCATTGGTCGAATCACAAGGAGCTGTAATGGCAACCAGCCCAGCCAGCGATGCATTTAAACACATGGAAACATCGGGCTTGCCGTATCGTATCCATGTAAAAATCATACATACAACAGTTGCGATTGCCGGAGCTATCGTCGTTGTCACAAAAATAGACCCTAGCTGTTCTACACTCGTCGCTGCCGCACCGTTAAAGCCATACCAGCCAAGCCACAAAATAAATACACCAAGAGCACCAATCGTCAAATTGTGTCCCGGAATTGCATTAACCTTAAGCTTACCATCCTTCTTACTTTTGGTAAACTTACCAATACGCGGTCCAAGAATCTTAGCACCAACGAGAGCAGATAAACCACCAACCATGTGAATGGCACAGGAACCAGCGAAATCATGAAAACCTATCTGTGCTAACCAGCCTCCACCCCAAATCCAGTGTGCTTCAATTGGATAAATCAAGCCGGAAATCACTGCAGAATAGATACAGTAAGACAAAAACTTCGTACGCTCTGCCATCGCCCCGGATACAATGGTTGCCGTCGTTGCACAAAACACCAGATTGAACACAAACGCAGACCAGTCAAAATCGCCATAGGATTTAAAAATATCCAGTCCCGGTTTTCCGATAAAGCCAACAAGGTCTTCACCCAACAGCAAACCAAAGCCAATCAGGATGAACATAACAGTACCAATACAAAAATCCATCAGATTCTTCATGATAATATTACCCGCATTTTTTGCTCTGGTAAATCCAGCCTCCACCATGGCAAAACCTGCCTGCATCCAGAACACAAGTGCCGCACCGATTAAAAACCAGACGGCAAACACCTCACCATGAACCACATTTAACATTTCTTCCATAAAAATTCCTCCTTTTCCTTCTCCCCTTACGACAATTTATTACAGACAATACAAGATTTCATCAAAATAATACCTCCTGTTGAAATCACATCGGCAAGCTCACCCTGCCCGCTATATATGTGAGAATAAAAAAAGGTGCCGTAGGATTCTCCTACGACACCTTTGTCGTTTACGGCTGTCATTATAGCCCAAATAAAGAACTATGTCAAGAACAAATTTTCCATTCAGCCATTATTCTCTTCCATAAACTTGAAGTGCTACATCCGGATAGTCAGTAATCACTGCATCTATCCCTTTCCGTTCCATTTTCTTCATCAGCCCTGCCTCATTAATTGTCCATGCATAGATAGCATAGCCTGTAAGCTTCATCCGTCTGATAAAGGTCCACGTCAAAAAACGGTACTCTGGGGACACAAAATCTGCACGGCAATCCTTTAATCTCTTTAACGGAAAATACTCACTTAATCTCTTTGCCAGCGTTAACTTTGATCTGCCAAGCAGCAGTCCGGTACGAACCCTTTCATCTAGCTGCTTTACCCTTAAGGGAACCTTATCCTCAAAAGACTTTATGCTGAATTCATCATAGGAATAACCAAACCGCTTCAACAGCATATCAAGCACCCTCTCCTCAAACCCGGTCTCCTTTATCTCAACATCCAGATAAATCTTTCCTTTACAGAGCTTTAATACCTCCTCAAGCAGAGGAATACGGTAATTCTCTTTTGCAGCAAGCTCATTCATCTGCGAATAGGTCAGCCCAGAAACCGGTATGCCATCAAGCTCCCGGTCATGAAACACAACCAACTGGTTATCCTTTGTCTTACGAATATCAAACTCTGCCATATCTGCCTTTATATCTATAGCAATCTGGAATGCTTCCAGTGTATTCTCATGGCTCGCTAAAGCACTGGCGCCTCTATGGGCAATCACAAGTGGGGGCATGATTATAATCCTTTCTGAAATGAAGTTGAGGGGTGATGAAAGAAAAGGGGTGTTATGAGGTAATTATGCTGTTGTCATAGTATATATTGTATATGTTGTTCCGGGTTGCGGCTATAAGTATTTCTAAGTGTTCTTAGGATGATTGGTACAGCGTGACGCAAACGGCTTATATTCGCCATCCATGGCTCAGATAAGCCTTTCCCGAACATCCAGTTCGGGAATTGCTGTATAAAAAAAGAACACTAAGAAATGCTAATAGCCTTCACAAGTCACAACATATACAATATATACTATGACAACAGCCCACCACATCATGAACGTAACCTTTGTTTCATCAACTATGTTATTTAAACTTCACACTTGAAGTTTGACTTATAAATTTTTAAAATTCTATCTTTAATTATATTCTTCCAGTTTCAAATGTCAACTTACCCTATCCCCAAATTCATATTTATGCTATACTTAACACATTAACCATAAATTTCAGTTTTTGTGCTTAGGATTCAATAATCAGTATAAGTAATTACACCTACTTAATAAAAACATTGTGTATTCTTGGGGCGCATGGAACAAAGGAATATTATAAATTAGTGACTTTGGAAGGGAATTAGAATTTCTTGAT
Source organism: Lachnospira sp. (assembly GCA_017621205.1). Classification (GTDB taxonomy): domain Bacteria; phylum Bacillota; class Clostridia; order Lachnospirales; family Lachnospiraceae; genus NC2004. Next base: position 37,021 of record JAGATQ010000022.1, read on the forward strand.
ATTCCCATTCACCCGCAGCAATTTTGGGACCGGATGTCCCGAAAAGACGCAACTGAGCCATGGATGGCGAATTTGCGTCGGTTGCGTCACAAGTAGTTATCCCCACGGGAATATCATAGAAATTCTTATTCCCGAACAACGGAACAAATTTATAATATCCCTTTGTTCCATGCGATGACAACCACAAATAATCTTTTTATTAAAGACCAACTTACTTATACTCAGGGAACTTTAAGCCCAAAACCTGAACAATAAATTTAAAGGAGTGAACACAATATGGCTAATCCAATTGTAACTATCGAAATGGAAAACGGAGACATCATGAAGGCGGAGCTTTATCCTGAGATTGCCCCGATTTCCGTTAACAACTTTATTTCCCTCATTAACAAAGAGTACTATAACGGTCTGATATTCCATCGTGTTATCAAGGGTTTTATGATTCAGGGCGGATGTCCGGAGGGCAACGGCACCGGAGGACCGGGTTATCATATCAAGGGCGAATTCTCTATGAACGGTGTAGAAAATAATCTCAAGCATGAAAAGGGTGTGCTTTCCATGGCGAGGGCCATGCAGCCAGACAGTGCCGGTTCCCAGTTCTTTATTATGCATGAGACCTCTCCACATCTGGATGGTCAATATGCTGCCTTTGGCAAAATTATAGAAGGACAGGATATTGTAGATAAAATTGCCGAAGTGGCTACCGACTATTCTGACCGTCCGATAGAAAACCAGACAATCAAAAGTATGACAGTAGATACACAGGGTGTAGACTACCCAGAGCCTGAAAAGCTGTAAATTCGCCAAATAAAAACATGCAATGTATTCTATAATGAATCTTTTATAGATAAATACTTTTCAAGGGGAAATTCAACAAATATAACATTGAATTTCCCCTCAAAAGTAGTATAATATAATTGTTGTTTTATTAATATGATGCTAGGGTCAAAAGGTCAATATGACGTTCATGCTTGCATGATAAGGCATTTGAACTTGGGACCCGCCAAACATGAGAAAGGAGCAATTTACGCAGTAAATTAGCGGATTTCGAATGTTTGCAGGATTGCAGGAGTTGTGAAACAACGGAGCAATCCGTGGCATCCGTTGGGGGCAAAATACCTTTTGACCCCAACATCATAACAATACAAGTGAAATGGACAACAAAAAGAACAGGCAATTCTATTGGAAGATAGAATTACCTGTTCTTTTATTACTGCTTTTTATACTATGGAATCAGTCTTATAAAGCTTAGCATATATCCACTATAAATTATTTGGATTCAAAAATACACTATCCCATATGGTCTGTCTTCCTGCTTTGCTTACACGTTTTCCATTAACATAAATCGAGGTTAGCTTATAGCTATCCATCGTACTCGGAAGCTCAAATACCATTACTGTATTATTGGTATAGTCCGAAGAAATTTCTATCATAGTACCATCTGGTTTAAAATTACCAAGCCCAATTACTTGTACCTCGTAAGAGCCATCCGTATATTCATAAATCTGATAATATATATTCTTTAAGGAGGCTGAAATTACACTATCCATTGTTTTAGAATTTTCAAGAGGCAGCTGTTCAAAATGACTAATAATGGTTCTGCTCTCCTGTTCAGATAATTGCGGTAAATTAGCCTGTTGATTCTGCATGGTTTTGGAAACAGAACCAAATAACGCTACCAAAAACACAACAAGCCACAGCCAATATTTACCGGAGCTTCCCTGATAAGCACTGCATCGGAAAAAGGGATAAATCAACGTCAATAAAACCGCTACCACAATCAAGCGAATCCGCCGCTCCTCTGTAACATTATATATAATTGCATCCGCTAAACAAACAATCCATAAAATGGAACTCGACAATGAAATTATTCCCCTTAGGGAATCATAGGTCATCATACTGCTAAAAAAAGCGATTGCAAAAATGATTATGGGAATTAATAATGCTACCCATAGTACTATCCCCATTATGCCACCAAGTTTATTGGTCTTTATCTTCGTATAGGCGGGAGTATCCGTGTAATAGGTATCCGTTCCCTGGTAAGCCCCAGCCTCCTGCTGAATATAGCCGGAATAACGGTTTCCAATAAATTCATCCTGAGATGAACTTTCCGGTACGGTATCCCTGCTCGACTGCACAGTATTCGCTGCATTATTTGCATCATCAACAAGCTTCAGCTTCAGTTTCGGTTTTTCATTGTTATGATTTAATTCTTCCATTGGTTCTCTCCATCTCATTCTTTATTATCATTTTGTATTACAAACCATTCTAATATATCATAACAAATAACTAATCGCAAGAAACTTTAAATTAATTCGTAAGAAAATATTAATATGCATATTGTAAAAGAAAACTGCATATGCTATAATGCCAGTAGGCAAAGAGAAACAAGTAGTCCATGTAGTTCGACTACAATAAAACCCCAGTGTTCCAGCACCGGGGTTTTCTATTCCCTATTTTGGAATGGCAGGGCTTAGGACCATAGGCTAGTTACCGACTATTCGTCACCGTCTAACCATTTGATGATGTAATGGCAAATCACACCAGCCGCAACAGCGACAATAAGAGAAACAACTATTTCCATGTAGTTCACCTCCTTCCCGTACCGGTATAGGGGGCGGTAACAGTGTGATTATATCACATTTTTCTACACGATTCTACGTTCGTATCGCTTTGAATAAATTTTACTATTATAAATTTCCCTTCATGAAAATTTCTACATGCATATTGTAAAAGAAAACTGCGTATGCTATAATGTCGTCAGACAAAAGCAAGAATGTTCCATGCGAACAAAAGAATAAACCCCCGATTGTACTGCGAATACTTTCGGGGGTTTTTCCTCTTTTTCGGAGAGGTTAACCGCTTGGGCTAGTTACCGACTAGTCGTCGCCGTCTAACCACTTGATGATGTAGTGACAAGCTACACCAGCCGCAACGGCGACTACAAATGCAAGAATAAATTCCATGCAAACACCCCCTTCCTGTACCAGTATAGGGGCGGTAACAGTGTGATTATATCATATATTTCTACACGATTCTACGATAGTATTGTTTTGATAAATACTGCTGTTCACTTTCTACAATAAAAATTCACTCGCCTGTAGCAGCCAGTTTGCACGGAAAAACCGAGTCAGATTCCAATATCCTCCACCTAAGAAGTCATATTCCTTAATCAGATTAAACTTAGCAAGCATGCTTCTGACATCCTCAAACCATATAATATGACTGATACCATTTTCATCGACATACTCAATAAATGGAGCTTGTGCGGTGACATCGTACTGTACCGATGCACCATAACGCAGAGCCCGTTCTATCGCAATGGTATATCCAATCGTTTCTGCCTTTGTCACTCCTCGTTCATAAGGAAGCGGCCAGTCATAGCCATAATTGGGAAGGCCCATATAAATTTTATTTCTTGGGATTCTGGTAACCGCATAATCTAAGACCCGGCGTACAGATGGAATGGGAGCTACTGCCATCGGTGGCCCGTAGGTATAGCCCCACTCATACGTCATCAGAAACACAGCATCTGCAACCTCCCCAATTCCTGCATAATCCATCCCCTCATAAAGAAGTCCCGGCTGGTCATCCGCAATCTTAGGCGGAAGTGCTACAGTCACCTGATAACCATAGGGAGAAAGCTGTGCCTTTAGGTTACGGACAAATGCCACATAATTTTCTATATCCTCTGGCAAAATATATTCAAAATCCACATCCACACCGATGAACCCTTTTTCTGCCATAACACGAATCAGGTCCTCAATCAATCTTTGCTGTACAGAAGGATTTTCTACCAGCGTATTAACCAGTTGATTACTAAAATTTCCACCCGGGGTCAAGGGAGTCAGCACAAGAACGGACGGCACTCCAAAACGTGCAGCAGTCTCAAACAATCGCTCATCATTCAAGGGAGTAAGCTCCCCCTCCTCTGTATATCCATAGGAAAAATGATAAAGCTCTGCCAGATAGGGAAGACTGCCATTTAAGGACTCCTCCGTTGTAAATGGATATGCATAACCAAAAAAGGACTTTTCTACCCGATTAGAAAGTCCTTCCTCTTCATTTACCTGCACCCATAATGCCTGCCCCAAAACAAGTGGGTAAGGTGGTGCTATCTGATTATCAAATGCCAAATCAAATGGAGATATACCATACAAGGCTGCAATGCTGTCGACAGTTTCATTCGCTGCTACAACATGTATCATAAGCTTTTCCTGCCTTTCTATAAAGCCCTGTCGTCCTTATGATGGTATCCTGCACCAACCAAACAACGCCGCAAGCTTTATATTACTCTTTTCACTTTATTATATGTTGCCTATAATAAGGTATGAGTAGAAATAGAAAAACAGCTACTTAAGAAATCCAAGACACTTTAACAAAAAAATAAAAAATGTGAGGGTAAATGCCGATAACAATGTTGATAAAACAATGATGCACGAAGAAAGCTCAGCATCATTATTCATTTCCTTTGCCATAATATATCCGCTTACCGTAGCGGGTCCCCCAATCATAATCAAAATAGCAAGCATTTCCTGATTATGAAATCCACAAAGCATGGCAAACGGCAGTGTAATCACTGGTAATAGCACTAGTTTAATCGTTGTTCCCCACAAAGCAGGAATACGTTTCTTTCTAGCAGAGGTAAAAGTAAAACCTGCACCGATAGCGAGCAAAGCTAATGGGGTTGCTGTACGCTCCACCAACTCAAGAGATTTTACTGCCATAACTGGCAGCTTCAAATGAACCAGCGAGGCAATACAGCCCAGAATAATACCAATAATAATAGGATTTTTTAAAATGTTAATACACGCTTTTTTGATACCCGCTTTTCCCTCCGCACCTGCCTGACTTCTACCCCGGAATGTAAGTACTACTACAGATGCAACATTATAAAATGGCACTGCACCGATTATCATCAATGGAGCCAGCCCCACATCACCATAAATATTCTTTATAAACGCTAAGCCAAGTACCGCCGCACTACTTCTAAAGGAGCCCTGCACAAAGGAACCTATCATCGTTTTATCCTTCATAAATAGTTCTGCCCCAAGCCATATCAGAACAAAACTTAATACAGTAGCAACAAAACAAAATGCGACAAAACGCCAGTCAAATTTCCCACTGATGTCCGCCGTCCGCAAATCTTCAAAGACCATAACCGGCAAGGCAACACAAAAGACAAATTTATTAGCAACCGAGACAAATTCCTCTGTCAGCATCGTTCTTTTTAACAAATACCCTAACACCATGACTGCAAATATTGGCACTGTTCCATTCAAACTATAAATCAAATTATTCATGTGACTTGCTTCCTTCCGTCTCATCCTGTTTTTGCAGTCCCTGCCAGAAGGTGTTGCCACTCTCCTGCGTCGTCGCAATATCATAAGGGTCCTGGTCTAAATCAATCACTATTCCTGTCCCCCCCTCTGAATATTCCAGACTATTCCCTGTAATGTTCAATGCCAGTGTAAAAGCAGCAATTCCAACCGTCAGCATTAAAAGCCATATTGCAAATGTACGCAATGTTGGCTTTTTCATAATATGCTTTTTATTCGCTTCCCTTTTCTCCTTCACTCTTATTCAAATCCCCTCTCTTAGTACCAATGAACCCACCATAACACCACATGATTAAAAAAAGTCTGCCGGCATCTGCGACAGACTTAATGTCTTTGTTAATGATTAGTCCTCCACACCCTTAGACTTCAGATACTCAACGATATCATTCACCGTTGCGATATTACTTAAGTCGTCAGCAGGAATCTCAATATCATACTCTTCTTCTAATGCCATTACAAGCTCGAACAAGTCAAGGGAATCTGCATCTAAATCATCCTTAAAATTGGAACTCAGCTCAATACTTGCCGGGTCAACATTCAATTGCTCTGCAATGACTTCTCTCATCTTCTCTAACATAGTTTCGTCTCCTTTTTTAGCAAAATTTTACTAATGAAAATATACAATAAAATATAAATGCTTGTCAACTACTATTTACAAGTTTTCCACTTGTTCTATTATATCGGAAAGTACTATTCATGGCAACAAAAATCAGTAAAAAAATAACATAATTTACCAAAAAAGAAAACAATCCGTTTATTGACTTTCTAAACAACTATTCGTATACTATATTATAATAGTAATGATTACTGTAATTGATACAATATAGGAGGCGGTAATTTTTATGGAAACTAAACTAAAACGAAGCCGTCAAAGGGAAAGCATTCTGTCTTTTCTTATGACACGACAGGACCACCCTACGGCAGATATAATATATGAACATGTCAGGAAAGAAATACCGAACATCAGTCTGGGAACCGTATACCGGAATCTTGCATTATTAACAGAACGAGGAGAGATTATCAAGCTGACACTTGACGGCATATGTGACCGATATGACGCAACTACGACACCACACTTTCATTTTCAGTGCAGTTGTTGCAAAGGGGTAAGTGATATGCCAATTCCCGACGATTTTACCAATACCCTTAATACATTAAACAACACCTTTCATGGCATCATTGAAGGATGCACTTCCTATTTTTATGGTATATGCCCAGATTGTAAACAAAAAAATCAGGATAGTATTCATTCACAAAATTTAGCAGAGAAAAATCATTGACAAAAAATAAATTTTAAGTTAATATTAATCCAGAAACAGTAATCATTACTGTTTTTAGGCATACGACAGCTTACGCTGTTACAATATAATAATATTATAAAGAAAAGGAGATTACTATTATGAAGAAATGGGTTTGTTCTGTATGTGGTTATGTTTATGAAGGAGAGGCTGCTCCAGAGAAGTGTCCTCAGTGTGGTGTTGGTGCGGACAAGTTTAATGAAGTAAAGAGTGACGAGCTGACTTGGGCTGCTGAGCACGTTGTTGGTGTGGCACAGGGTGTTGACGAAGAGATTGTACAGGGACTCCGCGACAACTTTAACGGAGAGTGTTCTGAGGTTGGTATGTACCTTGCCATGGCAAGAGTTGCATTCCGCGAGGGATATCCTGAGATTGGTTTATACTGGGAGAAGGCTGCTTACGAGGAAGCTGAGCATGCTGCTAAGTTCGCCGAGTTATTAGGCGAGGTTGTAACAGACTCTACTAAGAAGAACCTTGAGATGCGTGTTGAGGCAGAAAGTGGCGCAACTGTTGGTAAGATGGCAATTGCTAAGAAGGCAAAAGAGCTTGGCTTAGACGCAATCCATGATACTGTTCATGAGATGGCTCGTGACGAGGCTAGACATGGTAAGGCATTCAAGGGATTACTGGATAGATATTTTGGATAATTAGAAATGGAGTAGAATCAACATTTGTGAGAATCTGGGGTATGTTGGGCAAGCCGACATACCCTTATTTTTGTGCAAGCAGTTGTATTCCTGTTACTTTTTAGAAAAATACTTCCTTTAATTGTATTTTTTCAGAACCATGATACACAAAGAATAGTGCATGTTCTCCATCTGGCACAGAAATAGTTGTCTTGTATTCGGTCCATTCAACTTCATTTCCAATTGCAATTTCTCCAATTGTTGGTCCATTTTCTTCTAAACGAATTTCAAGTACAGAAGCTTTGTATTCTTCGCTTTCATTTTCTTTCACAACCGGTTGGTCATCCATGCAGCGTACATCGACACGCAAAGGGCCGTCATATACCACCTTATTCTCTTCCGATTCTATTCTTGCAACAACGCCAATGGAATCGACTTGAGCAAACGAAAAGTATTTGTAACCAATGAATGTGCCATCTTCGATTTCAGCAATGAATCGTTCATCTCCCTTATTTGTAACATTAGGAAATTCAATCTGATAAATGCTATTTGAACCATGTGGCATATGTCCGTTGGTTAAATTACAAGCAATAACAGCAGGATAGTGCATTCCCACTCTCGCTGCAAGCGGACCTTCATTGAGACCACAGCTTGTAATTTCTACCTGTGAAATTGAGCCGTTTTCATCAATACTGATTTTCTCAGCACATGACTGTCTGGAATAATCTGATTTGTGTGTCAATCTATGATAAAAAACATACCACTGTCCATTGATTAACTCAATGCTTCCATGTGTCGTTCCTGTCATGGCAACCTTTTTATCATTTGTTCTACCCTGAAATCCTACATCGCCATTGGAAACAATAGTACCACGAAATACGAAATCATGGTCAGGATATACACTTGTTGCGTAACATAATTCATGATTTTGCCATGATGAATATATGAAGTAGTAGGTATCATTTATTTTACGCATAGAAGCCCCTTCAAAAAATGGATGTGCTTCAAAACTGGTTCCTTTGACTTTGTATGGAATGATATGATGAGGCTCCTCTTTGATGGTAACCATATCATCACAAAGCACTGCCATAACAGGTCCCATAACGCTGTCTGAATCATTGGGATTACCGCTTATACAGCTTTCCCGGCGGCTTCGATAACTTAAAATTTCTTCCTTTGTTTTTCCAAACATCTCCATTTCTTGTTTTATATATTCCTCGTTTTGGTCGAAATCTTCACGCTCTTCAAAATCATATCTTGTACCGTAATAAATTCTTATCGTGCCATTATCATTTATTACGGCAGGATCAAAGCAAACATATTTTTTCATAATACTATCATCATCAAAGTGTATATGATCCAGATATTCAAATGGTCCTGCGGGATATTGGCTTACTGCAACACTAATTGGACGCTTATATCCACCAATTCCATATTCACCAGCCATACAATAATATAAATAGAAATTTCCGTCGTTGCCTTGTACGACATCCGGTGCGTACATATATGGAAATTCCGAATAGTCAGGGTCCTGGTTTGCACGATAGGAAACACCTTCGTATTTCCAATCTGTAAGATTATTAATTGGAGCAGAATATACTACATAATCTTCCATACAAAAAGTATGTCCGCCTTCCCTGTCATGGGAACCATAAAGATATACCCTGTTTCCGAATACATGTGGTTCTCCGTCAGGAATATACTCATATAATGGTAAAAATGGATTGTAAACTTGTTTTTTCATTTTGTAAACCTCCTTGTAATCAACTAATTTTACATTAGTTTTGAATATTATTTTTACAACATTATATATTATACATTATTATTTAAAGACATTTTATAATCTCGTTTCGCCGTGAAGAATAGTGCTCATCAATTATTCCGAAATCTACCTTTTTATAGGTCCAGGCAGCTCTGCCTATTCCTAGTTTTTCAAAGACATTATAAATATCCTGATACCAATTTAATGTATCATCTATATTAGCTTTATCTATGATTCCATATTCTCCACAATAGATAGGAACCCCAGCTTTGTCAGCAGCCTCGGTCGCTTCGATAATGAGAGTCTCCATAAATTCTTTGCCCATCTTATCGGCGTTATCTAGTCCAGAGCCAAAGCATTGAATTTTATTAGAGCAAGCACGATAATCATTAATATCACCAGGATAACACATAGAGATATTGGAAATAATTGGTTGCCAATATGCACCCTGATGAGTGAACAAAAACGGCTCATAAAAATGAAAAGTGTATACGATGTTTTCGTCCAGAGGGACATCTAACTGTGAGAGTGTATGAACACTATTCCAAAGAGTTCCACCAATAATAATTTTTTTGTCAGGTACAATTTTACGTAACTCTTTTATGGCTTCTGTAGCCAGTGAATTCCATAAATCTGCGTCAATTCTTGCAATTTCATTTAATAATTCAAAAGCAATAATATCTACTTTACTGTATCGCGATGCCAGGTTTTTCCAAAGAGAGATGAATCTATTTCGAAAATTCGCATCTTCAAACATAATGTTGTCATTGGGATTATTGTCAAATGAAAAACCCTTTGTTTTATGCAAATCCAAAATCAGATTAAGACCATATTTCTTACACCATGTAATGCAATCATCAATATGAGTATATCCTGCTTCAAGAATATTTCCGTATTCGTCTTCGATTATTGTGTAGTCGATAGGAAGACGAGTTTCATTGTCATTACCTCCATCTTTATGTTTCTATTGTAATAAGTATCTCTTAAAATATGCTTAAAAACAATGATTTATTGTGCAACAAAACTGACATATTCTGTTTTTTAAAAATTTTTTTATAGGAAACAATTTAAAAGTGTTATATAATTGTGAAAAAGAGGAGGACACAATATGCAAATAAACAATATAGGATTTCATCATTTTCATGATGCTGATTTTAGGATAGAGCGACCCAATGGCTCAGGAGATTATCTTTTCCTGCTTTTAAAAACACCCGCTATATTTACAATGAATGGGAAGGATATAGATACGGAGCAGAATTCATGTATCCTCTTCAAAAAAGGGACACCACAATTTTATCGTGCCAAAGGAACAAAGTTTTCAAACGATTGGTTTCATTTTGATTTGTCTGAGGATGAATTATCTTATATGAAATCGTTAAATATTCCATTTGATAGGGTAGTGCCTATTGAAAATATGAATGAGTTATCTCTGATTGTAAAGAATATGTGTTTTGAAAGATACTCAGATAATCAATACAAAGAAGAATCAATGCAGTTATATATACGATTATTTTTCATTAAACTTAGTGAGAAACTGCATTTTGTTAACACAAATAATCCAAGTTCGTATTTTAACAAGTTATCAATCATTCGGACGAATATTTATAATATGCCCTACCATGACTGGAATATTGAAGACGTTGCCCATCAGCTTACGATGAGTACGTCCTATTTTCAGCATTTATATAAGAAGCAGTTTGGAACAAGTGTTATGAATGATGTGATACAAAGTCGAATTGACCACGCAAAGTATCTTTTGTCTTCAACAGATATTACCATTGTCCAGATTAGTGAGATGTGCGGTTATAAGTGTCCCTCGCATTTTATGCGGCAGTTTAAATTGAGAATGAAAGTGACGCCATCTGAGTATCGCAAGAAGATGACAGTTTGGGAAGTATAGTCTATATTGGATGATTTTGGAGCAGTTTATTCCAAAACTGCTCCTTGGCTTATATTTCATATATAATACTCGTATTAAACCCTTGACGCTCCATCCACCGACAAAATCTCACCTGTAACATAGCTTGCCATATCGCTCGCCAAATATAAAAATGCATTTGCCACTTCCTCCGGCTCACCTGCCCGTCCATAAGGAATCTTAGCAGAAATTGCCTGTATCACCTGTTCGGGCAACGCTGCCACCATATCCGTTTTTGTTACTCCGGGAGCTACCGCATTTACCCGGATATGGTCCTTCCCAAGCTCTCTCGCCAAGGAAATTGTCATACCATTTACCGCAAATTTACTAGTCGGATATCCAACCCCCGCTGGCTGACCCGATATGCTGACCATGGAGCTGGTATTGATAATACAGCCACCGCCTTGTTCTTTCATAATTTTTGCCACAGGTAAGATTGCATAAAACATTGCTTTGACATTTAAATCAATAACTTTATCAAATTCCTCAGGTGTATAATCATACAGTGGTGTATCCTGAGAAATTCCTGCATTGTTTACCAGAATATCAATTCTTCCATAAGTATCCTTTACCTCTAAAATAGCTTTCTCAACTTCTTTTGCATCTGTAAGCGTTGGAAATTTACCCGCGGCTTCCCAACTATCATTTTCTTCCTTAAGCCGGGCTAATGCTTTATCCACTGATTCCTGTCTGGAGCCAAACAACACCACTCTGGCACCATTCGCAAGATACTTTCGGACAATCTCAAACCCGATTCCTCTCGTTCCACCCGTTACAACTGCTACTTTCCCCTTTAACATACTTCCCCTTCCTTTCTTAACAATAGGTACAGACCATATCTGCCCTCCAAATAATAACATATCAAAGCAAATATTTCTATTACAATAGAAATATTTATGAAAAAACTAAATCATTTTAAATATAACAAATAACATGATGCCAGAGTCAAAAGGTCAAAATGCCATTCATGCCTGCAGAATTGCGGGAGTTGTGAAACAACGAAGCAATCCGTAGCATCTACTAAATTTCTATCCGCACTTCTGTACGGTTATTGGAAGCATGCTGCCCCTCTAACAGCAGCTCATATTCCAACAAAATCTTCCATTGCTGCTCATCCTTTATAATGTCTACACGCTTTGTACGCATGGTAAGTGCCAGTGCCATGCCAGAAAGAACATAAGAGGAGGTGAAGCTCTTCCCCTCCTCAAACATCATTCTTGATTGCTGTCCGGCTCCACTTCGGTGAAGCTCTACCGTCTGCCCCCGAAGCTTAATGCGGTGATGAACCATCTGCGAGCTATCTTCATCCCTTTGGTCATACATAATGTAGACCGTTTCGCCCTTTTTATAAAGCTCCCCTTTCCCCTTCGTCTGAACCGTTTCGTGCAAATTATCATCTAATTGTGTACCAATTACTGTTACATCCACTGCTTGTCCCATCACATTATACGCTCCCCATAGTCTATTCAACCGCCTGTTGTATTGCCCTTGCCACCTCAAGCTTATTCATCGTATAAATATGCACGTTTTTCACTCCATGCTCATATAAATCTCTCACCTGCTTCACGGCATAATCAAGCCCTGCCTTGTAAAAATCCCCAGCATTACCAGAATACGATTCCAACAGATGAATAAATTGTTTCGGCAAAAATGCACCAGAAAGCTTCAAGGTACGTTCTACCTGATTTTCATTGGTTATCGGCATGATTCCGGCAATGATTGGTATCGTAATCCCTGCATTCCCTATCATTTCTAAATATTTATAAAACAGGGAGTTATCAAAAAACATCTGGGTTGTTAAAAATTCACACCCTGCCTCTATCTTATATTTCAAATGTTCAATATCCTCTGTCAGACTTCCAGACTCCGGATGCCCCTCTGGATAACAGGCTCCTCCCACACAAAAATCGTCAAATTGCTTAATCTCTTTCACAAGTTCATTCGCATAATGGTAATCCAACTCATCTGTAGAGAACCCCTCCGGGATATCTCCTCTCAATGCCAGAATGTTAGAAAGCCCCAAAGCTTTAATGCTGTTAAGCTGTTCCTTCACCATCTCCTTCGAAGAAGAGATACAGGACAGATGTGCCATAGCCGTCACACCATACACATCCTTTACTTCCTTGGCAAGCTTTGCAGTAAACATACTCGTACCGCCTCCTGCCCCATAGGTCACACTCATAAAATCGGGTTTTAATGCAGCAATCTCCATTACTGATTTTTGTACACTCTCATAACGCTCTGTCGTCTTAGGCGGAAACACCTCCAAAGACAAGGTACGCTCCTGCTGCTTTATGATATCGCTAATCTTCATTGCATCTCCTCCATAATTCCATCCTTAAGCCATATATTAAAAACATAAAACCGTAAAACTACTCCTGCATAAGCAAGCGGTAGAGTAGCTGCTCCCTGTTATTAATAAACATCTCCATTACCTGATAGCTATCTGTTTCCTCATAGGAAACCGGAAGAACTCCATCTTCAGAAAACGAATAAATCTCTGCATTCGGCAGTCCTAACAGAATAGGGGAATGGCTGGCAACAAGAAACTGCGCCCCTGCCTTTGATAGCTTGTCCATCTCCATCAATAACGTTAGCTGCCGTTGCGGTGAAAGAGCCGCCTCCGGCTCATCTAAAATATAAAATCCACCTGGGCAAAATTTGTTCTGTGCCAATGCTAAAAAACTCTCCCCATGGGATTGCTGGTGCAGAGGCTTACCACCATACGCTTTAAAAAAACCTTCCTCTGCCTCATATTCCTCCGCCTTTGTTGCAACATTATAAAAGCTTTCTGCCCGCAGAAAATAACTATCCCTTGGCTTTTTATAGCCCCTTATGACTGTAACCGCCTGATGAAGAGAAGAATGGGAATCATAGGTAGAAAACTGATAATTTTTCGTTCCTCCCTCCGGGTTAAAGCCATAGGCAACCGCAATCGCCTCTAACAATGTGGATTTACCAGTGCCATTTTCCCCAACAAAAAATGTAACATTGGAAGAAAAGATAAGCGAGGACAACCGTCTCAATGCAGGAATCTCCCAAAGATAACAATCTCTATCTACCTTGCTCCAATCAAGACTGATTCCCTGAATTAAACGGTCATTCATAACCTGTCCTCCCATATTACAGGCAGTGCCTGAGAAGCTTCTCAGGCACGCGTGTGTATCATTGATTCCCAGCTCAAATATCAGTGATATAGTACACTAATATCCTGCTGTTATTAATAGCTCTCTATATTTACGATACTCGTCAGCTTCACCTCACAGGGAAGTACCCGGTCGGCAAATGCAACAAAATTATCCACTCCGTCACTCACAAAATAAGTATAATGCCCACGGTCTGTCTGGGTATTCAGCAATTGCTGCTCCTCTAAAAGAACCCGCAGGCTCTTGGCTGTCTCATAAGCAGGATTTACAAGCTTCACACCCTCACCCATATACCGTCCAATCGCAGACCGGAGAAGCGGGTAGTGGGTACAGCCAAGAATTAACGAGTCAATCTCATAATCCTTTAATTCATGCAAATAGCGAGCAATGACTTCATCCGTCACCCGGTCATCTGTCCAACCCTCCTCCACAAGGGGACAAAACAAGGGACATGCCTTAGATACCACTGTAATCTGCGGGTCAAGCTCCCTCAAAAACGTCGTATACATTCCACTCTTTATGGTAGATTCGGTAGCAACCACACCGATATTCTTCGTTTCCGTCGTCTTAGCTGCTGTGATTGCTCCAGGTTCAATCACCCCAATCACCGGAATAGTATTCTCCTTTTGCAGCTCCTTTAACGCAAGTGCTGTCGCTGTATTGCAGGCTACTACAATCGCCTTGACATTCTTCGTCAGCAAGAATCGGACAATCTGTCTGGAATACTTAATAATGGTATCCTTGGACTTGCTTCCATACGGCACTCTTGCCGTATCACCAAAATATATCATATTCTCGCCGGGAAGCTGCCGCATAATCTCCCTTGCAACAGTCAGCCCCCCCACGCCGGAATCAAATACGCCAATTGGTCTGTTGTCCATACGCTGCTCCTTTTTCTATTATTTATCAATCATTTCACCTTATTGTCCCCGCTTATAAGCAAGCTCAATCAGGTTTGATATCAGCTCTGTAATCTCCATACCCATCCCCTTCCAGAGCATCGGGTACATACTTATGGAAGTAAAGCCCGGCAACGGGTTCAGCTCATTGAATACAACACGGTTGGTATCCTTCTCCAAAAAGAAATCAATCCGTGCCAGCCCAAATCCATCCACTGCCTTAAATATCTGCTTTGCCGCTCTTCTGATTTCGTCTGATACTCCATCTGGAAGCTTGGGATTGACTACTGTTTTGGAGGCGGCATTATTGTACTTGGCATCATAATCGTAAAAGGCCGTACCCTCTGCTGACAATATCTCACCAACGACTGTTGTTTTCACATCCTCTGTCGTTCCCATAACGGCACATTCCAGCTCTCTTCCAATAATAGTCTCCTCTACTAAAATCTTCGTATCATGCTGCACTGCTATATGTAATGCCTCCATTAATTCCTGCCGGCTCTCCGCCTTAGAAACTCCCTTGGAGGAACCTGCCCGTGATGGCTTCACGAATACGGGATAGGAAAGCTTCTCCTCCACATTCCTTATGCATTCATCGATATCTCTCTTCATCTGATACCCATATATCTCGACATATTGCGCCTGATGAATAGCCAGACGGTCAACAATAACCTTTGTATAAAATTTATCCATAGACACAGCACACGCAAGCACTCCGCATCCTACATAAGGAATACCGGAAAGCTCAAATAACCCCTGAATCGTTCCATCCTCACCATATAAGCCATGTAACACAGGAAAAACTACATCAATCCCAATCGCCTCATAGGTCCCGGAGCATCCGTCAGTTTCTTTACTGCCCCGTGTCAGCAGAATCTCCTTTCTCGTGGCATCCGGGGAAAGTACAACCGTACATGTGCCATTTACCCATGTCCCCTTCTCGATGGAAGTAATGTTGTCAACCAACAGCCACTTTCCTTCCTTCGTAATACCAATCAATACCTGCTCATACTTCGGGTCCATGTTTTTGATGATGGTACAAGCCGAAACACAAGATACCTCATGCTCAGAGGACTGACCACCAAATATTATTGCAACCTTTTTGCCCATTGCCCTGCTGCCTCTCTTTCTTATATTTACATGCATGCTAAAAAGAAAAGCGGAATATCTCCCGCTTTACATACTATTCCATAAAATCCCCTTATATGTCATACCAGAAAAGCAGCCGACGGGAATCGAACCCGCCTCCTAAGCTTGGGAAGCTCATATACTACCGATGTACTACGGCTGCCTGCTACTCTAGTATAAACACTTTAGAACAATTTTACAACCCTTTTTTTATCCATTCTAAAATACCACATTTTATTTCCACGTCCTCCTCCGGCGTCGCAAGAAGGTCCTCATAATCCTCTGCAGGCAGCAAATGTTTAAATTCCTCCTTAGACTCCTGTGGCACAACACCTGTCGTAACATCCACAAAGCAAAGGGAAGGATAAATCATACACCACCAGTTTTTTCCCTCGGCATCACCCAAATCCATTCGAAGTGCCTCATACTCCCCGGCAGGAAACGTCATATCGCCATATTTCTTTACAGGAAACTGCTCCTTTGAGAAATATGCCTTGACCCGGTAAGAGTATCCCTCCTCTGCCAGCACTTCCTCAGCTATATGAACCAAATCCGTCAGGTGATGACTAAGCACCTGCTTGGTATCCTGCTTAGATGTACTATTCCTTACATATTCCTCCGCTGCATTCATTACCTGTTCTTTCACCAAAAGTTTGACCCTCTGGTCTTCCTCACTGTCACTGTTGGCACGAATATGAAACCGCAACACCGAATTAAAAACTGTTTCATCTTCTTCCCCATCTATGTTCATAGCCTCTAGAATCGACGGTCCTCCAAGTGCATTCCATTTTCTAATTACAGGAATTAACATCATAGCCGCAGTCACCAAAGCAATTAACAGGACCAGCAAAAACGTAATGATATTGTGTGATGCCCTTACATTATACTCTCTCATTTTATTATCTTCCTTTCTGGCATTTATAAAATCAGGTAATTTAGAAATAAAATTATCGCTAATACTATCGTTATGATACTATATAAATTCACTTCGTTGTCGCAGCGATGCCAAGTACAAAGGCGTGAATTTATATAGCACCATAACTAAATATCGGCAATGAGAATTTGACAATTACCTAATTTCTAAAAGTATTACCAATACCGGAAGGGTTTAAACAAACATTTTAATGCGAAGGTTTTATTAATAATCCAACCTCCCATCAAATCCTATTCCCTTAACCTCCTTATCTTCCACCCAGACCGTTAGCACCGGACTATCTACCCTTTGGTAATACCGCTTTAACAATACCTGTTTGGATAGCTCCTCCTTCTGGTTCTCCACTATCTGGTCAATGTATTCCCCTAAGGTTTTGTTATCATCCGGCACCTCCTTCATTGCTTTTTTTGCATCCGGCAATACTCCATAGAGGCGGGTAGTAACAGGAACACGGCTCTGTGACCGAAATTCCTCTAATACCTGTCCTAGTTCTTTCTTGTCCTCATAGATGGTGTCTCCTAAAAGAATGGCTGACAAATGTCCAAGCTGTAATGCCCTGTCATGCGTTTTTTCATACTTCTTCCTAGCATCCTCAAGGTTCTTCGCTTCAAGGGACTCTACCTTTGCCTCCTTATTTGTCGCAAGACCAAAGGAATACACATATCCCTCTTCACAAGAATCGATTCCAAGACTCAATACATAATCCTGATCTTCTACATCTACCATCTGGCTACAGCCACAAAGTGAAAAAACAAAAGCAACCATAGTCACTGCTGCTGTAAGCTTCTTTTTTGCCTTTTGGGACAACATTACAAACACTGCCAGAACGATTCCTAATGGAATATCAATTAACAGACTGTATGCCAGAAACTCTGTGATGGCATCTGACCTGTGATGGCATAGTAAACCAAACACATATAAAATTACGACAGCAATTATATATTCATACCGAAGCTTTGATTTCTTAAATATAGTACACGTATCAAAAAGAAGCTGCCCACTGTGAAACAATAACCCACTCACTACGGAAAAAATTGCAAACATCCAAAATGCTACAATCAGAATATCCAGACGCTCCAAAAAGCCTCCCGGCACCTTTGCACTCTGAAGCACCCTAAGGGCAGGGAAATCAAGCTCCTTGCACTGTGCATAGCCCAATATTCCTACACTTAAAAATAATAATAATAAATTACATAGCATACTTAATAAAATAGGCACAAGACAGGATGCAACAGGTCTACGCTTGGTATGAAGCATCGGAAGCAAAAACAGCAAAAATTCGACATTACTATAAAGTGCCAGTGGAAGCAATACCGTCATTGCCTTTTCCTGTATTCCAAATATTGCAGTGTTACCTATGTCCTCCCCGCTCCTTCTGGTAATCAGGTTAATATCAATATCCTTAACAACAAGCAGCATAGCAAGAATGAAGGGGACTACCACAAACCAAAACAAAAATTCGATGCCACGGTGCCGCTTCTCCCGTCCCTTTGAGATGCCATAAAAGCATACAACCAAAAAAGGGAGCATGAGATAGGTAAACCCCATGTCTTCCAGCAAAAACTCCTCTAATACCTGATAAAAAATTGCCAGCAAAAAACCGCCGCGAAGCAACATCCGTAACAGATAGATAACAGCGAGAAAGGGAGCTAGTCTTGGATAGATTTGTTTTATCTGTTCACCATAGGGAATTCTCTGCTTACGGCTCAGCAATCCATAAAACAATGCCAGCAGCAGCACAGGAATGACCCCTGCAAGAAGATATTGAAAACAATCCCTTCCACTATACCGTACCAATGTTCCGGTCATCAAAAATACACTGACGCCAAACAATTCTAAAAATAAGGTACGCTGACATTGCCGCAGGGACAACCTGTCATTGCTCATATTTTCCATACCCATATTATTATCCCTCCTGCCACATTTACTTGCTTCTAAGCCTTCTTCGATTACCTGCGTCAGTAAAATAAGGTCTTTTTTCCATTCGATTAATTGGCATCTTTAAAATAAAATCTTTGCTATCATCATAATCCGGTTTCGCTGCTGACACTGCCGGAAAAAGATATGGAATCGAAAGACTTTCCAAAGAAGCCAGATGAAGCATTACAACCAGCATCCCTAAGAAGAAACCATAGATTCCCCAGAAGGCACATACAAGAATCAAAAAAAATTTTAACAACCGGAAAGCAGAAGTAAATGCCTCATTGGGAATAGAAAAGGAAGCAATTGCTGTCAAGGCAACCACAATTACAACAATTGTGCTTACCAGACCTGCTTCTACCGCAGCCTGTCCCACAATCAGTCCCCCGACCACTCCAATCGTATTGCCCATCTGCCCCGGCAGGCGGATTCCCGCCTCACGAAGCAGCTCAAACTCCAACTCCATTAAAAGCACCTCTACCACAACCGGAAAAGGGACGTGCCGCCTTGCCTCCGCTATGGTCAGCACTAATTCCACCGGAAGAATCTCAGTATGAAAACCAATCACAGCCAGATATAATCCCGGCAGACCAATTGCTAGCACCGCGGCAGCATAACGCAGTATTCTGGCAAATAATGCAACCTCAAAACGGCAATAATAATCGTCCGACGCCTGAAAAAAGGTATTTAGCGTTGCCGGAAGAATTAATACATCCGGTGAATTGTCAACTACAATTACTACACGTCCCTCCAATACGGCACTAGCTGCCTTATCCGGACGTTCCGTATGCTGAAATTGTGGAAATGGTGAATTCCACTCCGGCTCCATAAGCTGTTCCAGCATCCCACTATCATAAATAGCATCATATTCATACTGATTTAGTCTTTTTTCTACCTCTTTAAGCCATTCCTTCCGCACCAGACCATCCATATAACAAATCGCTACATTGGTGCGGGAGCGTTCCCCTAAAAACACCTGCTTGACCTTAAAACGTCCGTCCCGAATCCTTCGGCGAAGGAGTGCTGTTCCGGTACGCATGCTTTCATTAAACGCATCCTTCGAACCCCGTATTGTCTTTTCCGATTCTACCTCGGCAACACCGCGGGTAGGAAAGCCCTTGCTGGATATCATAATCGCTTCACTGACACCATCAATAAATAAAAGGGTATTACCGGAAAGAATCTCCAACACCGCCTCATCCATGGTCGCTTTCCAGCTTATATCTACCAAATCCAATTTTTCCTGAAAGAGCTTTTTTCTCTGCTCCCCCTTTACTTCCTGACCTTCCTGCTTATCTGCACATTTCAAAGGACGCAGGACAAAATCCTCTACCAATTCCACCTTTGCCAGGCCATCTACATAAACTACATACACAGATATATCTGAAAATGCAAGAAATTTCTGCTTTACAATATCACCACAATCTTCGAAAATCTGCTCTAATAATGCTATATTAGTATCTAAGGATGCCTCCACTTCCCCCTCAACCTGATTTTTATCATTATATAAATATGCATTGGGAAATGGTTCTTTATTTAAGTGGATTTTCTCCATTTTATCTCCTCCATTTCAATATGATGGTTATTATATCCAACCCTTTTGAAACTATACAGGAGCCTGTCATGGTGTGCTGTTTAGCTAATATTTTGCCAAAACAACAGCAGGTGCCATACGGCACCTGCTTATTTAAAATACTCCCAATCATTACCCTCTCAGTCTCTTACATTCACCCTTTTTATTTTTTGAGCCTCTCAAAAGAATCTTTCTTCATTTTATAAGTCTTAATATGCTCTCCCACTGTCACTACATAAAAATAATCATTGATATAAAGCCCACGGTTTTTCACCTCATAATAACCATTTAAATCATCCCGTTGTTTGAGTCTCCTTACAAAGCCCTGCTTTTTGTCGTAGGAATAAACAAGATAATCCTGAGCCATCCTATACGCATCATTGGTATCATCATATTGCTCTTGCTGTGCACCGAACCCGATAAGATTTTTTTCCGGGTCAATCAGCAGTGCATTGGCATCATATAGTGCCTCACTGTTTTCATACTCTGTCAGTACCAGCTTATCAATTTCCTTAATTTCAGAAGGCTTAGATATATCATACACAGAAAGCTTAAGTCCCAAAACCATGCTATTCTCATCCGTCTCCAAACCAAGCCCAAACAACAGATTCTCTCCGTATGGGTGAAGATAGGTTGAAAAGCCCGGTATTTTTAAATATCCTAATACCTTGGGTTTCTCCGGATTACTAATATCAACTGCAAAGAGCGGGTCCGTATTGCGGTATGTTACAAAATATGCTGTATCCTTAATAAACCGCACTGATTTTACATCCTCCCCTTCTGCAATTCCTTTCACAGAACCGACCTGCCTAAGGTCTTCATTATAGATAAATAATCCGTTGACAAAATCCCCTCTTTTCTCATCATAATAATGTGTTACCATTCTTAAATATCCCTGATACTCATCCATGGAATAATCGTCATTAATCTCTCCCTTCATCTTACCATTTGTTTTATCAGAAAGCTGTCCATCTTCGTAGGTAAAACGCAGGAAGCATATTTCATTGTCTGCACTATAATTCATATCCAGCAGGTAAATATGGTTACTGCTTACATACCGTTTGCCTGCACCACCAAGAATCGTTTTCTTATCAATATAGGTACACTCAGAAACATTGATGCTTGAAATCATCGTATAGCTATTCAGATAACACTCTGGCTGAATATACAAATCCTCTTCACAAACCAGCTCATCCTCAAATTTCGGAATATAATCCTGTGGTCTATCCTGCTTCAATTCCCCCATCTTCTCCGTCGGAACAGAGTAGCATGAAAATACATAGACCATATCACCCACCATTCTGGATTCCTCATATGACCCATCCTGAGAAAATCCTTTCAAAAACTTAGGCTTGGCAGGATTTTTAATATCATATATCAAGGTTCTGGTAATCGTTTTAGTTTCTTCGCCCGGATATTCATAGGAAGAACCTGAGATTGCCAGAATGCCATTTGCCACATAAAATCCATCCGTCACATCAAGCTGATATCCGTTGAGATTTATCTCACCAGCCAGCGACGTATCCGCCCCTTTGGCATTATAAATGTGAATATAAGAACTATTTTCATCATACTCATAAATGTAATGCCCATCGGTGCGAACAATATTACACTCCTCTACCCCTTCGGTACGCACATTATTTTTAGAATACCCGGTAGAATTAACTTTATCAGAAGCACCCACCTCATCTGAACTCTCTTCTTGTGCCATATCTTTTTGTGTCCCTGTAGTTTCTCCATCATTTAACGCAGCACTTTTTTTATTTGTTAAGCTATCTGCAAGTCCCTTAATAATATCAGTTACACCATTACGAGTGTCGGCATCCTCCGTCTCTTCATAGTAGACATCGCCCCTGTCATAATAATATAACTGGTTATATTTCTCCAGTACCTCATATGCCTCCTTATATGTGTCATTGACTATAGCCGGTTCCGGTTGAACTTGCGTATATGTCTGGGTAGTCTGTTCAGAATGCATTGCCGACTCCTTATACATGTCGGATTTTTTCTGATTTTGATGAATAAGCATACCTCCACCTACCGCTGCTGTAGCAAGAAGAACAATCCCGGCAGCCGCTGCTGCCCATATCTTACCAATTCTTTTATCTTGAAAATTGCTCTTTCGATTTTCATATTCTCTCGAATCCATCTGCTGCAAACGATATTGGATATGCTCTGGCTTTAAGGCATCCGGCACTGTAACATCCTGCTGCCTCATACTTTCCTTAATTGTCTCATCCCTTTTACTTCTTGAATTCTGCTCCTCCAACGAAATAACATGATTTCTTTCTTCCTGCTTCATGCTGTCACCTCCTTATCTCTTATCTGATTTTTTAATTTATCCAATGCCCGCTTATATTTAGAACGCACAGTATTACGATTTTTGTGAAGTATTTTACTAACCTCCCTGCTATCATAGCCGCCATATACTACCATAGTAACAATCAGCCTCTCTTCCTTAGAAAGAACCCGGAATGCCCTTCCTATTTCATCCCTGTCAAGCACCTGTTTCATATCATCCTGCTCATTAGGAAGCCGCTCCTCCAAAGAGATTCCCTCATCCTTTTCATCATAAAGCTGTTGTTCATGTTCCCTTCTTCCTATGTACTCCTTTAGTTTCCGTTTGCATTTATTAGATAAAATTTTAAATATCCATCTCCGAAATGCCATCTCATCCCGCAAGCTCCCAATCCCTGCATAAGCATCCAGCACCGTATCACTAACGACATCTTCGGCATCGTGTACATTGCCAAGCGTGTAAAGTGCCATACGGTAAAGATCCTCATAAACCATTTCATAGAGCAGGGAAAATGCATGTGCATCCCGATGCTTTGCCAGCCGCACCAGCTCCTTCACATTTGTCTGACCTTCCATTCCCTCACCTCATCTCCTTCTTTGTAATAGTGGGTAATTGCAAAAATGCAACCTTTGGCGTTCTAATGGATAAGTGTCAAAAAAACCACCAAGTGTTGCATTTTATTTTAAAAATTATTCAAGCTTTAAAATTACCTGTTTCCCATCGTAGTCAAGCAATGCAGTTCCACCATTCTTTAAGCCTCCAAATAACAGCTCCTCTACAAGTACAGGCTTCACCTTGCTGTCAATCACTCTCTGAATTTCCCTTGCACCATATTCCACGCTAATTCCATCCGTCGCAATCATCTGCCGTAATGTATCCGTATAACCGATGGTAACCTGCTTTGTAGCAAGGTGCTCTGACAGCAGGTTAAGCTGCTTATCTACAATCCGCACTACCATCTGTCTGGTCAATGCATTAAAGGTTATAATCTTACTCAAACGGTTACGAAATTCCGGGGTAAACAGCCGTTTCACTTCCTCTTCAATCGCCCCCTGATTGATAATGGAATCATTAAAGCCTATGGCTGGCTTGCCAAGACGGCTCGCCCCCGCATTGGAAGTCATAATCAGAATCACGTTGCGAAAATCTGCCTTTCTGCCCTGATTATCCGAAAGTGTAGCATAATCCATTACTTGTAATAATACATTAAAAATATCCGGATGTGCCTTCTCAATCTCATCTAACAGCAAAACACAGTGTGGCTTCTTGCGTATCGCATCCGTCAACATGCCACCCTCCTCATAACCGACATATCCCGCAGGAGCTCCAATGAACTTTGCAATGGAATGCTTCTCCATGTATTCACTCATATCAAAGCGAACTAAAGAAATACCCAGTGTTTCTGCCAGCGTCTTTGCAATCTCCGTCTTACCAACCCCGGTTGGACCTACAAACAGAAAGCTTGCCACTGGTTTATTCTCCTCGTTTAATCCGGCTCTCGACATCTTTATTGCACGGCAAACCTCAGAAACTGCCTCATCCTGTCCAAACACCTTTAACCTTAGGCGTTCATCTAATACTTTAAGCTGCTCTGCTTCATCACTCGCCACACTCTGCTTTGGAATCTTTAAAAACTTTGCCAGCACCTCATCAATAATATCCTTTGTGACAACAGGCGTCTCATCCCCTTGTGCATGAAGCCGTACATAAGCTCCCGCCTCATCCATCAAATCAATCGCCTTATCTGGCAAAAATCTCTCATTTATATATTTCTCACTCAAATCCACTGCATACCTTAACGTTTTTTCTGGATACAGTACTCTGTGAAAATCCTCATAGTACGCCCGCAGCCCCAACAATATTCTTACGGTCTCCTCCTTGCCAGGCTCTTTGATATCCACATTCTGAAAACGCCGGACCATGGATTTGCTTTGTTCAAAATGCTTCTTATACTCTTCATAGGTGGTCGCACCGATAAAACGCAGCGTTCCTCCAGCAAGGTAAGGTTTTAAGATATTAGAAGCATCTAGGGAGCCTCCGCTTACCGCTCCCGCACCAATCACATTGTGTATCTCATCCAGATAGACAATTGCCTTATCCTCTTTCTCAAGACCGTTAAGCACCAGCTTCATTCTTTTTTCAAAATCGCCCCTATACTGTGTTCCTGCCACCATACTTCCCATATCCACAGAATAAACCTTTGCATCCTTTAAACAATCCGGTACATTATCTTCCACAATACGGCGGACAAGACCATAAGTAATCGCTGTTTTACCAACTCCCGGTTCCCCAATGTGAAGCGGATTATTTTTATCCCGCCGGCACAAAATTAATATCGTCTCCTCAATCTCATCCTCCCTGCCAATCAGTGGGGTGTAATCCGCTTTCTCCACCACATCATTTAAACATGTCACATACTTTTTATAGGACTGGCTGGAACCTGCATGATGTTTCTCATCCAACTGCTCTGTCTCCTCATAGCCCTCCCCATAAAAATAAATAACCCCCTCGTCGTCGTCTTCCTCCTCCTCTTCCAGATAGGTGTTAAATCGGTCCGGTGCAATTCCCGAATAATCTCCCGGCTCATCCTCCAGATAACAAAGCTCAAAAAAAACGTCGTTCACGTTGACATTCTGTTCCGAGATGAAGTATGTTGCATAACACTCTGGAAGCTTCATCATCCCATAAAAAACATGCGTTAACTCAAGCAGTGTCTTTCCACTGGCATCCGCCTGCAATGCTCCCCTTTCCAGCATGGCTTCAAACCCACGGCTTAAAGAAGCAGTACCCGCTTCATCCTCCGGAAACTGTTCATAATTTTTCTTGAAAAACTTTTTAATCTTCTTTCTTAATTCCTCGGCATCCCCGCCGCATATCTCATAGCTTTCAATAAACACTTCATCCCTTGTCAGCACATATAAAAAATGCTCTGGTGTCACAAATTCATGACGCCACTTTTTGGTCGTATCTACCGTATCAAACAAAAGCTTTTGCAATCTCTCCGATGTATCCAACTGCTACACCTCCTTCATTTCCACACGGAACGGATATCCTGCCGCCTTTGCTAAAGACATTGCCCTATTCCGTTTGGAAGCAGCGATATCATAGGTATACCTGCCAACCACTGCCTCTCCCCCCTTATGTACACTCATCATCAACTCAACTGCCTCTGCCTGCGATTTGCGAAACACAGTTGTCAGAATCTCCACCACAAAATCCATTGGAGTAAAGTCATCGTTGTACATTACCACCGCATAATGATGCGGTTCTTTTAATTTATAAATTTCCCGTTCTCTCAAAGCGGTCTGAGATACATTTTTAGTTTTTTTGCCCATAGCTTCTTCTTCCTTTCCTGCTGTAGGAATATTTTCTCTCAAATTATTAAATGATATACTTTCGTTTTATATTCCTTATTATCATAGCATACAATTGCTGGTTAAGCTATGGGGGAATTGCTTAAAATATTTCTTGAATGCATAATGGATGCATAATGGCTTATTTGTAGTCTGTGATAGCATGGAATGGGCATACACTGTACTTTTGTTCCGTTGTTCGGGAATAAAAATTTCTATGATATTCCCATATTGGAATCAATGTGCTGCCGCAACCGACACCAACTCGCCATCCGGGCTCGATGGTGTCTTTTCGGGACATCCTTGTCCCGAAATTGCTATAGATTAATGGGAATATCAAGAAATGCTAATTCCCTTCCAAAGTCACAAAAGTACAGTATATGCCCATTCCATGCCCCTCAAGTTACCAATAATTTCATTTTTATCTTGTAAATATTTTAAAAATTCCCCCGGAAAATAAAAGGTAACCATCTCGTCATGATACATGACAGATGGTTACCTTAAACTAAATTTTAAATTCAATTGTAAAGTCAGAAACCCAGACTTCACACCTAATCCCCTTTCCCCAAGTAAGTAATTACAGCTTTAATTTGAAGCGTGGCATATCAGTAATGTTGGCGGCACAGAGCAAAGGTATGTTATATCGTTATGACTTTGGAAGGGAATTAGTATTTCTTGATATTCCCATTAAGTATCCAGCAATTTCGGGACTGGATGTCCCGAAAAGATGCAGTTGAGCCATGGATGGCGAATCTGCATCGGTTGCGGCAGCACATAATTACCCAACGGGAATATCATAGAAATTCTTATTCCCGAACAACGGAATAACTATATAACATACCTTTGCTCTGTGCTCTAAGAACCTCAAATGCAAGTTCAATTAATTACAAATACTTCTTCAAATCTTCCACCTTATCAAGCTTCTCCCAAGGAAGCTCCACATCCGTTCTTCCAAAATGCCCATAAGCAGCAGTCTGCTTATAGATTGGACGGCGTAAATCAAGCATCTTAATAATTCCTGCCGGACGAAGGTCAAACTGTTCTCTTACCATTTCTACCAGCTTCTCCTCAGAAAGCTTACCGGTTCCAAAGGTATCTACCATAATTGAAGTTGGACGTGCCACACCAATAGCATAGGATAACTGAATCTCACACTTATCTGCTAACCCTGCTGCTACAATATTCTTCGCCACATAACGGGCAGCGTAAGCAGCCGAACGGTCTACCTTCGTGCAATCCTTACCGGAAAATGCTCCACCGCCGTGACGGGCATATCCTCCATAAGTATCCACAATAATCTTACGTCCGGTTAAACCACTATCTCCATGAGGACCACCAATCACAAAGCGTCCGGTCGGATTAATAAAAAACTTAGTGTCCGCATCAATTAGCTCGGTTGGCAGAACCGGATCAAAAACATACTTCTTAATGTCTTCATGAATCTGTTCCTGTGTCACATCAGCATCATGCTGTGTTGATAATACAACTGCCTCAAGCCGAATTGGCTTCCCGTTCTCATCATATTCTACTGAAACCTGTGTTTTTCCATCCGGGCGAAGGTAAGGAAGTGTTTTATCCTTACGAACCTTGGTCAGCTGCATTGCAAGCTTATGTGCCAGACTAATCGGGTATGGCATATACTCCTCGGTTTCATTACTGGCATACCCAAACATCATACCCTGGTCTCCCGCACCAATCGCTTCAATCTCTTCATCAGACATCTGATTTTCCTTTGCCTCTAGTGCCTTGTCCACACCCATGGCAATATCTGACGACTGCTCATCTATCGCTGCAATAACACCACAGGTATTACAATCAAAACCATAATCTGCATTGTCATACCCAATTTCCCGAATAGTCTCCCTTACCACCTTCTGAATATCCACATATGCATTAGTCGTAATCTCTCCCATAACTAACACAAGTCCTGTCGTGGTTGCAGTCTCGCACGCTACACGGCTCATGGGATCCTGCTCAAGCATCGCATCAAGAATGGCATCACTAATCTGATCACAGATTTTATCCGGATGTCCCTCGGTTACAGACTCAGAAGTAAACAACAATTTTTCCATACTATTCCTCCATTCTTTGTATATTAGCGTTCAAGAAATGATTTTATCTATTCGTTCTCCATAAAAACCATTTCAAACCTTGAAAATCCAAATATCTCTCCTAATTTAGAGATTATAGCCATATTTAGCTGGCCATAAATATAAAAAATCCGGTCAAGCCGGATTGATTGCATCTACCAATCCTCTTATTGCTCGACTGTAATATAGAAACATATATCATCACGTTTCTGCATTCACTCGCTCAGGCCGGCACCTTCCGTTAATGGGGTTGCCGTGGCTTCACAGTCCCTTATGACTCCACCACTCTGAATAAGAGAAATATTTGTTATTCTGTTACAATTAAAGAATACTACAGCTGAAAAAAACAGTCAAGAAGAAATATTGCTTTTTGTAATATTTTCAAGTATACTATTATTATTGGGGGAATATTCACAACTATAATTACAAATCAATAATATGGGCAGAATCTTGTGAAACATCTTCATTTATACGGTCTTGCTTATACAAGGCATAGTACAGCGATATGCTGTTACAATCTATGAATCTACTATACATAAAGGGGACGAATTATGAAAAAAGTACGAATCAACACATCCAACATCAAAATAGGAATGGTTGCTGCCAACGATGTTGTTTCCGACTCTGGACAGCTTCTTGTACCAAAGGACGTAGAATTTACAGAAGAAATTTTAGATGGGCTTAGTGCCTACCCCATTCCTTTTGTCTACATATACGAAAAAGAAATCATGCAGGATAAGCCGGTTTCAACGGAGGCAAGCTATCGGGAACGTATTCAGAACAGCCGGGAGTTTCAAGTGTTTCAGGAAGAATTCAGTCATTCCCTTGAAGATGTAAACCAAAGTCTGCAGCATATTGTAACCAACAGCGATGATATCAACACAGATACCCTGTTAAAGCAGACAACACAATTATTAACCCATAGCGCAACTACAATCGGTGTATTAGATTTAGTTAATAATCTTCGCATTTATGATGATTCTACTTATGCCCATTCATTAAATGTTTCCATCATCTGCCGTATATTTGGTCAATGGCTGAATTGGAGCCAGGAAGACATTGATGCATTGACTGTGGCAGGAACATTACATGATTTAGGAAAGCTTCTATTACCCCCTGAGATTATTAAAAAACCAGACCGACTGGACGAAGAAGAATTTCGTATTATTAAAACGCATCCATACAGAGGCTACAAGCATGTAGAACACACAGATTTAGATCCTCGAATTAAAGATGCAATCCTGATGCATCACGAAAAAAATGATGGAAGCGGCTACCCTGCCAGATTAAAGGGCGAGGCTATTGCTCCCTTTGCCAAGATTGTTGCCATTGCAGATGTATATGATGCCATGACAGCGGATAGGGTTTACCGGCAGGGAATCTGTCCATTTCATGTTATCCGCATGTTTGAAAATGAAGGTTATCAGAAGTATGATGCCCGCTATCTCCTTCCTTTTTTAGAGGGTATTGTACAAACCTATATCAATAACCGTGCCCGTCTGACCGATGGCAGCGTTGGAGAGATTGTATTTATCAATAAGCATGCACTCTCCCGCCCTATTGTAAGAGTAAAAAGTACCTTTGTCGATTTATCGGTAGAAAGAAACTTGTGTATTGAAGAGATACTGTAAAGGACACTAGTACATTATAAACTCAAACTTCGCACTCGAAGTTTGTATACGAGTAAGTAATGATTATATTCATTACTTACCCTGACAACAATTTTTTATGTGCAAAGTTTGAGTTAGAAATTAAAAATACCCGGCAGAATATCTGCCGGGTAGTATATTTTATATTCATCAAATATGATTTCTACTATACAACCTGTAGCTTAAACTTCTGAAGCTCCCGTTCTGAATCCACAAGAGCAATCTCCGCACCAAGACCCTTAAGCTTCTCTTCGAAACGCTCGTATCCCCGCTGAATATACTGGATACTCTCTACTGTGCTATAGCCCTCTGCTGCCAGACCTGCAATCACCAAAGCCGCTCCCGCACGCAAATCCGGTGCAACAATGTCCGCACTGGAGTACTTTGAAACTCCGGTTATAATTGCAACATTGCCTTCCACTTGAATCTTAGCACCCATTCTAGTCAATTCATCCACATACTTAAAGCGGTTCTCAAAAATACTCTCTGTAATTACACTGGTACCTTCAGACAATGCCAATACGACTGCCATCTGTGGCTGCATATCTGTCGGAAATCCGGGGTAAGGAAGCGTCTTAATCTGGGTACAGGTAAGTCTGCGTTCCCTTGCATCGACCCTCACTGCGTCATCATACTCATGAATGGTACAACCCATCTCTGCAAGCTTAGCACTTATTGCTTCTAAATGCTTTGGAATAACATTTTTAACTGTAATATCACCCCCAGTTGCGGCCGCTAGCGTCATAAAAGTTCCCGCCTCAATCTGGTCAGGAATAATGGCATATTCACTGCCATGAAAAGACTCCACACCACGAATACGGATTACATCTGTACCAGCACCCTTAATATTAGCACCCATACTGTTTAAAAAGTTCGCTACATCAACAATATGCGGTTCCTTCGCAGCATTCTCTATAATCGTGTTACCCTCTGCCAAGGCGGCAGCCATCATCACATTAATCGTTGCCCCGACACTCACAACGTCCATATAGATATGAGCGCCTCTCAAATGGTCTGCCACAGCGGTTATCATGCCTCCAGAGATATCTACCTTAGCACCCAATGCCCGAAACCCCTTGATATGCTGGTCAATCGGCCGGCTTCCAATATCACAGCCTCCTGGCAATGCTACCACGGCTCGCTTATACTTGCCAAGCAGTGCCCCAAGCAGATAATAAGACGCACGAATCCGGCGGATATATTCACCGTCCACAATCGTACTCTCTCTGCTGATATCTCTTCCGCTTATCTTAACGGTGTTTGCATCAATCCGCTCTACGCATCCACCGACTCCTTCAATCGCCTGTAACATCACATTGGTGTCACGAACATCCGGCATATTCTCAATCAGACACTCACCATCTGTCATCACTGCTGCTGCCAATACGCCCAAAGATGCATTCTTTGCACCGCCAATCACTACATCACCACATAGTGGACGGCCACCCTTCATAACATACTGTTCCATCATACACCTCATATATTCTACGAAATCAATCTAATATTCTTATGTTAATTCAGTTATCTCCCTACTCCTACAATCTCTAACTCTTCTCTATCCATCCTGTTTATCCCTGTTCCCAATCGCCCCCGCTAATATAAGAACCGTCCTGTAGTAAACTTTATAGCAGCATTACTACCCACAGGCTATCACATTTTAATTATACCATAAGAAAAAAATTTGTAAATTAGTCAAGGCAAAAAATTTCTAACAAATTTCTCATAAATTTATCCAATCCCTTATGTAATTTGACAAACCATTGATTTCTATCATTCTTTTTCTTTTAATAAACAGGCAATTGCCTGCTCTTCTTCCAATGAATGCACAATGTTATCCATAAGCTGTTCCACATCAAGGCCTGCTGCATCAATTGTAATATGGGCATACCGTTCATAGAGCGGACATCGTTCCTTATATAAATCCATCAGCGTCTGATTATCCTTTAACAACACGCCTCTGCGTCTGATATTGCCCAATCTCTTCTGAAGTTCCTCATAGGGCAGCCTTATATATACAATTGTACTAATTCCTCGTAAATGCTCCATCGCCCGGTCGCCATATACCACACTCCCCCCTGTCGCAATCACAAGCCTCCGCCCGGTTACAGAAGCATTTACCTCCTCCTCTACCCGGGCAAAATAAGCATATCCGCTCTGGGCAATAATTTCATGCAACAGCCGGTTCTCCCTCTCCTGAATCAGAAGATCTGTATCCACAAACTGATATCCCAGCACCTTAGCAAGTACCACCCCTATCGTACTCTTACCACATCCCGGCATCCCCACTAATGTAATATTATGCATCTGTTCTATCCCTTCCTAAGCTACTCTTCCCGGTTTTTCTTCCGGTTTTCAAAATATACAAAATTATCGATGGAATCCAGAATATCCTTGAACACCTCTCTTGGAGCCTCCTCAATATATCTCTCCAGCACACCATCCTTTCGTCCACCCTTATACCTGCCATAGAAAATATCAAAAAGGTTATGCCCTCTGACGTATATTTTAATCAACTCGATATTATTTTTAATATCCTGCTTACTATTGATACGAATACCAGTATGCTTTAACATCCTCTTGGTACTCCCAAGCTTATAAAGGTAATCCCGGTATTTACTATATAATATGTTATAAAACTCCTCTTCGTTCTTTAAAATTCCAATCTTTACCATTGTTTTCGGGTCCAGAAAATAATTTTCAAACGAATAGTAGCGAAGGACAAGCACATTTTTCGGGGTAACCCTCGGAAGGTTATTCTCATCCTGCTGCTCTCTTGATTTATAGTAACCACAAAGCTGTTTTACTAAAGTTTTAGGATTCTTACCATCCGAGTCCCGTATCATCAAAAACTGGTCCTTTAAATACAGCTTGTTAATATACTTTAGATTCGCATATGTCTTGATGTTCGTGCAGCTATTTACCGGAACAATGGCAATTCGCTGCGGTTTTCCTTCTTCATCATAGACCTCAGAATAATATTTTTTAAGAAGCATCGGAAGCCGGTTACTATCCTGCTTTCCTTCCACAATAAAGACAAAATTCACATTCATTAAATCATTCGCTGTATATCCAAGATCATCAAGAATGGTGTCAATATCCCCATCCTCTAAAACCACTGTCTCAAAATTCTCATCAATCATAACCTGCTTTATCTGCTTCTGTGAAAAATTAAATATCATATTGGGAGAATGTGTGGAAAAAATAACCTGATTTTTCTTGGATAAATTATATAAAATCTCCGATGCCACCTTCTGCAATTGTGGATGCAGAAAAATCTCCGGGTCTTCTATCATAATAATACTAAATACACGATTATCCTTCTCCTGAATATAGGTCTCTAACAGAGAAAGAATATATATGCTTTTGAAGCCAGCCGATAACGTCTCGAGCGGACCACTGGTCTGCAGTCGTTTATTATGCACTATCGTCTGTATCTTAAACATCTCATCGACATCAAAGTCCATTTTATATTCTATGTCCTGAACAAGGCTTCCATTCTTATGAAAATTAGCATTTAATTTTTCTGCAAAATTATCTAAATTGAGATGAAACAGCTTATATTCCATCAACCGGGTCGTCTCGTATATCGTGAGCTCCTCTGGCATCTTCTTATTGATTAACCCCACACACTGAAAACAACGGTTACACTTTCTCGTTTTATCAAACATACAGATATTCTCTCTTAGCTCCTGTAATGTCTCATTACCTTGAAACTTTACAATATCCTCCTGTATCTGGTCAATATTTCTATTGCTATCTATAAAATAAATCGTAGGGAACACCTGCTTTAGCAGCTTATTATTCTTTTTAACCCCATCTCCATATTTCATCTCACCGCCATGCGCAATCGAGCATTCAAAAGGAAGCTGCCCATCCGCAAACTTCGGAAATTTTTCCTTGAAATCTTCCTCCCACAGCTCATACTTCTTATAATTACTCACCAGCCCTCTCTCATGGAGCTCATGCAAATCATCTTCATCAATGGAAAGCGTACCATTTATTACAATACTTTTTGTAATATCAAAATAATCCCTCTCTTGAATCTTATAATCTCCGGCAATTGCCATAATAGCATAGAGCAAAACTGTCTTTCCGGTATTGTTCTTTCCTACCAGAATCAAAGCATTGTCAATATTATTAAGGGTCAGCTCCCGTATCGTTTTAAAATTTTTAATGGTAAGTGATGAGAATTTCATATAACCCCTCCTCAGGTCAGATATACTAATGCAATTTATAGAACCTTTATCCCCTGATGCATTCAGAAAATCACAGATTTCCCTCTCTTTTTTGGACTGTTACTCCTGTAAGTATAACATACTTATTCCTTGTTTTCTATTTTTCTGAGAAATTAGTTGGAAAATCTATTCCTAATATGTTACACTATATGTATGCAGAAAGGACTGATTGTATGGGTAAGAAATTTTTAAATATTCAATCTACCTCTCCCAATGCCGCAGGCATTGTGAAACAGGATTTAAAATTTAAGACAGGGGATTTTCTCTGGAAAGTGAAATTTAATATTCCACTAGACCCCAACACCGTTAATGCGAATAATATGTATGTTGCGAATTCCTCCAACATTCCATTAAAGACTTCTATCCGCTACGATTCCGTAACCAACCAGATTGAGATTGAACCGGCGGAGCCATACAGCACAACGGAATCTTATTATCTACATATCACAACCAATGTGGCATCCCGCAATGGACAACGGCTGAAAGAACCTGTTCAGGTACAGTTCCAATTTTATTAAACATGATGACAAAAGGGCGATATGCTGATTATGTAAGCATATCACCCTTTTTAATCGTCTTTAAAGCTCCTCTTTTATCTGCTTCGTTATTGCAATCTGCTCCTCCGCTACAGAAGCATGCTGCTTCCATGTCACGTCCACCTCATCATCCTTGTATCTCGGAATCAGATGGGTGTGAAAATGAAATACCGTCTGCCCTGCCGCCTCCTCATTGTTCTGCAGAATATTAATTCCGTCACAATCAAGTGCCTTCTTCATCGCCTTCGCCATCTTCACTGCCAGTGGAAACACCTTGGCTGCAAAGGTCTCATCCATCCCATAAGCATTATCATAATGCACCTTAGGAACAATCAAGGCATGTCCCCTCGAAGCCGGAGATACATCTAATATTACATTAAAATCATCATCCTCATAAATACTATTTGAAGGAATCTGTCCATTGGCTATTTTACAAAAAATACAATCCTCTTTTATCATTGCCACAATCCCTGCTCCTTTCCTATACCGAATATCCCCTGTTACTAACAGGGTCAATTGCCATCTCGTTTAAACTAGTCTTTCCATAGGTCAGACCTGCATACACCTTCTGGGTATTACTAATAATGGGAGCACTTTTATCAGCCGAAGCCAGCCGCTCAAACAGTGGTTTCAATTCCTCAAGAATCCCCCGGGCAATAGCAAGTCCTCCCTGCTTCCCCTCCACTCTCGCAGCAATTAAGGTTCTTTGTGCCCTCACATATCTTACTGCTATCTCTTTTGCCATGATGTCTTCATAATTAAGTCCATGTAACAGCTCCCCAATGTAGCGTTCCGCCTTTTTCACAGTATGGGCAAAGGTCTCCATCTGCCCTTCCTGATATGCCTTGTCTGCCTGTGCAAAACAATCCTCTAACAGCTCATATATAATGACTGTCAGTCCACTGGCATTGGCTCCGGTAATCCGAAGCGTATATTCCTTAATCTGTTCATCGGTCATAAGCAATCCTCACTAGCTCTGCAATAACTGTAATATAGTCTCTGCCCTCTGATTCGCCTTTGATAAGATCGTCGAGGTCGCCTGCTCTAGCACATTGAGCTGGCTGTAATTTGTCATCTCCTCTGCCATATCCGTATCACCCATGCGACTGCTGGCATCCTCTACATTATATTTCTGAATACTTAAGCTGTCCTGTGCATAGCCTAATCGGTTCTCATACGCTCCGAGCTTGGAACGAATCATGGAAATCTTATTAATTGCCTTCTGTACCGCGTCAATCGCATGCTGGGAACCTGCGTAGGTGCGCACATTTACATCATCAATATGCAAGGTTTCTGTAGAAACACGTTCAAATACAATCTCCAGCATATTATCCGCTTCGCTGCCCACCTGAATCTGCAGGGTACTGGCATCCTTCACCTCTGCCTTTACCTTACCTTCGGCTGCCGCTCCAGTTTCCGTCCTAATCTGCAACTCATATCCATTGGTATCTGTAATGATAATATCATTTCCTTTAATATTCATCACGGCAGTATCTGTAAATCCGCCATCTGCCACTGTAATATTAGCAACAACATCCTTACCCTCGGCTGTATACCTCGTTGTATTCATCAAAACATCAAGCTTAGCATCCTCTCCGTAAGCCATCGTCGTAAGTGTAACAGAATTACCTGTTGCTTCCAAAGTAATATTGCAACGGTCGCAAACAGTCTGTAATTTACTAAGTGCCGCACCGGAATTAATCTCTTCCTGTGTAATTTTAAGTTCTTCCCCATTCACCTCCATCTTGCCTGCTGCAAGAGTAAAGGTCAACGTTGCCTGTTCCGGGTCGGCTGTCACCTCTATATCATAAGAACCCGGAAGCACAGTAGTAGACTGGCTTAAGACACGGATATGCTTTGCCATTGTACCATCCCCAGCTGTACCATCTGCAATTGACACATAAGAAGTACGGTCGGTGTCCCCATTTAACATTACACGTCCATTATATTCGGTCACCTCAGCAATACGGTCAACCTCCTCCTTTAACATACTAATTTCTTCCTGAATGGTATCGCGATCTTCCGGTGTGTTTGTATCATTCGCTGACTGTACCGCAAGCTCATTCATACGCTGAAGCATAGCCTGAATCTCCATCAGACCACCCTCGGCTGTATTAATTGCAGAAATCGCATCACCCGAATTGCCATCCGCCTGATCTAACCCTTTCACCAAACGATTCAATCTACGCATAATTGCATAGCCTGCCGGGTCATCCTTAGCATGGTTAATCTTATAGCCGGACGATAAACGATAGGTTGTAGTATCCAGCTTCTTATTGGTACGGTTCAGATTCAAATTAGTACGCACCGCTGTCATGTTATGGTTTACTTTCATGTTATCTCATCCTTTTTATTATATTAACAATGAAGTCCTCCGCCCTCTAGCGGCTCTTCCATGAATCCTTCACTGTCCACGCTCTCCTTGCATCTAAATTATATATCGGCAGTCAAATTCATTTTCCTAAGTAAAAAACATCTGGTCTATAAACTCCGAAGCAGGGAAACAAATGCCTTGGCGGCATCATATAGCATTACCCCGCTCACAGCACCCACCGGCTCTGTCTCCTGGGAAACCTCCTGCCCCACGTTTTCCTGCGGCACCGGCGAATAATGGTCAAATACAGTTTGCTCCGTTTTATCTGTGATTTTCACCTGTTGCACCGTCATAGAGAATGTGTCTAACAGGGAGGAAAACGCTTGTAAGCCATCCTTTATTGCTTCCCGTCCCGCCTGCTCTGAACACGAAAGGGTGAGAGATACCTCCCTACCAAGCCTTACATCGGCTGTAATAGCACCATATTTCGGTGTCTCAACCTGTGCTGTAAAACCCTTTCTTTGTACTCCCTGCCAGTCAAAATGCACTGTCATGGTAAGCACCTCATCCTCAAGCATCACAGGAACCACATAATCCTGCCTCTGTTCCACAGCAGCTGCCACACGCATCCTTGTATGAATCTGTCCTGCCGCCAGCAAATCCTTTGCCGTAAAAGTGCTGTCCGCATCCATCTCATGAAAGGCATTCAAAAAGGCCTGTTCATATAGCTCCTGTATCGTCGCCTCCTGCCCAAAAGAGGTGTTTTGTACTTCCTGTCCCCCCCCAGACACAGCATCCATCTGCTGCCGCTCCATCTGCTCCATACGCTCATATAGCTTTTGTTCCAAATCATGAAATGGCTGTTTACTCTGCTGTCCCCGCTGCTTTAGCTCCTGCCGGATACTCTCGTAAAATTCACCCGAATGGTTCATCAATTGTTCTGCGGCAAGCAGATTGGCAGGAGTGTAGCAAAGCCCCACATCCTGAAGAAGTAATGCAGCCTCTCTGCTCGTCTCTGATAACACACTAAGCTGCTGCCTCTGTTCCTCTGCCAATACCCTATCTTCCTGCACATCCTCTCCATTATCGGAAAATAGGTTCTTCTGTTTCATCTCGGCATATGCCGTCTCTAACTGGGAGATAATATCCTTATCATATCCACCAGAAGCTGTAGAAAACTCTACACCCTCCCCAATACTAATATCAGTACCACGCTGGCTTCGGCTTCTATGCGCCCGCAGAAGATGCTCCAATGTCACCGTCTCCTCATTCCTTACTACTGCTCCCAAATCCCTTCCACTATATCCGGTAACAGCATGAAGCAGGCGGTATACCCCGATATAGCTCTCCCGCTCTGCGTCTGTAATCTCCCCTTTGTGCTCTAAATGATAAAGAAATTCACTAAATTTTTCATCACTGCCTCTACCCTGCTTTTCCTCCTGGGAAGCTACCTCTGCCTCCAGCTTAGAAAGCTCCATTCTTAGCGGATTGACACCATCCCTTATCATGCCCAGCACAATCTCCGGCTTCATGCGGTCTAGCACCGATAATAAGCGGGCATCCAAATCCTTAATCTGTTCCACAGCCTCATTGGTCAGTTCCATCTGGTTGTAGGAAAGAATCCGCACCGCCTTTTTATTTTCTGCAGAAAGCTCCATGCCAAGCTCCCCTAATAAAGAATCCATATTGGCAAATGCCTTCTGGATGGTATCGCCCATATCAGAGCGGGGAGTCGTCATCATCGTCTCATAAGAAGAAAGCTTACCACTAATTGTTTCATAATAGGATGCTCCATCCTCAGAAATAATTGCAGTCTGCGAATTCATCGAAAGCTCCATACCCTGCCGGAACATGAAATTTAGCGTTAATACCTGTCCTGCTTCCGTCCACTGCCCAAGAGCCATTGCTGGCAATCTTGGAATCACGGCTGCCTTCGTCATTGTCTCCTGATAAAGAGAAATACTCTCCTCCTTCATCTCAACTCTGGAGTCCCGGAACAAGGAACGGCTCTTAGATGCCTCCAAAGCATCCAGTTCCTTATAACCTCTTTTAAATCCAATTGGAGCAAATCAGGATTCTTCTTTATTAGCTGATAACCGGACTGCAGTGTCATACGAAGACGCAACTGTTCCATCTGCCAGTAACGGCTCTGCTGCTCTGTCTGTCCATCTGTTGATGCCAAAACCGCCACCTGCCCATTTGCAATATCATTACCATAATTATCATTCTGTATGTTTAAAACCTCTCCTACATAATCACCAATTCCATCGCTGTCCTGCTGTCTTAATGATGATAATTCAAATAAAGTAGAAAGATTCATTGGTCGTTGCAACTGTATTCCTGAATCAATATCCTCCCGCCGGACATTTGCCAGCTGTCTGTTCTGCTCCCGTGCCTGACAGGCAGGACTGGTTCCCATCAGCAGTGCCTGCCCCACCGTTTCTCCAAGCATTAGTGACGCAAGTACATTCTCTCTATATTCCTCCTCAGAAATACCGTTCTCATTGAATGCCAGCATACTCTGATAGCTCTCTATATTTTTAGCGGTTATATCAAGCTGCTGCTCTAATAACCACTTCGCTGCCTGCTCATTCTCTTCGCTGCCGGAAAGTCCCTCGGCGGCAAACAGTTTAGCTAGCTGCGGCTTTAACTGCTGCCATGCAGCATCTGTCATCCCTGCAGACACATAGCTTCCTGTTGCACTAAACTCTGCCTTATAGACATTGTCATAAGTAAGTGGTAACTCCTGTTCCAGCAAATAACGCATTGCCCCTTCTGAAATTCTATCTAAGCCCTGTGCCTTGGCAATAGCCTCCACCACCTCTGCACTACCCGTTTGAAAGCTACGCCCCTCCTGCTGTGCATGAAACTGATTAACCAGTCCCATCAAATGGCTGATATCTGCATTGGCTACATCAATTCCCAGCCGCCGAAGCATCGCCAAATCCTCAGCAGAAAGCTTTGCCGTCTCCTTCGCATCCTCACAGACCTCCTCTGCCTCCTCTATCCGGATATCTGATTCTTTTGCCACATGAACAAATTGCTCCGTATTCCGCATCACCTCTAACCGGCTGGTACTGGATAACAGTTCTCTCTCATCTGTTCCTCCACTAACACCTACCACACTCTGCATTGCCTTTAGCACCACAGACTGGTCTTCTATAGAGGAAACCATAAAGTCCATTTCCTCTCCCACCTTGCGGTTTTTTAACACCTCCGGCGACACCTTTACCTGCCTGTCTCCGATTGC
Organism: Lachnospira sp.; assembly: GCA_017621205.1. Lineage (GTDB taxonomy): Bacteria > Bacillota > Clostridia > Lachnospirales > Lachnospiraceae > NC2004. The sequence goes on from JAGATQ010000022.1 coordinate 77,287, forward strand.
AACACTTGCCTGCTCCCCAATACCAAGAACCGTTCCCCTAATCAGTTTCCCAACACTGTACTGTAACGATTGTGCCTCTATGGCTGCTTTACCTGTCTGTCTGTTATCATCCGCCATGCTGATATTCATTGTATTCATCGTCCCACGTCCTAACTATTATGTATTGCCTATATTATCTTTACTGCTACCGCCTGCTTGCAATATATCCTTTTACCTATGATGTATTTCGGCAAAAAAAGCAGTAAAGTTAAATGTAAATTAACTTTACTGCTTTTATAATAAAATCAAATATGTACATACAACTATAAAATTCTTCTCGAATAGTAATTAATAATAATGTCCCGTAATTGAAACCTGTGCACCGCTATAATTACTAATAAATACCTGATAGTTGCCGGTTGTTGGGCAACTAAAGGTATGAGCAATCGTCTTCTTACCTTTCACATAGGTAGTCGTTCCTCCCGGTTTAATAATACCAACCGTAACTTCCTTATCAGTAGGCTTAACACTGACAGTAACCTCAATAGTACCACCCTTGCTCTTACTAATAACAGGAGAACGGTAATAAGACTGGTTCATTAAAGTGCAGCTAATGAAATTCCCACCAGCCAAAGGTGCTATGTCTACTTGATCACCTTCTACTTCTGTCATACCCTTAAAATCGTCAACACTGCCTTCGTACTCCTCAAGCTCTGGAATTACATCTGGCTGCTCTTCTTCACCTACCATTGTTTCATGCCACATCTGATTATATCCATACTGTATCGTATTCTTTGCACCATATGCCGTTACACTGCAAACTGCCAACGTGAAGGCAATAAACATCGCAGCCATGGATATCTTTGTTTTCTTTGCTGTATATGTATTCACAATCGCTGCCCTCCTAACAATATCATTCGACTCCTCAACCCATGCCGAAGTAATGACATTCTTAAGTCTATAGCCCATATCAGAAAAATCTACCAGCATGTAAAAATATTGTTTGCCATCACCTTCGAGCTTATTGATACAATAATTATCATTATTTGCCTCTGCGTATATGCCGTAATTGTCAGCAATATACTTAAATGGCGGCCAAAACCAAAATACAAGACGAAGTATTGCACAAATTGGCTTTAACAGGACGTCACCCTGTTTATAATGCCGTAGCTCGTGCATTAATATTACCCTCAAAAAAGACGCATCAATCTGTTCTACAGGAACATAAATTGTGGGCTTAATCAAACCAGTTATAAAGACAGTACCTGAATGATAACTGCAATATATTGATATATGCCTGCGAATTCCCATCTCTTTACACAACTCACCAAGTATCTTATGGTAGTATTGAGGAACTAACGTATGCTCCTTAGATATTCTGGACAAAAGCCGTATTCCATCCAATTGCAAAACAAAATGAACAACTATACCAATCATCCATACTACTGCAAGAATCGAGAAAATAATAGTCATACCACTTGTTGCCATTCCAAATAGTGCTGTAACCGGATGAATCATAATATGATAATATAGCCGTAATAGTATAAAAACAAACGGGAATATATGCAACAATATGGCAAAACTTAAAAAGTTGTAATAAAATGTTAATTGAAAATAAGTGCTAAGATAACGTTCCAGTGCTTTAAACAAAAGCACCAGAACGCCACCTATTATAATAGTTACAATAGTAATAAGCAAAAAATCAATTATACCATTCATCGATTAATTTTTTAATATCCTCCTTCTCTTGTTTAGTAAACTTCTTTCTGGAAACCAATGCGGCAATCATATCCTGTGTTGAACCCCGGAACCAGAAATCCTCTGTCTTTTTAACCTGTTCATCACGATAATCATCCTCCGAACGCACTGCCTCAAAGAAAATCACGCCTCTGCGGTAAGAGCTGATAAATCCTTTCATTTTTAATTTTTTAAGATAAGTGTAAACTGTAGTATCCTGATAATCCAGTCCATACTCATCTCTCAATCTGCCCATAATCTCCTGACAGGTAATCGGCTCCTTGGCATCCCAGATACATTTCATTGTTGCAAGTTCATACTCTGATAACTCTGAACGTTTGTAAGTAAACATATTTATTCTATCCTTTCTATAAATTTTTACTTATAATTATTACTTTTTAATAATAATTACATTTTAATTTTATTATATAATTCGACATAATTCAAGTACTATTCGATAATTTTCGATATTTTTCGACTTGGTAATGTTTACTATCAACTGCATAACAGGCGCACAAAGAATTTAATACTTATTCAGGGTTTAGGTTCCAATTATATCACTTTTAATAATTTTAATCTTACGCATTAAAAAATTTGCAATTCTTTCTTTATATGCTATACTTATTGCATTACTCAATATGATGATGCCAGGGCCAAAAGGTCAATATGCCATTCATGCTTGCATAATAAGGCATTTGAACTTGGGACTCGCCAAACATGAGAAAGAAGCAATTCACGCAATAAATTAGCGGATTTCAAATGCTTGCAGGATTGCAGGAGTTGTGAAACAACGGAGCAATCCGTGGCATCAGTTGGGGTCAAAATACCTTTTGACCCCAACATCATATGCTATATTTATTTCATTTTCTCAAACTTCGCACAGATACTATGATGTTGGAAACCAAAAAATCAGGAGCTATTATGGGAACAATTTACTTTACCAGACACGGACAAACAATATGGAATGTAGAAAATAAAATCTGTGGGGCAACAGATATTGCACTTACCTCCCATGGACAAAAACAGGCACTTGCACTTGGCAGACAAATTGCAGACGGCAATTACAAAATTGACGAAATCCTTTCCTCCCCTCTAATGCGTGCATTCGATACAGCAAACTATATTTCCGAAATGACCAACATTCCCGCACGCATTGAACCACGATTAAAAGAACAAAATTTTGGCAAATTTGAATCAACCCCAAGAGATGGAAAGGAATTTCAACAGGCAAAAGCTTGTTTTATTAACCACTATTCCGGAGGAGAATCCATGCTGCAAATGGCACAGCGGATTTATAACCTGTTAGACGAATTAAAGGAACAGCCGGATACTACTTATTTACTTGTTGCACACAACGGAATTGCACGGTTTATAGAATCCTATTTCCGTGATATGACCAATGAAGAATTTGCACAATTTGGAATTGGCAATTGTGAAATAAAAGAATATCATTACTAAAAATATCTTTTTTACACCTTATTTGTATAATAAAGAGAGCCAAGTATTCTTTTTTATACGAATCTATGGCTCTCTTTATTTCCTTGCTATTCTGCTAAATACAGCAATTTTAATTGCTGTTATTTTTTATTCTTAGCGGTCATGGTATCCGTTGTATCTTTCTTTGTGGCTGCTGCCTTGGCTGTCGCATTACTTGCCTTCGTAGCTGTACTGCTCTTCTTCGTGGTCAATGCCTTGGTTGTTGCACTGCTTGCCTTTGTAGTTGTGCCGCTCTTCTTTGCGGTTGCTCCCTTGGCTGTCGAACTGTCTGCCTTTGCAGCCGTACTACTCTTCTTTGCGGCTGTTGCCTTGGATGCCGTACTGCTTGCCTTTGTCGCTGTGCCACTCTTCTTTGCGGCTGTTGTCTTGGCTGTTGCACTGTCTGCCTTCGCAGCTGTGCCACTCTTCTTTGCGGTCGCTGTCTTGGCTGTCGTACTGCTTGCCTTTGTCGCTGTACTGCTCTTCTTTGCAACTGTTGTCTTGGCTGTTGCACTGTCTACCTTCGCAGCTGTGCCATTCTTCTTTGCGGTTGCTCCCTTGGCTGTCGTACTACTCTTCTTTGCCGGAGTCGTCTTCGTCGTTTTACTACTCTTGGCAGCTCCCTTCTTAGCTGTTGCCTTCTTGGCTGCTCTCTTCGCTTTTTCTTCTGCCAACTGCTCTGGTGTCTTAGGATATTTATGCGTATATTCAAATACTACACAGCTCATTGGCGGTACCTTCACCGGAATAGAATATGGCTGATTATCCCACTCTGTCATGGCCGCCTTCACATTACCATTGAGCCACTCACCATTACCACCAAATTCTACCGCATTGCTATTAAGTATCTCCTTGTATGTTCCAGCATTAGGTACACCAACACGATAACCCTCTCCCCATACAACCGGCGTGAAATTACATACAAATATTAAAGATTTCTTACCATCAGCGGATCTTCTCATAAATGTAATAATTGATTTCTCGTTGTCGTCACAGTTTATCCACTGGAATCCATCTGTATAATCTGTCGCATATAATGCTTTATAATCCTTTTCTAAATGGAGAAGTGCTTTTACCCAGTTATGCATACCCCGATGCTTCGGATCATCCAGCAGATACCAGTCTAAGCTGCGTTCCTCGCTCCACTCTCTGACCTGTCCAAAATCCTGCCCCATAAACAAAAGCTTCTTACCCGGATGACCGAACATGAATCCGTAGGATGCACGAAGACCCATAAATTTCATATCAGTTTCACCCGGTTGTTTGTTGAGCATGGAACACTTGCCATGTACCACCTCATCATGGGACAACACAAGAATATATCGCTCTGCATGATGATAAGCCATTGCAAAGGTTAATTTATTATGCACACCCTTCCTGAAAAGCGGATCCTTAGAAACGTATTCAAGGAAATCATTCATCCACCCCATGTTCCATTTATAGGTAAACCCAAGTCCATCATCCTCCGGTCTTGAAGTAACCTTAGGCCATGCTGTAGACTCCTCCGCAATAATCATTGTTCCCGGCTGGCGGCGTTCCACAATAGAATTTAAATGCTTTAAAAACTCCACTGCTTCTAAATTCTCATTACCTCCATATTTGTTAGCAACCCACTGACCATCCTGCTTACCATAATCCAGATATAGCATGGATGCCACTGCATCTGTACGAAGCCCATCCACATGGAACTTCTCTAACCAGAAAAGTGCACTGCCAATCAGAAAATTCATAATTTCTGTTTTGCCATAATTGAAAATATATGTTCCCCAATCTGGATGCTCTCCCAGACGAGAATCTGGATGTTCATATACCGCCTCTCCATCAAAGCGTCCCATAGCAAAGGCATCCCTTGGGAAATGTGCTGGCACCCAATCCAAAATGACACTGATACCATGTGTATGCATATAATCCACAAAATACATGAAATCCTGCGGCGTTCCAAACCGAGAGGTTGGTGCAAAATACCCTGTTACCTGATATCCCCACGAACCATCAAAGGGATGCTCTGATATCCCCATCAATTCCACATGGGTATAACCCATATATTCGCAATATTCTGCCAAATCATGAGCAATGTCACGATAATTCATGAACTTATCCTGATTTTCCCCTGCTCTCTTCCATGAGCCGATATGCACCTCATAAATGTTCATTGGCTGGCTATAGGTATCTGTCTTTTCACGCTTCTTCATCCAAGTATTGTCTGACCACTCGTAGCTACTAATATCAGCAACAACAGATGCATTCTCTGGACGCAGCTGGAATTCATTGCCATAAGGGTCAGACTTTAATAACAACTTTCCATCCTTGGTCATAATCTCATATTTGTAGATTGCTCCCGGACCAATCTGCGGAATAAATATCTCAAAAATTCCCATGTCATCCCTGCGTCTCATCGGATAAACACGACCATCCCACATATTCATATCACCAACAACACTGACTCGCTTGGCATGTGGTGCCCATACAGCAAAATAGGTTCCGGAAACACCCTCTAATTTCATCGGATGTGCCCCGAGCTTCTCGTAAATCTGATAATGAATTCCATTACCAAACATATAGCAGTCATCCGGCGTAATATAAGACGGAAAACTATATGGGTCTTCACTGGTCATGGTACTACCATCATCAAAATACTTGGTAATCATGTATCTTCTATTTTGCTTTTCTTTCACATAAACAGAAAAAACTCCCATCTCATGAATCTTTTCCATCTCACGATCTTTTTTCTCGCCCTCAATCCGAACTGTCATACCACAGGCACTAGGGTGATATGCCGTAATCACATACCCTCCCTCAACCTCATGAACACCCAGCATTCCCTGAGGAAATGACTCATATCCACTAACAATCCGGTTAATCATATCATAGTCAATAAATTTCTGAATGTGCTGTTCCATTTCTGAACCACCTTTCTTCTTAATTTATAATAGGTAATTGTAAACTCTTTCTCTTTCAATAGCCAGAATTACACTTTCAAACCATCAGAAAACCAGAAACTTTACAATTGTCGATTACTATTTTTCATCTCGACTGGCGTCTCGATGCGGGGATTCGCACAATGCCGGTTCATGCAAGCACGACCGTCGCTATGCTCATTTTTTCATAATCTTATCGCAAAACGTTACAATAAGCAATATATTTGTTTCTTTCCATCAGGATACAATTCCATACATAAATTGCTGTACTACCGCTCCTACCTCTTCATCTGTAACAGAAGCTCTCACCTCTGCTTCCCCCTTCTGATATTGCTTCTCTAAAAATGTAAATGCAAACTGATTGAGAAATCCTAAAAACCCCATTGCAAACTGCTCCTGCCGTCCATTCATGTTGCCAAGCCACTGCTTCTCCCGCTCAAACAAATTAATAATAGAACGATAAAGCTTATGCAAATAAGGTTTTACTGTAAGGTATGCTTCATTCTCTCTCGGCGAATACATTAACGAAATCATAAAAGAAAAGAAGGTATAATTCGTTGTAACAAATGATAAAAATGCCTTAGCCACATCAAACAAAACTGTTCTAACATCCGCATCACTTTCTTGAAGTGCTGGTTCAATATACTGATTAAAATTGTAAAAGCCATTCTCCAATAACGCTTCTAACAACCCATGCTTACTGCCAAAATAGTAATACAATGTCGGCTTTGTTACACCTGCCTGTTCCACAATCTCTTGTACACTAACAGCATCATATCCTTTCTGGTAAAACAAATCCAAAGAAACATCTAATATATTCTCCCGATTGTCCATACAACCTCCTCTCAAAACTGTTTCACTTGCTGCTTACCAGTATTTAGTTAAATCATTATATTTTATTATACCGAACGGTATAAAGACTGTCAAGAAACACTTGTTTAGAAAATAAAAAAGAAACTGTCATCTCACGAATTAATTCATGAGATGACAGTACACTTCCTTCTGATTATTCAAAATCAAATTCTTTTAACATATTCATTCCACTGTCTTCATAATCATCTAAGAAAACAACATCTGTAAGATTATTCTGTGCTCTCTTTTCTGCCTTGGCTATTGCAGAATCCACCAATGCAAGAACATTATCGACACCGTTATGGTTTAACCCTGCAATACGGTCCTTCAATGCACGCATACCATCCTGATCTGCATCATAACCGTGCTCCTTCATATAAGCAATTGCAATATCAGCCAAATCGATATCAGATAAATCATGCAGCAGGAACAATGCATGGAACAGCGAATTCAGCTCCTTATTCTGCCCAAACATAGCCGTAACTGACATAACCTCACCTACGAGCATCAATACAATATCATTCTCCTGATTATTTACCATATCATATACTTCTAAGGCTTTATCCCTCGTTAAGTCACCAGAATGTTCAATAATCAGACAACCACCCTTCAACTTAGGCAATATCTTATTCAAGTCTGTCTTGTTAAGCACTTTTGCTTTAATGGTTGCAACAATCTTAGTTTTACATAAACCTAATTCATGATAAGTTCTTGCAAAGTCAATCGCAACATTCGATACACTACATCCCTTTCTGGAAAGCACCACAATATTACGATAGGCACCCTTCTTCTGAATAATCTTCTCCATAGGCTTTCTAAACTGCTTTCTCACCGCAGATGACGCCACATACTTACCAATATATTTCTGGGCTATAATCGGAATTCCCTGCTCATCAAACTCCACTCCGCCAATTACCTTAGTCGGCTTCTGTTCAACTAAAGTCTCTTCTGGCTGTGCCGGCTCTTGCACCGGAGTTTCGTTAACAGGTTCTTTAACAGCTTCACCTGCCTCTGCTTCCTTCGCTGGCTCTTCTGCCGTCTCAGCTACTTTGGACGGCTCCTCAGCTACAGGTGCTTCCTCAACAGGCTGTTCTATCGGCGCCTCTGCCCCAAGTTCCATTACTTCCGGAGCTTCCTCAACCGTCTCTTCCACTGGAGCTTCTGCTCCTAATTGAATTACTTCCGGAGCTTCCTCCGCTGTCTCTTCTATTGGGGCTTCTGCTCCTAACTGAATTACTTCTGGAGCTTCCTCCGCTGTCTCTTCTACCGGGGATTCTGCTCCTAATTGAATTACTTCCGGTTCTTCTTCAGTTGTTTCTTCTATTGGAGCTTCTGCTCCTAACTGAATTACTTCCGGTTCTTCTTCGGTTGTTTCTTCTATTGGAGCTTCCGCTCCTAACTGAATTACTTCCGGTTCTTCCTCTGCTTCTTCTATTGGAGCTTCCGCTCCTAACTGAATTACTTCCGGTTCTTCCTCTGCTTCTTCTATTGGGGTCTCTGCTCCCAACTGAATTACTTCCGGTTCTTCCTCTGCTTCCTCTGTTGGTACTTCTACCCCAAGCTCAATTACTTCTGGCTCTTCCTCGGTTGTCTCTTCTATTGGGAATTCTGCTCCCAACTGGATTACTTCCGGTTCTTCTTCGGTTGTTTCTTCTATTGGAGCTTCTGCTCCTAACTGAATTACTTCCGGTTCTTCCTCGGTTGTCTCTTCTATTGGTGCTTCCGCGCCTAACTGAATTACTTCTGGCTCTTCCTCGACCGCCTCTTCTGTCGGGGCTTCTGCTCCTAATTGAATGACTTCCGGTTCTTCCTCGACTATCTCTTCTGCGGGGGTCTCTTCAACAGCTTCTGTCTTAGGAGCAAAATCCTCATCATGCTGTAATGATTCACCTGCAAAAGCCGCATTTTCTAAAGTAATTTCATTATGGTCTACTTCACTTAATTTGGCACCAGTCAAACCAGCTTCACTTAAGCTATCACCAGTCAAACCTGTATTCTGCAGGGTAATACCATTATCGGCTACCTTAACACCCTCACCCTCATCCTCTCTCTTAGGAGAAAGCTCGATATTCTCATTATCTTCTCTTCCCGCATGAATTTCAAGTGGTGTCTGTGCTTCCTGTTCCATTTCCACACTTGAGGCGTCCTGTTCTGGGGATTGCTCTTCTGCCTTAGCAGATTCTGACTGATTCGCATCCTCTGTCATCGCCTCTTCTGCTAACTCTGGTTCATTCACCTGCTCAGCTACAGTCTCTGGTTCTGTTGCCTGTGCAACCTCTGGCTCTGCTGATTTCTCCTCTTCCTTCACAGCATTAGGATCAATCAAAGCACCATTATCATCAATTGCCAAACCAAGTCGTTCCAACACTTCTGGTGATATTGTCTTCCGCTTCCAATCCGGCATAGATTTAATCTTGCGCCGCTCCTGCTCATCCAGCACTTCCTGCTGTTTTCTCTTCTTCTCTTCCTTAGCAGCCCGCTCTGCTTCAACCTTAGCACGAATCGCAGCAATTGCATCATCATATTCCCGCTCTTGCTTACTCTTAACATTGTTTACAGATTGTTTCAGCTTAGCCTGTTCTTCCCTCTGCGCCTTCAGAGCCGCCTCCTCTTTCGCTCTTGCTTCAGCAGCCAGACGCTCCTGTTCCTTACGTTCCTCTTCTTCCCGCTTGCGTCTCTCCTCTTCCTTACGCTTCTGCTCCTCTGCCGCAGCAGCAGCATCTTTCTGAGCCCGCTCTGCCGCTAATTTACGCGCCTGTTCTTCTTCTCTTGCACGCTCCTCAGCCTCCTTGGCCCTGCGTTCCTGTGCACGTTTTGCATCCTCCTCTGCCTGTAACCGGGCTGCCTCCTGTGCCTTAGCAAGCTCCTGTGCACGTTTTGCATCCTCCTCTGCTTTTTGAGCTGCTTCCGCCTCTGCACGTTTCGCATCTTCTGCTGCCTGTCGAGCTGCCTGCTGCTCTGCCTCCTGCTGAGCTGCTGCATTCATTGCCTCTTGCTCCTTTGCAGCCTTAGCCCTCGCCTTGGCAGCCGCCTCTCTCTCTGCCTGCTTCGCATCATATTGTGCCATAAACTCTCTTTCTTCTTTGGAAAGTATCGCACCACCGGCAGCGCCACGCATTCCGCCGCCGCCCGCAAAGCTGCTGCGGTTTGGGCCTCCGCCATATCCACCGCCGCCGGCTCCACCTGCTAATTTTAATGATAATTTTGGTTTATTTTCATCTGCCATATCTAACGCTTCCTTCTCTAAATCATCTTCATTAAAATCGCTATCCTCTTCTGGTATCTCAACATCTTCTTCTGACTCATCCAAATCAAGAAACTCAATACCCTCTTCCGATTCTTCCTCCGGCTCCTCCTGTTCCGTATTGGAAGCAATCTCCTCTTCAGGACTCTCCTCTTCCTCATCTAAGCCCAAATCAAGTAGTTCAATTCCGTCCTCACCATCCATATCCATTATAAGGACATCGCCTTCATCATCTTCCTCTTCCTCAGAAGCTTCTTCCGAATCCTCCTCATTCATGGCAATAGATTGTAATAAAGAAGAAATATCAAATTCCTCATCATCTTGCGGTTCTTCTTCCTCGATGTCCTCTTCCTCATCTAATCCTAAATCAAGCAGCTCAATATCATCATCAGAGTCCGGTTCTTCTGAAGTATCAATTGATTCCGGCTCTTGTGGCTTAACTGGTTCCGAAACCGGCTCTGGTTCTTGCGGCTTGGCTGTTTTTGAAACTGGCTCTGGCTCCTGCGGAGTATCTTTTGACACATCCGGAGCCTCCACCATCTCTTCGTCATCCTCTTCTTCTCCAACCAACTGTGCTGCCAATGCTGCCGCAGCACTATCTACATCTTCATCCTCCGCTGCTTTCTTCTTTTGTGCTTCCTCTGCCTTACGCTGCTCTGCTTTGGCTATCCGCTCCAATGCTGCCTTTATATCATCAATTTCGCCAGAGGATTCCTCCTTCTCCTGTTGTCTTGCTGCAACAGTATCTTCCTCTAAAAGCCATGGATTACCATCATTGTTCTGAGCAGTGTCCCCATCATGCAGAAGCTCCCCTTGCTCACTATCTAAAGCAGAATCGCTGTCACTGCCAATCTCAACAATCTCAACCTCAACCTCTTCATCCAAAGGATGGGCAATGGTATCCTTCACCTTGCCAAACGCTGATGAAACGGTCGACCTTACTGTGTCCGTTATCTGTGCAGCAACACTGATTGCATTGTCATCATCGTCCTCTTCTACGATAATGGAATCATCACCGCCTACCGAATCCCCCTCAGGTGCACCAAATAGTTCGATATAATCCTTTCTAAGCTGTTCATTCTCCTGCTGTACCGACTGATATATCTTCCCTGTCGTCTCCTGTACTTCCTGCTTTGGATAACAGTTGAATGCCTTATCTACATTAATACTGCCCATCTTAAGCGGTTTCGCCCACTTTACATAAAGATTGGACTGGGCAAAGCTGTCCATAATCTTCTCACATTCCCGCAGACACTCCTCTTCCCTGCCTGCCTTACGATACAAAAGTGCAAGCTCAAATGCCCAGACATCAACATATTCTTTATCACAAATCCCTTTCAGAATTTCAATCAATTCTTCATCTGGTGCCTGCAATGCCTTCTTCACATTGTACATCACCGTCTGGCTCTCAATTCCCTCCGTTGGAGCCACTGCCGTATAAATCTTATAATACTGCTTAGCCTTCGTAAAAAAACCCATCTTCAGATACAAACGAATGAGTTCGTCGATGATAGGACTTGATTTTGGCGCCAGAATATGTGCAGAAATCAAGGTCTTTCTAGCCTCGTCGTATTTTTTATTCTCCGCATAAACCTGTCCACACAGCCTCATAAATTGTGGGTTAAGCGATTTCTCAATATCAATCGACTTCAGTTCATTTAATGCGGTCTTAAAATCCTTCTTAGCAACTAATTCCTTGATCTTGTTCACGCTGGCCATATTCAAGTTGGTACTCACTGTTATCACACCCCGTCTTCACAAGTACTTCAAGTATTGTATTCTCTTCTATCCCCCGATATTCCCCCGCAAAAACACATATAATATTACCTTATGGCAGAGTTCTACCAACATAAGAGATATTTATTGTATTATAACAAATTTTTGTGAAAATTGCACCTACAAGATGTAGTATTTTTCATTTTTTTATTCAATATATTACGAAATCATACTCTCAGGTTGTTAAAATAAGTATCAAACAGAAAAATAAGAAAAATCTGCCTTATTTATATACCTAATTTTAGTTAACTTTAAATCAGGTATAAACGTTTTGGCTCAAATCGATACTATCAATTATTATCTGCTAACTGACCCCGGCATTATGTTATAGGTTTGTTAACTCAAAAACCGTCCTGGCACTATCGCCAGAACGGTTCTATAATCCATATCCAGTTGTTTTATTCAAACATCAGATTCTATCCAAAAATCACTCGCTTCCACACATACCATAACTCTTCAAAAAATACATTAATCATATTATAAATAACGAAAAAAATATATTATTAATGACTGATTGGCGAGCAACAAACGGGCACGACGATCTGCGGGTCTTTCACATATCTCCCATCGCTAAGGCAGAGGAGAATGTAAACCGAAATTTCTCCATGCTCTTAAAGAACTGCCTTTTAACGTCTCCCTAGGGGGATTACACACCTTGTTTTTAAGTGGCTTGGCACCCTTATCTTTCTGATGCTGTATGCTACATACATAACAAGCGGGTCTTTTACTTTATATATAAGGCAAATGTTGTGTGGAAACCTCATCCCAAGCATACTGTGTATCACACCCTAAATTATTCCATTGTGACAACGTTACCACCTTCCTTCCCTAATGAATGCGGAAATACTCTCCGCGGTCTAGCACACGTCTTATCGCTTCGATTCACTGACATGTATATAATAGCATGAGATTGCACTTTTGTCAATACAATATTAAAAATAATCGGTAATTTTCTGTGTTTTTTTATCCTGCTTACAAATTGTCAGAAAATTATCAGGCAAACTCTGTCAATCACACACAGACATATAAAAAATTGTATTTCTTATATAAAATCAAAGCTATTTTGTGAAAACTGTATCCGTTTGTATTCCATCTCCGTTTTTTCTACCTGACTTCGGTAATCCACTACAACCGTCTGCTGTTTATCTCCTACAAGCTGCTGCCCGAGAATATAATTCACATCAAACCGTCCCGTAATAGCGGGCGTCACTCCACGGGCAGGTACAATGAGCTGTACATTATTGGTCTTGAGCATTTCAAAAATTGGTTCCCAGATATAGATGTCCTTGGCTGCTCCAAAGGGATTATCGATAAAAATCACCTTGCCCAGCTTATTATTATCACTGTTGACCGAGTGGATATTGGCAATATAATTAATTACAGCTATCAAAAACTGGATATAAATACCTTGCGACTGTCCTGTCGAGCCTACTGCTTCCTCATAACGCAGATACCGGCTCTGTTCCTTGATACGCTCCCGCTTATAAAGCTGCAAACGGATTTTATTCATATCTGTCACTACAACGGAAAACAGATTTTTTAAAGAAAGCTGATTCCTTATATAACGCATGCGTTCCTTTACCGTATCATAACTATCAATACTCTTTACCACCGTGTCAATATATTCTGCCATCTTCTGCGGCAGCCGCTCCTCTGGCTCATAAGGAATCTTCAGATCAATCATCTGTATCTGCTCACCGGATAATGTAATGCTTGATAATTGCGGCAGACGGGCAAGCTCTGTTTTTACATCCTGACATCTTCTAATACATTGATTCTCAAAGCTTTGCTTAATGAGCTCCATATCCTTAACGCCCTGTTCCACCCGCTCCTCTTCCAGATTGAGATAACCTACAATATCATCAAGACTGTTCAGCAGCTCCTCCATCCCGGACAGGCTTTCCGGCATAACAACATCCCTGTGAATTACCTCTGCCAGCTCATATGACTGAAGTTCCCGAAGTGTCGCTGCAGTTTGCTGCTTATACTGCTCTAATTCTTTGCGGGCCTTCTCCTCCTTCGCCATCGTCTGCCCAAATTGCTTCTGGCAATGCTTAAGCTGTTCTAAACTATAACCGGCAAGTTCCTTTCTTTTCACCTCCTCGTTCCACTGCAAATGATAAAGCTCCATCATTCGCTTAATATCCTTATAAAAATCAAGTTGTTTATTGTACTGCTTTTGTGCTTCGATAAATTGCGTGGTCATTTCATCCCTTGCACTTAAAAGTCCGGAAAACACCTGCTGCTGCTCCGATAGTGTACGCTTCACCTCTTCCGGTGCAATGTCCAGTCGTTCATAATGGATTCCCTGCTCCGAAAGCATACGCATTCCATGTTCAATCTGACCCTCACATTTACTCTTCTTCTTCTCTGCTTCTGACAGGGTAGCATTTTCCTGCTGATACTGCTGTTCATAACGCATCTTTTCCTTATACAATTGATTCAGCTCTGCCTCGCCTGCCTTAAACAAAGAACCTGTCTCATACTCCTTCTCAAGCTTAGCAATATCTGCACCACGGCGTCTTAAGCCCCGCATAAGCTGTTCCATATTCTGCTTCAAAGTCTGCACAAGCACCTGCTTATCTGCAACGGATACCATCCCCTTCTCGACAATCTCCCTCATGGACGTATATTCAATATCCAGCTGTGTCTCATTATAACCAAGGTCAAGCACCGGACGTTCCTTGTAGTAGGCGGCATATTCTTCCTCCCACTGTCTCTCACTCTTAGCAATGGTTTCCCTCTGTGCAGCAAGCATTTCCCGAATTTCTTTAAGCTCACGGTTCTTTTGCTCTAATTCCGCCTCAATTCTTAAAAGCGCATCGGCTGCCTCCTTTTGCTTTTCTTCAGCACGCTGCTTCTCCTTTCGACTATTTACACATTCCTCATAAAGCAGAGATATCTTGTCAAGCGACACCTGTTCAGCCGAACATTCCTTTACCTCCTGCTCAAGGCGTTCCTGCTCTTCTTTCAGCCGTACCTCATCGTCAAACAGGGCAAGCAAGGAGGCTTCTATCTCCTTTAACTGCTGGTCATAGACCGCAGCGTCCGTAACGTCAGAATAACTCTCATCTTCCTGTTTTAAAAGTTCCCGCTTTAGGTGCACCTGTTCTGTAAAAAAGAGTTCATCCTCCTTCAAGACCTCTACCATGTCGGAAAGCTCCTTAAGCTCCCTTACAACAGCATCCTGCTCCTCCTTAAGCCTTAAAATCTCCTTTTCAAAACCCTTTTCCTCATAAATACCCTTACTGTCTCCATGCAAAAATGCCATTCCGGGAACAACAGGCAGCTCTGCCTGCAACAAAGCCCCTTCTGTGAAAAGTGGCACCATCACATCTTTGGCTAGGCTATGTATCTGTTCATCCTGCAAAATCGTGGCAAGTCGTTCCTTATCTGCTCCCTTGAGCAACAGCCCATATGGAGCATAGGGCATCCGTTCCAAAAGCTCTGTCTGCTCCTGCCTATCCATGGCTGATATTACATCTTGTACCAGCTCCGCCGGCACTTCATGCCTTGTCTGCAAATAATCCCGAAGTTCCTCCAATATCATTGTATCAGCTACCAGCTCACCCTGCTCTAAGGCATGTATCCGCTTCGCCAAATGTTCCTTTTTAAAACGGCATTTCGCCATAGTGTCATACATCTGCCCTACACGTTCTTTAGAATGAGCCAACAGCCTGGTTAGTTCTTCAAGCGTTGGTGTCTCATGCTGTAAGGAATACTGGTAAGCCGCCGCTAATGCCTGCACCCGGCTAAGTCCATGCTCCAGGCCTGCCATATATCCCTGACCGTCGTTTTGTTCCCTCTGTGCCTGTTCCCTTTTTAATGTAAGCTCCTGTTGCCGCACAGAGAGCGAAAGCTTCTTCTCCTGAAGTGTTTGCTGCTGCTCTATAATATTTTGCAAGGTAAGCTCTGCCTTTTCCAAGCGCTTCTGCATAGCAGCTGCCGCCTTCCCCGCATCCTCTAACAGTAATAAATTTGTATTTTTTTTCTGCTTGGCAATCTGTTGCTCCTTAGTCTTTACTACAATGCTTAACCGTTCAAGGTTCGCCCTTTCTACCGCATCCTCACATTCCAAGCTTCTCTTTTCTTTCATCAAGGCCTTTAAGGCAACCTTTTGTTCATGTTCCTTTTTACTAAGCTCCTCTACCTTACTACGAGTCTCCTTAAGCCGTTGCTCCATCATACTCTTTTTTACAGATGCATAGTCATAGAGACGCTCTACATAATCTCCGGAACCTTCCTTCGCCTTTTCAATAACTGCCTGCTGTTCCCCACATTGCTTTTGCAATCTGGCATATTCCATATAATCACTAGCATTTTCCTTCGTGTTGATGTTGTTTTCCTGCTCCGTCAAAAGAATCTTAGCATTCTTAACCTTAAGCTCCGCTTCCTCCTGCTGCCGGCAGCATTTATCATATTGCTCCTCTAATAGCTGCACCTTTAGGCAGGCAATAACACGGTCAATTTCAATGCATTCCTGACCCTTACTCTCTATCGCACCTTTTTGTTTCTTCAGCGTCTGCTCGTCCGCAGCAATCTGCTCCCTAAGCATCGCATAGGCAGACATAAGCTCCGAAACAAGCTCCTCCTTCTCTATGTACAAGTCCTTTAATGCCGTTACTCTTCCGGATAACACACGCACCAATTCCTTTTGGTGGGCAAACCGGTTTATCTCACCCTTCTTTTTTGAAAGCTCCACCAGTTTATCCTTCATATCCAGCAATGTTTTTGCCATCTCTTCATTCAAATCCTCTTTATTCGTTTTATCACGAAACGATTTTTCAATGATTCCTTCGATTAAGAGATCCTCTACCACCTTGCGGGTAGTACGGTAATTTGTCTCAAAATAAGTGCGGACATGTCCCTCTGTTTTGTTAATTCCACGCACCATCTCCCACGCACTCTCATATAGCCCGTAGTGACTGATAAACTGCAGGTATTCCCCCTTCCGCTCAAATACATACACCTTAAGATCTGCTACCGTTTTGTCAAGCTCCTTCAAATAATTCTTCAGACCATTATATGTGATTCGCTCATTGTCCTTCACAAGCGGAAGATTTACAATATCATTCTCATTGTACGCACGATAAAATATGCAGTAATTAAAATATTCTATTGCGGCAGTATCCTTATCTGGCTGCTCCTCATCCCCCATATCCTTCGCTTTTCTTGCACAAAATCCGGTAAGCATAAATCGGTAATCCTCTTTAATATCACCCTCATCCAGATTCCACTCCACCAGGGAATGAATCGTGGTAGAGCCACCGCTTGTACGAAACAGTTTTTCGATTGGCTGCTTTTCATCCAACGTACAATTCGGTATCAGATTCTGCAAAAGAAGCAGCATCAGTACACTCTTACCACCACCATTTGCCAAGTCATATATCGTATTTTTGCCATGCATACGCATGACGAAATCATCATAGCACTGTGTACCAAAATTATATTTTACATTGTTGACACGAATGCGGTTCATCTGCGGCATATTATGCTTCCTCCTTTAAAATCTCATAAAGACGTCCCCGATACTCTTCAAAATAATTCTCTGACAAGGCACGCAGGCGGTCCGTAGGGTAATAATGCTCCTGTGCTTCTAGCAAAAGCTTCTGCTCTATCATAAAGTTCAGCGTCAGTTTCGTCATACCCATACGCGAATTTCGTGCCGCCCGGACAACATCTGTTTCTTCTACATTGGACAGGGGCAGCTCATCCCATAGCAGGGCAATTGCCTTGAAGCTGTTCTCCTCTACCTCATCCTGCACCAGAACAGAAAGCTCGGCTGTTATTTTCCTTAAATGCTTTGTAACACGCTCTAATACTTCGGAAAGCTGAACACATTCTACAAACTGGTAGCTGCCTGTATCCGTATAAAAGCAGAGCAGCACCTGATACATAATAAAATAAACGAGATACAATTCCTTATTATATCGAAGTCCCATCAACCGCTTTAATTCCTCATTGCTATAGCCAAATACCCGGTTGCCATCCCCTGCCGTCAAAAACAGACTGTTATTGTACTCATAAAGCTGTAAATTCAGACGTCCGGTTATCATATTGACGATTTCATACACCTCAGGATTACTAGTATAGTCCTCATACAGGGTACGGTTCGCACCACCATCCCTGCGAATCTCCTCCCCCATCATCAGGCGGGCGTAGATATCCACCGCCTTTTCTAAATTCCGCTGCTCCATTATAAGTCCGTCCTTTCAAATTCAATATTGCTTATAGTAAATCCCTTTCGCACCTCGACCTCTTCCTGTCCCAGCCGAAGTACAAACACCATATTTTCATACCGCTCCCGTTCTTCCCTATCGAATTCAGAAGCAATAATGCCATCCAAAAAAGTATCCTGTTTTTTTAATAAATCGGAAATGTTATATTCCTGTTTCTGGCAAAGATGTACCAAAAAGGAATAGTAATCTCCATTTGCATAAATCTCCTTGCCAAACCGTATTTCAAATATTGCATTCAATTCGAGAAGGGAAATGCGGTGTTTCTTTTTTATTTGTTCTAAAAGCTCTAGTGCAAACAGCTTAAAATTCCCATCAATACGTTGCTGCTCGACCTCATCAGGATACACATAATCCTCCTTCACCACTTCATCCGTCACCTTCTCCCTATGTATTAACCGATCAGGGCGGTTCGTAAGCAGATGATCCATGTTCCTTAATGTAAAAGTCTTAGCTATATTGGGTTTCAGAAGCGGCGAAAGCAAATGGGAAAGCTTGGAAACATCCCCCTGCTCCTCAAGCTTTATTAACTGCTCTTTAAAATCAAACACCGGACGCAGACGCTTTAATTTCGCCTTCTCAATGATGGAATCCGTCACCTTATTAAGCTCCATCGTTTCAGAAACCAAACTCGCATGTCGTTCTATCGTCTTTTTCAGTTCTGTTTCCAACTCATATATTTCTTCTAATATTTTAAAATATCGTTGCTGCCCTTCTCCTCCTCTCGCATTGCCCTCGGCTTTGCTTAAGGCAGCCTCAATCAGTTCTTTATTTTTATGAAAAAGCTTTTCCTCCTCCACAAACCAGCGGGCAACACTATCCATATACTGCTGGTAGACACGGCTCCCCTCGTATACATCTACCTCTAACGTGGCAATAACCTCCCGCTTTTTCAAAGCCATCTTCGATACCTCGGCATTAATCCGCTTTACCACATCAATTCCACCCTTGAAATTATTGGCATGAATCATCTTCTCCAACAGAAGCTGTTGTATACTTATCTGACTCTCATCCTTCACTTCTTTGGTATCTAAGTAAAAGGCAACACCGTCTGTCGTAATCCGGTAAAAAATCTCTCCATTCTCAATCTCACTTTCAATCAGTTTAATCCGGCTCACCTTCCGCTTGTGGTCCTTGGGATCAAAATAATGAAAATAAAAGGGCTTGCCATCATTTTTCAGCTTATCAAATATATACAATACCAGCTCCTTAAGCTCTTCCTTTGAAATATCCAGTTCAAAGTCCCGAACCAAAAGTCTGCTTAAGAAATCATTGTATAAAGAAAAGGTAACACGCCGTTCATTGAAATTATTTTCATCAATAAAAAAACGAAGGGAGGCAAGGGTGATATAACCCATATCCAAGTCAGCATACCTACCATCCTTATATTGGGTAAAGGTCGTTTCCTGCAACCGAAAAAAGGGATAATACTTTCTAAGATTATCCATTCGCTGGCTATGGTTGTCGATAATGTCATTCCATAATATATATTGCTCTGCCATAAATATATCCCTCCTAAGGGTATTACTTAGTGTTACCCTAATTTAATCCGCCTTCAGGACTCCTCCCACTTCGTGGGCCCCTCCTTAGGTCAATAACTCCTTAATTATCAGTCAAGTATTCACTCTAACTTAACCCGACCTAAGGGTATCTTCCCACTTCGTGGGCCCCTCCTTAGGTCAATAATACCACAATTCGACAAAGAATAACAGATGTTACAAGTGTTTATAATTTCTTAAAGAATTCTTCATAAATGGAACACGAATTAGACACAATTTCTCTTTATAGTAATAACTGTAAGAGCTTTTCATATATTTGAAATCTCTCTCCCTCACGCCCTTTGGCTTTTTTGCCAAAGGTTTAAAAAAACTAGTAATGCCCTGACATGTTGTTCGTAATGAGGATAGCGTGTCAGGGCGTTCGCAATTTATAATGGGGCTCTGCTTGTAAAATAATAATTGTAATGATAAAATATGATTCAAGAATCTTTCGATGTACCAAATATAAATAACAAAGAACAAATACAAGCCACATATCACAAGGAGAACCCATCATGAAAAAATTATTTAAAGCAATTCGACAGGAGAATCTGGAAGAAGTAGCATCAATTATCGAAAAGAATCCCGAATTAGTAAATTGTGTGGCTACTCCTCCGCCAAAGAAGGATAATGGACAATCTCCGCTTCAGGTTGCAACCAAAATAGGTGCCATCGAAATCATTAACTATTTATTGGAGCATGGGGCAGATGTCAATTTCATGGAGGCAGAGGATGATGACCCGGGAGTGCGTGCCCCAGTGCTGCACGATGCAATCAGAATGACTTTGATAAGCCTGTGTTATAAGCAGCTTGATAAGTCGGATTATGGTATAAAACTTGTGGAAGAATTATTAAAACGCGGGGCAGACCCCAATAAAAGGGCATCCAATGGTTTTGATGCATTAAATACTGCGATATCTGATGCGGAATATGTACTTGAAAAAGATATTTATTCTGATACATGGACGAAAGCAGAGCAGCAGATTACAAAGCTATTTGATGTCTTAATAGAATATGGAGCGGATTTTAATGCATGGGCAAATCATGGACATTTCCCCGAACCGCATCCAATGGAAAGTAATAAGGAAAGATACTTAGATGATTTTGTAACAAGAGAAGATGTCGTTCAAGCATATACAATCCGAGGACAACAGCATGAGACGATAATAAAGGGGGACATTGACAAAACCGCACATACAAGGGCAATCATGCAGGCATATTGTAAGGAGCGAGGATTGCTTTAATGAATATATAAATTATACAATCCTTCCACATAAAAAGCCCCCGGCAAAACCGGGGGCTGAGGGGGAGAGGATTCAAATATATGAAAAGCTCTTACGATTATTAATATACAGGTCGTTTGTGTCTAAATTGTGACTAATTCATCATAAAATTGTGAAAAGAAAAAACTTACACACGCATCTTAACAAACAATTTCTATCCATTAAGAATAATCTTTATCCCTTTCATAACACGCTTGCAGCAAAGAATAAAGCTTTGGGTATTCCTTTTTCAGATTCGCCATGCGAAAATCCGATGTATGCACCCACGCATGTGTTGTTGTACCCATTACCCGTGGCAAAGTATCCCCTTCTCCATATACCTCATAAGCAAACACCAGCCGGACTGCATTCGTTTTTACAATCCTTGTAACTACCGTTACCTCTTCCTCATAAACAAATGGCTTTAAATAAGTACAGGTTAAATCGTGAAGCGGAATCATAAACCCAGATGCCTCAATCGCATCATAACCAATCCCTTCTTTGCGTACATAATCTCCTCGGGCTGCCTCAAACCAGACCGGATAAACAGCATGATGTACAATTCCCATTTTATCGGTTTCCGCATAGCGGACACGAAGCTTCGTTTCGGATGGCATAACAGCATCTCTCCTTTTTATATTATTTCTTGTTTCACAATTGCCCTATTTCCCCTAAAGCATCACTTAATGCAGCAAATTCATTTAATGAAAGCTTCTCTCCCCGAACGCTAACCGGAAGTCCGATGCTTTCCAATGCATGTGCCACCTGCTCCTTCGTGTAGCTCAGCTTCTCATAATTACAGATTCCGTTTTGCAATGTTTTCCTGCGTTGATTGAAGGAAGCGCGAATTAACGAAAACATCAGTGCTTCATTCTTTACTATTACTGGCGGCTTGTCATACCGGCTTAAGCGTATCACCGCTGAGCCTACATTTGGACGGGGCATAAAGCAATTGGGGGGAACATTGGCAGCAAGATACGGCTTCGCATAATATTGTACTGCCAGAGAAAGAGCACCATAGTCCTTCGTCCCCGGCTCTGCCTGCATGCGCTCTGCCACCTCCTTCTGCACCATAACCGTAATATTATCGATTGGCACAAGGCTTTCAAAAAGGTTCATGACAATAGGTGTTGTAATATAATATGGAAGATTAGCAACCACCTTTAAGGGCTTCCCATCATTGTATTCTATGGAAACCCGGTTTAAATCCACTTTTAGGATATCCTCATTCCAGATTGTTACATTATCATACATTCCCAAAGTATTATGCAATATAGGAATGGCTTTCTTATCAATCTCCACCGCCAGCACCTGCCCGGCACGTTCTGCCAGATATTGCGTCATCGTCCCGATACCTGGTCCAATCTCAAGAACAAAATCATCCTTGGAAAGCTCTGCCGCATCCATGATTTTATAGAGTACATGAGAATCAATGAGAAAGTTCTGTCCAAACTTCTTCTTAAAATCAAAATTATATTTTTTTAAAATCTCAATGGTAACCTGCGGATTGCTAAGCTTTTGCTTCTCCTCTATTATGACATCCATCTCATTTTCTCCTACACCTTAAATTTCTCTACCTGCTGTTTATGTCCGGTCGCAATTTCATTCTGATAATCCGATGTAATTCCAATCTGTTCCAGAAACATAGCAATACTACTCAGCTCTGACTGTATATCTTTAATCTCTTCCTTGGCAGTTTGCTCATAATCCATCATTTCCTGTATTGCAGCAACAATCTCCTGCGACAATTCCCGATTCTCCATCAGCTCATCCAGATGGTCATAAACATTGACAAGAATACTTTCAGCATCATAAAGTTTTACATTGACTGCCTCAATACGCTGGTTCGATTTTCTTACTGCCGCTGATACCTCCACACCGGTATCACTAATATCCGCTGATTCACTAATTATTTTCTCCAAAAGCTCCCGCATCTTAAACTGGGAATCATTGAGTGCCTCCATCGTCTCACCAAACTCATCGTTTTCCGTTCCAAGTATATCATCCGACACATTATATTCCGAAATCCGCTTGGCTAAATGCTGTATCGCAATCAATTTACTGGTAAAATAATTGTTCATATACACTGTGATGATAATTGCTGCAACAACAGCAATGCCACCCACCAGACATATCATCCAGATTAGTCTTTGGTAAATCCGCATATTATCCTTATTTTTCTGCTCCGCAATTGAAGTCGCCATCTCCACTACAGCATCAATTAATTCATAAGTACACGCCTTTACCGGCATCAGCTCCTGCTCATAACGCTGCAATGCTGCTCCTTTTTCTCCCTCCTTCATGCTGCCAAGCATTTCCTCAATCTGTTTATTAAAGGATAGTATGCTTAAGCGGCATTGCTGGTAACGTTTTCTCTC
Organism: Lachnospira sp.; assembly: GCA_017621205.1. Lineage (GTDB taxonomy): Bacteria > Bacillota > Clostridia > Lachnospirales > Lachnospiraceae > NC2004. Next base: position 100,683 of record JAGATQ010000022.1, read on the forward strand.
CATATCAGAGATGGATATTGTTTCGTACGCCTTCATTAACTCCTCATTTTTCTGCTTTAACGCAGTAATCGTTGTCATATATTTCACATGGTTCGAGCTATCCAGTGCCGTCATCATACTGATAATACACTGGTCAATCTCCTTCACATTCTGATTAATGGATTTTAGGTACTCCACGGATTTTAAGTTATTAATATAGATTTCATTACCATTTTCATAAACAGAATGAATATTATAAATTCCAAGTACACCAACCACTACAATCAAAGCTACAATGGAAAAATAACTAATCAGCAGTTTTTTTCGGATTCGCATTCGTTTCTTTTTTTCTCTCATTGCACTGCCTCCTTAGTTAATTGCTTGCGTTGCAGTATTGCTCTTCCCAGTCTCCCTGCCAGACGAGTCATCCTCTGGTTTGCCTAACGGGTAAAGCAGCCATTGAATATCCTCATCCTGTAGATTATCCCGCGTAACATAGGTAGCCCCGGTATCAAATTTGTCCTCAATCGATTTATCATCCAATACCTTATTGATATTACGCACCCCAAGATATCCCATATTATATGGGTTCTGCACCATCATTCCATCAATTGCTCCCGATTCAAGATAAGCAATCTCATCATCAGAAGAATCAAAGCCCATCACAATAAGATCATCTTCCCGTCCAAGAGAGCTTACTGCCTCTGCAACTCCTAGGGCACTTCCCTCATTGGAAGCAAAAACACATTTTAAATCCGGATAACTGCGAATAAAATCAAGCGTCTGTTGCTTGGCAACCTTGGAATCGCCACCACAATATTGCACTCCTACCACTTCCATTTTTCCCTTCGGATTCTGGGCATTGATTTCATTGATAAATCCGTTATTGCGTTCCGTAGCGGTCTGTGAACCTTCAACATGGGAAACGACGGCAATCTGCCCCTCCCCACCCATCAGTTGAACAGCATTTCTGGCAGCAATTGCCCCTGCCGATTCATTATCGGTTCCTATTGTTGCCTCCCGCAGGGAAGAGGAAACATCAGAATCCAGTGTCAGTACAGGGATTCCTGCCCGGTGTGCCTTCTCAATGGACGGATTGAGCTGTTCAACATCCAATGGCGCCAGCACAATGGCATCCGCCTTTTTTTCAATTGCTTTCTCAAACATCGCAATCTGGGCATCAATCTGTGATTCATCCTCCGGTGCCTCAAAGCTTACCTTAATACCAAGCTCCTCTCCTGCATCCATTGCTCCCTGTTCTACCGTTTTCCAGAATTCATGCTGGGAACCCTTACAGATTACTGCAATATAACGGCTGACCTTCACCGAATCGTCCTCTGTCCTGCCGCAGCCAACAAGCCCTAACAGCAGAAATAACGAAAGATACCAGCATCCTATTTTTATGACACCTGCCAGGTTAATTCGTTTATTCCTTTTACGCATCGGCCTCCATCCCCCCTTCTATATACTCGATAAATGTCGTAGCAGGAACAGGCTTTGAAAAATAATAGCCCTGCAAATAATCTGCTCCCATACCAATCAGCATCTCCATCATCTCTTCATCCTCAATACCTTCTGCTACCACCTTCAGGTTAATATCCTTAAACATAGTGATGGTATTCTCTAACACCTTTCTGGAGGACACCTTTTTCATCGCTGCCCACACTATATATTTATCAATCTTGACTATGGAAAATGGAAGCTCCACCAGATAATTAATATTGGAATAGCCGGAACCGTAATCATCCAGCGAAAATGTAATATCACACAATGACATTCTTGCCATATTACGGATTAACTGATCCTCGGAATAGGCAGCAGCACTTTCCGTTATCTCTAAGTTTATCATGGAAGGAGGGATATGATATTTCTTTAATACTCCTTGAATTTCCTGATGAATATGCTCCTGCATACATTGTACGACTGAAAGATTAACCTCTACATATTCAATACCTCTGTTTCTCAACCGGTATTGACTGATAAAACGACAAACCTCTTCTAATACAAGCATGCCAACTCTTAAAATTGTACCATTCTTTTCTGCAATACGAATAAATTCCTCGGGAGAAACATAACCATAGTCGGGGACGTTTAATCTCGCCAAAGCCTCCATAGAATGAATCTGTCCTGTATGTATGTCGTAAATAGGCTGGTAATGTACCTCCATATGCCCTTCTTTAATTGCTCCCATAATTGCCTGTTCAATGGCAGCATGACGCCGCATATCTTTTGTCACCTGTTCATCAACTTCAAAAACCTGTCCCTTACCACTTCCCTTCGCCCTGAGAATTCCATAATCAATTGCTCCAACCAGACTGTCATAGCTTTGTCCCTCTAAATGTACCAGACAGATACAGGCACTAATTACAACAGCATTATCATAGAGCTGGTATTCCTGCTTAACAATTCTGTGAATGCGGTCTACCTCCTTTGTACATTCCGCTCCTTCACCAAGAATCACTGCAAAGGTATCTCCTCCGAAACGGTACACATAATCCTCCTGATACTCCCTCTTCAAATTAGAAACCAGCATACGAAGCAGTTTATTACCGCCCTCCATACCATACATTTCGTTAATAATTTTGAAGTTATCTAATGCCAGCACTACGACATGTCCCCGCTTATTTTTACGAAGCATAGTTCCAATAGAAAAACGAAAGCCTTCCCGGTTCAATGCCAGCGTTGTGGCATCCACATAAATCATCATATTCTCGTTAGTCATATACATCAGCATGACAGACAAAGCAGTTCCCAGACCAGATAACATGACATGGGGAATAAAAAACTGTATTACTGTTGGCATAATCGCAATAAGAACAATACAACATATTAATGCCGATTGCCTTTTTCCGATTGCTTTATGCTTTATTATGGAATACAAAATGGTTCCCACAGAATACAACACCGCATTAATATATAAATAACTGTGCCATACCCCATGATGGTACCCTCCCGCATCAAAATAAAACATTTTATGATTCCAAAGGTTACCAAGCATAAGCAGGACACAAAAAATTGCCGGTAAAAAAGTAATTATTGTAAATTTTTTGCGTACTCTCTCCACCTGATAAACCTTATCAAACATATATACAACAAAAATAAGCGGAATCAGACCCTGTATTATTAAAAAAACTGTATTCAGCAGATAATTTACCCACAGTGGTATGATATCTGCATATGCGATGGTATAACACGTTATCACATCTAAAGCATTATTTAGTAATGTGACAGCCAGATAGACACGAAATGCCTTAGACTGGAAGCTCTCCAACTGCTGTTTTCCTACCGATACGACAATAAGCAGTGCAAGAAAAACAAGAGAACATATCTCAAAATCAACATTATAATTCATATGCATCCTCTTTCTGTATATGCATTGTTAGGTGTTTGCAAAACTCAACCGATAAACCTCATTGGCATTCTTCATAGTCTGTTCGTAGACCTGATGCACTGCAACTCCCTTTATCTGTGCAATCCTTGTAGCAATATCAGGGAGGTATTTCGAAGAATTACGCTTGCCCCGGTGAGGAACCGGTGCCATATATGGACAGTCTGTTTCCAGCACAATATGCTCTAAATCAATATCTTCCACTACCTCGACTAATCGTCTGGCATTTTTAAAAGTCACTACACCACCTACTCCTATATAAAACCCCATTTTTATAAACTCTCTGGCTACTTCCTTGGAATAACCAAAGCAGTGAATAATTCCGGCAAGTGTATCACCATGGTGTTCCTTCAAAATACGCATGGTATCCTCGGCTGCATCCCGACTATGTACAATGATGGGCATCTCCTCCTCATATGCCACCTCAAGCTGTCTGGCAAACCACTCCTGTTGTATCTGCCTTACCGGCTCCTCATAATAATAATCGAGACCAATCTCTCCTAATGCCACTACCTCCGGCTCATGGCACATATCCCTAAGCTTGTCTATATCAGCATCGGTAAGCGTTGCTACATTATCAGGATGTACCCCGACAGCAGCATAAATAAAATCATGCTTGTGTGCTAAGGCGATGCTTTGCTTTGATGTTGACAGGCTGGAACCAACATTCACCAGCCGGGTCACCCCCGCCAAACGCACCTCTTCTAATTCTTGTTCTCTATCCTCGTCATAACGCTCATCCTCAAAATGAGCATGGGTTTCAAATATCATATGCTTCCCCCGCTATCACCCATATCATTACCTGTTACTAGTCCGGCTCCTGCATTTTTTTCTTAGCACGCTCTTTATTGGCAAATTTGGTATACTTGCCAATCCATGCAAGATCGATGCTTCCAGTCGCACCACTACGCTGCTTTCCGATAATAATCTCTGCCGTTCCCGGTTTCGTTGTCGTATCCGGATTATAATATTCATCACGGTAAATAAACATTACCACGTCCGCATCCTGCTCGATGGAACCAGACTCCCTAAGATCAGACATCCTCGGCTTGTGGTCATCCCTTGCCTCCACTGCACGGCTAAGCTGGGACAGAGCAATAATCGGTACATCAAGCTCCTTGGCAAGTCCTTTTAACGAGCGGGAAATATCTGCTACCTCCTGCTGTCTGGACTCTGTTCTGCCACCGCCACTCATAAGCTGCAGATAATCAATAATAATCAATCCCAAATCACCATACTGCTGTTTCGTCTTTCTACACTTCGCCCGTACTTCGGCAACGGTTACTGCTGGGGTATCATCAATCATCATTGGAGAAGCAGCAAGCCGGTCCGCAGATTCTGCCACCTTCTCAAGCTCATCATCACTCAACCGTCCGATACGGATATTCTGGGAATCCACCATGGAATCCAGTGCAATAATACGGGTCGCAAGCTGTTCCTGCCCCATCTCCAGACTAAACAATGCAACCGGTATCCTCTTTTTCATTGCAACATGGGAAGCAATATTTAATACAAAAGCTGTCTTACCCATGGCAGGCCTTGCTGCCACCAGTATCAGCTCCGAACCATGCAATCCGGTTAAAATATTGTCTAAATCGGTGAATCCGGTCGGCACACCTGTAATATTACCCTCATTGGCAATCGCCGCCTCAATCATATCCAATGCCTTGGCGACCACCTGATCAATCGGGGTCAGTTCCTGCGTTCCCCGTCTTGTCTGTAAAAACCGAAACAGTTCTCCCTCCATTTTCTCATAGAGAACCTCTGTATCCATATTACCAAGATACGCATCATTCGCAATCTGTTCACTGACCTTTATCATCTGCCTAAGGGTAGATTTATCCTTTACCACCTGCACATATTGTTTGATATTGGCAGAGGTCGTCACCAGTGCTACCATCTGACGAATAACCTCTAAATCTGTCACATCCTCTGTATAGCCAAGCTCCTTACATTTCTCTGTCACCGTAATCAAATCAATGGATTTATGTTCCGCATACAAACGGGACATAGCAAAAAAAAGCTTTTGATGTCTGGAATAATAAAAATCTTCCATCACAAGCTGTTCCATTGCAACTGGTACCGCCTCCTCATCTAAAAACATGGAGGCAAGCACACTCCGCTCTGCATTTTCACTATGCGGTTTTATTTTCTTGATGACATTTTCATCCAAATCCATTGTTTTGTCCTCATACTTTTACTTTTTCTCCGTTACAACCACCGTAAGCTCTGCTGTCACTTTAGCGTGCAGCTTGATATTGACGGTGTAAGTTCCAATCCCCTTAATAGCAAACGGCAATGACATCTTCTTCTTATCAATTGATAAATCAAGCTGCTTTGCCACTGCTTCTGCAATCTCCTTCGTAGAAACAGAACCAAAGCTTCTGCCTCCTTCTCCCACCTTTATGGAAAGCGTCACCTTTTTATCCTTTAACTCCTCGGCTAGCTTCTGTGCTGCTGCAAGCTTCTCTGCCGCAAGCTTCTCCTCATTGGCATGTTTAAGCTTCAAATCATTCATATTGGCGTTATTGGCTTCCACACCCTTTTTCTTGGGAATAATGAAATTCTTTGCATAGCCATCACTGACATTAACAACATCACCCTTTTTGCCCAAGGATTTTACATCCTCTAATAATATAACTTTCATTGTTCTACTCCTTTCCAACTACTGTTCGTTTCACATTATTCCGACAGCTCCTCTGCCTCATGCATCTTGTCAAGCACTGCCTTAATACGCTCCAAAGCATCTTCCACAGTACATTCTGTAAGCTGAGCCCCCGCAGCATTGGCATGTCCACCGCCATCAAACTGCTCCATAATTAACTGTACATTCAATGTATCAATAGAACGGGCACTAATATAAACCGTACCATCCAGATTCGTTACCACAAAGGACGCCTGTATACCCTCAATATCCAGCAGCTCATTTGCTACTTGTGAGGCAATCACGGTAGGGCTGTCAACACCCTCTGCCGGAAAAATGGCGAGGGCATACTGTTCCCGATATACAATAGCATGCCGGACTGCCTCTGCCCGGGAACGATAAATATCCATGCTATCACGGAACATTTTGCGGACACGAACGACATCCGCTCCCTTGCGGCGAAGATACGCTGCAGCCTCAAAGGTTCTGGCACCTGTTTTTTGCACAAAGTTATCGGTATCTACCAGTATACCTGCATACATGGCATCCGCTTCATTTGCCTTCAAATCAATGGCTTCATTCGTATATTGAAGCACCTCCGCAACCATCTCACAGGCAGAAGAAGCGTAGGGCTCAACATAAGATAACACTGCATTGGTCACTACCTCGCTGGTTGCACGGTGATGGTCAAATACGACGATGGTCTTAGTTAAATCAAGCAGCTCCGGACACTCCGTATAGCTTGGACGGTTAACATCCACAATCATTAACAGGGTATCCATATCTACCAGCTCCTTGGCAGTGGTACTGTCTATGAACATATCTTCTTCATATAAAGGATTACTTTCAAAATTTTGTAAAACCGGACGAATCGATATTGTAGCCTCATCCAGAACAATATGGGCTTCCTTGTTATATACCTTGGCAAGCTTATATATACCAATAGCAGAGCCAATGGCATCCGCATCCGGCAGGCGGTGTCCCATAATCACTACCCGCTCTTTTGCCTCAATAATTCCCTGCAGGGCATGTGCCTTTACTCTGGCTTTCACCCTTGTATTCTTCTCTACCTGACGGGACTGACCCCCATAGTAGCTAATCTTTTCTCCCTCTTTAATCACTACCTGGTCTCCGCCTCGTCCCAAAGCCATGTCCATTGCCATACGGGCAGATTCATAGCATTCCTGAAAGGTAGCTTCTCCCATGCCAACGGACATACTAAGTGTTACCGGCAGCCCATTGCCCACATTGATATTACGAACCTCATCCAAGAGGTCAAACTTGTTTGCCTGAAGCTGTGCAAGATACTTCTGCTGAAATACAACAAAATATTTATCCTTCTCCGATTTTGTCACAATTCCGCCAATGTCCAGAATCGTCTTATTGACCTTGCGGTCTACCAACGCCATCAAAAGAGGTCTTCTCACGTCATCCGTACTTTCCAGCACCTCATCATAATTATCAATATAAATGAGAGAGGAAATCAGCTTCTGGTCCTTATTTTCCTGAAGCAGCCTTTTGTAGTCCGTCTCATCAAAGAAATACACTACTACCATGGCATCCTTATATGCATTGTCGAAATCGCTCATCTCATTATCTTCATCGTTCTCATCCACATCAATATCTACCTGAATCATACGAAACTGCACATGATACTGACGCTCTCCATAGGACATGGAAAATTCCTGCACGTCATCTGCTGTACTCGGAAACATATCCTTTGTTATGTGGGGAAAATACTTGTGAATATCCCTGCTTACCTTGGTATCTCCAACCATATTCTCAAATTCATGATTGTGCCAGAGAATTATACCATCCATATCAATCAAAGTATAGGGTACTGCAAGCTCCTTTAAAAGCTCCTTTTGAATCTGCCCTTGTTCAAAGGCATAAGAAACCATCTCCGACATAATACGCGGCTTATAGTGGTAATAGATAATCAATAAAACTATGGAATAAATCACCACGAAGCTTCCTGTCAGCACTCCTACCTTACGGCTATATAAAAATGCCAGTACTACCATAAATAATAATATAAACAACAGCTTTAAAGGAATCTGCAAAAACCTCTCTATCTGTGTTTTTAATTTCTTATCTTTCATACTCTTAAAGCTCCTAATACAATAATTCTATAACAAATCGCCAGATAATTTAGTATACCATATTATGGAGGAAAAGTAAAAGGATTGTGTTATGGGATGGTCTATGTATTATGTGTTATGCATTATGGCATGGAAGGGGGATACGCTGTATTATTTGTTCCGTTGTTCGGGAATAAGCGTTTCTAGGATATTCCCATAATAGTAGTATGTGCTGTCGCAACCGACGCCAACTCGCCATCCGGGCTCGGTGGCGTCTTTTCGGGGCATCCTTGCCCCGAAATTGCTGGTTGCTAGAGGGGAATATCAAGAAACGCTAATTCCCTACCAAAGTCACAAATAATACAGCGTATCCCCCTTCCATGCCCCTCCACATTATAAGACAAGCCACCCCATAGCCATTCCTTTTCAAAATAACAGAGGAGTGCATACATTTATTCATCCCTCTCATAACAAAGCAACAATCACTGATAACCACTCCTTTTCAAAATAACAGCAGGGTAATCAATTAAGCTCCCCTGTAAATAAGAAAAGCGGCTTATAACTTCAGGAGGCATAAAACCGGACTGAACTATGAATTTGTGACTTTGGTAGGGAATTAGTATTTCTCGATATTCCCATCAATCCACAGCAATTTCGGGGCAAGTACATTGAATACTAAGTTTGCTTACGTTAAACACAGTATAAATTTTCATTCTGCAAGGCAGATTTTCGACGGCGTAGCGGTGGCTACGGCTAGAAAATCTAACGTCGCAAATGGGAATTTAAACAAGTTTAACGTAAGTAAACTTAGTATTCAATGTACTATAGTCCCGAAAAGACGCTGACTGAGCCATGGATGGCGAATCAGCGTCGGTTGCGTCAGCGACTATCTATTCCATGGGAATATCCTAGAAATACTTATTCCCGGACAACGGAACAAATTCATAGCACAGTCCGGTTTTATGCCGTCAGAACCTATAATAACTTTTCCACCAGATATTAATTGATTATCCTGCTCCACACATAGCAATACGCCTGTGAGCGGGCAGCAAAGCTTTCCGTCTTTAAAAGCGAGCGTAGCTCTTCTTTTGTATACCACCCAGCTTCTATCTCCTCAACCGTGGAGGTGCTTGGTGCAAAGCTGCCGGATGCCACACCTACAATACAAATATTTTTCTCGTTGGAAAATCCAATGGCACTGTAGCTTTCTGGTATCACATCCGTAATCTCAATCAAATCAAGTCCTGTTTCCTCCTTAAGCTCCCGTCTGGCACTCTCCTCCGGTGTCTCTCCGGGGTCAATCAGTCCGGCAGGAAAATTATAAACATTCTGTCCCACTGCCAGCCGAAATTCCTTGTTGAGCAATATCCTCTCCCCACTCTCATCCGTTACAATCAGAACCACCGCATCTGCCGGACGGTTATATAATTGCTCATGGCAGGTAATATCTTTGTCACGGCTTATCATCTCATAGACCTTCTCCCTGCCGTCAACTGTTTCATAGGTAATATCATAACGGGTAATAAATTTTGATTCCAGCCGCTTTACGATTTTTTTAAATTTCATATATGTCGCTTCCCTTCTACCGTTTCATATTCCCCCAACCCTTGTCATATATTTGATTGTAAGTGGGGCAATAAATTACGCAAACTTCCTATACAAATCACTCAAACTTCGCACATGAAGTTTATATTACGCTAGTAATTATAATATTCAACGAAAAACCCGCTTTCGGTGGCATTGAACACTTGGTGAGTGCATACGAACCTAGTGAGAAAGCCCACACCGTGTTGCCTCACACGCAACGGTACTAAGATTTTGCTACGCAAAATCAAGGACCGGCGTGTTCAGATAGTTTTTCTTATGAATATTATAATTACTAGCTTAACCACAAATTTTATGTACGAAGTTTCAGTAATATATTCTCTTCGATTATAGTATATGCCCCTTGTAAATGCAATTGTGAAAGGACTTCTGCTATGGAAATCATAAGTAATTATATCCGCATCGTGGACAACTTTGTCTGGGGACCCGTTATGCTGACACTGCTTGTAGGAACCGGATGTATTCTGACGGTTCGGACAGGATTTTTACCTTGGAAAAATCTAAGTTATGCATTAAAAAGTACCTTGAACAAGGACGCAAGAAAAAAAACGAGCGGAACAGGTGATGTCACACCCTTTTCCGCCCTGACCACCACTCTGGCAGCTACCATTGGCACCGGAAATATTGTCGGCGTGGCAACAGCTATGGCAGCTGGCGGCCCTGGTGCATTAGTATGGATGTGGATATCAGCCTGCTTTGGTCTGTCCTCCAAATTCAGCGAGTGTATGCTTGCCATAAAGTACCGGCAAAAAAATAAAAGAGGAGAAATGTGTGGCGGTCCAATGTATACTATGAAATATGGTTTGAAAAACAAACGTCTGGGCGCATTGCTTGGCTGGCTGTTTGCCCTGTTCGCTGTTCTTGCCTCGTTTGGCATCGGCAATATGACACAGGGCAATTCTATTTCCAGTGCTTTGTATGCCACCTTTGACATACCTGTTCACATATCCGGTATTGCAACTACGCTGCTCGCCCTTACCATTATTGTTGGCGGAATCAAAACAATAGCCAAAATATCCTCCGTAATTGTCCCCATGATGGCAATCTTTTATATGATATGCGGAATCCTTGTTATCATCGGCAACATCCGTTCCCTTCCCGCAGGAATACTATCCATTTTTTCTATGGCATTCAATCCCCAAAGTGTCTCTGGCGGTATACTCGGTACCGCTACCTGCTCCATGGTTAATGCCATGCGTTATGGCATTTCCCGGGGAGTATTTTCAAATGAGGCAGGAATGGGTTCTGCCGCTATCACTGCTGCCGCCGCTGCTACAGATAATCCGGTAAAACAGGGCTACATTAATATGACAGGAACCTTCTGGGATACGATTGTCGTATGCACCATAACCGGTCTTGCCATTGCTTCCTCCGGTGTACTCGGGCTAACGGATAGTGCGGGAAATCCGCTTCAGGGTGCCGCTCTGACTATCACTGCCTTTCAGACCGTTTTTGGCAATCCCGGCAGCGTCATAATCTCCATCGGAATCACCCTCTTCGCGTTCTCTACTATATTAGGCTGGGAATACCAAGGTGAAAAAGCGTGGGAATATCTTGTCCAAACACACAAATACAATATGCTTTACCGCATTATTTTTTCCCTCGTTGTATATGTAGGCTGCACCCAGACATTAGATTTGGTCTGGAATTTTTCTGATATTGCAAATGCTTTAATGGCAATTCCAAACTTAATCTGCTTATTACTTTTGAGCAAAGAGGTCTCCAAGGATATAAAAGCATACCAGCACATAATTGATAAAGAAAAAAGTGCAGGATGATATTTATCTAATTTTATTAGCACAATTAGTGAAACTGTTTTCGGTATGAAAGCGGGCTTATTTGTATTGTTTCGTGGCATGGAATAGAAGCACACTGTAAATTTGTGACTTTGGTAGGGGATTAGTATTTCTTGATATTCCCTTCTGGTAACTAGCAATTTCGGGACCGGATGTCCCGAAAAGACGCAGTCTGAGCCATGGATGGCGAATCTGCGTCGTTTGCGACAGAAACTAATTATTTCATGGGAATATCTTAGAAATACTTATTCCCAGACAACGAAACAAATTTATAGTGTGCTTCCATTCCATGCATTATAAACTGATAACAAGCCTATTTTTATACCGAAAACAGTTTTTATGGTTACCCTAAAATTTCATATTCCCACATTGACACTATTTCTCAATAGTAGTAAGATAACCTTATAAAATTTAGGCTCACATAGAGAAAGGAAGTAGGTTACATGGAAAAAAAGGATATTGATTGGTCAAATCTTGGATTTGGGTATATCAAAACCGATAAAAGATTTGTTTCAAATTTTAAAGATGGTGCATGGGATGATGGCATAATGACCGAGGACGCTACTGTCAGCATCAGTGAGTGTGCAGGCGTATTGCAGTATGCACAAACCTGTTTCGAGGGATTAAAGGCATATACCACAAAGCAAGGTAAGATTGTCTGTTTCCGTCCTGACCTGAATGCACAACGTATGATAGATACCTGTAAGCGTCTGGAGATGCCGGTATTTCCTGAGGAAAGATTCGTGGAGGCTGTCGTAGAAACTGTGAAAGCCAATGCTGCTTATGTTCCTCCATACGGTTCCGGTGCGACATTATACATTCGTCCATATATGTTCGGAAGCAGTGCGGTAATTGGTGTAAGCCCGGCGGAAGAATATCAATTCCGTGTGTTTACAACTCCGGTTGGACCGTACTTCAAGGGTGGTGCAAAGCCAATTACGATTCGTGTCAGTGATTTTGACCGTGCTGCCCCTCACGGAACCGGGCATATCAAAGCGGGACTAAATTATGCAATGAGCCTATATGCCATCGTGGATGCACATAATCAAGGCTTTGCTGAGAATATGTATCTGGATGCAGCTACCCATACCAAAGTTGAAGAAACTGGCGGTGCCAATTTTATATTTATAACAAAGGATGGCAAGCTGGTTACTCCAAAATCAAATAGCATTTTACCATCCATTACCCGTCGTTCTTTAATGCAGGTTGCCAAGGATTATCTTGGAATCGAGGTGGAAGAGCGTGAAGTGTTCTTTGACGAGGTAAAGGATTTTGCAGAGTGTGGCTTATGCGGTACTGCTGCTGTTATTTCTCCGGTTGGTAAGATTAATGACCATGGCAAAGAAATCTGCTTCCCAAGCGGCATGGATGAAATGGGACCAATTACGAAGAAGCTTTATGATACCTTAACGGGTATCCAGATGGGACATATGGATGCTCCAGAAGGATGGATTAAGGAGATTATGTAATAATAAAAATACAAAGCAAAAGAAGTGCTATGGCACTTCTTTTGTTATATTACAGACCCATTTATATTTTACATAATGCATATAAACCGCCGGAATTTTAACAAATTCATCAAGAGTGAGTATAAATGCCACTACCAAAACCGGTGCATGAAATACAAACGCCGCCAGCATTCCCATAGGGACAATTACAATCCACAATGTGATTAAATCACATATCATGCCAAATCTGGTATCTCCACCAGCCGGAAATATCCCGGAAATAATCGTAGAGTTCAATGAATTGCCAATAATGTAGTATGCAGCCATACAAAGCATAGCTTTAAGATAGTACACCGCCTGATTTGACAAGGTTACCACATGCACTACCAAAGGAATCAGCATAAGAATTACAATTCCAGACCCGACACCAATAACAATAGAAAGTCTTACATATTTACTGCCAAGCCTCTTTGCCTCCTCTAACTGATTTCGTCCAAGCGTACCTCCGATAATTATGGATACACCCGCCGCAATTCCCCAGCAGAGACTCGCAATCATGCTCCTTACAATACTTGCAATGGAATTGGCTGCCGTTGCATCACTCCCCAAATGTCCCATAATTACAGAATACATGGTGATACCACCACCCCACCCAAGCTGATTAACCAATAGAGGCACGGTGTATTTCCAATAGGCACTATGCAATATTTTTTCATTGGTTAAAAATAAATATTTCAGCCTTGTCCGCGGGCATTTGTATTTTTGAAGTACAAGTATTACAAATACTGTTTCAAATATTCTTGCCAAAACGGTAGCCAAAGCTGCACCGACAATCCCAAGCTTGGGCATTCCTAATAATCCGAATATCAAAATAGCATTCAGTCCAATATTGACAACCACTGATAAAGAACCTATCAAAGAGCTTAACCCCGCATGGTTACAAACCTTTAATACACCAAAATAAATCTGCGCAAACCCTGTTAACACATACGACAAAGAAACAGCCCTAAGATACAAAGCCCCCTGAACAATGATTGCCTTATCTGTTGTAAACAAATGCATTACCTGCTCTGGGAAAAGCAGCGTAATCAACGAAAATACAATTCCTACAAGCAGCGTATACCTCATACTAATTGTAATTACCTTTTCCACGGTAATGCGATCACCCTTGCCCCAGTACTGTGCTGCCATCACATTAAACCCCATTACAAAAGCAGTAAAGAATAAACTATATATAAATGCTATCTGTGTTGCAAGAGATGCTGCTGCTAAGGAGTTCTGATCCAAAAAACCAAGCATAAATGCATCGGAAGCACTAACTAATGATGTCATTAAATATTGGAAGGTTATTGGGGCTACAATTTTTATAAATTCTTTGTTATTCATATCTGTATGTTACAATCCTTATAATCTTTTTCTTTCACTATTTTGCTGTATGCATTTTCTCATAATATATGTAATAAATCAATCCCATAACGAAAAACAGGCTCAAAAAGAGCCTGCCCTTCATGCTATGATTACATTGTAATGCACACATTCTACTGTAAAAATGCCTCTGGATTCACTGGCATGTCATCCTTGGTCATCGCAAAATACAGATGATTTCCCTCTAAGGAATACATGCTGCTTGCTTTCGCAACCGTTCCTATTGCTGCTCCTGCCTCAACTGACTGACCTGCAGAAACAGAAATGTCAGCAAGCTGTCCATAGATGGCATGATAACCATTGCCCAAATCCATCGTTACCGTATTGCCATGCTCGCTCGTCTTATCAACCGAAAGCACCGTTCCTGCATAAGAAGAATAAACTGCAGTTCCCTTCTTAGCAGAAATAAGCATCCCCGGATTACACTTGTAGGTATCTAATGTCTTGTAGTATACGGTAGTGTCCATACTGTAAGGAAGAATCACATTACCCTGCACCGGCCAGCTCATCGTTGATTTCTTGGTAAAGCCACCTGTAGCAGCAGAGGTTTCCTCAGTATCCTGACTGGTCTTCTTCTCAGTATCGTTCTTTGCATCCGCATCACCGGAAGCGTTAGCAGCACTATCCTGGCTAACATCCTCTTCTGTCGTTGACATTCCGGCAGTAGTAGCATCCGCTTTTACCAGGTCCGCCTTACCAATGTCATCCGTATTGCTGCTGTCAGCATTTGCCATCTGTTGATTATCGGAACCGTTGCTGGCAACGCTGTTATCTGACTTCTCACCAGAAGCATCTGCTACCTTTGCACCGACCTGAGCAGTATCATCCTCCAAGGATTCCTTGGCAAGACCGTCCTTGTCGCCATTCAAGTCTACAAATTGCTCATCCTTAGACAGATTTTGTGTCGTTGTATATACACCCACCAAAACCAAAAGTGCCATAATTCCCACAACTAATGCGGCATAATATCCATAATTGATTTTTTTATGGTTTTTATGATTCATCTTCATCACCCCTTTGTAATAGGGTTGCCGCATTTGAAGAAATTATACATTAATCACCAAAGGAAATACCCAATGCTCTTGCATCCTTAACAATACTATCCTCAGGAGAAACGTATTTTAATTTACCTGCACTCTCACTTAATGGAATCGCCGTTACCTCGTTATTTTTTAATACAACAAGCTTACCATACTGTTCTTTTTTAATGAGCTCCGCCGCCATCGCACCAAACCGGCTGGAAAGTACTCTGTCATAAGGCACCGGGCTTCCTCCACGCTGTGTATGTCCCGGAACTGTTACACGCACCTCCTGCCCGCTATAATCCCGAATCTGGTCTGCAATATCATAAGCAACAGAGGGGTATGGACGGTTGGCAATTTTTTCTTTTCTCTTCTTTTTCGGAAGTGCAGCATCCTCCTTAGAAATTGCTCCCTCGGCTACTGCTAAAATAGAAAAGCCTTTCCCTTTCGCCGTTCGCTTATCCAAAGCTTCACATACCTTTTTAATATCATAAGGTATCTCTGGGAGAAGAATAATATCTGCCCCACCAGCAATTCCTGCATGCAGGGTAATCCATCCTACCTTATGTCCCATAACCTCAACAATGAATACACGGTTGTGGGAAGCTGCGGTTGTGTGGATACAATCAATACAATCGGTAGCAATATCTACCGCACTCTGGAAACCAAAGGTCATGTCAGTTCCCCATAAATCGTTGTCGATCGTTTTGGGAAGCCCAATGACGTTTAAGCCCTCCTCGCTTAAAAGGTTGGCCGTTTTTTGGGAACCATTGCCACCTAAGACAACGAGGCAATCAAGCTTAAGCTTCTTGTAAGTGTCCTTCATTGCTTTCACCTTATCAAGCCCATCCTCCGCAGGAACATTCATCAGTTTAAACGGCTGTCTGGAGCTTCCAAGAATCGTCCCGCCCTTCGTCAGGATGCCAGAAAAATCCTCCGGCTTAAGAAGCTTATACTGTTCTCTCATCAAGCCCTTATATCCATTAAGGAAGCCATATATCTCTACTTCCTTTTTGTAAAGGTTGGTTAATCCCTTTACTACGCCACGCATCGTCGCATTTAATGCCTGACAGTCACCACCGCTTGTCAACATACCAATTCTTTTCATAAGCCTTACCTCCATTGTATTATGTAATTAGTTTAAGATGTCGGGATCAGAAATACATGACCCTGGTATCATTTACTGTTCTATTCTTCCATCCAATGCCCTGAGCAATGTGACTTCATCAATACATTCCAAATCACCGCCCACCGGGACACCACTCGCTATTCTTGTAACCTTAATACCTGTCGGTTTAATTAAATTGCGAAGATACAGTGCGGTAGCATCTCCCTCCACCCCTAGGTTCGTCGCAATAATAACCTCCTTAATATCTCCTTTTAAGCGTTCCACCAGCTCCCGAAGCCGTATATCGTTGACACCAATTCCACGCATCGGGTCAATAGCACCCTGAAGCACATGATAAACACCCTCGTACTGACCTGTCTTTTCATAAGCTGCCATATCCTTGGTTGTCTCCACTACCATGATGGTAGAAGCATCCCGCTTGGGACTAGCACAAATAGGGCAAATCTCTTTGTCCGTTAACGTACAGCAACATTTACAATACTGTACATTGGCCTTGGCTTCCAATATCGTATCTGTAAAATGCTTTACCTGTTCATCAGACTGGTTCATAACATGAAAAGCAAGCCGCTGTGCAGATTTATTACCGATACCCGGCAGTCTCGCAAACTCCTCAATCAGCTTTGTTATATAGCTGCTATAATAATCCATCTTCTCTACCTGCTTATCTTAAATTCTTAAAACGGCAGTCCGCCTAAACCACCTGTAATCCCGGACATGGCAGATGCAGATGCCTCATCCACCTTGCGCAGTGCCTCGTTTGTAGCAGAAATCAATAAATCCTCGAGCATCTCAATGTCATCCGGGTCTACGACTTCTTTGTCCATCTTAATGGATAAAATCTCCCTTTTCCCGGAAACGGTTACTGTCACAACACCACCTCCGGCAGTTGCTTCATACGACTGGCTCTCAAGCTCTGCTGTCTTCTCCTCCATCTGACGCTGCATTCTCTGTGCCTGCTTCATCAGATTATTCATATTACCCGGCATTCCACCCGGAAAACCACCTCTGCCTTTACCCATAAATCAAAAACCTCCTAAAATTTAACTATTCCTTATTATACCTCTTTTGCCATCTAATTTCCACTGAAAATATACAGGAATCATTCCAAAGCATACATCATGCAGCCATAGAATTCACAAACAAAGATGTCCAAACGATTATTTTTCTTCTACAGGAATAGTAATCAGATTCATATCCTGATGAATACTGTCATGCTCCTGTCCCTTAGGAATCTGGTAAACCCGAAAGGATACCTCCTTACCGCAAACCTCTGCAAATATCTGCTTTAGCTTAACGACAGCCTCCTCGCTGTTAAGCCGGGACATCATGCTTTTATTATCCTCCAAAAATCCAATATTGAAGAAATTATCTCCATTGCCAATCGTGGTTCGTGCAACACCGTATGCCCGTGCTGCCAGACTGCCTATTTGCTGCTTAATGGCTTCAATAATCTGCTGCCTGCTTCTCTTAATTAATTCCAAATCTTTCCGTTCAGCCTGGGAGTAATGCTCTTTTATATTCTGTATCAGATTACTTTCGTCAGTTTTTTTTTCTGTGACAGATGGCACCGGAGCCGTCTCTGTCTCGTTTACCACCTTGACTCCACTTTCCTTTAGCTGAGCAAGCTCTTCCTCCATCTCCTCTATCCGTTGTTTTAAACTTGTGATATCTGACTCCATCTGCGGTTTACACAATTTGACAAAGGACACCTCCACATCAATACGCTTCTGTGAAGAATACCGCAGCTGGTTGGCAAGCTCTGAACAAATTCTGATATATCGCATCAGGGTATCTACATCCACTTTGTCGGCATCCGCTTGTAAAATAGGCTTTTGTTCCTCGGACACCTCAATAACCTCTGTCATATCCGATGCCTCCTTTAGAAGAAGCAGGTTTCTAAGATACCACACAAAATCATTGACAAGCTTTATCATCTCTCTGCCATCCATCACCAGCTTTTCGATATGGTGAAGCATGGCAGACACATCCCTATTAATAATGCTTTGAAACAATACGGATAACACATCCGTATCCACTGCTCCAAGCACCGTCAGCACATTTTCATAGGTCAGAGCTTCCCCTAAATGAAAGGCAATACACTGATCTAACAACGATAATGCATCCCGCATAGAACCATCCGCAGCCTTCGCAACATAGCGGAGTGCTTTTTCCTCCACCTCAATTTCTTCCCTTATCATTAATTCCCCTAACCGCTCAGCAATCGTGTCAATAGAAATACGCTTAAAATCATATCTCTGACACCTCGAAAGAATCGTCGCTGGAATTTTATGGGACTCTGTCGTTGCCAAAACAAATATAACATAAGATGGCGGCTCCTCCAATGTCTTTAACAGGGCATTAAATGCACCGGGAGACAGCATATGAACCTCATCAATAATATATACCTTATATCTTCCTTCCGTGGGCGGATACTGTACATTTTCCCGAATCTCCCTGATACTATCTACACCATTATTAGAAGCAGCATCTATCTCAATCACATTCATGGAAGCCTGGGCCTTAATTGCCTTGCAGGAGGCACACGCATTACACGGACTTCCATTCACAGGATGCTCGCAATTCACCGTTTTAGCAAACAGCTTGGCAATGGTCGTCTTACCGGTTCCTCTTGTTCCACAAAAAAGATAGGCATGCCCAATCCGGTCTGCTGCAATCTGGTTGCTTAATGTCTTAACAATATGCTCCTGCCCCTTTACCTCCTCAAATTCGTCCGGTCTCCATTTGCGGTATAATGCCTGATATGCCATGCTATTCCTCCTTTACGAAAAACGGAAAATCTGGTCTAAGGTTCGCAGGGTTATAAAATCTCCCTTCACTTTCATTTCACCACTCATAAAGGCTCTTTGAAATGTAATCTCTCCCATGGTAATCCGGTTTAATACGTTACTGGCAACCCGCAAAATAACATCCCCGGTCTCCTCTGCTGCATCATTTATGGTAAGCCTGTCCTCTTCTACCTCAATAGAAAGCATCTCTTCCTTGTCAGTAATAGAAACCAGATAACTAGCACTAAATTCCTTCTTGGGATAAAAATTCTGTTCAAAGCGTGACTTGAAGTCCTTTGGAATTGTTTGTACCTTTATCTGTTCTTCCTCCTCCTGTGAGGCATTCGTACTCTTTGAGTACTCCACACGTTCAAATAACGGTTTCGAAAGCCCCTTTGCCGATACCATAGGATTCGGAATCACAGTCTGCTGTTCCGTTTTTTTCTCCTCTATGGCTTCATCTGTATTGGCATTGGCATCTGCATTGTCATTATGATTGCTATCTTCCTCAGGAGTCTCCTTAACGGCATTCTCCCCTTCATCGCCCAGCATCCCCTTAAATAAAACTGCCAGTTCTTCTATATCTTCCTTCTGCTGTTTTACATAAACATCATCAGAAACAAACTTAGAAAGCTGCTCACTTTCCTGCGGTGTCAAATCGATTGTTTTCGGTTTCAACACTTTATTGCGGATAACCGTACTTGATGATGGCATTACTGCCTGCTTTTGATTAATTGTCCGATAGAGCTGTTCCGTCTTCTTCTCTATAATCCTGCCATACTCCTTATTCAGTTCAAAATCAACAGGATTCTCCACATAGGCACAGATTCCATCTGCCGGAAGCCCCCCCAATACCTCCCATGCTTTCATGAGAGAAAGCAGTGCATCCTTTTCTCCACTGGTGGTTGCCAAAACTACCGGCATCATATAAAGGCTGGCAATTTTATCCTTGTCACCATAAAGCCAACAAGCATCTAAAAATTCCTGCATATATCCACCAATTCCAAACCACTCTAAAGAAACACCAAGAACGACACCATCGGTTTCCTTTAGCATCGCCGGCAAGGTAGTAATCTGATTTCTATCTTCATAAAGATTGATGCGATGTACATCCACCCGCAGTTCGTCAAGCACCACCTGCATTTTTTCGAGTACATAAAGAGTTGGGTCCTCAATTAGTCCCCTTCCACCATAAACCACTGTAATTTTCATAATTCAAACACCTTTCTTTTGTCACATTACGCCTATGTCTTAGTTTAATATAATTACCGTTTGCATGCAAGTAAAAAGGATAGAAGAAATCCAAAAATCATGCCACCAACATGGGCAGCATTATCCACTCCCATGGTAGTAAACCCTTGATACAAGGAAACAAACGCCATAAAAAGAAGACTTCTCATGGAAATCTCGGGCTCATATTGTCCCCGCCTGCTCTGCCACTTCTGTTTCAAAACAACGGCAATCAAACCACCTATCACACCAAATATAGCACCGGATGCACCCGCTGCAACACTGTAGCTTGAATGTCCCATAGCCATTACCTGATAATACTCTACCGACACTGACACGAGTCCTGCCAATAAACCAGAGCTAAGATATAGTATTCCATATCGCAGCGAACCCATGCGTCTTTCAAGCATTGTTCCGAGACAAATTAATGAAATCATATTGTTAGCAAGATGTGCTAATCCAAAGTGCAAGAACATAGAAGAAAAGAGCCGATAGTATTCTCCCTTTAAAAAAATAGAATCAAAAGTGACCGCTCCAATCGAATACATATAACCAGCATCATAAACATCACCATTCAAAGTGGCAAGACAATACACCAGAATATTCAGTATAACCATCGTCAGCGTCACAGGTCCCACCAGCGCAAGCATCTGACGAAATCCTCCAGCAGAAGTATGAGTATAAAATATCTGACTGATGTAGGTTTGCAATTCCTCATAAATTCCAAAATATTTCGTGCTTTGCCTTTCAAATACATAAATCTGCCTGTTCTGCTCTGATACAAACCAGATTCCCTCTACCATATCCGCCAGATTCCGCAAATATTCCGATACTTCATCCTGCACCATTACCAGGTCAAGAAACCGAATCGGAACAGAATCCGCAATACCGGCACCCGGCTGGCTTTCCTGAAGCCATGCCACCAGTTCTGCTGCTGCACTTTGCCTCTCCTCGTTAATATGCTGCCAGTTTTTTAACGCTAATTCATTAGCACGGAAAATATGAATTACAGCTAATTCCTCTTCCATTAATTTCACATAATAATCACCCTGCTCCAAAGTAACAACATGAAATTGTTTCTCTTTTAAAAAGAGCTGTATTGCTTTTTGCATAACCTACTCCTATTCTACGTTTTGTCTATCAGATAAAACAAGGGACACTTCCTTATGTGAAGTCCCCCTTAGTTCCATTTATGATATTAGCCTGTCAATATGGCAGGTGTTATATTCCTAATTGTTATCATCAAGGATGCCCTCCACCTGCTCTCTAGTCATGTCATATTCATTCATGATATCCGTTATAACCATCTCCATATCGACTCCATATTTCATAGATTGTACCTTTTTCATCACTTAAGTATACATCTAACCGTACTGCTTTAGAATGGAAAAAATTCTTTAAATACAATACCAGCGAACCTCTTCTTTTCATCCATACTGCTACTCCCTATTATACTCACTCTCCTGCTCATCTGCAACTATATTCTTATGTATATCTCTCCTTAGCTTATATATCGCAAATCCTTTATAAAAAGATATTAAAAATCCCAGCATACAACCTACTGCAACCAATGGCAACGCCAATCCCTGTGCTTTGGTATGATAAATGAACATAGCCTCATATAAAGAAATGCCCGCAAACAGCAAAAGCAGTGCTGTTGTGACCGCTATAATCCCTTGCTTTTTAGCTTTAAACAGCTCTCTCTTCTGCTGATAAAAATATGGCTCCTGCATTCCTTCATTTGTCTCATTTATTTTATCAATCTGTTTCCTATTATCTTTTGCAGCTGTGTTAAGTGCTTCTTTTACCACTTCTTTATTATCAGATATTGCTATTACTTTATCTGCTTGTCCATCCACAGATTGTTCCGCCAAAGAAGCCTCCCCTTCCTCACGCTCCTCCATAAACTTGCGGACTGCCAAAAGGCTATACTGCTGCTCTCTTACAATATGATAAATTCCATATACCAGCACCACAAGCCTGTCCTCTTTATGATTGATATACTTCATTAAATATTCCATAAATGCACAAAATTCCTGCTGAATATTCCCCTCATAACCGGGAACATAGCACAAATAAACCTCCCTATTCGCATCCAGGAAAATGGTTTCCGGCTTTAACATAACAGAATCCGGTTTTAGTAAAAAGTCGTCTAACTGCTCTAAACACTTCACCACTCCGAAAAGCACAGTACGAATAAATCTATATTCATTAGTTTTTTCCTCAAAAAGTGTTAGAAAATCTTTCTTATCCTGAATTTCAAAATAATATTCCTCCTCCCTTTTCTGGACCGTAAGCAGCATAAGCTGTCTGTTATGTTCTATCATTTGCCGTTCAAAGGAATAACCCTTCTCAAGAGCCTGCATGCATAAATAGGTGGCAAATCCCTCTTGTCTTTTTTCCATACTACCTCTCCTCCTTCTGAAATATAATATATAGAATACATCACATCCGCTTTCTAAGCTGGTCAGTATAGCGAATACGATGCACCGCCTGTTTCACCACTGCCCTCTCTTCCCTTAAAGAAAACCAGTACCATAGATTATGAACTGCCTCATAATCTATGGTCGCCTGAATCTGTGTTCCATTAATAAAAATCCTTACTTTTTTCAAATTTACATATAAAAGCTGGTTCCTTAACTCTGTGTAGATTGCTTGCTCCAACTGTTTCTTCTCAGATGCATAAGAAACCTGAAACAGCTTCCTCGTATTTCGTTTCTTCATGGAGACTGTGCCAATTGCTATATCCTCTCCCTTTCCCACTGACTCCGACGCATAGACCAATATCTCCTGCACATTACCATTAAGCCTTGCTATATCCATAAAATATAGTCCAAGGCTGCACATACATAAAATAGAAAAAAGCAACAGGGGAAATAGCAATGCCATTTCGACCGTTATCATACCTTTATTTTCTCTTAAACACTCCATAACATTTCTCCTATCCTGCTGTAATACCGAAATTAAACTCTCTCTACCTATCTGCTTTTTTCGCACAACGGCTACATAAAGGAAGATTGCCAATATTATTTCTTTCAATTAAATGAACCGTGCGATGAATCCGGCCGCAGTCCGGATTTTGATGAATACAATCCCCTGTCAATGTGACATACTCCCCGGTTTGTTGATAATGCTTACACGTTTCACACTGACGCTTCCCCTTAAGAGCCGATACCTCTGTCACAGGTACAAGCCGGATAGCAAGATAACTGCACTGAGAGTCCGTATGATAAACACTCTCGTGCTCTGCTATATAGACATATTCTCCCTTTCCACCTTCTAAAGCATCTGTAATATGACAACCATCAAACATCCGCTGGGTTACAGTTACCTGAACCGGAATAGAAAAAGTAAATAAAAAAGGTATGGATACCTTCATGCGGTATGTGGCATACAATTTGATTTCATGTTTGCTATTTGGAAGTTGGGAAGAAGATAGAGAAATGCCTGCTACACCACCAGAAACCAAATCCAAAGAATTCGATTTCAGCTGTTTATTTAATTCCAGCTTTGCTCTTACCAGTGTTATGTGTTCCGCTTCTTCCCCTGCCAGTACTCTTCCTGTCTCGACCAAAGCACTATGAATTCTATCTTCTGTCATCAAAAACTGGCTTATAAGCAAAATAGCATATAGCACAAAGAAAAAGAACGGAAGAACCAGTGCAGCCTCCACAGTCACAGAGCCTTGATTAGAGATGCATTGCGATGCTCTTTTGCAGTTGATATTATGTTTAACATTCGCTTGCGTGCTTTGTATTTGATTATAATCCTTTCTATTCATATTTGAGTTGCATTTTGCTATATACATTGAAGGAATTTGGTAACAAAAGAGTAAGAATAGGTTGGGACTATTAGGGAAAAATATAGTTACACTCGAATTATGTTTACAAAAGAACATCGCAATACACCTCCCTTCTGCATTGTGTTAATAAGAAAACATCTTCTCATAATTAAGACTATAACCATCCTGAACCAAGCCTGCCGCTCCACCACAAAAAACCGAATCCAAATGCAGTTCCATCCGTATATAAAAGCCAGCAGTCATATTCTTCATTGCAAAGCCTGCATTCTGTTTTCGTCCTTCATAATCCATAATACAAAGCATACGCCGATATTTTTGCTCCTTGTCCGGCATAGCCGCTAACAGCAATCCAAGATATTCTCCATAGTCCAATCCATCCTCCGGCCCTGTCTGTTGAACTTCTCCATCCTTCTCCAATAGCATAGAAGCAATCCCTGCAAAGCTAACCTTCCAACTCTCCTTGGTCTTTTTAAGAGGAATTCTCCCCCCATGCATCAAAACCCGAACATCCAGGATAGCCTCCACATAGCTTTCACAGGCAAGCAGCAAATATGCAACCACCTCAACTGCTGCAGGATTTAGGCTAGCCCCAACCAGCTCTACTGCAAGGCTCTGTGCATAGGCAACGTGTTCCGGCTGCTTTACAACATATATATAATTAAGTGGAAACCGCAATGCAACCAGACGATTGATAACTGCCTTGGCATTAGCATAATCACTGTCCCTCCCGCCAATCAGATACTCATATTGACATTGCATAAAGGCGGTCCTCCCCTCAGCAGACAGCATATCATTATCAGTACAAAGGCTGGGAAAATGCAATGCGGCATAAGAAAGTGCCATCGACTCTGTACCTAATTCACTTCCCCATTTACTCACATTGTCCGAAATGGATAGCCTCTCTAAAATATCATCTGCTGACGAAAAGGAGGTACTTATCTCTTTTTCATCCGATGCTGTTACCTTCATATCCCGTTCCAGATTACTTAAACCATAAGATTCTTTTGAAAGGTCTGTCCTTCCTGTCACCAGCTCTACAATACCAAGCTTCAATGCCTTATGAAGGGTATCCCTTGGGTCCTCCTCCAAAGTCCCCTCAGCCTTAGACTGTACACTGGACGCTGCTGCATCTGTCTGATGCATTGATTCTGTCTTCGATCCAGTAATATTGTCCTCAGAAGCATCTGCCTTAGCGTTCTGTTCTGCCCTCTCTTCCGCCTCCCGTTGTTTTGCCTGTACTACGTCACTCTTAGCCGCATCCATCTCCTCCACTGTCTCTTCATTC
The DNA here is from genome assembly GCA_017621205.1 of Lachnospira sp. GTDB lineage: Bacteria > Bacillota > Clostridia > Lachnospirales > Lachnospiraceae > NC2004. The sequence goes on from JAGATQ010000022.1 coordinate 126,303, forward strand.
CAAAAGGACTGTAGTTGCTCCCATCCCTCCTGCACCGTTTTATATTTCATATACTCACGAATCTGGTTCTTTAATATCTCCATATCCTCACAATAAAGCAGCGGTTGTTCTACGGATAACTGCCTAAAAGAACAGGAATACAACTCTGCTATTCCCTTACATGCTCCTCTCTGCCTCATAAAATAATCCTCAAACTTTACCGCAATCGCATCCTCTCCCATTCCACCATATGTCTGATCAACCGCGAACAAATGATACTGCTCCCACAAAAATGGGTCATAATCTGCCAAAACGCCTTCCCCTGCCGTAACCATATCCCGGCTCATCCTACTCTTAGAAAGGGAAAGAAACACCCCCTCACTACATACTAAAAGAAACAGAAGAATAACAGTTAATAATAGACTTAACATAACAGTAACCTGCCCTTTGTGATTGCCCCAAATTCTATTCTCTCCATAAATCCTTCTTTTGTTTTCTGCTACAATGCATATTACTTTTTTATGTCTCACTCCTGCTATCCTCCTATTAATCCCATAACTGAATTCCTTCTATCAGGCAACACTGCTAATGTACTGCGTCATAAGCCTAGCTTCCATATATGGATTTTGAATTCTTTGTTATCGCTTTCAAAATCTTCTTCACCAGTGACGTAATCTGTGTTTTAAAAATAACCACAAGACTAATTAATACAACGATAATCAGGATAATTTCAACTACACCCATTCCATCCTCTTCCTTCAAAAAACGTATCCATTGCTCCTTCATAATCTCACCTCCCTTCTCTATACAACATCCCAGCTACACAAACTGAAAAAATGCCGGAATTAATACAATAAGCATAGCTGTTAACAATAGTAGCAGCATAGGAAACAATAGCTTGGTGGACGCCTCCTCTCCCCTCTTTTTCACCTGCTCCCGATGCTCCCTAAGAGCGAGGCTTCGCTCCTGTTTCATTGTGGATAATAGCTTAGCTGAGCCCTTAGATAAATTCTTGATAATCATATTGGTTAGCTTTAAATATTGTGACTCATTTAATTGTTTGCCCCACTCCTCATAACAAGCAAGCTCCGGCACTCCCATATTAAGCTGTTGTACCAATGCATAAACCTCCATCTGCAAATACCTTGGCATTCTCTTGGCAGGTGCGGCTCCATCCAAACTCTCCCTTCTTTGTGCCTCTCCCCATTCCCTGTTAATTGCCTCAAAGCACCCTTTCATCGTAATTCCTGCACCCAGATAAAGCACCATCTTATATAAAAGCTTGGGATAATCCTCCTTCAACTGCCGGGCTCTCACTGCCTTTTGCTCCTGTTCGTCCTGCCAGTTCTTAAGCCAAAGAAAAACCGGAATTACTATACCTGCTAATAAAAACAAAAGCATAGGTTGTTTTTCCTCCTCCGCCGTGATGGATGCACCATATAAAGCAGAGGGAAGTACAACCGTTTCTTTTGTCGTATCCTGTTGCTCTAAAGAGGAGAGCTTGTCCTTTACTTTATGCAATAGCAGCTCTTTCTTCGTGTATACTGGCTTTTTAAGTATTATTGGCATCTGCTGCTGCCTTCGTTCTCCCTGATAAGAAAGCTCTAAATATAGCTGCATCCTCGTCCCATCCTCAAAGGCATCCACCAACAGCTCCCCTTCCTCATTGATATAGTTATCCTCCTCCCACCAAAGATTTACCTTTACCGGGCTGTCGGGAAGTTCCTGTAAAATGGTAATTGGACGCTCTATGCCTGCATACGTTTTATTATCACCAAGTATCTGTTTCCACGCCCTTTGAAAGCTTTCCTCAAACAGCTTGTCAAGCTCCTTACCACTATAGGTTCTTGCAGAAACCGAAAGCTTAAAACTATCTGCCTGTTCTCCCTGAAGTGTAACAAACAACGGGTAGGAACGCTCCTCACCATCGTAATCATCCCTCTCAAGGTAAATATTTCTGGCTGGCTTCTTAGCAATTTCTTTCAACATTACCATCACCCCAACACCTTGAAACAAGGTAAAGATACATACAGTGACACCAATCAATCCAACCATACGCTCCCGCTCTTTTTGTAACAGCATATCTCTTGTCGCTACTTCAAATAGCCGTAACTTCCTTGTATCCTCTATCCGCCGCAATATATCATTCGGCAGCTTTTTATACAGCCATCTTCCCGCCCCGAAATAAACCTTCTCTCCTTTTTTGCCAAAATGCACTCTGCCATAAATTAATATACTCATTCCGACAAGGCTTCCTATAATGTATATCACTTCCATATGTTCCCTCCCCTCTTTTTTCTGTTTTATCGTTCTTTACTCCATGATGGTTACCCGCAAAATGTTCTGTGCCCAAGCATAAGACAATAAAATGATGAAAAGACATACAGACATTACCAATATTCCAAAAATAGAACCATATAGACAATTCAGATATCCGGGATTACTCACATTCAGATATGCGACCATCCCAAAGGGAATCATAAGCATAATCCGCTGTTCCAACACCTTGGCCGCTACCATTACTGTAATCTCCCTTGATGCCTGCATATTCTCCTGAAGCTGTGTACAGGTCTCTGTCACAATCTCTACCAGATTCCCACCACGCTGTCTGGCAATCACTAACACCTGCGTAAAATCCTTTAATTCCGTAAGTGCATACCGTTTTGATAATTCCTGAAATAAACCATCAATAGGCTGATTTATCAAACGCCGTTGTTCCATATATTCACATTCTGATGCCAATATACTGTGCTTTGGAAAGGCACGCCGCAAATCTGACTGTATCATTGGAAGCGTATTCTCCAATGCGTATCCTGCCCTTAAAAGGGTAGCCATAGACTGCATAAACTCCTTAAGCTCTTCCCTTAATTGTTCCTGTCTTTTATCAATCAGACGACGCCTCTCCCTCCTTACAAAAAGGGGAAAGAAAAACCAAAGTAATAAAACTGCAAACAGAGAATGATAAAATAGATACCCGACAACCCCCGACAGTCCTATATACTTTATGACTGCCAGCAGCCACTCTTGTTTTGATAACTGGTATTGTCTGCGATTCTTAAGTCTGCTTCTCCAATTCCTCCATAAGTGCAACAAACCGCTCATAATAACCCGCCTCCTTTAACTTTTTGCTCTGCATTAATGTATTCTTAGGATACAACTGTCCCTGCACCGGAAGATGCATATACTCTGTCTCTTCCCGAACTTCAAGCGATGCCTCCTCCTTCTCCACAAACTGAAACAACGATTGACACTTAATCTCTCCATTCTCCATATCAAGCACCTCCACAATCTCAAGTACCCGCCGAGAATAATCCCTTAATCTTCCCAGATGCACAATAATCTCTATTGCAGATGCTAATTGTCCCCGCAATGCTGTCATCGGCATATCTATCCCCATAAGTACCATAGTTTCTAACCGCGTCAACATATCCCTCGCTGAATTGGCATGCCCGGTTGAAATGGAACCATCATGTCCGGTATTTAATGCCTGTAACATATCCAGTGCTTCCTCTCCACGAACCTCGCCCACAATAATCCGGTCTGGACGCATACGCAGGCTTGCCTTAATCAACTGTTTCATCGGCACAGCCAGCCTGCCCTCCACATTTGCATTCCTCACCTCCATACGAACCAGATTATCAATTCCTTTAAGCTGCAGCTCTGCCGCATCCTCAATTGTAATAATCCGCTCCTCCTTCGGGATAAAATCAGATAATGCATTTAAGAAGGTTGTCTTACCCGAACCGGTACCACCACTAATAATAATGTTATAACCACTTCGCACCAGATATTTAAGCAGCCTTGCATGCTCTTCCCCTAACGATTGACGGTCAATCAGGCATTGCATATCCAGTGGCTCCTTCGGAAACTTTCTAATTGTCATAGCCGCCCCATCTAAAGAAATCGGAGATAATACCACATTAACACGGGAACCATCCTTCAGCCTTGCATCCACAATGGGCGAGGATTCATTCACTACACGGTTCGTTCCTGCGACAATCTGCTGAATCATCGATAAATATTTCTCCTCACTGCGAAAGGAAAGTGGCAGGCGTGAGATAACGCCATTTTGCTCCGCATAAATACGGTTATAACCATTTATCATAATCTCTGTAATATCCTCCTGCTGTAAAAGAGGAGTCAGTACATCATACTGCCGCATACTTTGAAATACCCCGGTTCTTATCACAAGCTTTTCTTCTAAAGATAGATACTGCTCTTTCGAACAACGGGCAATAGCATTGTCAATAAAACGGTATACCACCTCGTCCTCTATCTCCTCCGAAAAATCAAGCTCATTTAGCACCGCCTCCTCTATTCTGCGTTCCCATTCCTGTTGTTTTTCTATTGTCATTGCTGCCTCCTGCTATAATGAAATGACCAAAAGCCTCTCATCCGGTATTCCCAAAAGCTCAAACAAACCCAAAAGATGACGTCTCCTATTATCACACCCCTCCTCCATAAGAATCCATATCTCACTAAGATTGGAAAAAAGTTTCATATCATTAATCATTGAACCATCAAGGTACAGGTACAGCTTCTCAAAGCCCGCTTTATAAAGCTGTTCAAAGAACCATCGATAATCCTCTACGGTTAGCTGCCTTCCATCCAAAAACTGACTTAAACCACTTATCATCTTCGTCTGATTCACACAAACCAGATATTCTGACAGCTTGTCCTTCAGCCCCTCCTCCCGCATCTTAATTGCAAATAACAGCTGCTCTGCCGGATAAAAATCTCCTTCATAATCCGAACATACCGTCATCTCCCAAAATATCTCACGATTAGAAATCACCTGCTCTCTGGCATAAGCACGCACCCTCACCGTATCCTGCAAAGCAACAACCCCTACCACCTGCAAGCCCTGTCCCAATTCCTCTGCCATACTCTGAAAAAATCTGTGAACCAGCTGGTCATATATGCACCTGCCACTTTGGTAACGCCAAAGCTGATAAGTCTCCTTAGCAGGCTGCTCTGTCAGCTCCATCCAACATAGCTCTGTCACCTGCTCTTGACTTCTGAGCTGCTCTGCGACCTTTTGTACCTTAGCACCAAGCTCCTTCGCCACCAGTAAACAGACAAACTTGCCTTGCTTTAAAATTGTAATAAGCTCCTCTTGGTTTTGTACCAGTAACGCAACAAACAAACCATCCGCATGTTGATTTAAGTACCGCATCAACCGTAGGGCATATTCCCTCTGCTCATCCCAGATTACTAACTGTTTCAAGCACTACACCTCCTACTCTCTTATTCTTATGTCCAGCAAGGCAGCTTCTCCCCTCTGGCAAAGCGGTCCAATAAAAACGCCAAAAATACAAATACGGCATATGGAACCGTTAACCGATGCGGACTCGCTAAGCCAAACGGATAGGAAACGATATGCCGATGAACAATTAAGCAAATGAAATAACAAACCGCCCGATACATGCGTATAAAAAACTCCCGTCTGAAAACCAGCACTATCAGTCCCCATATTGCACAGCACACGAAAGAAAGACTCATTATCCTAATAATAGATTCACCTAAAAAGATACCTGCTGCACACAGCAATTTTATATCCCCAGCCCCGAGCACCCGCATCAAAAACAGCGGACAGGTACACAAAAAGGGAACAATAACGCCAAGCAATGGATGATAAATCTCCACGCAAAAAAAGCAATTATATAACATTCCAGACACCGCCATCGTACCTGTTAAGGCATTAGGAATCCGGTTACTATATCCATCATAAATTGCTGCAACAACAAGAAAACCCGCTAACAAAATATCCCTTAGCATACTTCTCCTGTTCCTATGAAATTGTAATGGTTGAGTATTGCGGTTTTGAATGGTTGAGTTGACCACCGCATTTGATATAATTGGATTATAAAACAGAACACAGCATTTGTCCAGTACTTTTTTCAAAAAACATAAAAATATAGCTGCAAGTCACAGTTGCTATGCATATTGAAACTGCTTCTTTACATCAAGTAACTAATTACATAAATTCCCAATACACCCGGTAATCCAAGCAGTGCAGCAACCGCCAGCGTATATCCATTGACGCCAACAAATATTCCAATATTTAAAAAAGATAATATGCAGTTTATTCCATGAATCGAAAGCATAGAAGCTGTAACACGAATTCCTAAATCCAATAGTTTTCTTAACATACAATCTCCCCTTTTTGTCCTATATCCATATGTATTCCTTCTTCTTGAAAAAAATTACCTGTATATGAATATATTTTTCTGATTTTGACTATACTTAGAATAAAGGTGGTGATTGGTATGCTATTTCATTTTTTTAAAAAACCACAAATTAATTATTACTGCGGAAAGCAACGTCTGTTGTCTGAAATTAAACAGACAAAGGCCTCCCTTGATTTGGCATATTCTAATTTTGAAAACATGACCGACCCGGAGCTGATTGACTGCTCCATCTATGAATTGAAAGCAGCACAAAAGCGATACGAATATTTATTATCGTGTGCAAAAGAGTATGATATGGAATGTCTGTACGACCAGATTATTTCTTAACAAAAAGGCGGATATTAGATTGACATCTAATACCCGCTTTTTACATCTAATCACCCTGTGGCAATTGAAACTCCTCTGCCAATTTTTGATAATGTTCTGCACGCTCGTTATCACCAAGGCTTTTTGCACACTCTGCCAGACGCAACAATGGATAATCATTGCTATAATGAATATTTAAAATACTCTCTGTCTCATAGGCAGCATTCAAAAACCAAATGGATGCCTCCTCATAAAGCATAATCCCCTGATAATAGCATCCCAGCTCATAACACATCTCTGCACTGCCATGACCATCTGCTACATGATGCAATGCCAGTGTAAAAAATTCCCGTTCTTCGCCGAACAACCTCGCAAACCTTGCAAGTACACACTCGGTTTCCCTTCTGGCATCCTCACTTAACTCTCCACTATGAAGCCTCTGATTAAAATATGGCTGGGCAGCCTTAAAATCCTCTGGCTCCCCCGATACCAAAAGCTCCCTTGCATACATAGAATAAAGACGAAGCGATAATTGCCCACTTTTTTCCAATTCCTTTATATAATAAGAAAAATCTCTCTTAGCATGATTGCTCTCCGGTTTATGGATAATGGCAATATCACTGTCAAATACCAGTGGAGACAGACGGACCGCCTCATGTACCGGCTCCTCCCATATAAACTCCCGCAGGCGTTTATAAAGCTTAGGACGATATTCTCTGTTAAAATTATAAACTGTACCATGCTCCAGCTGATTATCATAATACATCTGTACAATCTCAATGCGGGAATCCAGTACCGACTTTAACTGTAAAAATCTTGTGTGGTTCTCCTTATCAAGAACCTCGTCCGCATCCGCAGAATAAATATAATCACAGGAAGCCTTAGAAAAAGCATAATTCCTTGCCGCCGAAAAATCTCCAATCCACTGAAAATCATACACCTTATCTGTATAACGTCCGGCAATCTCCTTCGTCCGATCCGTAGAACCGGTATCCACAATAATAAGCTCTTCATACAGTCCTGAAAGGCTGTCTAGACAGCGTGCCAGTACCCGCTCCTCATTTTTCACAATCATACATACACTAATACTTACCATACACACTCCTAATCAGGAACAGGCAGACAACGCAGCAGTACATTATAAACCTAATTTACGAGGTACTAGCTTAACTCAAACTTCCTCTTAAGCTTTTCTAATACACTGTACTTCATAGCACCCTTGCCCCTTGTTTTCTCCATGTTAATTGCAGACTGTAATATCTCAAGAAGCTCCACACGGGAACCAGAATCAATCTCAGGAATAAACTGCATCAGAATATCCTTAATCTCTTCTGCTGACTTGGCATCCTCCATCGTAGAAAGCATAGATTCATAATCAAAACGATAGCCGTTAGCAAAATCCTTCTCCTCACGGTTACACATAGAACATTGTGTATCTCCCGGCAGATTGATTGCACCACAGATACATCTCCAATAAGTATCTGTCTTGCGGTATTTATCTACCGCATCATTACCCTTATTCTTTTTAAAGATTGCAAGCTCCTCAGAAGACAGGCTGGAATCTACCGGCTGTTCTGCCACATCATAAACCTTTCTATCCTTTACATATTTGCGGACAGATACCTTCACATCATGCTGAAGCCCTACCTTGCGGGCATCCATATCAACAGGAACCTTAGCTGTCTTAATCAAAATGTTAATATCCTGATTAATCGAATAATCAATATTCTCTAATACTGTTTTGTCTCCATAAATATCTGTAAATACAACATTAACCTTCACTGCGGAAATCTTCGTCATCTCATAGTTATGTATCTTCATGGACATATAAACCTGCTGCCCATCCACATGTAATGCAACCTCAAACGGACGCACAATCTTCTTATTCAGATAGTTAGAAACAGCAATAACATTGACATCCTCCTGTAATGTACCCTTTTGTTTCTCAATCTTCACTGCAGTCCCGGATATAAATACAGATGCAACGTTACCGGAAAGATTGGTATAATTAATCTTAATATTGATAACTGCATTTGCACCCTTTTCCTTAACGATGCTTATAAACTCATTCATAGCGGATTCCGTCGCTTCCTCCAGCTTGTCATTCAGGGCTTTACCCTCACCCCCAACAGAATCAGCAATGTTCGCCGCAAGCTCCTGCATAAAGTTTGAACTGAATGCTACCTGATGACTTACAAATTCAACATATTCCTTAATCTCATATCCCTCAAAGGAAGATGCTGAAGTAACCATAATATCTTTTACCATATTATAAACCTCCGTATCCTCGCCCATGATTCCCACAGGCGCTATTTTACTCAATTATACCAAAAGTTCACAACCTAGTCCAACTATTTTGTATAATTTACACATAAAATATCAACAAAACCTTTTGTGGATATTGCTACTTTAATACAAGACTCATAACAGAATTGCTCTTGCCAGAAAGACGCGTCTCCAAGCAATTAAAGTCTTTGAAGAAGGTAGAAAGCTTAGAGTACCCATAATTAGCAATATCAAAGCCCGGATACGTCTCTTCAAGAATCTGCTTCATCATTAAAATATTCATACCATCCTCAGAAAAATCCTTTTGCAATGCATCTATTATCACCTTCTGCAAATCCAGCCGGGACGGAATACCATCCTTCTCCTGATGAACCCAGTATACGTAAGAATCCTTAGTTTCAAAGCAGTCAAAGGATTTCAAAAAGGAACTAAGTCTTGAATATCCATAGTTACGCACATCAAAGTCTGAATAAATCTTCGTCAGACGCTGCCCCAGTTCACCCATATTAAAGCCCTCACGGCTATCCTCCATCTCATTAAATATATCAAGAATGGCTAACAAAATATCTGCTTTATCAACTACCTCATTATCCTCTAAATCAACCACATCTGTATAATCCTTCACATCGGCTGTATGATTTTTGGTTTTACCCTTACTGTCATTCTTCGCAATCAAATCCAGATACTTAAACAGAGTACATGCTTTTACAAACGGCTTTGCCGATTTCTTCTCCCCCATACCAATCACAATCTTACCTGCCTCCCGAAGACGTGCTGCTAAACGGGTAAAATCACTATCACTGCTGACAATACAAAAGCCTTCCACATTATCGGAATACAAAATATCCATCGCATCAATAATCATGGCAGAATCGGTGGAATTTTTACCAAAGGTATAACTATACTGCTGTACTGGTGTAATAGAATGCTCAAGCAGCACCTTCTCCCAGTTTTTATTCTCCTTGCGGGTTAAATCCCCATAGGCACGCTTATAAGTCGCCACCCCATAATTACTAATCTCTGACATAATGTTCACTACATATTTTGTACTAATATTGTCTGCATCAATTAAAATGGCAAACCGTTTCTCTTCGTTCATAACTAACTCCTTCACTAATTCAGAAAACAGGTTTAAGGTCATACCCTAAACCTGTTTTAATTGACTGCTTCCCATGTTTACGGAAACGCATAACTTTATATATTACTAAGAAATGTTCTTATGCTTTACATTGGTTACATCTTAAACAGAAAAATCAATTCCTACACCCGCAAAAACGCCATTCTTCTGTAAACTCTCCACCTTCTTTGCCTCCAGCTGTAAACGGTTTTCAAGCTCCTCAATTGTGCCTGCTGTAAGGAGAGAGTATTGGCTGCCAAGTATCTCTTTAACCATATCACTCTGCTTTTTATCCTGTGTCTGCTGCTCTTCCTCTATCTGTTTCTGGAGCTCTTCCTTCTTCTCCTCTTCCTTCTTTTGTTCTGCCCGCTCTTCCTTCTTCTTCTGCTGCTTCTCTAGTTCCTTCTCATAATAAGAAAGGGAATCATCTACAATACTATAGTAAGTACTCTCGCCATCATCACCAATCTTCACACCAACTGCCTTAACACTAAGCCCCTTTTCATTCATATCCTTCTTTAGGGAACTCAATTCTTCTGCAGATTCTGTTATCATATCCTCATACTGCTTAGCAAGACGTCTATCCTCTGCCATCCTCTCCAAGGTCTTGGTGTCTATCAGCACGCTGAATTGTTTCGTCCCCCGGGACATAATGCGACCCGCTTCCTCATCAGAATCCGCATCCGCCACATAGATATCCATATTACCATACTTCTCCTTCAAGGTCTCAAGATAACTCTTAGCCCGGTCAGAAAGTCCTTTGTAGGTCTCCTCCAGCTTCTTTTGAAGTTCCTCATTCTTTGCCCGCTTCTCCTTCTCAAGCTGCTCCCTTGACTTCTCCTCCCGTACCTTCTTATCCTCATCCTTCTGACGTCCAAGCTTTACCTTAAGCTCCTCTGCTTCGTCCTTCTTAACGCCATCTGTCCTGCTGACATTATAATAGTCGTATGTTGTATCATTAAAAAAACTCGTAATATTCATAATGTCCTACCTCCTTGTAAAAACTGCACCCATTACTAAAACCGTATGGGTAACCATCCGCCATTCTGTCACGTTCCATCATGACAAATCATCCTTAAGAATAACAATTCATATCCCACCATAATTATTATGCTGAATCAGATGATATAAGTAATTTTATTATAACATTTGATTGGTTGATTCGCAAGAAAATTCTGCTTTTAAACTAATTTACCTTATAACTGCAAATACCATATCTGCTGCATATATCAAAAGCATAATAATACCTTCTATCCGGTTAATTACCTTTCCTTTCATTGAAAATAAAAATACTAAAATGCTAACTCCAATTAGTATAATCACATCATATACAGAAGCTACATTGACCCCAATTGGATGAATCGTAGAAGAAATACCAAGTATAAATAAAATATTAAATATATTGGAACCCACTACATTGCCAACTGCAAGCCCGGTCTCTCCTTTTCTGGCAGCAACTACAGATGTAACCAGCTCTGGCAGTGATGTGCCCACGGCAACAATCGTAAGTCCTATTAAAGTTTCAGACATCCCAAAAACCTGTGCAACCGCCTTTGCACCATATACAACCGCTTGCCCTCCTCCAATTATAAGAACTAAGCCAAATAAAATTAATACAGAACATTTCCAAAGCGGAATATCTTCCTCAGGTTCCTCTTCTTCTGTCCTTTTTCTCCTTGCATCTGTAATTAAATAAAAAATATAGCAGAAAAAAACAACTAATAAAATAATTCCTGTAAGTCTGCTCACATCTCCAGCAATGTCATTCATTTTAAATTGCAGGAAATCTTTATTAAATAGTACTCCACTACTTGTCATCAGTAATAGCAGGACCGTAATCACAATAGAAATAGGAATATCTCTCTTTAGAATCACCTTATCTACCGGCACCGGATAAATAATCGCACAAATCCCCAGTACAAAAAGAAGGTTAAATATATTGGAACCAACCACATTACTTAATGCAATTTCATTTGATTCCTGAAGTGCTGCCGAGGTACTCACTGCTAATTCAGGAGCACTTGTACCCATTGCTACAATTGTCAGTCCAATAATAACTTTAGATATCTTAAAGTTTCCTGCAAGAGCCGAACTCCCATCCACAAACAAATCGGCCCCCTTCATTAATGCGGCAAATCCCGCCACAAGTAATAATAAATATAGTACTATCATCTCTTTTCCTCCTTTTAAAATTATTTTTATTCTTAGGGGTTCATCTAAAAGCCACCATCTATGCTGGTTTTAGTGTAGCATCACTTTTATTGTAGTTTCCTATAGCGTAAAAAAAGCGAGACTTTTACCGCAAATAAATTGCAGTAAAAGTCTCGCTTTTTATAATATGCTCCGGAGGGTCATCCCCTCGTACTGACGAAACACATTACGCAGTAACTATTTCACCACGCAAGCTACTCCCTAATACTTATTGTTATTAATATACAAAAACCTTTCAATGTTGTCAAGATTATTCACAATTAATAATTTATATTTAAAACAATTCCCCTACATCTGATGCCGCACCACCTTATACTCATCATAAAGCTGAAAATAGGAGCAGTGTGACACATCCCCCGTCAAAAACCGGTACATATCATCCTCATCCAAATTGACATCACAGGTATAGCATTCATAATCTTCATCGTATACATAATTCACACAGCATTCACACGGTCCCTCCGGCTGCTGTTTCCTCTTTTTATCCATCCTTTATCCTCCTAATCCCATTCCCTGTCAAGATACTGCTCCCGAAGCTCCTGCTCCATCGCATGTACATTCTCCAAAAGCTCTCTGGCAGAAATCCGCTTCGCCCCCTGCCCGAGAACAATCATCTGCTCCAAGGCATCCGAAGTCGCAACCGTGATATCATATTTCTTCCCCATCCTATGGGTAAATTGTTCTATATATGCATCCGCTGTCTGCGCCTCTCTCGTATATACCACATGGATATTATGGTAATCAAAGCACTCTCCTACATTGCCCTCCACCTTGTAAGCATCAAACACGACAATCAGATTCATCCGCCGGTACGCCTGATAATTACACATGATATCCAAAAGCCGGTTTCTGGCTCCTCCCAGATTATCCTTAGAAAGATGGTTAAGCTGCTCCCATGCAAATATGATATTATAACCATCTACCAACAGATATTTATCCTTTAAAACCGGACGTTTATAAGATTTATTCACGGTATTACCACTCTGTACTATCCCATGCTCCGTCCTTCGGAAACGTCTTTCTTTCTGCCCTGTTTCCCGCTTCTTCTGATTTACATTAGCACCAAAGGTACGTTTAAAAATAGCCTCAAGCTCTTCTTCATCAATATATGCATCCGTGAACGCAGGTGCCTGATGGGCCGTGGCAGAAGAAGCTTTAAGCTCCTCCTCTCCAAAAGACAGTGGACTTTCCATATGCATATACTCACTGACCTGATTCCATGGTACAACAAAACCTGCACCATGAGCACAAAAGATGGAATCCACCGGATTATCCATATCCGACTGCGGGTCATAGTCTGATGCTGAAAGTACCTCCTCCTCGTTCTGGCATGGCTCATATCCGTACACCCTTAAGAAAAGCTCTCCCTCCCCCTTGGTATACTGCCTCACCGTCGTCTGATAATCCCAGAAGCCCCGGACAGGAGCCACTCCGGTCATATATGCCCACTCCTCATCCATTTCGGGAGAATCAAAACGACCACCCATATGGTTAATATCTGCCATGGCACGTCCAAGACACTCCTTCGGAAGCTTTAAAGTAAAGGCGTACACTGGTTCCAGCAGGACACTTTGTGCCTGCATCAGTCCCTGCCGCACCGCACGGTAGGTTGCCTGTCTGAAATCACCGCCCTCTGTATGTTTCTTATGTGCCTTTCCCGCAACCAAGGTTAGCTTTACATCGGTAAGCTCTGCTCCAATCAGCACCCCCTTATGCTTCCTCTCCTGCAAATGAGTCAATATCAGCCGCTGCCAGTTCTTCGCCAACACATCCTCACTGACAACCGTATCTATCTGCACCCCACTGCCACGTGCACCAGGTTCTAAAAGTAAATGTACCTCTGCATAATGCTTCAGAGGCTCATAATGCCCAACACCCTCTACGGCTGTCCCAATGGTTTCCTTATAAAGAATTGTCCCCTCTCCAAAAGACACGCTCACACCAAAACGTTCCAGTATCTGTCTCGCAACAATATCACACTGAATCTGCCCCATCACCTTCATATATATAGCACCTTGGCTCTCCTCCCACCGGACAGAAAGCTCCGGCTCTTCCTCAGAAAGCTTTAAAAGCTGCCCAAATAGCTGTCGGGCATCCACCTCCTCAGACAATTGAAGCTGATATTCCAATACAGGAGCAAGCCTTGGTATATAGCTTTCCTCCTCAGCACCAAGCCCCTGTCCGGCATAAGTGGAACTCAATCCGGTGACAGCACACACCTGCCCGGCATGCACCTTATCTGTCACTTCATAAGAAACACCGGAATACAACCTAATCTGGTTCACCTTCTCTTTTACAATCTTTCCCTCTTCTTCAGGGGCATTGGAGACTACAAGCTCCTCCCGGGCAGACAAACTTCCTCCCGTAAGCTTCATATACGTCAGACGCTCTCCCTTACTATCCCTTCCTATTTTATATACGCGAGCGGCAAACTCCTCACGGTAACATGGCTGCTTCGTATAGCTATCCAGCCCACTAAGCAACTGTTTCACACCTGTAAGCTTTAGAGCAGAGCCAAAATAACAAGGAAACAGCTTCCTGTTTAAGATAAGCTCTAAAATCTGCTCCTCTGACACAATATCATTTTTCAGGTAGGTATCCATCACCCCCTCATCACAAAGAGCAATGGCTTCATAATCCAAAGCCTCCTCGTCCTCTGCGTAAAAACAGATACAATCATCACTCAGCTCTTCCTTTAATATCTGCATCAGCACTTCTTTATTTACTTCCCCATAATCCATTTTATTTACAAACAAAAATACCGGAATGCGATATCGTTTTAACAGCTTCCAAAGCGTTCTTGTATGTGCCTGCACCCCATCTGTTCCGCTAATTACCAGTATGGCATAATCAAGCAGTGGCAACGTCCGCTCCATTTCTGCAGAGAAATCCACATGCCCCGGTGTATCAAGCAGCACCAGTCTGGCATGGGACAGAGACAACCGTGCCTGCTTTGAAAATATGGTAATGCCCCTCTCCCGCTCCATATCCTCCGTGTCTAAAAAGGTATTTTGATGATCCACCCGCCCTAGGGAGCGGATACTGCCTGCCTCATAAAGCATCGCTTCCGAAAGGGTTGTTTTACCTGCATCCACATGCGCCAGAAGACCTATCACGACCTGCTTATCTGTCTTCATCCTGCCCTCCCTTTCTCCTTCGCTCCAAAATACCATTTACAAGCCACTGTGCCAGAATCGCAAGCAGCGTGCCGCTAATTGCCCCAAACAGCACATCGGTAGGATAATGCACCCCCACATATAACCGGGACAGGCTGATGAGAACCGCCAGAATGAGCAAGGGTATCCCATACCGTTTCTTCAGGTTACAAAACAAAACTACTGCTGTCGCAAAGGAGCTAGCAGTATGTCCGGAAGGGAAAGAAAAATCATGCTGTGCCCCTATCAGTCTGCTAAGCCCCTCCACCACCTCATAGGGCCGGGTACGGGCAATAATATTTTTTAATAGCATATTGTTAATAAGAAGAGAAAGCAACAATGCCACGATTGCCATCATCGCATATTTTCTTGTACTTTTCGGAAACAATAAAAACAGCGAGAGAGCTATCCATACCAGTCCCGCATCCCCTAAATGGGTAATTTTAATCATAATAGGATTCATTAAATCGCTGCGAATCCACTCTTGTATCCATAACAAAATTGCTCCGTCAAGATTCATGCTTCTACCTCTTTTTTTGCGTAATTTTATATATCTTACAACGAATATGTGATAATTGCAAATAATCTCTTGCAATTTCACCAAAACGATTGAAATATCTTTCTAAAAATTGTATAATTTAGTTAATTACGCAATTCATAGAAAACAAGACGAAATTAAGAATGGGGGTATCCACTATGATACGGAAACGAATAGGGGTACTGTTAGCACAGACAGACGAACCAACACCAGATTTATTCATGCAGGGCTTTCTTGACAAAGCTTTTGCATTAAATTATGATGTCGTTTTGTTTTCAAGCTACCAAAAATATCAGGAAACACCTCTTAGGGAACACGGCGACAATAATATTTTTGAACTATTTACACCAAAGCACTTTGATGCGATTGTTATCTTGTTGGACACGCTTCAGGCAAAGGGGCTAGCCAATCATCTTCAGAAACGTATTAAAAAGAATTTTGACGGTCCGGTACTCGTCGTGGATAAAGAGAGCAAATATTTCCCCGCTGTCATGATGGATCACTATACACCAATTGTTAAGCTGGTTGACCACCTGATTGAACATCATGGCTACAAGGACATTGTTTTTCTGAATGGAAAAAAAGGACATATCCACTCAGAGCAACGTCTTCAAGGCTACATAGATAGCATGAAGGCACATGGACTTCCGGTAACAGAGGACAAAATATTTTACGGTGATTACTGGTATACAAGCGGTGACCCAATGGTAGAAGAGCTGTTACAGCATCCGGAGCAATTGCCGGATGCGATTGCCTGTGCCAATGATTGTATGGCAATTGGTGTCTGTACTGCCCTTACAAAAAATGGTATACGAATCCCTGAGGATATTGCAATTACAGGCTACGATTCTATTATGGATGGACATCTAAGCCCGATACCAATAACCTCAGCAGATATTCCTGCCAAGGAATGTGGCACATACTGTGCCAGATGGATTGATGCCGCCCTGAACAACCAGACTATAGAAGAATTCAGAGCTAATGTTGATTTATATATTGGTGGTACCTGTGGCTGTCAGTACGGGCCAGCAGAGATGGAATGCGTCCGACGGACAGAATGGCCGACAGACCTTTCCTCTGAACGTTTTCACTCTGTCTTCAATCATATTATGGATGACTTATTGACGCAGGACAACTATCAGGATTTTTTTAATATTGTATTCCAGTATACATATCAGATTCGAGACTTTGACAGCTTCCATCTCTTACTCAACGATACATGGGACCAACCACAAAATATGGTAGGAGACAATGCCCTTCGCAACGGCTACACTAAGAAAATGCGCCACATTATCCGTTGCGGAAAAGACGAAACGACAGGCAACGCTTTGGATTTCGACGCAACCTTTGACACTTCCATGCTATTACCAGAGTTGTTTGAGGAGCATGATACCCCAAAGGCATACATCTTTACTCCTCTCTATTTTAATGACCGCAGCTTTGGATATGCCGTTATCAGCTATGGGGATACCCCGAAGGTATACAATGAAGATTACCGTTTATGGCTTAGAAGTGTTATGCAGGGTATCGAGGCGTTGCAACAGAAGGAATATCTCCGCTTCACGCTAAAACAGGTGGAAGCGGCTCAGATTCGTGACGGTCTTACGGGACTATATAACTACCGGGGCTTTCTCAATCAGGCAGTGCAGCTAAGCAGCCACTTTGAGCATCAGGATAAAGCCATTTTAATTACTGCCATTGACCTGAATGCCCTTAAGGACATCAATGCCCAATATGGCAGGGAAGAGGGAAACCGTGCCATCAAGGTACTCTCCCACTGTATTCAGGAATGTACGAAATCGGGAGAAATCTGTGCCCGTATGGGCAACGATGATTTTATCGTATGCTCCTTTGTAAAACCAGATAATTTAGACCGCAGCGAAACCTTCATTGAAGAACTGAATCACCGCCTTGAACGGTTTAATGAAAGAAATAGTGATTCCTTCCAGATATCAATATGCTATGATAAAAAGAATGCACTGGTATCGGAAATGAATTCCTTTGAGAAGCTCATTAATGATACCATCAGCTTAAAAAACGGCAAGAAATTAGAAGAACAGAAACGCAGGGCACTCTCTGCCAATCTTTCCGAAGCAGACAAACAACAGGATGCCCTGGTTACTGATATACTGGACAACAATAAATTCACCTATCATTTTCAGCCAATTGTCAATGCCCACACAGGAGAGATTTATTCTTACGAAGCATTGATGCGTGCGGATATACCAGAACGCCTATCACCACTGTCACTGCTTGATAGTGCCAAGCGGATGAACCGATTATACGACGTAGAGAAATCAACCTTCTTCAATGTGCTTACTTATATGGAAGAGCATCCGGAACAATTTGAAGGAAAAAAAGTATTTATCAACAGTATTCCCGGCAATCAGCTAGAGGGAGAGGACACTATCCGGCTGCACGAGTTATTGGGTAAACAAGATGGTAAGATTGTTGTAGAACTTACAGAACAAGAGGAGCTTGATGATGAGCATCTGATTCATATTAAAGATACCTTCAAACGGTTACATATTGAAACAGCTTTAGATGATTACGGCTCCGGCTACTCTAACATCAACAACCTGTTACGATATATGCCAAAATACGTAAAAATTGACCGAATGCTTATGACGGAGATTCATAACAATCCACAAAAGCAGCATTTTGTAAAGGATATTATAGAATTTGCCCACGACAACGACATCTGGGCATTGGCAGAGGGAATCGAAACACCACAGGAATTAAAAGAGGTAATCCGTTTGGGAGCCGATTTAATTCAGGGATATTATACTGCAAAACCAACACCGATTCCCCCCGCTTCTATTGACCAACGGCTGCGAAACGAAATTGTACAATATAATTTGACTATTAGCAAAAAGATTAAGAAAAAACGCTTTGTGGTGGATGAACCAATGTCCATCCCACTGGTGCAGCTCGCCGTAAACAAATATACGGAAATCCATGTAAAACGGGAAGCAAGCTCCAATCAGATTATTGATTTAATAGGGGCTGCCGGCTTCCAATCAGGCGTTAAAATCTGGTTTGAGGAAGGCTTTGAAGGTGTTTTACGGTTAAATAATGCAAGCCTTGGAACGGAGAAAGGAATGCCTTGTATTGATTTAGCAGATGAGGTTAAGCTCACAATCATCTTAGAGGGTGAAAACGAACTGCACAATGGCGGAATCCGTGTACCAGAAACATCAATTCTTACTGTAGAAGGAGAGGGTAATCTATCCATTGATGTCAACACGAACAAACACTATGGCATCGGCAATGATATAGAAAGCTTCCACGGTCCCCTTTATTTCAATCAGGATGGAGGAATCTCTATCAAAACAAATGGTATGCGAGGCGTAGGCATCGGCTCCGGCAAGGGCGGAGAAATTACAATCAACAAAGGCTGGTACCGAATTGACATATCTTCTCAGGAGGCAGTTGGTGTTGGAGCATTAATTGGCCCAACCAATGTATTTATACAGCATTGTGATTTCCAAGTACACATGGGGGCAGGAACAGGCTGTTTACTAGGCTCCTATCTAAGCAATGCCACCATTGGTATTGAAAATGGACTGGTAAAATTCAGCTCCTCCAATGCCTGTACGGACATTATTGGCATAGGAACACTGAAAGGAGAAGCATGCCAGATTGATTTACATAAGCTTAACATCTCCTTTGACCTGCACTGTATTAGCTGCTATGCGATGGGCAGTCACTATGCAGATACCGAAATCCTAATCAATCAGGCATCGACCAAGATAATTGCTATAGGCAAAAATACATACGCAATGGGAAATGACGATAGCACTGCGCGAATTACCGTGATGAATGTCGATTTAGAAACAGATGTTACCAACAATGACTCCACTGATATCAAAGCGGATGAAGAATATTTACAATTTGTAAGCGGAAGCACCGAACGCAAGGTTAACAACCAGACTATAGAACAGGAGATTCTTGGACTGGCACATTAGGATTACCAACAGCAGTTGACTAAAGAATAATACTGTAACACCACCCTTTTATTAATTAAGGTACAAGGGTGGTGTTGTTATGTAAGGTTATATTAATCTAATTTTAATGATACTTATATTGTGATTTAATAACAATCCATTATTATAAATACTGTCAGGCAGTTAAAACGAAAAGGAAACTACCCAACATCATTATATTACTAAGGTAGTAAAATACCTTTTTGTATAAAATGCTGTGTCGGACAAAAATTAAAAACGGAGGTATTATGATATGGATGAATTAGAAAAGGTAGAACGATTACGGGAGCGGGCAAAGGTAAGCTACGAGGAAGCCAGGCAGGCACTAACCGAGTGTAACTGGGATTTACTCGATGCTATGGTATATCTGGAACGGCAAGGCAAGGTAGAACAGCCAAAGCAGAGCAGCTTTACGACCCAGTACGAAGAGTCTGAAAAAATCGAAGAAGCAGTAAATGACACAAAGCAGCAGAGCAGTGTAGGTGCTCTTCTGAACCGCTTTATTGATTGGTGTAAACGAATCCTGAAAAAGGGAAATGAGAATTCCTTTGTTGTTGAAAAAGAGGGAAAACAGGTATTAAGCATACCGGTAACTCTTCTGGTAATTGTGGCAATTCTGGCATTCTGGTTAGTATTCATTGTACTAATTATCGGATTGTTCTGTAACTGCCGATACTATTTTGAAGGACCGGGAAACATGCAGGTAGATGTCAACAAAGCAATGGATAGTGCAGCGAATGCAGCGGATACTATTAAAACAGAATTTACGAAAAAATAGAATCACGTAACAGCTGCCAAAGGTCCATAATCATTATGTCCTGGCATGCTATACAAACAATTTAAATGGGAGGTTCTAATGGCAAAACGAATACTGATTGTAGAGGACGAAGAGAAAATTGCACGATTTGTAGAGCTGGAGCTTCGCCATGAAGGGTATGAAGTGGGAAAGGCGGCAAATGGCAGGGAGGGACTGGAAGCGTGTCTAAGCGACAAGTATGATTTAGTATTACTTGATATCATGCTTCCTGAAATAAACGGGCTGGAGGTGCTTCGCAGATTGCGGAAAACCTCCTCGTTACCTGTTATCCTTTTAACCGCCAGAGACGAAGTCATGGACAAGGTAGCAGGCCTGGATGGAGGAGCTGATGATTATATTACGAAGCCCTTTGCCATAGAGGAGCTGTTGGCACGAATCCGGCTGGTATTTAAAAAAGCCGAACCGCTTAAGGAAACAGCACGTGATGCCAGAGATAAAGCGGATATGCTGCCTTCTGAATCCAACCCTGATATATACTCCTTTGGAGAACTGCAGCTTAATACCAAACGCTACGAGGTATGTTTTGCAGATGAAAAGGTGGAACTGACCAACCGGGAGTTTGAATTATTGCGGATTCTTCTGGAGAACAAAAACATTGTACTCACAAGAGACGTGCTAATGAATAAGGTGTGCGGCTATGACTTTGTAGGAGAGACCAATGTAATCGATGTGTATATCCGCTACCTCAGAACCAAGATTGACGAACGGTTTGGAATCAAGATGATTCAAACGGTACGGGGAGTAGGCTATGTAATTCGGGAGGAGTAATTTCCAGTTTTTAATATAGAATGAGGAAGAGGATATGAAACAGAAAAAAGAAAACCGAAGAATGACATCGATTGCCAGAAAAATCAACAGACTCTGGGTCTGGAAGCGGTTTGCAAGCTATATTTGTCTGGACGTCATGATTGTACTGATGGTTATCACCTGCTGGTGTGTGGCGGGAGAAATTAGTTTTTTTGGCTCCTTTCATTTACTGGGGCCACACCGCTCCTTTGAGATGCAGGGAGGAATAGAGAGTATTTTCTATATAGTAAGTCAAAGAGGCGGCGAAACATTACGGTTAAACAGCGGTCTGTTTTTTGTTATGCTGCGAACCTGTGCGATTATCACAGGCGTGGTACAGATGATTTCCTTAATTCACAGCATACGTTTTGATGCCCGCTTAATAAGACATCAGCTCCACCCTTTAAATGAGCTGGCAAAGAAGGCAGAGGAGCTTAGCAGTATCGCTTTTGATGAGAGCAAATTCCAGCAATTGGAGGATGCCATTTCTCATGTTCATCCGGAAAATGAAGATGAGCATTTGCACATTAGCGATAAGGATTTGATGGGAATTTCGGTGGCAGTCAATAATCTGATGGACCGGATGCGGGAATCCTACCGTCAGCAATCCCGTTTTGTCTCCGATGCCTCCCACGAGCTTCGTACCCCGATTTCCGTCATTCAGGGCTATGTCAATATGCTGGACCGCTGGGGCAAGGAAGACGAAACGGTATTGACGGAAGCCATCGAAGCATTGAAACACGAATCGGAACATATGTCAAGACTGGTGGAACAGCTTTTATTTCTCGCCCGCTCTGACAGTGGACGCAACCGTATGACGATTGAAGAGGTTTCTCTTACAGCATTAATGGAGGAAGTTTTCGAGGAGTCAAAAATGATTGACGAGGGACATGTGTACCAGATGAAAACAGAAGAACCAAATGATGTGACGGTAATGGGAGATGCCACCATGTTAAAACAGACCATGCGGATTCTTGCGGACAATGCAGCAAAGTATACGAAACAGGGAGACGAGATTATCTTTTCCGTAGGGGCCTCAGAAGAGGCGTTCTTCTCTGTTCAGGATACAGGAACAGGAATGGGGGAATCCGACGTCATCCATGTGTTTGAGCGATTCTACCGCTCTGACGAGGCAAGGAGCAGCAAAAGCGGTGGAACCGGACTTGGGCTATCCATTGCCAAATGGATTGTAGATAAGCATAAGGGACATTTTGATATCTTGTCGAGAAAGGATTTGGGGACGCGGATTACGGTTTATTTGCCGACGAAAAAATAGTTCATTTTTTTATAAAGCAATTGCGATGTAGCTCTCATACCTATTTTTGTAACTGTTATATTTTCCATATTGTTCCAAAGAACCAGTCCCCTACTACTCTGTAATAGCCTTCCTCATATGCCTGTTCATCTGTCATGCCCTGTCTGTATGACATTATAAAAATAAAGCGGTCTCTATCTTCTTCTTGGTTATAGTACATAATCCAATCTCCCCCCACCTTTTTAGTTATTTCATAAAATCTTGTATTTTCCAAAATATATCTCGCATTTTCTTCAAATTTTTTTGATAGTTTTTTCTCTATTCCCTTATAATTACTATCATAATATATACCTTTGTACTTTAATCCAGTAGAGAACCCATCTCCCTCGCCTACAACAGAATCTACCTTCTCTACAATATAATCAAACCGCTCTTGATTCTCGGCAAAGTCATATACTATCTGGGGTGGCTCTCCCAACCTTTCAGTATCCCATACATAATCTTTGGGTAATTCTTTCTTCTGTTCCGTTGCAGTAGTTGCATTATCATCGGAAGCTGGTTCTGTTGTCGGTTCTTTATTTATTTCATTACCCGATGCTGTAGTGTTTCCTTCTGAATTCATGTCTTTTGTTGTTTCTGTCGTTTTCTCTTCCATTATATTAGTATTGGATGTTCCCTCTTTCCCCTCATCAGTGTTATCCCCTCCAATAAAATAGAAATATCCTGCTAATCCTACAAGTATTATTCCTATCACTAATATTACATACAATCCCTTTTTCTTCATACTATGTCCTACCTTTCCTATACTTACCTCTTACTTTACTGCCTCGCTTAACTTCCCCGCTTCATAATGCTCTATTCCTTTCGCATCCTTATGGGTATATATCGAATAATTATGGAAGCTCTGCAATGAGATACTCGACTTTTCATTACTTTGATTCCTTGCATATAAAAGCATTACCAGTTCTAAAGAGCTTATCTTATCATAAATTTTACCTTCTCTCATAATTAGTTCTTGTTTTTTTAATCCTTCACACACACGACTTATATCAGCTCTTTCACCCTCATACTCATACGCATCATCCAGCCCTAACACATGTCCCATTTCATGCGCTGCGGAACGCTTATATATAACCGCTGATGGTACCTCATAATATTTTCCTACGTTCTGCTTTAACATCTCCTTGGTTGGCAGATAGATGATTTTCCTGTTTTTCTTTACCACACTATTTCTTCGATAATGGGAATAATGGTACAGGCTTCGGCTGTTTTTCTTTACAGTTATGTCATCATATGTCTGCTTTGTAAAATACCAGTAGCTTCCGTTGGCAAGGGTTGGCTTTA
>JAGATQ010000023.1 GCA_017621205.1 Lachnospira sp.
ATAACGCTGGATTCTGAAAATCATCAGAATAAGCTGTATGTCAATGAAAAAGGAGAGTACCTGATGAATCCTGACCGCCTGTTTATGATATCTGACGGTCAAGGGTATATCAGCAAAGCCGGATTGCTTCAGACATTGGTAAAGGTTGCGGAAGGTAAAGTGGAGCAGAGGGGGCACTTGTCATTAGCTGCTGCCTATATAGTGTTTTATGCATTGGGCACTGCAATTTTGTTATGGCCTGAGAAGATGGCGTTTTTGGGAAACCGCTGGCGCTTCCGTTACGAGCCGGAACTTTCTGATGAAGGGCTTGTAATGGAGATGCTTGGGGGAGTGGTTATTATCTGTATGGCGGTCGTGATCCTGTTTCTTCCGCTGGTGGGATAATTTAGATTAGCAGGGAGACTTATATATGAAGAAAATTGTTGCAATAAATGCCAGTCCGCGAAAGGATTGGAATATGGATTCCTTAGTACGCGAAGCTGCAAAAGGCGCAAAGCTTAACGGTGCAGAAGTAACGATATTTGATCTTTACAAATTGGAGAAGTTTACAGGGTGTATTTCATGTTTTGGCTGTAAATTGCCGGAACATCAAGGAGTCTGTATTTATAAAGATGGGTTAGCTCCTGTGCTGGAAGACATTCGCAGTGCAGACGGATTGATCATTGGTACACCCAATTATTTAGGAGATGTTAGTGCTGCTTTCCGCTCACTGTATGAACGCTTGATTTTTCAGTCATTGACTTACAAAATTGAACCTAAAAGTTATAATAAACACTTGATACCTGTTTTATTTATTATGACAAGTAATTGTGCAGAAGAGTTTTATTGTCAGATTGGTTACGATAAGATGCTGGAAAAATACCAAAGCTCGTTAAACGGGATGGTTGGACCAACGAAAGTCATGGTTTCTGGTGATACACTGCAAGTGAATGATTATGGTAAATATAATTGGACGATGTTTAATCCTAATGCTAAAATAGCACGACACGAAGAAGTATTTCCAAGTGATATGAAAAAAGCATTTATGTTGGGATCGGAGTTGGTTGCAGATCCGTGGGAATAATAAGCTTGCAAATTGGTGAGGAATTATTATGAGTAAGTATTACACAATGAAAAGAGAGAAAATATTTGCAGAGGGAACAGAAATAGATTTATTCATTCTCTGTCCCACCATAAACGCAAAACCGAAGGAAAAGACTCCGGGGATCCTATGGATTCATGGTGGCGGCTATGTGACAGGAATGGCAAAGATGATATATATGTCCAGAGCTATTAATCTTGTAAAAAAATATGGCGCAGTAGTCGTCACACCGGAATATCGGCTTTCTAAGGAGGCACCTTATCCGGCGGCACTACTCGATTGTCATGCCGCATTGAAGTATCTGAAGGATCATACGGTTGAGTTGGGTATTAACAGCAGTCAGATTATGGTTGGTGGTGAAAGTGCTGGCGGTGGTCTTGCCGCCGCTCTTTGCATGTATGCCCGTGACAAGGGCGAAGTAAACATTGCTTATCAGATGCCGTTGTACCCTATGCTTGATAACCTCGATACTGATTCTTCCAGAGATAACCATGCTCCGATTTGGAATACAAAAAGAAATCATATGGGGTGGAAAGCGTATCTTGGAAGCCTTTGGGAACTTGGTGAAAATGTACCTCCTTATGCTGCGGCAGCAAGACAGAAGGATTATTCCAATCTTCCTCCAGCATACACATTTGTAGGTGATATTGAACCATTTTACTGTGAAACACTGACCTATATTGAGAATTTAAGAAAAGCCGGTGTGGAAGCAAACGTAGATATCTATCCAAACTGCTTTCATGCATTTGATATGTTACTTCCATTCAAGAAGGTAAGCAAGCGGGCAATTGCACAATTTGAACGGCAGTACTTAATTGCCTGTGAACGTTATTATGCAGAACAAAAAGATGAGTAAGAACATAAGCTTTCCGGCTTCTGGTAAGATGGAAAGGCACCAGTTTTAGGAGATTATATTAATGAAAGATAGATTATTAAAGGCGTTGTTCGTGGCAATTGTTGTTGCGTTGGGCATTGCATTGGTAATGATTATTCAGAATGAGGATGTTTCTTTAGTGAAATCAGGACTTTATGCGATTATTGCATTTATCGTTGATTTTGTTATTACGTATATCTTTGACAAAAAGAAAAGGTAAATTTGTTTCAATAGGAACAGAAACTTGAAGTTGTTGAAGCCTTTAACATTTTAAAACGTATAAGGCAGGCTTTGATGTAGGGAAGAGTTCATTCATCTCTAGGTGAAACACAGGCGTTGCGCCCAATATATTGTTCGTTGCGTGACTTTAACATATAGATTTCCTAAAATTAAGGAAAAAGAAAGGAGATTTTAGATATGTTGAAGTTAGTGGAAGGAAATAAGAGGTATCTCTTTTGGGTGGTCGCCATTGGCCTGTTTGGTATAGTTGGATTATTAATGGTGCCGATTGTAAAGTGCATTATTAGAGTGTCAGAACGTCATCCTAAAGCATGCAGGTGGATTATCATTGTTGCTTTTATAAGTATAACTATATATCAGTTTATTGAGCAGGGATGGAATTCATCCTTTGGTTTGATATGCATTGGAGTAATTCTAGCTACTAATAGTATGTTTAAGGATAATAGTAAATAATGGTGGATAAATGGAAATTTCAAAAATAATAAAAGAAGCAAGAATAAAAAAAGGAATGACGCAACAAGAACTGGCAGATTCTGTATATGTTACGAGGCAAAC
>JAGATQ010000024.1 GCA_017621205.1 Lachnospira sp.
ATAGTTTGGCGAAGGATAAACTTTCACTCTGCAAGGCGAATTTTCGACGGCGTAGCGGTGGCTACGGCTAGAAAATGCAACGCAGCGGATGAAAGTTTAGACAAGTCAAACTGCAAGATACTTAGTTTATGATGTACTAGTACCAATTATACTGATAATTAACAATCCATGCAACTATAGTTTTCACGAATTTTCATGGGATTTTCTGGATTCCTTATAAAATTGTTCCAAAAAACATTGTACAACAAATTGGCAAGGGGAATAAAATGATGCTGACAGCTTTCCAAGCTTTATTTTATACGGCAACAGTCCTAAGAGAGACCTCCTTATGTGAAGCTCCTCCTAGGACTGCTGTTACACAACTGCAAATTTAAAACAGTAAAAATATCTGAATCGTATCTTCCTGATTCTTCGTCGTAATGTGATACTCTTTGTTATACTTTTGAATAATATCTGGTAAAAACCATCTGAATTATATATTCCTGATTCTTCGTCGTTATATGATACTCTCCGTTATATTTTTCAATAATATCGTATACTTGCCGCAAACCAATGCCATGCTGCTCCTTTCCTGTTTTTGTTGACTGAACCTGTCCCTTTTGATACTTTAGTTTCCCCTCCATTGGATTTCTTATCTCCAGATAAAAAAGACTTTCTGTCTTCTTGGCTGTCAGCGATATATAGTGCATTCCCTCAACCTTCGCATTTCCCTCAACTGCATTATCAATCAGATTCGAAAAAAGAACACAGCCATCTACATAACTCATAAATTGAAATTCCGATAATGCCCCCTTGCATTGCAAGGTAATCTCGTTCTCTTCCAATGCCGCCATCTTGGTGCTTAAAATCATATCTAACAATTCATTGCCGGTAGCTATCTTATAAACAGATTTAGATGTATCTGCTGTCAATGTCTTAAAATATTGCTCTGCCTTTCCATATTCTTCCCTTTCCAGCATCTCCTGTAACAACAGCATATGATTTTTCCAATCATGCCGAAACCGGACTGTATCCTCCTGCTGTTTCCTGTACTTTTGAAAAAAAGAATATTCTGCCTCAAACTCCTTCTTGTAATTTTCTGAAAGCTGTCGGTAATATGTTGTCATTTTCCTATGTGCAATAGCATAGATGACTGCCACATTCAATATAATCATAAACCAAATCCAAGCCAGCTTATAAATAGAATCATGTGCCATACCTTCGAACCATTCAAGCCCTTGCACAATTAAGGGACTGAATATACAAAACAGTGTAAGTAATACACCTTCTCCAATGGTTAGTTGTATGGATTTCCCCTTTGCCACCTTAGTTTTGCTAAGCAATATTAAAATGGCAAACAATAAAATATCCCCTATATAATCTGCCGGTGTAAGCCCTTCCTCCCCGATTAAATATTTATCACATCCCACTAATTTCCCAATCAAGATAAAGAACTGACAAAACTGTACATATACAAACATAGCCGGAATCTCCAGAAGCAATGTCTTTATTCGGTTTTTATTGGTTAAAATTAACGTAACTAATGCATTATAGGCAAAAATAATTGCTGTTATAATCATGTCTTCCCCATCAAAAATAAGAAGACTTAACACATTTACCAAAACAAATATGCCTGAGGCTATCGCTAAATTGCGGGGCGTCACTCTCATATCACAGCCAAACAACAGGCTCATAATCATCCATATATTCAGCATGGAAAACATATTTAGCAAAATTGATGCAATCTCTAACACAATGTCCATCATATTAAATTCTCTCCCAGAAAATGAAATAATTGCTGCCGGTACTGTGGCATACGTTTCTTTGTAATCGGAAGGCTAGAGCCCGATGATAGAATAATCCTTCCCATCTGTGTTCCCTTGTGATGATACAGGTTTACCAGATATTTGCGGTGAATCCGAAAAAAACCAAATATCTCCAACTGCTCCTCATATTTCTTCAAACTGTAGTCACTGATATAATGTCTGTCCTTCGTGTACAATACAGTGCATTTATCCTCTGCACTGATGTATATTATCTCCTGTAACGGCAGCAACATTTCACCATCCACCGTTTTTACCATTATCTTTTTCTTTTTTGCATGCTCCTTCTGTATATCTACCAGTAAATTACGCATAGCCTCCTGCGATAATGGTTTTAACAAATAGCGAAATGCATTAACCGTATATCCCCTGATTGCATACTCAGCATAAGAGGTAAGAAAAACCAGGCACACATCCGAAGCCATCTGGCGAATCTTCTGTCCAAGCGTGATACCATCCATGACAGGCAATTCAATATCCAGTAGGATTAAATCGGGAAATGTTTCCTGTTCCTTTCGCAGCCCATTCAGACACTTAAGCAGCTCATCGGCTGATTGAAAAACCGTTACATTAAGGCAGTATTCATTCTTTAACCGTGAACAGATAGCAAGCATATTTTCAGCATGTTCTCTGATATCTTCACACATATAAATTGTAAATCGCTGCAATCGTTCTTCATGTATCATCCTTATGACTCCTAATTATTTTAATAATTTCCTACTATAAAATAATATACCAAATATCACATTCTTTTTCTATATCTTTCCCCTTACTAAAGCAAAAAAGACACCGCTTCAAAACCCATAATCTGAATTTAAAGCGGCAGTCTCCTCATGAAATCATAATACCTATTTTTTAATTTTCATAGTCTTCTTTGCAAATCCCGTTTTGGAAGTAAGAAGCTTTTTATAATTCTTATATTTACTCTTTGGAACCTTGAAAACCGCCTTTTTGTTAATTCCCTTAAATGCATTTTTACCAAAGGAAGTTATGTTCTTCGATTTAATTGTAATTTTCTTTATTTTGCTTTTCTTATAAAATGCTTTGCTGCCAAACTTAACAACCTTGTAGCTCTGTCCATTAATCGTAACAGCCGATGGTATGGAAACAGAGGACTTTGCCTTTACAACTCCCGTCACCATTACGGTTCCCGTTTTGTTAATTCCCGCTTTAACGACCTTGTACTTTACATTGTTGACTGCATATGTAACACCCTTTTTCGCACCGGTATCAACAGCAGGGGGAATAACAGAAGCACCATTATCAATACCGGTTACATTGATATAGGCAAAGTATTCTATATCTTTATTAAATGCCACAGAACTCTTAGATTTCAAAGCTATCGTATACCACCCGTTTTGGTAAACCGAAAAGGAATTGGAGGCGTCTATATCGGTTGAATCATACGTTACACTGGTAGCCCTTCCCTCCTTCCATTTTGCTGAGTTAAGCTCTTGTGCAAATCTCTGGGTTACTGACACAGTCACCTTCTTATGGTCGTCGCTGACAACCTGCTCAATTTGAACACCCTTGCTCTCCGGCACTGCTCCTATCATAATCCTTGTTGAATGATTAGAAGAGCCACTATAATATAACTTACTTCCACACTGGATATAATAGGTGCCTGCCTTCAAAAAAAAGTAGTCATCACCCGAGCAGGCATGTCCAATGTCATTATCCGTCAAAGGAACTGCCATCGTCTCATTCGCATATAATCTGAAATAGTCATCTGTGGCAAATGCCGACTCATTCACCGTCGACATCTTGATACGGACAAAGGAATCACTAGCCAAAGAAAACATAGCATAACGGCACTGCTCTGTCACCCCGGTTTCCTTACTCAGGTTCCAGTCCAGGTTCCATGATAATTTTACAACTTGGTCAAAATTGGTCATATCATCTACAACAGTCACAGGGAGCTGTTCAAAACTAACTGCTGCCTGTGTTTTTACCGGATGCATAATTACAGTACATAATAATACAAGCATCATTGTTATCAGGTATTTGAGTAATTTCATTTTCTTCATATCCTCTTCTCTCCTTTATTTAATAGATTTATTAGGTAATTGCGAAACTCATAATCATTGAGTGGATAGTCCTAATACTATATAAATTTACGCCTTTGTACTTTGCGTAGCAAAGACAACGAAGTAAATTTATATAGTATTAGGACGATAGACTTGATATAAATTTGTTTCGCAATTATCTAATAGATTTATACTACAAAACCAGAATAGCATATCCTTTGATTATTTTATCTTTTTTCCGATAAAAGACAGCAATTTCCCGACGAAGGACAAAACCTAATAACAAAATTTCAAGCAAATGCAAAATCACTTAACATTTCTGCCAGTAAAAGGCATAAATATACGATTTTCCTGCAAAAGCAGTACGTTTATGATATAATGCTTTAGAATAGAAGAAATAAAGAAAAGAGGATTATCATGAACGAATTAATCATTACCGGACATACTACACTAACTGCATTACTCGGAAGTCCAGTGGCACACAGTGTCTCCCCACTTATGCACAACGAGGCGTTCCGCCTGTTGGGACTTGACTATGCATATCTATGCTTTGATGTAACACCAGATAGACTGAAATGTGTGACAGATGCCTTTCGGGTAATGAATGTGCGTGGCTTCAATCTTACTATGCCAGACAAGACAAAGATGTTTGAATTGGCAGATGAAATCTCTCCCTCTGCTGCTATGATTGGTGCAGTAAATACTGTCGTGCAGGAAAATGGGAAGCTCTATGCATACAACACAGACGGTATCGGCTATATGCAAGCAGTGAAGGATGCCGGATTTGATATAATTGGAAAACATATGGTGCTGTTAGGCTGCGGCGGTGCCGCTACCGCAATTGCAGTACAGGCAGCTCTGGATGGCGTAAAAAGGCTTACTATTGTGAACCGGCAGGGAGCTTCCTATCAGAAGGCATTAAAGCTTGCTGACACCATTGCCAAAAACACAAGCTGCCAGACAGATACCTGTCTGCTAGAGGATACCTCTGCGCTTAAACAAATCATTGCCACGGCACACATCCTAACCAACGCAACCTCTGTTGGAATGGCACCAATGGATTCTGTCAGTCCGCTTGCCGATGAAACATTACTGCATCCAGAGCTGATTGTATCCGATATTATCTACAACCCGCGAACCACCCTGTTAATGAAGCAGGCTAAGGCTATCGGTTGTCCCACCTTCAACGGACTATATATGCTGCTTTACCAGGGAGCGGAAGCGTTCCGGCTCTGGACGGGAAAGGCGATGCCGATTCCGCAAATCAAAGAAAAATATTTTTCTTAAAGACCGGACAAAACAAAATGATATCAAAGAGATAGGTGGTTAGCAGGATATACGGTAGTATATCCC
This sequence comes from Lachnospira sp., assembly GCA_017621205.1. Taxonomy (GTDB): domain Bacteria; phylum Bacillota; class Clostridia; order Lachnospirales; family Lachnospiraceae; genus NC2004. The sequence goes on from JAGATQ010000024.1 coordinate 5,183, forward strand.
CCTGCTTTAGATTGGATAACAGACATGCCAGCAGTGTACACACTGTCGTAAGCTGGCTATAGCGGTATCCCGAAACAATGGAAAAGCCCGTCCCCCCCTGTTCCCTATATCCTATCTGATAGGCTCCCTCCTTAAGCAGCAACAACGTAGCAGCACATATGACAGGCACCTTCCCATAAAGCATACGATATCCTCTCATCCCCTCTGCCTGAAAAAAGCATGCAATAAACAGCATTCCCAGAAACACGAGAAACAGCCATGCAAAAAATAGTAGGAAGCCATCCTGTTTCATTCGAGCCCTCTCTTCCAATGATAGTTTACTATGCTTCCCCTCCTGTCCCTGTACTGTAATATTAAGATCTGTTTTCCCCGCATGCATTCTCTGTCTTACAGCCCATCCCATAAAATACGCACTACACAGCACATCAAAAAAGAAAAAAATATTTCCAAAAAAGCAACCATACATAAATGCCAGCACAGTGATAAATGCCCAGCAAAGCAGACGGTTATCCAAAGCTCTTACTATTTTAACCTGACCACTTAAGTAATCCTGCCCAAGACGATATAATTCTTCCTCATTCTGACATAGCTTCATTGCCGCTCCCCCTATTCGCTTACTTTAATTGAAAATTAAAACAGTATACGCTTTTATTTCCAAATATAAAAAATAAAAAGCACCTATCTAAAGATGCTTTTTAAAGTATATGAAACCTGTCTTTCTTTTATGCATGTGTACATACCATTACACTATTACCAACGCATACGGACAAATCTCGTCTTACATGCAGGGCAGACAATTGCGACCCGCCCTTTCTTTCCACGGTTGGGAATCCGTACCTTCTGGTTACAGCCGGGACAGTCAAACATATAATATTTCTTTTTCATTTCCTTTTCTTCTGCCCGCTCGAGCTTCGTCTCCTCATCCGGCACTACCTTATTCTTCAGCTCATTTAACTTCTCTTTTTTATCTACCTCTTGAAAGCTCTTGTACTTATCAGAGACGGCACCTCCAATACGGATACCAATTCCTCTTAAGAAACGGAAAAAGCCTGCAAATATCTCATTCTCCTTGTCATGAAAACCAAATGGAGAAAAGCAGCGAAAGATACCGTATCCCACTAACAGCAGACCAATAACCAACAGGCTTATTTTCTTGGTAAAGATGTCGATAATTAGAATCAAAAGACCCGTTATCCAAAGCAATCCACTTAAATCATCTTCGCCCCGCTTGTCTTTTGTCATCTTGTGCCACTGTTCCACAAAAAAGTCCACAATCATTTCTAATTTCTCAAAAACAATATTCATCCCGCCATCACCCTTTCCAAAGAATATCTCAGTTTAATATAACATAATTCATTGGATTCGTAAAGTTTGTGCCTTGCAAATATGAGGAAACCACTAAGAATCATATCGCTTTACAACAATTCTATACTTCCCCTTCTTCGTTTCATAAGCAATTCCAGTATAATAAAACCGCCCTTTTCCACGAACAGAAATCATTACAGGTTCCTTGAGCAGTCCGCTGTTGTTCTCATTAAGCCTCCCTGCTGTAAACACCTTGCGTTCCCTTATCAGCAACTGGCTTTCCTGCCGTGACAGCTTAAAGGTGGCGGCAACCACTGCATCAAGACGAAGGGAAGCGGTTAATACCTCCATCTCTTTCCCCTCGGCTAGTGTAAGCTTCTCCGCTTGTTCTATCGGCACCGGTTCCACCCGGACAATTGTATGGCGAATCTTTGTAAGCTCCTTTACAATATATTCCTCCATCTGTTCCATACAAAACAGATATACCTCTTTCTCCCGGACAAAAATATCTCCAACCATCTCCCGTTCCATGCCAAGATGCATGACTGCCCCTAACACATCACGATGTGTTAAATTATCTGCAAATTTCTTAGCCACAGGAATCATATGCAAAAAAGCAACCGGGGGAACAGCAGCATACCCAAACTGATGCTCATCTCCAAATATAGCAAGCTTTCGCTCACTGGCAGGAGAACCACCATATAACGCAACCTTTATAGGAAGTTCTTCTTCAATCTGTAGCAACAAGGATTGTTCTGATTCATTTAAAAAGCCTGTATAACAGTAGCGGTTTTCCATATAGGAACGGTTTGCAAGCTCACACATCCGCTTTTGAAATTGCTGCTCCTCCCGACCCATAATCTACCTCTCCTTATCCGTTCTATTGATGGTATCCCGCAAGAAAATCGGATAACCGTTTTGTCGACTTTTTAAGCATCTCAAGATTAGGCAGATAAACAATCCGAAAATGATCTGGTTCCGGCCAATTAAATCCAGTACCACAGGTAATCAATATCTTCTTTTGCTTTAAGAAATCCAAAGCAAACTGTTCATCATTGACAATGCCGAATTTCTCCTTATCTAATTTCGGGAAAATATAAAAAGCTGCCTTAGGCTTTACTGCCGATACTCCGGGTATTTCATTTAATGCATTGTATATATATTCTCTCTGCTCATATATCCTTCCACCCGGCAGCAGTAATTCATCTGCACTCTGATAACCACCGAGCGAGGTCTGAATAATACTCTGTGCCGGAACATTGGAACAAAGCCGCATAGAAGAGAGCAGATTCAGTCCCTCTATATATCCCTTTACATGTCTTTTTTCTCCACAAAGGCACATCCAGCCACAGCGATACCCTGCAACACGATGAGACTTACTTAATCCGTTGAAGGTTATGGTAAACAAATCTGGTGCTAAAGATGCAATGGAGGTATGGGTCAATCCATCCATTATCAAACGGTCATAAATTTCATCTGCATATATAATTAAATGGTTCTGTCTGGCAATCTCAGCAATCTCCAGCAACAATTCCTTAGGATACAACGCTCCTGTCGGATTGTTGGGGTTAATCACTACAATGCCCTTCGTATTGGGTGTAACCTTCTTTCTAATATCATCAAGGTCAGGATACCAGTCTGCCTGCTCATCACACATATAATGAACCGGAGTTCCCCCTGCCAAAGTGACAGATGCTGTCCAAAGAGGATAATCCGGTGCCGGCACCAGTATCTCATCCCCACTATCCAATAATCCCTGCATAGACATACTAATCAATTCACTCACACCGTTACCTGTGTAAATATCATCCACCCCTACATTGGGTATCTTTTTCAACTGACAGTACTGCATAATTGCTTTTCTGGCACTAAAAATTCCTTTAGAATCAGAATATCCTTCTGAATCCCGCAGATTCATAATCATATCTTTAATAATCTCGTCTGGTGCTTCAAATCCAAATGGGGCAGGATTGCCGATGTTCAGCTTAATCACATCCATCCCTTCCGCAATCATCCGATTGGCTTCATCCATCACCGGCCCCCTAATATCATAACATACATTATCTAATTTACTTGATTTCTGAAATTCTCTCATGACTGCATCCTTCTTTCTCTCATATTTCGTTCTAACCATACTCTATGCGTCTAAGATGAAAAAAAGCCCTAAGCATAATGCTTAGGGCGAACAATGTCCGTGTTACCACCTAAATTCAGGAGTATTCCTGCTCTCAGCCGACTTAAAGTATATATTATACTGCATCGTTGTTTCTATAACGGGAAACATTCCGTTACCATCTACTTGCTTGCGGGTTCGACAGTAAAGCTCCAAGACTGCTTCCATAACTTCTGCACAAGACTTCCACCAAACGTCTCTTCTCTAGGCTGCATCAAAGCTATGTACTCCTTCTCTTCCTCGCCTTTGTCCTATAGGATTATTGTTAGAATAGCATTCGTTTACACAAAAGTCAACCCCAAATTTCTATTATGGACTAACCCACTTAAGCAATTACCCTTTCTAACAACACGTTTTATTCCTGTTTCTCCTCGATTCGAATCTCCTATCTACGCTCCTCAGTAGTCGCTGCTTCTGTCGTTGCCGAAGGCACCCCCGGATCCTCATATACAATAACCGGCATCCCCTTCTCTACTGTATTATAAATCTCTTCTGCCATATCATAGGGTAGATTCACGCAGCCATGGGAACCTTTTTGTTTATACTGGGTTCCACCAAAGGAACGCCGCCAGCTTGCATCGTGAAATCCCACATTACCATAAAATGGAATAAAATAATCTACATCAGAAGAATAATCCTCCCCCACCAAGGCCACCTGATGATCATCATAACTATGGTCTTTAAAGGTGACCGAAAAAATACCTGCCGGCGTCGGGGTCTTCGTTTTTCCACTGACACAATCTGACTCCTTAATAAGCTTACCATCCTTATAAAGTAATACATGCTGTTTCGTTAGATTCACCTCAACATATGTATCACCCAGGTCATCTTTTCCACGCTTAGAAGCTCTCTGGTAATATACCGGTTCCTTTTCGCCCTTCTTACCAGCCTTGATAAACTTCACCAAATCCTTTCGCTCCTCTACCCGGTTTGTCCACCAGCCATAATCACCCTTGCTCACCTCTATGGAATACCCATAGCTTGTCTTAAACTTGCGTTTGGTAAATATTGTATCGTGTTTCGCCGCCATATCGCCAACGAATGTCTGCATCTTCTCCTTATCAAAGCTTATCTCAAAATCCTCGCTAACCTGAAGCCATTCCGCAATCATATCAGACGTCACCTCCACCTTATCCGTGGTATAATCATAGGTCACCTCTGTGGCTACATATTGATTCATCGTCGCTAACGCCTCTGTTACTGCCTTATCATCTGCGGTATACTTAGGATTCTTGTAACAATCCCGCTCTTCGAGTACCAATGTATCTTCAAGGTCTTTGACACATTGTCTGGCAGCCTCGTTAAGCTTCTCTGCTATAACCGTATTTCCCACATCCTCTGGGACAATCTCATACTGTTTGGTCTGATTATTATACGAGAGCTTGGCATCCACCGGTTCTCTGGTTTTACTACTGTCCATACAATCAAGCTCTTCAATGCTCTTTGTCAGCTTCTCCTCATCGTAACTGATTGTCACACCAACAGACTGGCTATCCGTTGAAAAGAAGGAAATTGGCCAAATCACTGCCTTCTGTGTCTCCAATATGTCATTGATAGAATCATCAAAGGTGACATCCATGGAAAAATCCTTCCCGTTAAGCTGCTCCTTGACGCTCTCCCGCTCTTTTAAGGTAATCGTATAATTCTGCACTACATCCGCAATGGTGTTCTCTGCACCCACTACACTTTTAAAGGAACACGAAACACCATTAATCTGTGTTCCGCCTAAAAAATGTTTCTGGAAATAAATGATACCGGCAATATAGACTACCAAAAGAATGGCAATCACACTAACTATCACTTTACCGATGACACCTATCCCTCGTCTTCTTTTATTACCCAAGTCCATCATGCTATTCATCCCCATCTGCCCTTCTTAAAATCTCTTATTAATACTTAATCATACACTCTTTTTCCCCATGGTGCAAGCACCTTATTTGTGTCAATTTCCGACTATAAATGCTTTAACCGCCTTACCGCATTCTGATATTTCGTCTTGTCCGGCTTCCGCTTTAATGCTGTTTCATAATACTTCAATGCCATCTTGCGGCAGCCCTCAACTGTTGTTGCCGCTTCATAATCAGAAAGAAACTCCAAAAGCTGTGACAGTATCTCCTCCGATGGAACAAACACACCCTTCGGCTTTTCTCCCTTCAAATACCTCTGAAGCTCCTCTCTTCTCTCACGCATAAACTGTGGCAAATCTGCCTTTGTTTTCTCAGAGAACCGCTTTTTAGCCAATGTATTGGCCTTTCGCTCCATGGCATCACCGATATCATAAAACACCTCATAGCATTCTCCCATGCTGCAATTGCAACACAAAGCTCCATAATACATTGCATAATAAAAATGTTCGACCGCCTTATCATAATCGCCCATCCATGCATAATCCATTCCGACACAGTCATAACCACATGGGTCTTTATCATCATTTTCCAGCATCTTCCGGTCAAGCTCATAGGACTTCGTGTACCACATACGTGCTGTTCCCACATCCCCCAGCGCCTCATAGCACACACCAATTTTAGAACAGATATAGCCATCATCGGTGTAAATGCCATCGGCTTTTAGGTAAAACTTTAACGCTTTTTTAACATCCTGCGCATAATCCAGATAGTAGCCTGCCATATATTTATAATACTGATAGTGAACATTTTTTCCATTCTTCTTCATGTATTGCTTGCGGGCAGTCCTGTCTCCAGCTTTCTTCCATACCCACTGCATCTTTTTAACATCACCTGCATGCTTATAGACATCGGCATAATGCTGAATCACATACACCAGATCATCAGGATACATCTGAAGCATTCTCTCAAAAATCTGTACACTCTTCTGCGGTTGTCCCATCTGTGCATACAAATCCCCCAGCAGTAAATCAGCAGAATAACGATGCTCTCCCTTACTTTGTAATTTTGTAAGAAACTCCTGTGCCTTCCTACGCTCACCGAGACGCCGGCACAAACGTGCCGCCTCATAGTAATTAATCGGATTCGGATGCTCATATTCGATTGCCTTTTCAAAGCACTCTAAAGAGATGGCTAATCTGCCCTGTTCCCGGTATAAGAATCCAAGATTCGCCCACGCGTAGCAATTGCCCTCGTTTTCTTTCAAGGCAAGACGGTAATTCTCCTCCGCCTTCTCCTCATCATTAAGCTCATTGTAAATGATACCACGGTCAATGTAATAATAATCCGATGGATCCTTCTCCAGTTGTAAATTAACTTCCTCTAATGCCTCTTTATACCGCTTCTGCTCCATATACACGTCACAGATTCTTCCATGTACCGCATAATTATCCGGATTGATAGCTGCTGCCTTCTTATAGCTCTTTAAAGCATGGTCACAATCCTTACCATCCATGTAAAGATCTCCTAATAGAAGCTCCAAGCGCTCAGAGGCAATCCCCTGTTTGCGAAAATTAATCAACGTCTCAATCGCTTCCACCAGCCTGTTAAGATTCCTTAATGCCTGTATCTTTAACAGCACATATTCAAAGGTAAACTCCTTGCTATATTCAATTGCCTTGTCTGCCATAGCAATTGTATTCTCATATCTTGCCGAATACTCTGACGAGTTCCCCTCAGTAAAATATAAAATTCCCCGTTGGTAAAATATCTCCGGCTCATGTGTATCTCTGGCAATTGCTTTATCAAGCAGCTGCCTTGCCTCCTCAAGCTTTTCCTGCAGACGCTTGGCTCTGGCGAGTTGGGCAAGGAGGTTATCCGTCATAGTATCCGGATACTGCATATCCTTAAGCATATCTTCCACTTCTGAATATGCCTCGCACTCATTATATATCTTTGCCTTAATCTCAAAGGTATCCATATAGGGAAGAATAGATATTGCCCTGTCACAAAGCTCCATTGCCTTGCCATATTCTCCCAGATAATAGCATGCCTCCGCTTTGAAATGATAGAGATTGGGTATCTGGTTGTCATAGCTTAAGCCCTCATCACATACCTTTACCGCATCTACATAATTCTTCTCCTTTATGTAAATCTGCGCCAGGCGGTAATAAATCCGGGGAGAGGTAACATCAATCTCCTTGGCCCTGGCATAAATATTCTTGGCATCTTCAAGCCTTCCTGCTTCACCATAACAATAGCCTAAATCCTCATAATAGCCAAGCTTATCCGGATACAGCTCAATAAGACGCTCCAAAGACGGAATTGCCTTATCACAATTGGCACGTTCAATATCAATCAAGTCCATATAGACATTACTACAAAGCTCTAAATAATCCTTCTCCTCAAGTCCTTCCTTGGAAAGCTTTGGGAAAATTTTCTCCGCCTCCTCATAGTGGCAGGCGGCTGCCAAAGTCTTACAATACCTGTAAACAACCTGATTATCCTCAGGATGCTCCTCATAATCCTTCTTACGCCCCTCTAACAGTTCCTCATTGAGTGCTGCCACAAAGTTACGGACATAACCATTATATGGCACAATATCCTGTGCCTTTAAAGCAATCTCAAGGGAATCCTCAAGACGGTTAAGCTCCTTATAGCACGCTGCTTTCCCCATTAATGCCCCCACATTATCCGAAGCCTCATGAAGCACCTTCTCATAATAAGAGAGTGCTTCCTCATAACGATTAAGCTCCAGATTACATCGGGCAAGGCACTGAAAAGTATGCTTTGCATCCGGCTCCAGCTCCAGAAGCTCCCTGCACATTTCATCTACCTGCTCCTCCCGTCCCAATACCAGATACGCACGCATCTTAAGCTCTGTAACATCGGGATGTGTAACCGGGTACCGGTTAATCTTCTGTAATGCATCCTTAATATCCTCTACCCCTTCTTCTCCAGATTGATTTAACAGCCGCTCCAATGCATAGTAATCCTCTAAGAATGCATCATAATCCATGTCTAAATCCGGATTCAGCAGCATATAACGGAAATTATCCGGATATTTTGCATTGGCAATAACATAATCAATATAATTTTCAGGGAAAATCTCTATGAGCTGTGCCCGCTTACTCTCCCAATGAAATTGTGCCTCCAATACATGAAGCACCTCATGAGGCAAAAGGATATGGTCAGCCAGAAAAACCAACAACCGCTCATTACACTCATTGGCAGAGTCAATCGCAACACAGATATCATCTTCCAAAAGCTCCTGCCACTTAGCAACATCAATTCTGGTTTTATATACTCGATATATCTCCTCTACCCGCTCCATCCAAAGATCAACCGGTTCTTTCTCCTTCTGATCATCATCCTCCTGTCTGGCATACGAAAGAGCTTCCTCATAGGCTCCCCGAAGCCGCATAAAGCCTTCGTGGTCCTGCTCCGGATGATAGGATGGCAGAAGCTTGGAATATGCCCTCTTTATCTCCTTTTCATCCTTGGTTGGCTCGATTCTAAGTACATTAAAACAGTCCATAATGTCCTCCTCTTTATTATTCAAATAATACCAAAAAGGGACTACTTATATAAGCATCCCTTTTGTTCTACATGCGTTCCATTATCTTCATAATCTTTGCTGCATTGTTGGTAGACATGGCAGCTAATATATCCGCTCGTTTCTGCGGCTCTAAATTCACCAATATCTCTGCCACCAGATGATAATCACCTGACATTCCCTCCAATATGGGGGCAGCACTCTTCGCCTCCATACTATTGTAGGTATCTACATAGGTCTGCAAGGTCGGATCCAGATTACTTGTGTTAGAAGCAGCCCCTCCCGCTCCCGAATCGGAACTCCCGGAAGAACCTGCACCGTCACCGTTCGATGCTTCTTCCTGCTTCGGTGCTCTGGTAGTTGCCGCCTGCGTAGTTGCCTGTGTTGTCGCTTCCGTTGTGTTATTATCTGCCTGATCTTCTGTCGTATCATTCTTAGCAGTCGCATTACCAGACACTTCCATCTGAGCAGATGCCGGAAGAATCTTATTGACATACGGAACATCCCCGATAACCGGTCCTAATACCTTAGAACCAAAACCTCCTACATCTAGTTTTATTAAAAGAACAAGGATAAGCAGAAAAATAAATACAAGAATAATGGTTAATACTGCTGAAGGATGACTCTGACCACTCTCCTCCTTTATTCTGCTAATCTCCTTTCTATTATCCTTTTGCTGACGCTTTAAATCTTTTATCTGTGCTTTGGCTTCTTTCTTTTTTTGTTTTAATTCCTTCTTAGCTTCATCCATAATGATTCCCCTTTTTCTGTTGAGCTTATAAGACAGGTTTATTTTAGCATATTGGAGGGGGGGTTGCAAGTGTGTACAGGTAAGAACTTATCGATAAGAACCTATCGGCATCCCATTAGCTGTTATGAGAAAGCACCAAAATAACCATAATTGCTCTGCTTTAAAAAGCAAGTTCAAGCATTTCAACCACTTTATCACAAAAAGGAGCAACGGATTAATAACTTCAGTGGCATAAAACCGGGATGTACTATGGTTTTGTTCTCTCTCCCTTTTCTCAAAATAAAAAAGACGCCCTTTAAAAGAACGTCTTTTTCTATTCTAAATTTCGCACATGCAAAATCTGAATTGTTCATACCACACTCTTAGTTATTAATGAACTTATCCTCTTCATTATTCCAGCTATAAAGCTTACGAACCTCTTCACCAATCTTCTCAGATGGATGCTCAGCAGCTAACTTTCTCATTGCCTTAAAGTGAACCTGTCTGCCTGCTGGTGACATATCTAATAAGAATTCCTTCGCAAAAGAACCATCCTGAATGTTGGAAAGAATCTGCTTCATTGCCTTCTTTGTCTCATCCGTAATAATCTTTGGTCCGGTAATATAATCACCATACTCTGCCGTATTAGAAATAGAGTAACGCATTCCTGCAAAACCACTCTGATAAATTAAATCAACGATTAATTTCATCTCATGAATACACTCAAAGTATGCATTTCTTGGGTCATAACCAGCCTCTGTCAAGGTCTCGAAGCCTGCCTGCATCAATGCACATACACCACCACAAAGCACTGCCTGCTCACCAAAGAGGTCTGTCTCAGTCTCTGTACGGAAGGTAGTCTCTAATACACCAGCTCTTGCTCCACCAATTGCCAGAGCGTAAGCTAATGCGATATCCTGTGCCTTGCCAGTTGCATCCTGCTCTACTGCTACCAGACATGGAACACCCTTACCAGCCTGGTACTCAGAACGAACAGTGTGTCCCGGTCCCTTTGGTGCAATCATCGTAACATCCACATCTTTAGGTGGTACAATACAGCCAAAGTGAATATTAAAGCCATGGGCAAACATCAACATATTGCCTGCCTCTAAATTAGGCTCGATATCCTTCTTGTACATATCTGCCTGCAGCTCATCATTAATCAAAATCATAATGATATCCGCTTTCTTTGCTGCTTCAGCAGCAGTATACACTTCAAAGCCCTGCTTCTCAGCCTTAGACCATGACTTGCTACCCTCATACAAACCAATAATTACATTGCAGCCAGACTCCTTTGCATTCAATGCGTGAGCATGTCCCTGACTACCGTAACCAATCACTGCTATCGTCTTGCCATCTAAAAGTGATAAATTACAATCCTCCTGATAAAAAATCTTTGCATCTGCCATGTTATCATTCCTCCATATCTTAATTATGTATTATTTATATAGCACGAAAACGTGCGGTAATTCGAAACCGGCATGACTTCCGGTTTCAAGGATTACTCAAACCTGAACATTCGCCCTGTATATCTAACAGGCTATGCCTCAGCGTCCACGACTTCATAGTTTCCTCTTGTCAGTCCGGTCAATCCGGTTCTTACAACCTGTCGGATAACATAATCATCCAATAACGTCATAAACGCATTAATCTTATTAGTATTGCCTGTCAATTCAATCATAATGGATTGGATACCTACATCCACAATCTTAGCACGGAACACATCCGCAATCGCAATAATATCCTGCTTCTGCTGCTTATCACACTCCAGCTTAACAAGCACCAGCTCCCTGCACACGGACTCGTTATCCTTAAGCTCCTCAATACTGATGACATCCTCCAGCTTCATTAGCTGCTTTTTAATCTGATCAATAATCTGATCATCCCCATGTAATGCCACCGTCATTCTGGAAAACTTAGGGTTGTTCGTCTCCCCAACAGTTAAGCTGTCAATATTATAGCCACGGCGGCTGAATAAACCAGCAACACGGCTTAATACTCCTGATGTATTCTCTACTAATAGTGATAACACACTATGTCTCATGTCATATCCACCTTTCTTTCCTCGTTACCACACCCATTGTAGCAACATCTTTTTTCTTTGTCAATCTACTCTGGATTCCCCGAAGCAGTACCTTCGTCATTAGAATTCTCTACATCCTTTTGCTGTACCGGATTAAAAATAAAATCAGCAATGCTTTGTTTGCAAACCTCAGAATCTATCCGATAAATCGTACTTCCTTCCAACACCTGTGCCGTATACTCATCATCGTCTGGAAGAATACGTTCTCTTACCCCGTTGGAGCTTAACGTAATTACTTCTGCAAGATAATCCTTCATAATATCCGGTGTAATATCCGTCGTCATGCTGTCCAGTAATGTTTCCAGAGTGGTAACCAAATTAGAAACAGAGGTTCCGGTCAGCTTTGAAAAAAGTGCCTTCATAAGCTTGCGTTCTCTTACAGTACGCCCAAAATCCCCCGCAGCATCCTGCTTGATACGAACATAGGCAAGTGCCTGTGTACCGTTCAGAATATTCTCTCCGAGAGCGACCTGATTCACTACATTATCATTGTAATAATATTGCAGATAGCTGGCTTCAAATTGCGTTACATCAATAGAGACTCCGCCAAGCTTATCAATAATATTAACAAAATCCTTAAATTCTACAACTGCATACTGATCCAAACGAATTCCATAATTCGCAGCAATAGTCTCATATAACAGCGAAATCCCACCGATAGAATATGCCATACTAAGACGGTTTTCCCCATAACCCGGAATATCTACATAGGTATCTCCAAGCAGGGAAGTCATCTTAAGCTGGGAATTCTTGTTGTCAATTGACGCAATCATCATACAATCAGAACGTCCATATCCGGTCTCACTTCCCCGCTTATCTGCCCCCACTAGCAGAATATTCTTAATTTTGTCATCCCCCGTCAATCCATAGCTGCCCATACTACTACTGTTCATGCTTGCAAATGAAACAACCGCCCTCTCGTTGGACTGTTTCACTGCCTTATTGACAGCAAAGCCCTTATACCCGCCAAAGCCTATTGCCGCAACAAACAGTAGAACAATCAATACCTTCAACCATTTGCTCATTCTAATCACTCCTATATCCCTATTATAAAACTCTTATGTACGATTATAGTATGAATAATCTTGAAATTCAAGATTTATTTCTCGTTTCCATAGATTCCCCCTGTTCTATGTAGTCAAACTAAGCCTCTCCGGTAATCAGCCAAGGAGACGGCTGTGTCATAAAGACACTATTGTGATTGGTTTTAGAAACGGAAATCTGCATAACCTCCATATTACCAATTCCATACTGCTCAAACAAGGGCTTAATATTAGCAAGTGTGTCAAGCTCCAAGGTATAAATGACAAACTGCATATGTTCATTTTTCTCAAGCAATATCTTAATATTATCCTCCAAATGCTTATCCGCTACTACGAAGGACAGCCTTGGAACCGGAAGTCCCTCCATCGCCTCCTTGCTAAGCCCATCCACAATTTCTACATTATGCACACCAAATTTAGCTGCATTCTCTTCCATGGCATGCATGCTTCCGGCATCTGGTTCGACCGCAATAATCGTACCTTCGCTTGCCGCAATCGCTGCCTCAATTACAATCGACTCTCCACTGACAATACAGATAGTATCCTGCCTGTCAACATCCAAAAGGCTCATAATAACTGCACGGATTTCATTGCCCACATACCGGATGGGACCACGGCTGAAATTCTCATTCTTAATACCGATGCGGTAGGACTCTCTCGTGTTCTCATTTACCACAAATAACACTGTCGGGCCTTCAAGCTCCCGTCCCATCACACTTTTGATATCTGTCGCCGTTATCTCACTTCCCGGTGCAAAGCCAGTTCCAATATACACCTTACACTCACCAAGTCCGGCTTCCCACAATTCATAACAAAGCTCTTTGTGACTTTCGTCCGCAAATATTAATACCCGTTTATGGCTCTCGATAAGCGGTATCACATTTTTCTTCTTTCCACATAAATTCATCGGATGAATCTTCTCCGGGCTAACATCCATTTTCTCTGAAAAAAAGCCCATCCAGTTCAGCATCTCTGTATTGCGGAACGTGTTTGTATTTGCTCCCATAGCATTCCCTCCTAATCTGTCTGTTTTGTCATTACTATAATGCCGCCATCTGCCTGTCCCAGTAGGATGTCCAGAAATCAGGATTGAGCGACAACTTGCGTATCCACGATTTGGGCAGTTTACGATATCGTTTGCCAAGCTGGAAACCGATAAATTTAAATCCGCTAATCCATATCACCTTCGGTATCAGATAAAACTTTCCATGCTTTAACATGTGTCCGCAGGTTCTTACCACAAGACGAATTCCTTCCTTCTCTGATTTCACCTTGGTAAACAACTCCCCTGCCTGCTGCTGGGAAACAGCCACGTCAAAATTACGTTTGAGCTGCTGTAAGCCCGTATAGCTGTGCCAATGCGTGACCTTGGCATCTGCTGCATAATAAATCGCATATCCCCCCTGTACCAGCTCTGCCGCCATCATCATATCTTCATTGAAGATGGCATGGCAGGCAAATCCTCCCGCATCCTCAAAAAGAGAGCGCCGATACATTGCACATACATTCGAACAGAAAAAGGTCTTGATTCCAAGCTCATTTAAGTCCTCAATCGTTTTCTTTCTACTCTCCGGCGGATAATTGAATACTCTTGTATAATGCTCCATATAATCCTTTTTGGCATCCCCAAGCTGCCTTGCATACGCTGCTGCTACCTGTTCATCCTGAAAAGCTCCAAGCAGCTTTTCGACTAAATGTTTATTCTTCGGCACAGCATCCTGCGTAATAAACAAAATAAAGTCAGCATCTGACATCGAAGCCCCCTGATTCCTTGTTCCCCCATGGTCAAATTCGTATTTGGAAATATGGGTAATAGTAATATCCTCATACTTTTTGGCCTCTTCGCTCCGAAAAAAATTCTCTTCTGTATTAATAATGTAAATATGTCTCGGCTTTACCGTCTGCTTGTGCAGCCGCACAAGCAGTTGTTCAAGCTTCTCATCCGGTTGATAGGTTGGTATCACCACATCCACCGTACCAAGTGCAACAATCTCATCAATAGCTGGGCTTTGTGAAACATTTCCCTCCATGTACATCACCTTACTTCCCTTCCCTATCAGCATTAGTCAACAGGTCACTATACTACTATTGTCATGCACAGTTTTTCTAAAATTATTCCTCTGCCTTTGCTGTCTTTTCTGTGCTATCAATGGCAATGCCAAGCTCCTCTAGCTGTTTATCATCTACAAGGTTCGGTGCCTCACTCATCAAATCACTGGCATCCTTCACCTTCGGAAATGCAATGACATCACGGATGCTTTCGGATTTCGTCATCAACATAATCATACGGTCAAATCCAAAGGCAAGCCCGGCATGGGGCGGCACACCATACTTAAATGCATTGAGCAGGAAGCCAAAGCGGTCATAGGCCTCTTCCTTGGTAAAGCCAAGTGCTTTAAACATCTTCTCCTGCACATCATTCATGGAAATACGCACAGAACCACCACCTAATTCGCAGCCGTTTAATACAATGTCATACGCCTTCGCCCTCGCTTCCCATGGCTCATCTGTATCAAGCAAATGCAAATCCTCCTCCATCGGCATCGTAAAAGGATGGTGCATTGCCAGATATCTTCCCTGCTCCTCGGAATACTCAAACATCGGAAATTCTGTTACCCATAGGAAATTAAACTTATCCTCATCAATCAGCTCCATTCGCTTTGCAAGCTCTAAGCGCAATGCCCCAAGAACAGCAAATACTGTTTTATTCTTATCTGCGGCAAACAGCAGTAAATCCCCCGGCTGTCCCTTCATTGCTGCAATTAAGCTATCCATCTCCTCTTCCTTCATAAACTTGGCAAAGGAAGATTTCACACTGCCATCCTCCTGCAATGCGATATAGGCTAATCCCTTAGCCCCATAATCCTTGGCAAAATCCACTAAGGAATCAATCTTCTTGCGGGGCATGCCTCCCTGTCCCTTCGCATTGATTCCCCGGACAGAGCCACCATTTTCAATGGCATTCTTAAATACTACAAATTCACAATCCCTAACGACACCTGTCACATCCGTTAATTCCATATCAAACCGGGTATCCGGCTTGTCCGAGCCATACCGCTCCATCGCCTCCGCCCAGGGCATGCGTGGAATCGGAAGAGGCACCTCCACATCAAGCACTTCCTTGAACACCTTGGCAAGAAGACGCTCATTGACATCAATTACATCATCCACATCCACAAAGGAAAGCTCCATATCAATCTGTGTAAATTCCGGCTGGCGGTCTGCACGCAAATCTTCATCCCGAAAGCACTTCGCAATCTGAAAGTAACGGTCATAACCAGAACACATCAATAACTGTTTAAAAATCTGAGGTGACTGTGGCAATGCATAAAAGTTGCCGGGATGCACACGGCTCGGTACAAGATAATCTCTTGCCCCCTCTGGGGTACTTTTACACAAAATTGGTGTTTCAATCTCCAAAAATCCCTCCTCTGCTAAAAATTGCCGCACAATAACTGCCACCTGACTGCGCAGCATAAGATTTCTTTGGATATCCGGGCGGCGCAGGTCTAAATAACGGTATTTTAAACGTACCTCATCCTTCGTCTTAGAGTTTTCCTCAATCGGAAATGGCGGAGTGTCTGACTCTGAAAGAACACGAAGCCCATCTGCAACCACCTCGATTTCTCCCGTTTTCAAATTCTTATTGATTCCCCCTTCACGCTCTACAACTGTACCGGTAACCGCTATGACAAACTCACTGCGAAGCCTGTATGCCTTATCAAATGCTTCCTTACCAAGCTTTTCCTCATTAAAAGTAACCTGCAATAAACCGCTCCGGTCTCTTACATCTACAAAGATTAATCCTCCGGTATTACGCGTCTTCTGCACCCAGCCCATTACGGTAACGCTCTGTCCAACATGTTCCTTACTTAATTCTGCACACCTGTGGCTTCTCTTTAAGCCACGCATCGACTCTGCCATGATTGTTCCTCCTGTTATTTTGGTACTTATCCTATCAAAACTATTTGTTCAGTATCTGCCCTGCCAAACTATTTGTCCAGATACTTGTCCTACTTAATATCTTTAATCCTCTGTACCGGACTTGTTAAATTCATAATCAAACTCGTCACTGGTAAACATAGAAAGTTTACCAATAGCAAAAATTAATTCATTCGATTGTACAACCCGTTGAAATGCCAGAAAAACCCGCATATCAAAATGCCGTACCTCATCAATCATCAGTTCAATTGCTGTATCAATATCAAATGCCTCCCGATATGGCCGTTCGGATATCAATGCAGCAAACACATCACATACCCTTAATATTCTTGCCAGATAGGGAATGTCCTCTCCCACGAGATTACCCGGATATCCGGTTCCATCATAATTCTCATGATGATATAAAATAGCATCACACACTCTCTCATCAAACTGGCGCTCCATCAACAACGCATAACCTAGCGTTGGATGCGTACGGTCATACCGCATCTGGTCAATCCTCATATAGTTCTTTAGTTCCTCATCCACATAGGCGCTAAGCTGTAATTTGCCAATATCATGCACCATGCCTGCCATTGCCGCCTGCTGACATTCCTCTTCTGTCATATTGAGTTCTCTGCTCACAAGATAAGCCACATTACTAACCAGCATCCCATGGGTCAATGCTTTTGCAAATTCGCTATCTACGTCCTGATTCCAAATTCGTTCCAATGCTCCACCGACCTTTCTATGTAATCCGTCTAACCATCCCGTAACCACTTCCGGTTAAAGCATACTTCGTTTCCGTTCTATCATTTCCTCTATCCTCTCAATATAAAGCTTCACATCCTTCACATTCTCCGTACGTTCTATACGATCCTCTGAAGAATATACATATTTACTGGAAGCTCCTGCCCCAAGAGCAAGTATCGTGTGCTTCTCCTCCATAATCAAAATATTATAGATGCCTTCCTTGCCGGGAATACTATAACCAATATTTTCAAAATTGCCCGGAATATTTTTCTGCCGGTACAAATAGTAGGGCTGCATCGAAAGCTCCTCTGCCACCTGATCTGCCCGTCTTAGCATCTCATCCGTCGTACCATAAAGCATACCCTCATATTGCTCCTTCATAATATTTAGGTTTGATGCCCGTTTCATTGCCAGAGAATGTATCGTAAGATTATCTGGCTTTAACCTCGAGATTTCCGATAAGGTATGGGAAACCTCAGTCATCGTCTCCCCCGGCAATCCCATAATTAAATCCATGTTAACATTGTCAAAACCAACTTCCCTGGCCAGAACATATGCACGTTTTACCTGCTCTACTGTATGTGCCCTTCCAATCAGCTCCAACGTCTTATCATTCATCGTCTGGGGATTAATACTGATTCGCGTTACCGGGCTGTGGTAAAGCACCTGAAGCTTCTCTAACGTAATGCTATCCGGTCTTCCTGCCTCCACCGTAAATTCCCTGACATCCTCCAAACAAAAAGATTCTTCGACCTTTTTAAGCAGCCGCTCTAATTGGGAAGCACTTAGGGAGGTAGGCGTTCCTCCTCCGATATAGATACTAACCAATTGCCTGCCTCTCATTGCATGTGATGCAAAATCAATCTCTAAAAACAAAGCAGTGAGGTAATCCTCCACCATAGATTCATATAATTTTATGGGAAATGAGGTAAACGAACAGTATAAACATCTTGATGGACAAAAGGGAATTCCAATATAAAGGCTATACTGATTCTCATATGCAATGTCTTTCAACACCGACTGCTCCCTTAATGCTACACGCAGACTGATATCAGCCTTCTGCTCTGTAGTCTGGTACGCACTTAAAAAATGCTGTTTTGCAGCCTTCGAAGACATCCCCTCCTCTAGCAGTCTGGTTATAATCTTTACCGGACGGATTCCGGTCAATGTTCCCCATGGAAGCGTGTGTCCTGTATATTCACATAAAATGTCATATACCACATTTTTGACAACATTGCGAAGCTGCATTTTATCCTTGTAATTACCAGAAAAATGCCTTTCATAAACCTTCCCCTCAGGAGAGGTAAACAAAATACAATGCTCTTTATCCTCGTGAAAGGTTACCTTAAACACCATCCGCACATTCGCAGTATCTGCAACTATCTTCTCATTATCAAAAAATGCCTGCAGCAAGGTTCTTATATCATAATCGTACCGGTCATCATTTGCCACTAATCCAATCATCGTTTTCTCTGCGGGAAATTCCCGCCCCATCTCCATTATTGTTCTACATAAAAGGGTTTTGTTCCCGCTCAATCTCCATCATCGTACTCGGTCCATGTCCCGGATACACCTTGACATAATCGGCAATATCAGCAAGCCTCTCCTTGATGGATTGCAGAAGCTGTTCCCCATTGCCCCCCGGAAAATCGGTTCTGCCAACACTTCCTGCAAATAACGTATCACCGGAAAACAAAACCTCATCATCAATAGCATAAAAACACATTCCTCCCGGTGTGTGTCCTGGTGTATGAATACATCGGAAATGTACCCCTGCCAGCTCCAATCTGTCGCCATCCTGCAAATATTCATCCGCAAGAACCGTACAGGGTCTCCCAAACATCGTGCTAAGGTTCGTGGAAGGGTCGTTTAATATCTCCCGCTCCTCATAGGAAGCATACACCTTCACGGAATGAAAGGATTCCTTTAATGCCTCCAATCCATCGATATGGTCAAAATGCCCATGCGTTAACAGAATTGCCACTGGACGCATACCATTGTTCTCTAATACATCCCGTATCAGATACCCTTGTGCCCCCGGGTCAATAATAACCGCCTCCTTCGTATCCTTGTTGCACAACAAATAGCAATTGGTTCCCATATTTCCAACCTGCTCTGTAATTAACATCATATGCTGCCGCATAAAAACGCTCCTCTCCGCAGACAAACTCACCCTGTCGTCCGCTCAATATCTATAATACCCTCCATGGAACGAAGCTTTGCAATCAAGCTGTTCAGCTCCTCCGTACCATTCGTCTCAAAGGAAATTGCATAAGTGGATTTCCCCTGTTTACCGTTTCTCGCATTGAGTGCCAGAACATTAATCCCGCGCTCCGTGAATAGCTTGGTTAGATTCATCAACATGTCCTGCTGGCTATAGGCGTATATCTTAATCTCTGTCTCAAACCGCTCTCCATTCTGTTCCTGCTCTTTCTTATCCCATTCTGCTTCAATCAGTCTCTGCCGGTCACTCTCCTCCATGGAAAGCAGATTAATACAGTCTGTTCGATGAATGGAAACGCCCCTTCCACGGGTAATAAAACCTACAATCTCATCTCCGGGAATTGGGTTACAGCAACGGCTGAACCGCACAGAAACATCGTGAAGCCCATGTACCACAATGCCATTTTTAGAAGGCTTCAATGCCTTTCTGTCCACTGCCTCTCTATCCTCAAGCCTCTCTAAAATCTCCTCATTGGTTATGACACGGGGATGTTCCTTATCATATTCCTCGATAAGCTTATTGACAACCTGCCCTTCCTTTAACCCCCCATGACCAATTGCAGCTAATGTGGAATCCCAGTCATGAAAGCCATATTTTATCTGTACCCGTTCCTTATACTGCTGTTGTAAATAGGGTGCTAAATCAATGTTTTTAGATTTACAGTAATCGTGAAGCAGTTCCTTACCCTTTATAATATGTTCTTCTTTAAACTCTTTTTTAAACCATTGGTTAATCTTATTTTTCGCCTGTGAACTCTGAACAATGTTCAGCCAGTCACGGCTTGGCCCCTTACTATTCTGGGAGGTTAATATCTCCACCCGGTCACCGTTTTGAAGCACATAATCAATCGGAACCTGCTTTCCGTTCACTCTGGCACCAACCATCTTATTACCCACAGCACTATGAATACTATATGCAAAATCTACAGTGGTGGAACCATTGGGAAGATTCTTCACATCGCCGCTCGGAGTAAAGCAGTACACCTGCTCTGCAAACAAATCCAAATCCGTTTTGATAAAGCTTAGAAACTCTTGATTGTTCTCTGCTTCCCTCTGCCACTCCAATATCTGGCGAAGCCAGCTAAGCTTCTCCTCTTCCCTATCCTTGGAGCTTCCGGTCAGATTCTCTTTATATTTCCAATGGGCAGCAATTCCATACTCCGCAGTTCTATGCATCTCATAGGTACGAATCTGAATCTCAAAGGGCTGTCCATTGTGTCCGATTAAAGTCGTATGAAGGGATTGGTACATATTGGACTTTGGCATGGCAATATAGTCCTTGAACCGTCCCGGAATCGGTGTGTAGAGCTCATGGATGACCCCTAGTGCCGCATAACAGTCCTTTACTGTATCCACCTTAATACGAACTGCAAATAAATCATAAATCTGGTCTAAGGTTTTGTTCTGATTCACCATCTTCTTATAAATACTAAAGAAATGCTTAATTCTGCCATCGACCTCAGCCTCAATGCCCGCTTCCTGAATGTGCTGTCGCACTTCATCTACAATGGAACGAATAAACTCTTCCCGCTCATTTTTACGAAGAGCAATGCTTGACTCCAATTGCTGGTATACATCTGGCTGAAGGTACTTTAGGGAATAGTCATCCAGTTCAATCTTTACCTTAGAAATACCAAGACGATGTGCAATCGGTGCATAGATATCCATCGTCTCTCTTGCTTTTTCCTTCTGCTTCTCCGGTTTCATATACTGAAGCGTCCGGATATTGTGAAGCCGGTCAGCCAGCTTAATCAATATCACACGAATATCCTTTGCCATCGCGAGAAACATCTTGCGAAGATTCTCAGCCTGTATGTCCACCTTACTGTTAGAGATATTAAGCTGTGTCAGCTTGGTAACACCATCCACAAGCAATGCAATCTCCTCACTGAACTCCTTCGCAAGCTCCTCCCTTGTCATCACGGTATCCTCCACTACATCATGGAGAATACAGGCAATAATGGTCTCTTTATCAAGCTCCAGCTCTGCCAGAATAATAGCAACGCAGAGCGGATGAATAATATATGGCTCACCGGATTTACGTTTCTGACCCTCGTGGGCAGCCTTCGCAATATGGTATGCTTTTTCAATCATACTGGTATCCGTATTGGGATGATAAACCAGCACGCTTTTAATCAAACGTTCGTAAAGCTCATCTGGTTCTGTAAAATCTGCCGGAGTACTGAGATCCTTCTCAATATGCTTACCGTCCAGCTCAAAGCTGCTCTTCCCAAAACTAGTTGGTGCATCCATCCTGTCACCTCAACTTTCTAACTATGGTCTGCTAATTGCCGGGATATTTAATAACGGAAGCTACCTCATAACCCTTAAGCCTGTCTCTGCCCTTAAGCCCCTCAAGTTCCATCAGGAAAAGAACCTTAACTACTTCCCCGCCAAGCTCCTCCACCAGCTTAATTGCTGCCTCAATTGTTCCTCCGGTGGCGATTAAATCATCAATCAATACCACCTTCTGCCCCGGTTTAATGGAATCCTTGTGCATCTCAATCACAGCAGTCCCATATTCCAACTGATACTCCGCTTCTATCGTTTCACACGGCAGCTTCCCCTTCTTACGGATTGGAACAAATGGCTTATGCATACTGTAAGCAATGGGAACTCCAAAAATAAACCCTCTGGATTCCGTTCCTGCTATCACATCATACTCCACATCGTTAAGCAGCTTTCGCATCTCATCGATGGCGAGTTGCAACCCATCTGCATCCTGCAATACACTAGTAACATCCCGAAACATAATTCCCTTCTCTGGAAAGTCGGGTATGGTTCTAACGTAATCACCAATTACCTTCATGTGTCTTCCTCTTTTCTATACATTCATTCACAATGTAATCCATTTATTAATGTATCACATAACAGAGCTTCTCTATCTACCATGCAACAGTTACTCCTATTATATTTTAACAGATAAGGAAATTTTTTCAACGAATTTCTATATTATTCTTCATATTTCACAGCTAAAATTTTTAATTCAATCGATTTCACCCCATTATATTCGTTTATTGTGGGCTGATATAACAAAGACATGGCTATATTTACCAATTCTCCCCTCTCTGCCGCAGCCTCAATACACGCATAACATTCGTCTGGAAACTCTTCAAATAGTGCAAGCGGCTGTTCCCCAAAGAATACGCCGGATACCCCCGCCCCCTGTCCATCCAGAAACTTCATTTTTAGAACATTTTTATTCTGCCCCACTATCCATAATCGATTTAAAATCATGCCTTTTACAGCAAACAGAGGGCGTTCATTACCATTTCCTGTCGGCTCCATCAAAGAAAGGTCCAAAACCAGAGATTCTGTAATATAAGGCACCGGCATTCTCATATCAATATGGCGTTTCCTCGCAATATCCTTATCCGACAAGGTACAATCCTGATTCAGACATTGACAAAGCGTCTGAAGCTTCTGAGACTCTATGGACAACCCCGCCGCCATCCGATGTCCTCCAAACTTGACAAAAAGCTCCTTGTGGGCAGAAAGAGCAGCAAACATATCATATTCCGGTATGGAACGCCCAGAGCCTTTGAGTATCCCTTTCTCTTTGGAATCTGTCAAAATCAGCACCGGCTTCCCCGTATGCTCCCGCACTCTCCCGGCCACGATACCCGCAATGCTTTCGTGACACTCCTTCAGATATAATACCAGCACACGGTCGTTCGAGTAGACCTCCTGCTCTGCCAGTTCGCAGGCCATCCTTTGATTCTGTTTTGTCATCGCTTTTCTAATTTCATTCATCTGTGTTAGACGCATGGCACGCCATGCTGCCTTATCCTTTGACGTCTCCAATAGCAGCTTCAACCCCCACACCGCCGTAGACAGCCTTCCCATAGCATTCAGACAGGGACCTAATACAAAACCAAAGCTATAGGCCGTCAACTTATCTGCATCCAGCTTATTCGCCTCCATCAACGCAGAAAGCCCCGGCTCCAGCTTACCATCACGAAATGCCTGTCTCATATAGGAAAGCCCTCTTCTGACAATAAAGCGGTTCTCATCCCGAAGCTCCATAACGTCACAGACCGTTGCCATTGCAATGTATGGATAAAAAGGAACCAGCTCCTCCTCTTTCACACCACATTGTCGGTATAACTGCTCTATCAGCTTATAGGCAACAACCGCACCACAGATTTGTGCAAAGGGGTATCTGCAGTCCTTCTGTTTGGGATCAATAATGCTATCCGCATCCGGCAATTGCTCCTGAACCTCATGGTGGTCGGTAACGACAACGGTCAAGCCCTTCTTCTTAGCATAGGCAATCTCCTCTATTGCTGCAATTCCATTGTCACAGGTAACAATTGTATCCACCCCCTGCTCCACAGCCTCTTCTATCAACCGTACATTCAAACCATAACCATCCTTCATACGGTGGGGGATTACATAATCAATATTACTTCCTTCCGGCAAAAGCTCCCTGCCCAGCCTTGTAAATCCTTGATATAAGATATAATTACTGACTATCCCGTCCACATCATAATCAGAAATAATGCGAATATGCCTGCCCGCCTTTAATTTATCAAGCAGCAGTGGCACTGCCTCTGCCATTCCCTTTAGCAGCATCCCATCATAGCCGGAAAAATCTGTTTTCCCCAGATACTGCGCCATTTCTTCGTAGGTCGTTAAATCCCGGTTTCTAAGGATGCGAACCAGAACAGGGTCGACCTTTAATTGCTTTGCCAATGTGTTAAAATCTGCCGCTTTGTTAAATACTGTCCATATTTCCTGCATTTCATTCACATCCTTCTTCTTTTGATAATAAACAAACCAGTAAAGAGGCAGGCTTTTTAGCCTGCCTCCTTCTATACATTGCTTCGCCTATTATTTATTTTACGCATAATTCTTTATTACAAAGAATTAGTCTGCCATCACACTATCTTCTCTTTTTCTTCTTTCCACTCTTTTTCTTTGGCGTATTCTTCTGCGAATTACCAGAATTAGAAGAGCTCTGCTGTTTCGTTGACTGAGCCTTCTTCTGTGCCTGCTCTTCCTTCGCCTTCGCTTTCGCTGCTGCCTGACGCTCGATACGTGCCTGTGCAGCCGCTTCCGCCTTCTTCACTCCGCTCTTCTTAAATAAGAACCAAACCGGGGCTGTGATACATACAGATGAGTAAGCACCACAGACAATACCTGCCATCAATGCAATCGCAAACTCATTCAGTGACTTTGCTCCCATCATCCACAGCATAAACACCATGATAAAGGTAGTGAAAGAAGTATTCAGTGTTCTCGTAAAGGTCTGGGAAATACTCGTATTTACAATGACATCCAAACCATCCTTCGCAATACTCATGCTTCTAAGATTCTCACGGATTCGGTCAAAAATAATGATGGTTGCATTAATGGAATAACCAACAATCGTCAGCATACATGCAATAAAGGTAGTACCTACCACCATTTTTGCAATAGAGTACAGACAGAACACTACCAATACATCGTGCAGTAATGCCAATACTGCCGCACAACCAAACTTCCAATCCTTAAAGCGTAATGCAATATAAATCAACATCAGAATCGTCGCAATAATAATCGCAATTACTGCATCCTTACGCATCTCATTACTAATCGTTGCAGAGATATTCTCCGTCTCAATCGCATTCTTCAGCTTGACATCCTTATTTGCTTCCAAAGCATTCTGCACTGCCTCACGCTGGTCCACCGAAAGCTGTTCTGTTTTTACAATAATCTGATTAGCTGTCTTTACCTCCTGAATCTGAACGGAACCCTCAGATATCTTTGCCGCTTTGGCAACCTCCGGCTTCACGGTTTTCTCCGCTTCTGCCATCGTCATATTGTTCTCCAGAGTCAGCGTCATGGAAGTACCGCCGACAAAATCCAAATCGAAGTTTAATATTTCACCATCCTTCTTTTGGTTCAACGGAAGTGCTACCAGTCCTGCAATAATTACTATTAAAGAAACTACAATACAGATTTTGCTGATTTTAACATAACCAAACACCTTGGTTGTCTTCGCCTTACCATAAAGCCCTGCCTTCTGGACACCAACATTATAAAAGGAAGTTAACAGATACTTCGTAATAAACAGTGCGGTAAACATAGAAAGCACAATACTAAGTGCCAGAGTTTCCGCAAAACCCTTGATGGTACCAGAGCCCTTTAAGTAAAGCACTGCTGCGGCAATCAAGGTTGTAATGTTACCATCTAAAATTGCAGATAACGCTTTGTTAAAACCGGAATTCAAAGCCGTCTTCACAGACTTTCCATCCCGAAGCTCTTCCTTAATACGGGTAAAGATAATGACATTCGCATCTACCGCCATACCAATACCTAAGATTACACCCGCCATACCCGGCAATGTCAGAGTAACATTAAAGCCATTTAATGCTAACAACATTAATAAAATATATGCCACTAATGCCAGAGAAGCAATAAAGCCCGGCCAGAAGTAGATGATAATCATAAATACACAGACAATGGCAAGTCCAACTGCACCCGCCTGTAAACTGGTGGAAACCGCCTCAGAACCTAACTGAGCGGCAACTACCTGTGAGCTCAGCTCTTCCAGCTCTAAGGGCAGGGCACCAATTCGGATATAGGTTGCCAGCTCCTTAGCCTCTTCCAAATCCTTCTGTCCATCAATGACACAGGAGCCATCTGTAATAGCGGTCTGAACAGTAGGATAACTGATGAGATTGCCATCATAAATAATATAAATCGGCTTACCGATATTGTTGGTGGTTGCCTCCGCAAATGCCTTAGAGCCTTTATCATTAAACTCCAATTGAACAACATACTCTCTTGCACCGGTTGTGCTATCTGTCTGTGTGTTGGCTTCTGCATTCTTAATTTCAGAACCAGTCAACACCTCTGTACCATCCTCCAGCTGAAAGCTTAAGGAACCCGGCTTACCAAGCTCTTCCAATATCTTATTGGCATCCGTCTCTCCGGGAATCTCTACCTGAATACGGT
Source organism: Lachnospira sp. (assembly GCA_017621205.1). Lineage (GTDB taxonomy): Bacteria > Bacillota > Clostridia > Lachnospirales > Lachnospiraceae > NC2004. The sequence goes on from JAGATQ010000024.1 coordinate 31,756, forward strand.
TTGCACCAACCTTGTATACGTTGGACTCAGTACTGTATTCCTGTACACGTGCCTCAATCTTGGCAATGGTATCATTAATCTCTGTCTCTGTTGGATTATCATCCTTAATCTGATAGGTAATACTGACACCACCAGCTAAGTCAAGACCCCGCTTAATATGTTCTGCCATACCCTTATGTTCCTTGCCAAGACCTTCTAACACGATATATCCGGCAAAAACAGAAAGGATGATAAAGCATAAAATAATCAATATGCTCTTCGTTTTCTGATTCTTCATGTTAACTCTCCTTTTCTTCCGCCAATGCGGCTTTTATCATGATTGCACACTCAACTCTCTTCCGTTCCAGCTCACAACCCACCTCGTAGGTATCATTAATGTTGCCATGGAACTTGTAGGCATTGGCGGCACAGCCACCACTGCAATAGAATCGTGCAAAGCAATCTCTACATTTATCCTTTGCATATACATTGCAAAGTTTAAATTCATCTCTGACATCTGTTCTGACAATACCATCAAAGACATTGCCCATCAGATAGTCCTCCTCGCCAACAAACTGATGGCAGGGATATAAGTCACCCCACGGGGTCACTGCCAAATATTCTGTTCCGGAACCACAGCCGGACAATCGTTTTGCCACACAGGGTCCCTGATTCAAATCTATCATAAAATGGAAAAAGTTAAACGCTTCCCCAGCCTTATGCCGACGAACCATCTCTGCCGCCAATGCATCATATTCCTGCTTTAACTTCTTAAGATCTTCTTCCCTGATGGCATAATCCTCTTCTGGTCCCGCCACCACCGGCTCCACGGAAATCTGCTGAAAGCCCAAATCTGCCAGATGCAGCACATCCTTGGAAAAATCAAGATTATGATGGGTAAATGTACCTCTCACATAATAATTAGTCTGCTCTCTAAGCTCGGCAAACTTCTTGAATTTCGGAAGAATGATATCATAGCTGCTTTTTCCATTCCTTGTCGGACGCATGTAGTCGTTGACTTCCTTTCGTCCATCAATGGAAAGTACAACATTCGCCATCTCCTTATTGGCAAATTCCATCATCTCATCATCCAATAATATACCATTGGTAGTCAAGGTAAAGCGGAAATTCTTATCATACCCTGCTTCCAGGCTCCTGCCATAACGAACCAGCTCCTTTACCACATCCCAATTCATAGTAGGCTCTCCGCCAAAGAAATCCACCTCCAGATTTCTTCGGTTGCCCGAATTGGCAACGAGAAAATCGAGTGCCTTCTTTCCAACCTCTAAAGACATCAATGCTTTTTTTCCATGATATTCGCCCTCTTCGGCAAAGCAGTAGCGGCAGCCAAGATTACAATCATGGGCAATATGAAGACATAATGCCTTCACCACCGTCTTTCGTTTCTTAAAATCTATAATATAATCCTTGTATTCATCCTCGGCAAACAACAATCCCTCTGCCTTAAGCTCTTCAATCTCCTCAAGCGCCTCCAGCACATCTTCCCTGGGGTATGTCTCACTGCACTTTGCAATCAGTGCATCCCGTGCCGATGCTGAAAGTTCTTTCGGGCAGGAACTACAGCCATCTGCACATCTGCTGTCCTCGTCCGCTTCACAGACATTCTCATAGGCCTTGCAATAGCCACTGAGTACATCATAGACCACGTCATCCACCACATGCACAGAACCGCTGCAAACATCAAGAACAATATTATATCCATTATTCCTATACTGATGAACCATTTTTAAAACTCCTTATAGTATGCCCGATATTAAGCATATCTATCGTTTAATCTTTAATTTTGTTGTATCTTAAGCAACCTAGTGTACTATAGGTATACAACACAAAAGGCTATTCAATGCTATGAATAGCCTTCCTATAAAACAATGTGAAGATTGTTAGATTACTTCTGGCTCTCACAGCTTTGATTTCCGACAGTACAAGAAGTCTTACATGCGGACTGGCAGGAAGTCTGACACTCACCACAGCCACCCTTAGCCATTGTATTTTTTAAGGTCTTGCTCGTTAAAGTCTTAATACGCTTCATATCCGTACGCCTCCTTTATTCATTTTAACTCAAGATATTATAACACAAGTGTATGGGGAAGGAAAGAGTTTTTTATTTTTTATTTCTCCTTGCCCTCAGGCTGAATTTCCTATATAGGAGACTCAGAGCATAACTGTGCATGCTGCTTCCGAACCGCATCCAGCATACTTTCATGCACCCTTAGTCCACCCCTTCCCTTTCCAATCCTGATATCCGGCTTATTGTCTCCATGAAAATCAGAGCCCCCTGTCACAAGAAGCCCCTGCCGTATTGCTATATTTTTCAGCTTTCCGCTTTCATAGGTATTATTAGAGGAGTGATATGCCTCTATACCTTTTAGACCAAGCTCCTTTAGAAAGACAATGCAACGCTCTAGCTGTGCATCCCCCATACGGTACTGTAACGGATGGGCAAGCACCGGAACTGCACTTGCCATATGCAATAGCTCCATCGCATGTTCTGGTGCAATATCGGGCTTTGGCAGATAAAGGGGACAGCCCGGACTAATATATTTCTTAAATGCTTCTGCCTTCGTCTTAACATAACCCTTCTCCTGCATCACTCTTGCAAAATGTGCCCGTGTCACTACTGTACCCGGATTACCGTGGTAAAGCTCCTCCATGGATATGTCCATACCATACTCAATGCATAAGGCAGCCATCTGCTCGTTACGACGGATTCTCTTTTGGCGAATTTCCTCTAGCCCCTCTAAAAAGGCTTCGTTCTCCGCATCCACATAGAAACCCAGTATATGAAGCTCTTTTCCCTCATAATTACAGGATATTTCGATGCCGGGAACGACCTCAAAGACAGTTTCCTTATTTTGTCTCTTTCTATACTCTTCCCTTATACACTCTGCCTCAGCTAAGGCTTCACCTATACCCGACACCGTATCATGGTCGGTCAACGCAATTGCCCTTAGCCCGGCATCAAAAGCCAAACATACCACCTCAGCCGGGGCAAGCGTCCCGTCAGAAGCGGATGAGTGAACATGCAAATCAACTAAATTACTTTGCTCCATATTATAAACCTTATTATCTTTCTAAACTCTGCTCTAATGTAAGCCGACCTAAGGATAAATATTGCTCTACATTACTCTAACTTAATCCACCTTCAGGACTCCTCCCGCTTTGCGGGTCCCTCTCAAGGTAATTTCCACTTCGCGGCTCCCTCCTTAGGTCTACTCCTCATCCATTTAATATCGTGTCATAAAGCAATGCCATCCGCACCCACATTCCATTGTGTGCCTGTTTGAAATAAAGTGCTCTTGGGTCATCATCCACATCTGTTGCAATCTCCGCATTCCTCGGAAGGGGATGCAGCAAAATAGTCTGCTCACTAAACCGGTTCAATACCTTTTTGTTCACTACAAATTCCCTTGGAGCCAAATCACTCTCTGTAAACCGCTCTAACTGGGTACGGGTATTATAGATAACGTCGATATTCTCCGGCAGCTCCTCAAACCCATTACAGGAAATATAGGTTGCCCCATGGATTCTTAGATAATCAATATATTCCTTAGGCAAGGCAAAATTAGGACTGGATAACCCATAGATAATAACATGATCATATACTGCCAGTAGCTTAATCAGGGAATGCACCGTCCTTCCAAACAACAAATCCCCAACCACAGCCACTGTAATGTGGTCAAATTTCTTTCCACACTTATGCATCGTATATAGGTCAAGCAAGGACTGGGTCGGATGGGAACCACTGCCACTTCCCGCATTAAAAATCGGAACGTCAGACACCTGTGCCGCCTTTTGCGCTGCCCGTTTATCAAAGTGACGTATAACAATTCCGTCAGTATAACCGCTAATGACACGGATGGTATCCTCCAGGCTCTCTCCCTTCGTTGCAGAGGATGCCTCCATCGCATTCTCCGTACTGATATTCTTAGCCCCCAACCGTAAAATAGCTGCTTCAAACGATAACCTTGTCCGGGTACTCGGCTCAAAAAACATGGTCGCAATCACCTTACCGGATAAGCTGTTCTCATACTGCTCCGGGTGTTCCATCATATCATCCGCAATAGAAAACAGGTGGTCTAAATAGCTTCTGTCAAATTGTTCGCAAGAAATAATATGCTTCATCCTTTCGTCTCCTCTTTCCTTATTTTGGTATAAAAGCATTTGCACTAACATACAGTATAATAGATGTCCCACCATGATAGCAATAAAAAAATAAACTTGCAAGGAGGTTTTTATATGACAATCCAATATAAACTATTAGAATCTGTACGTTGCCTTTTGTTATCCTATGTCTTAACTATCTTATTACTGCTTCTGCTTGCCTTTTTGGTCTTTCAGTTTAACCTTGCCTCTGGCATTGTAAATGTCGTTATTGTCTGCATTTACATCCTCACCTGCTTTTTAGGTGGTTACCGCCTTGGAAAAAAAGTGGAAGAAAAACGTTTCTTATGGGGCTTGGTGCTAGGATTATGTTACATCGCACTGTTAATTTTAATCTCTGCCATCGTAAACCACGGCATCACCATTACCTCCACTAGCAACATCACCGCATTGATTCTATGTCTCGGCGGAGGAATGCTCGGCGGTATGGTAAGTTAACCAGACAGTTTTTAGCCCAAAACAGGCGTTGGAAATCTCCAACGCCTGTTCGTGTTATCTGTCTAAAGATACTGTTGTACCATCCGGCTTTTCTACAGTCTGAATTGCTACCTTCTTCATTGGAATACGGCAATTTTTATTGCTTCCAAATTCCACTACCACAATATCATCCTTAATATCAACTACAACACCATAAAATCCACTTGTCGTCACAATACTATCGCCGACCTCTAATGCCGCAGCTAACTCTGTCATAGACTGCTGCTGTTTCTTCTGCGGACGGATTGCCATAAAATAAAACATCGCTCCGATAATCACAACATAAAAAATAATGATTCCCCATGACATACCAGCATTGGCTGCCTTGGACGGTGCAGCTGTTAAAAACAAATTAAACATCATTTCGTTACTCCTTTTCTTCTAAAAACTGCTTCTCTGCTTCAACTATCATACAAAAGCATTGTACTTTCTTTCGGACTATCCGTCAAGAAATATTTGTCTAAGCTTCCAGATTAATCTCCTACTCCCGTCTTCCACCACCAATGAGGGGAAATATTCACCTTATAACAAGGATCTATATCATTTTTAAAGGAATAGATAATATCATTAAAATCCTTATCTTTAATTCCAAATGTAATACCCCTGTTGTAAACATTTACATAACTTATATAACCATCCTGTAATAATTCCTCTATAGATTCCTTATTATATTTTTTTGTTGTTTCAGCTCCATCATCCGTTTCCCAAAGCTCTCCATCACTCATTGTCACAATATAATTAACATCCTTGCCTTCATATTGGGAAAATTCAATTACTATTTTATCAAACAAGTCTTTATTTTTTGCAAAATAGATGACATCCTCCGGCTCTTCCATATATTGAAAAGACTCTTTTCCACAAGGCCATTCATATACATCCGGATTAATTTCATTGGCGGATTGCCGTTTTTTCTTTGTCTGCTCACTACTCTGTGTTGCTTCCAGATTCCTTTCATCCTCTACTATAACGTCCTCTGTATTAACAACTTCAGCAGTAGCCTGTTCTTCCTCATTCCCCGCACTGGTATCTTCCTCTGCTGTTGATGCTTCTGAAGTTGCTTGGGCATTGTCTATTTCCTTTTTATTGCCCTTTGATAGATTGGGACTTACAATAAGATAGCCACTGAACAGGAGTAATACTGCCGCTATTATACATAACGCATTCCTAATCCCTTTATCTTATTTTGATTAACCATTATTCCACCTGCTTTTCTGTAATCATATTGCAAGTTTTATGTACCGCTACAAAATAAAATTAAAGTGTTTCTGCATTAATCCCCTACTCCCATTTTCCACCACCAATGAGGGGCAATATTAACCTTGTTGTAAGGACTAATATCATTATTAAATGAATAGATGATATCATTAAGGTCATTTTCCTTAATTCCAAAGGTAATGCCTCTATCATATACGGTTACAAAATTTATGTATTCATCCTCCAATAATTGTTTCGTATATTTTTTGTTATATTCTTTTATAGATACATTTCCATCATCTGACTCCCAAAACATCCCATCACTTATTGCAAAAACATAATCAACATCCTTACCTTTATACCGAGAAAATTCCTCTACTATTGCATCAAACAAGTCTTTATTTTTTGCAAAATAAAGAACATCCTCTGGTTCTTCCATATCTTGAAAAGACTCTTTTCCACATGGCCATTCATATACATCCGGATTAATTTCATGGGCGGATTTCTTTTCTTCCTTTGTCTGCTCACTACTCTGTGTTGCTTCCAGATTCCTTTCATCCTCTACTATAACGTCCTCTGTATTAACAACTTCGCTAACAATCTGCTCTTCCCCATCCTCCGTACTGGTATCATTCTCTGTTATTGATGCTTCTGAAGTTGCTTGGGCATTGTCTATTTCCTTTTTATTACCCTTTGATAGATTGGAACTTACAATAAGATACCCACCAAACAGGAACAATACTGCCCCTAGTATACATAACGCAATTCCTAATCTCTTTACCTTATTTTGATTATCCATTATTCCACCTGCTTCCATGTAATCATCTTTGACCTTAAATATTTTCTATTACCTAACTCATGCTTATAGTAGCTCTGCCATGCATATTTATTCTTCTTCTCTTGGGACTGGTTATAGGCATATAGCACCATCTCCAAATCATTGGAGCGAATCCCTACAAAATTATCAGAATCATCTTCTTTCATTATCAAAGCCCCTCTATAATATAGCACATTCATATCACCATCCACCCTACGCTTATATATCATCTTGCCATCCACCTCCATTTTTTGCGGATAGGCATCATTTAACCCCATAACATGACCAAATTCATGGGCACAAGTCCGCTCATACGAATCCAAATCCCGCCTTTCACTTTTACCTAGCACTGTATTTTTTACCAGTTCTTCATTGGTTGGGATACTAACAAAACGTTCGGTACTATCAATATCATACCATGAATAGGAATACTTTCCATCATTTATTCCGGGTTCCCCTCCATATACAAAAAACCAATAGCTGTCATCCTCTGAAAATTTCTTACCTGCTCCAAAATATACCGGAATTCTCCGGTCACCTGCCTCCTGCTTGCGGATAAAGTGTACACTGCACCGCAGTGTCACATCTTTCTCAAAGTCTTTTTCACGATAACGCTTTCCCTTTCTTGTTGCAGAATCCGCTCCTTTATAGATTTTATCACCTCCCTGATAGATTGTCCTGCCTTCCTCTCCCCAATATTTTTTTATCCCTTCCTCAAACGCCTTTCTATAAGTAATCTCGTTTTCCTTCTGAGCCTTTGTCTCCGTATCAAACACATAATTCTTTCCCTTGCCTTTATATTCAAAATTTACATAGATATGTATGGTATCTTCTACCAGCACCATCTGTATGGGAGAATGGTTATCTTTATCCCTGCCTACCTTATTGGAGTATCGCAGATTTTTCCAGTTTCCTTTCTTCATCTTCATAAAATAATCCCGGTTTGCTGAGCTATTATAGTATAGCACTCCCTTCTGGCTTATCACACCACTTTTCAATACGTTATTCCTGCTGTTCAACACATCCACATAATAAAAATCCTTATTTATCGTCCCTCGAATGGTTACCTTGGTATCTTTATTAAGAAATTCACTTTTTACACCGTAATTATGTTCATAATATAGGGTATTACCTTGTTCCAAAAAGGCATGTTTTTCCATAGGCTTATAAACATATATGGTGGTTGAAACAGATTTATACTTTAACCTTGTACTTATCTTGCAAAAACCCTCACTTTTCGCCCTTATACATCCATCTACATTGCTGACTGTTGCTACATTGGTGTTGGAAGAGGTGAAGGTCAAATCCTTTTTATCTCCCTCGGAGCTTCCTACGAGGTACCGCTCCTGTCCGGCTTTTATGATGATAAACCGTTTTATCTTATTGAGCCGCTCCTTTTCTGCCTTGGTTAACAGGATGGATACGGTTTTCTGGCTTAATACAATATGTGTTTTTTTGTGGCGGCACGTTATGGTTACGGTTCCGGGCTTTAAGGGAGTTACCTTTCCGGTTTTTTGGTCTACCCTGGCTATCTTAGGGTTGCTGGAGGTAAATATCCCGTTGCTGGAAGCGGTTGCTTTTTTTGCCTGCTTGGCAATCGTTCCTTTCTTTACTACCTGAAAGGTGTAGGTTTTGCCGACTTCCATTTCCATTTCCCCTGTCAGCTCATATAAATCCTTGTCGAGTACCGTTACGTTACAGGATTTCTTTTTGCCACTGGCCGGATTGAGGGCGGTGATGGTGGCTTTGCCTTCTTCTTTGGCGGTGATTTTGCCGTTACTATCTACTTCTGCGACATCTGTGTTGCTTGTGCTCCATTCTATGGTTTTGTCGTTGGCGTTGGTGGGGCGGATTTGTGCCTTTAACTGCCTGCTTCTGCCTTTTTCCAGTGTGAGCCTGGCTGGCTTTAGGAGGAGCTTTTTAACGGGCTGGGTGACGGTTACCTGACAGGTGGCGGTGCGGGTGATATCCTGTCCCATGTACCGGCTATTTACGCTGGCGGTGATGGTGGCCTGTCCTTTGCCTTTGGCTTTTACCACTCCCCTTGCTGTTACCGTTGCAATACTGGTATCACTGCTCTGGTAGGTTACGGTCTGATTTGTGGTGACACCGGGGTGGATGGTGGCGGTCAGGCGTTCTTTTTTTCCTTTGTTAAGGGTGATGCTTTCTTTGTTTAATGTGATGCGGTTGGCGTAGATGGTTACTTTGTTTTTGGGTACATAGGCTACATGGTAGTTTTTTTCGAGTACCCCTGCGGGACAGTCGAAGTAATAGTAATTGCCTACACTGCCTTTGATTCTTCCCCTCTGTCCTGCTTTGCATGTGGTTTCAAAGCTTGTGGCGGTGTCTAGGGCACTCTGCTTTAGGTTCATGCTCTCTGTTAACTCCCCTTCTGCTTCTTCTATGGGGGTGCGTACAGTTACGAGACAGCTGTAGGTGCTCCCTCCGTCTGCGGCGGTGGCGGTTAACGTGGTGACGCCTTCTGTTATTCCAGTGATGTCGGCATAGGTGGTGGTGTCTGCTTTGCGGGCAGTGACGATGGCGATTTCCGGGTTGGATGTGGCGAGGGTGACATTCTGGTTCGTGGTGCTTTCCGGGGTGAAGACGATATAACAGGTCTTTAAGGTAGAGCCGATGTTGACACCGATGTTTTCCCGGTAGGCTTTTTCGTTGTCACGGATGACAAGCTTAGTGGAGGTTACACTGGTGGCTGCATTAGGTTGTGTTTGTGCGGAA